>JBEKFY010000038.1:0-39185 GCA_050013095.1 Anaerolineales bacterium | reverse complement strand
GGGCTGGAAAGCATTGCAGAACGATACTTCAAACTACGTTATTCTTATTGAACCGCCGGATGCGGACCCGCATGTCCGGTGGTGTGAGAGGGGGCGGCTAGTCACCGCTCCCTACTCGATTATCCTAGGCACTGGCGGAGGGTAGACCGCCGGCTGGCCTGGCTGTATTCACGGCGCGCAGGATTGCCTGCGATAGCACTTCAGCGGCGAATGCCCCGACCAGGCTCACATCGGCCTTTTTCTGGCCGGCGGAAAGAGCGAAGAGCGTGTCGCCATCCAGCATGGTATGGGAGGGACGGACCGTGCGTGCCAGGCCGTCCTGGGCCATCTGGGCGACCTTGGTGATCTGCGCTTTGTCGAAGCGGGCATTGGTGGCCACCACCCCGATGACGGTATTGCTGCGCGCCGCCAGGCCCAGTACCGCCCGGCCGGTGAGGGTCCTCATCACCTGCAGGGTGCCGGCGAACTGCCCTGCGCCGCCGAGCCTGACCGGGCCGAGTTTTGCCGGGCGCGCTCCCGCGACCACCTGACCGGTCTGAGGGTCGACGACGTCACCGAAGGCATTGACTGCCACGAGCGCGCCCACCCGGATGCCCCCGCCGATCTCCAGGCTGGCGGTGCCCAGGCCGGACTTCATCGCACCCGCATGGCCGAAGATCTTGCCTACGGAGGCGCCTGTCCCGGCACCGACGTTGCCTTCCGCCACCGGACCGGTCCGGGCAGACTTGGCCGCCATGTAGCCCATGTCGGCATCGGGGCGTCGGTCGGCGCGGCCCAGGTCCAGGTCAAAGAGGATCGCCGCCGGTACGATGGGGACGCGCGCCGGACCCGCCTTGAATCCGATCTTCTGCTCCTCGAGATAACGCATCACGCCCGTCGCGGCGTCCAGGCCGAAGGCCGAGCCGCCGGCAAGCAGAATGGCGTGGACTTTCTCCACGAGATTGATGGGATTGAGCAGGTCGGTCTCGCGGGTCCCGGGCGCGCCGCCGCGCTGGTCCACCCCGGCAACTGCACCCTGGCGGCAAAGGATGACAGTGCAGCCGGTGAGCGCCTCCTCATCCTGCGCATGCCCGACTTCAATCCCCGGGATGTCGGTAATCGCTTGGTTCTCGATCATGGGCCCCGGCTTAGATCAAGGTGCGTACCAGTTCAAGGAATTCGTCCCACTCCTCTTTAAAGAAGTGCAGGGTGATGCTGTTGAGTTCAATGTGATAGGTTGTTTCGCCATCGGGTTCAGCGGCTTTCCACGCCAGGTAGTTTTCAGTTTCCGCCATGGTTTCCGTGGTGGGTTCGGGGTCGGACTTTGCCATCAGGCCTCCTTCTTGATTTTTGATCAGATGCGGTTTTCGGGCCGGCTGCTCCTTAAAACCCGGCCAGGCAACTCAAGCTCTCTTTTGTCGGAACGCACGCCAACGCTTTTTGATCGTGTTAAATCTTAATCGAGGGCGCTTTTTCGTGGGGATCTCCGCCTCGGCCGGCCAGGGGTCCATGTCGAAAATCTTGCGGAATACATACTGGCCGAACAGCCTCAGGGTCGCCACCAGCGGGGCGGCGATGAAGAGGCCCAGGAGTCCGAACAGGTCGGCGGCGATAATAGTCGCGATCAGGACAATGGCTGGATTGACCTTCAGGGATTCCGCCATGATCAGGGTGGTCACCAGACTGAAGATCTGCTGGATCACGATGGCTACGAGGACGGAAACGGCCGCGTAACCAAGCGGCACCAGTCCCAGGGGGTTGGCTCCCTGAAAATAAGTGACCAGGCCGATGACGATCCAGCTGATCGCCGGTCCGATGTAGGGCAGAAAGTTGGCAAAACCGGACAGGAGTCCCAGGCCGATCGCAAAGCGCATGCCCAGGAGGCTGAACACAAGGGTGTAGGCCACGGTCGAGGCCAGGAAGATAATCATCTGGCCGCGCAGAAAGGCATTCCAGATGCGGCCCAGCTGATTGTTCAGACGGCGGATGTCCTCAGCGTACCCCGGGATCTCGATCGGGATGATGCGGCCTCTCAAGTCCCCGCTTTCAAACAGGATGAAATAGGAGACAAACAGGACGAAAGCGGTCCAGCCGAGGGTGGAAGCCGCGCTCGTGGCGAGGGTCGCGACCAGATTCGTGAGACGCCCGAGGGTGGGTTGGACATAAGAAAGGATCTGCTGGCCGTAGGAGCCCCAATCGAACTTTGAGAAGTCCAGCAGGAACGGGCCGAAATGATAGACTTTTCCGGACAGATCGGTGATGAATCCGGGCAGGTTGTTGATGGCCTGCTGGATGGTGACGATCAGGCTCTCGATCTGCTGGATCAGCCCGACGCCCCCCCAGAATGCCAGGCCGATGACCAGAATAACAAATACCAGGTAGATCAGGTTGACCGTCATTCCCCAGGAGAGCGAGGCCTTGCGTTCGATGTATGTCGCGAAGGGCTGCAGCAGGTAGGCGATCACCACCGCCAGGATCAAAGGTCCCAGAATGGCATGGTAGCGGATCAGCAGGATGCCAAGAAGCGCAACCGCGGTCAGGGCGACGACCAGCTTGGTCATGGATCCCCAGCGCGGGGATCGGGAGGGATGGAGTTCAGACATCCGAATGGGCCTCGCTCATCTTGCCTATTCTACTGCAAATGAGCCGACATTGAACTCCTCTTTCCTGCCCTGGCTTAGGCCGCCCAGGCGGCCTGGCATCTTGGTAGCCGGCGGCATGTCGTTTATAATGCGAAAATGCGCCGTTTGATCCTGATCTTGCTGCTACTCCTGGCAGCGTGCGGCCCGGCTGGGCCGATCGCGAAATTTACGGTCCTCACCCATCCGGACGGGCCGCTGTATGTCGGAGACCGGGTCAGCTTTGAGGTGCTCTCGCCAGGCGCGTTCGATACCGGCAGTCAACGTGTAAAGGTTGATTTCCAGGGCCGGGAGATCGGTGAGGCGGACTTCCAGCCCTTCGGCATCGGGGGCCGCGTTGAGGCGGCTCTGTACTGGGTCTGGGACACCCACGACCTGCAGGTCGCTGCCTATCCACTGACCTTCACCGTCCTGCCCGACGGCACGACCTGGACCGAAACATTCAGTTTGCACCCGGCCTCCCAGGTCCCGCCGCCGGAGCCTGCGGCTCACTGGACGTCCACCACAACCGTCTGTTGTGACATCTATTACATCACCGGCACGGACGCGGCGCGCGATATCGGCCGTCTCGGCCAGATTGCGGATGAGCAGTCTGCCGAGGTCGCCGCGCAGTTCCATACCCACCTGGATACGCTGATCCCTCTGACATTCCTGCCGCGCGTGCTCGGTCACGGCGGCTTTACCTCGGACGGGGTCTACGTCTCCTACCTGGATGGGAACTACATGGACAGCGACCTTGGCATTATCCTGCACCATGAGTTCGTCCACTACTATGACGGCACGCTGGGGGGCAAATTCCGGCCCTCCATGCTGCAGGAGGGGCTGGCCGTCTACCTGAGCGGCGGACATTTCAAACCGGAGCCGATCGGGCCGCGCGCCGCGGCCCTGCTCCCCCTGGGCTGGTACATCCCGATGCGGACCCTGGCGGATGATTTCTACAACCAGCAGCACGAAATCGGATACCTGGAAGCCGCCGGCCTGGTGAAATACCTGGTCGAAACCTATGGCTGGCAGGCGTTCAATACTTTCTACCGCGATATCCCATCCCCGCAGGGAAGTCGTGCCTCCGATGATATGGACAGTTCCCTGCGTCAACACCTGGGGATCTCATTCAGCGAGATGGAGGCGGGTTATCAGGCGTATTTGAAGTCTCAGACGGTGCCTGAGGCGATCCGCACGGATCTGCAGCTAAGCGAGCGTTTCTACGCTGCCGCCGACGCCTATCAGCAGAGATTCGACCCATCCGCGTATTTCATGAACGCCTGGCTGCCGGATGGGACTGCCATGCGCAACAACCATATCGTGGCGGATATGCTGCGCCGCCCGTCCGGTTGGGATAATCGTCTGCTCGAATGGCTCCTGCTACGCGCCCAGCGTGAACTGTCCAGCGGGGATTACCCAACCACCGGTCAGACCTTGAACTGGCTGGATTGGATCTCGAAGCTTTTCCCGGTATAAAAAAACCTCCCGCAGGATCACCCTGCGGGAGGCGGTTTTAGAGGATTACTGGCAGACTCCCCCCACCAACTCGGCGATGAAGCGGAAGGGCAGCATGCACCAGCGGGCGCCGGTCTTGTCGGCATCCACCCACAGGAAGAGCGCCACGCAGGCCAGGATCAAGCACACCAGCAGGATGGCGATCACGATGATCACGACCTTGCCGGCCCCGGACTTCTTGCCTGCTGCCGGGACAGGGGCAGGTCCGGCAGGCACCTGGCCGGAATAGGAAGGCAGCGGAGCTGCCGCGGCAGGTGCGGCGGCGGGTGCCGCAGCGGGCATGGGGGCCATGGGCGCCTTGGCGGGCTTGGCGGGAGCGGCCATGGTTGCATTCGGGTCGAAGGCAGCCTCGTACAGGAGCACGATGTTCTCGCCGAAGGAGACGGTGTCACCCGTCTTCAGGGTAAACGGTCCGCTGAGACGTGTTCCATTGACGAACGTCCCATTGGTCGAACCGAGGTCCTCCAGTGCATAGGCGTTGCCCTGCAAGGTCAGCTTGGCATGCCTGCGTGAGACTTCGGCGTCATTGATCGCTATTCCGTTGCTGGTATCGCGGCCGACCGTGATCTCTGCCGCTTCCAGTGGAAAGACCTTGCCGGGGTTCGGCCCGGAACGCATCGTGAGTTGGAATTGAGCTGCCATGGTTCCTCCTGATTTATTTCTTGAAAACCATCCCTAGTTTACAGACTTTACCTGAAAATGTCAAATCTCATTGGCAGCAGCTGGCCCGGTCTGCCCGCCCAGAGCTATTTTCCTGGAAATATCCATGCTGGATTGTTTACCCACGAAGTGGAATATTCACTCTTCAACCACATCTTGCCAGGGTGTACAGCAGACTGCCCGCCCTGGTGAGTCACTCCTCGAATATGCGCCGGTAGAGGTCTGACTCGAGCAACGTGTCCGGGTCGCAGCGCTTTTTCAGGCTGCGGAATTTGGTGATCGCCTCCTTGCCCAGGAAGCAGCGAGTGGTCTCAGCGGTCGTTTCGCTGTTCTTGGCGAAGTAGAAGCGCCCGCCGGCCTCCAGGACGACGCGGTCGAAGTCCTGGAGCAAGCGGTGGAGTCCGGGCCGGTTCCGGTCCGTGACCTTAAAATCCAGGGCAAGCGAGAAGCCGTCCACGGCGTGGGTCAGCAGGAATGCGTCCGGCCGGTGGCGCTTGGTCACCCCCAGGTAGGAGGGCAGGCCGCGCTGCCGGGATATCTTCAGCATCTCCGTCCAGGCTTCCAGGGCGGTCTCCTTCGGCAGGAAGGACTGGTACTGGATCAGCCCGCCGCGCCCGTAGGCCAGCTCCCAGTGCGGGACGTAGTCAAGCAGGAAGTGGAAGGCGGCGTGGGACTGACGGTAGGTCTTCTCCCGGCCGATGAAGTACTTGACCGTGTCGACCGCCGACCAGGCCAAGTTGTTCCCGAAGGGCGCCATGAAGTAGTGCAGGACCGATTTTGGCACCAGGCCGAAGAAGCGCGACGGCAGGGTCTGGTAGGACACCTGCAAGGTTTTTGCCGCCTGCGGGTCCTCGCCTTCCTTGAGGTAGTCGGCGGTGTGGAGCTGACCACGGCCCAGGCCTTTACCACCGGCGGTGGCTTCCAGCCAGCCAACCGTGTAGTCGTGTTGGGGAGCGGCCTCCAAAATGTCGTCCAGATGCGCCTTCAGGTCCGGCGCGTTCCAGGCGTGAACCTGGAGCAGCCCTGAAACGACTTTCTTCATCTGCAGGGTGATGGAGGTAAAAACCCCTAACATCCCCAAGCCCCCGATCATGGCCCGGAACAGTTCGCCGTTCCTCTTCGGGGTGCAGGTGATTTTCGCGCCGCTCGGAAGGAGGGCGGTGAATTCGATCACATGCTCGCCGATCGGTCCCATGCGGAAGTTGTTCTTCCCGTGGATATTGCTGCCCAGGCAGCCGCCCAGGGTGGTGGTCATCGTGCCGGAGACGACCGGCGGCCACCAGCCGGAGGGCAGGACGTGCTGCCATAACTGCTCCAGGGTCATGCCCGGTTCGAGGCAGACCACCCCGCTCGAGGGGTCCCAGGCAAGAACGTGATTCATCTTGCGAAGGTCCAAAACGATCCCGCCGCCGTTCAAGGCAGCGTCATTGTAGCTCTTGCCTGCTCCGCGCAGGGTGACCGTCATCCCCTCCTGCTTGGCAAGCCGGAAGATCGACCTGATCTCGTCGGCATTCTCCGGCTGATAGAGATAGGCGGGAGACCGCAGTGAGTGGCCGAAGTTGTCGAGAAAGGTCAATGAGCGTTGAGGCAGGTGTGGGGTCATATTAGAAATTCACTTGTCGGAAGATGAAGGAAGGGGTGTTGCGCACGATGAACATGACCAGGGCCCAGCGGGCGGGCACATAGATCACCTGCCTGTGCTTCCGAATGGCTTTCCAGATGTCCGCCGCAGCCTGATCAGCCGAGATGACCCAGAACAGTCCCTTCTGCCCTGCGGTCATCTCCGTAGAAACATGGCCCGGCTTGACGGTCAGGACATGCACGCCGCGCCGGGTCAGCCGGTTGCGCAAGGACTCCAGGTAGGAGGTCAGGGCGGCCTTGGAGGCCTGGTAGGCGGGATTGCTGACCCGGCCGCGTTCGCCGCCCACCGAGGAGATGCCAACGATCTGACCCGCACCCAGGCTCTGGAACATAGCGGCCACCGGGTTCAGCCAGGCCAGGGCCCCCAGGTAGTTGACCTCGGTTGTGCGCAGGTCCTTGTCGAATTCATAATGCTTGAATCCACCGGGCAGGGTGATACCGCTATCGTAAATAAATAGATCCAGACCTCCCAGATCCGCAAGCGCCTTCTGCAGGAGCCCCTGGACCGAGCCATAATCGGTGACATCGTGGGCATACCAGATTGCGCGTATTTCACCACAGGCGGCGTTGATCTCGTCACATAACGCGCTCAGGCGCGCTTCGCGCCTTGCCAGCAGGGCCAGAGTGTAGCCTTCCCTGGCCAGCCGTCTGGCCAGGGCCGCGCCGATCCCGCTGGAGGCGCCGATCAGGATGGCCCTTTTCCGAGGCAGAAGCGGCGTGGCGCGGGGGGGCGGGGACGATCTGGGTTTCTTCATGAGGACTCCTTAACGGGACAAAATGATTATACACGTTTGTTGGCTGAGTCATCACGTCCCCGCTGCCCCTTGAGGATTTCAAGGCGGTTGGGGAGGTCCTGGTCCGTTTTCGGACCGGACCTTCTAGTCATCCCCGCGAGATCTTTCCATTGACCTGGAACGAGGCACGCGGACCGGAACGCGGTTCGGTCCACTAAAGCTCTGCAGTCCGGGCTATAATTCAAGTAGATCCAGCGGAGGCCCCCTCGTGTCTCGAAGAGTCAGGATTATCCTGAACCCCATTGCTGACCACAATCATGCCGGGCAGATCGCAGCTGGGCTGCGACCCCTCATTGAAAAGGCCGGCAACGCCGAATGGGTCACCACCGACCATCCTGGCCACGCCGTTGAACTCGCCCGCCAAACAGGCGAACAGGGCTTTGACCTGCTGTTGGTGCTCGGGGGGGATGGGACGATCCATGAGGTCATCAACGGTTTGATGCTGCTCCCTGCGGAGAAGCGCCCGGCGATCGGGATCGTTCCGCTCGGTTCCGGAAACGACTTCGCTCAGTCGCTGGGCATCCCCCTGGACCTGCCGGAGGCTACCCGTCGTGCCCTGGCAGGACAGGCAAAACGGATGGATGTGGGTCTGGTGAAAGACGAGCATGGCCGGACCGAGTACTTTGATAACACCTGCGGGGCCGGCTTTGATGCCATCGTCAACCTGCGCTCCCGCAAGATCCATTTCGTTCATGGGTTCATGATGTACTTTGTCGCCGTCCTGCAGACGATAGCCTTGAACTTCACCGCCATCCCCATGAGCGTCCAGACCGATCAGGAAGCCTGGTCGCAGCCGTCCCTGATGCTGGCATTGGGCAATGGGAAACGCGAGGGCGGCGGCTTCCTGATCACACCCGACGCCCGGGTCGACGATGGTTTGCTCCACTATGCGACCATCGGCAGGATTTCCCGCCTCTTCATGCTGCGCATCATACCGGAAGTGATGCGCGGTACACACGGCCGCTTCAAGCAGGTGCGTTTGGGCGTTTGCCGGGAGATGACCCTGACCGCTGGGAACCCGCTGTGCGTTCACACGGATGGAGAGGTTTTCGCCGGCTTCGATTCCGATGTCCGGAAGCTCACCATCCAGGTTGTTCCGAACGCCGTGCGGCTGGTCTATTGAGTTGAAATCCTATGCCTGACCTGATTCAATCCCTGCAAGGTCGTGATCTCGGCCACCTGCGCATCGTGGCCTCGCTGTGGGGTGTGGAATTGAAGTCGGTGGAGATCGAACCGGCTTTCCAGGAACTTGCGGCAGATCTTCTGGTCCCAGAATTAGCCGGGGAAGTCGTCAGCACCCTCCCCGCGGAGGCCCAGGAGGCCCTGGCCGCCCTGGCAGCGGAGGGGGGGCGCATGCCCTGGGCGACATTTATCCGGCACTACGGGGAAATTCGCGAGGTGGGACCCGGCCGCCGCGATCGCGACCAGATTCATCTTAACCCAATCTCCGCGGCCGAGACCCTCTACTACCGCGCCTTGCTGGCGCGGGCCTTTTTCGATACACCGAGCGGAGCGCAGGAATTTGCCTATCTCCCCAACGATTTGATGCCGCTCATCCATCCTCTCGTGAGGCCTGGGGGGGCGAAAGGGAAAAAACCGACCGCGTCGAAAACCCCTCCTGCGCCCGAACCGCCCGAGGAACCGCTTGGCCGTCCGGCCACACCGATCGAACGCACAGAGATCATCCTGGCCTCCGACCGGATCCTGGATGACGCCTGCACGCTGCTGGCGGCCCTGCGATTGGGTTGGGAGGGGGTCCCGCGCCCTGAGAACCTGTCTGTGCCGGAAAAGGTGCTGCGAGAGATCCTGGTCGCCGCCGGCCTGATCGCCGATCAAGGCCCGCAGCTCGAGGCGATCAAGAACTTCCTGGCCGCTTCGCGCGGCGAGGCGCTGGCCTGGCTGGTGAAATCCTGGCTGAATTCCGAGACCTTCAACGAACTGCACCAGCTGCCGGGCCTGGTTTGTGAGGGGGAATGGAGTAATCAACCTCTAGTCACGCGTCGTTTCCTGCTCGGTTTGCTTGGCCCCATTCCGACGGGCACGTGGTGGAGCCTGAACGCCTTCGTGCGCCTGATCAAGGAAAAATATTCTGATTTTCAGCGCCCAGCGGGAGACTATGACTCCTGGTTTATCAAGCGGGTTTCGGACGGCGTCTATTTGCGCGGCTTTGTCGCCTGGGATGAGGTGGACGGTGCCCTGATCCGCTATCTGCTCACCGGCCCTCTGCACTGGCTGGGGGTCGTGGACCTGGCTCTGCCAGATCCGGAAAAGGCACCCTCGGCCTTCCGCATGACACCCTCGGCTTCCCGTTTGCTGGGCGGCACCGGCTCGGAGCGAGCCTCCCAGGAGACCGCCCGGCTGCACGTCTCCTCGCAAGGGCGGATATCTGTACCGCGCCTGGCGCCGCGGGCGCTGCGCTATCAGATCGCGCGTTTCTGCGATTGGGAGGACGAAAAGGTCGAGGAGTACCGCTATCGGGTCACCCCGTCTGCCCTCCAACGCGCCAAAGAGCAGGGGCTGAAGATCGAACAGCTGCTGACGCTTCTGCGCAAGTTCACCGCTGCACCGGTCCCACCGGTGTTCCTGCGCGCCTTGCAGCGCTGGGAGCGGAAGGGCACGGAAGCCCGTCTGGAGTCCCAGGTGATCCTGCGCCTGGCCAGTCCCGAAGTCCTGGAAGAACTACGCGCTTCGAAAATGGCGCGTTTTCTGGGGGACGTGCTTGGCCCGGCAGCAGTGGTCGTCAAGCCCGGGGCGCAGTCCAAAGTGCTGGCCGGACTGGCCGAGATGGGCCTCCTGGCGGAGGAGGCTGCCAAAGACGGGCAGGTCGAGGGCCGGTCCGGCGGGCCCTGAAGATTGGGTGTTTTGCATGGAAGTGGAGATGAATCCCCGATTATACGGGAATGAGCGAAGGCGGTCATGATCTGATCAATCCATAAAAGGAGTTTCCGATGTCCACGAAGACTGACTGGATTTCCCAGGAGATTGAAAACCTCAAGAAGGCTGGCCTGTATACCCGCATCCGCACCATTGGCTCGCCTCAGGGCGCGTGGCTGGTGGTGGACGGAAAAAAGGTGCTCAACTTCTGCTCGAATAACTACCTCGGCCTGGCGAATCACCCCAAGCTGGTCGCGGCGGCCAAGAAGGCTGTGGACGAGATGGGTGTCGGTCCGGCGGCGGTGCGCACGATCGCCGGGACGACCACCCTGCACCTCGAGCTTGAAAAGCGCCTGGCGGCATTCAAGGGTGTCAAGGCGGCCATCACCTTCCAGTCCGGCTTCACTGCCAACCTGGCGACCATCCCGGCGCTGGTCGGCAAGGAAGATGTGGTCTTCTCCGATCGCTTGAACCACGCCAGCATCATCGACGGCTGCCGCCTGTCGGGGGCCAAGATCCTGCCTTATGAGCACTGCGACCCGGCCTCGCTGGAGGCGGTGATCAAGGAAAACCTGGCGCAGTACCGCCGGGCGCTGGTGGTCACCGATGGTGTCTTCAGCATGGACGGAGATGTCGCGCCGCTCGATAAGATTTATGAGGTGACGAAAGCCTACGATTTACTGCTTATGGTGGATGACGCCCACGGCGAGGGGGTGCTCGGCAAGGGCGGCCGCGGCATCGTCGACCATTTCAACCTGCATGGAAAAGTGGACGTTGAAGTCGGGACGCTTTCGAAAGCCTTTGGCGTGGTGGGAGGGGTGGTGGCGGGGGACGCCACAGTCGTCGAATGGCTGCGCCAGCGCGGCCGCCCGTTCCTGTTCTCGTCCGCGGTCACCCTCCCGGACGCGGCGGCCTGCATTGCAGCCCTCGACCTGCTGGAAGCCTCGACCGAACTGGTGGACAAGCTGTGGGACAACACCAGGTATTTCAAGGCGGAAATGAAGTCCCTGGGATTTGACACCGGCCTCAGCACCACCCCGATCACGCCGGTCATGCTCGGCGAGGCACCTTTGGCGCAGCAGTTCAGCCGTGAGCTATTCGAGACTGGCGTCTTCGCCATGGCGATCGGCTATCCGACCGTGCCACAGGGCAAGGCGCGCATCCGCGTGATGATCTCCGCCGCCCACGCCAAGAAGGATCTGGACAAGGGTCTGGCTGCCTTTAAGGCGGTGGGGAAGAAGCTGGGCGTTATTCATTAAAACGGATCCGGCAAGGTCGCGGGGAGGGCCGGTCGAAGATCCGCAGAGAGGGCTGGTTGCCTCGATCAGTCGCTTATGAAGAGGTGCCTATGTGGATTTTTACCGCTCAAGATCTGATCAAGCTGCTCATGGCTATCCTGGTCGGCGGGATCATCGGTTTCGATCGCGAGCTGCACAGCAAGTCCGCCGGATTACGCACGATCACCCTCATTACCGTAGGCGCGACCATATTCACGCTTGTTTCGGAGAGGTTTACGGATACCGCCACTTCGCGTGTCGCCGCTAACATCGTTAACGGCGTCGGCTTTCTGGGCGCGGGCGTCATCCTGTTCGCGGAGGGAAAGCTTAAAGGCCTGACCACCGCCTCGTCCATCTGGGTGGCCGCCGCCCTGGGGATGTCGGTTGGACTGGGTCAGTATATCCTGAGCCTCATCGCCACTGTGCTGGTTGTCATCGTCCTGGAGCTTTTCGCCCCCTTGGACCGCTGGCTGGATTCAAAAGGCCACGAAACCCTCACCTATGAGATCACCTATGTCGACAACCCCGGGAAAGACGAGAAACTCGAAGCCGTCTTTCACGAGCACCGCATGGTCATCCGCACTCACCACCCCATGCGCCAGAACGGCCTGCGCTGCGACCTGTGGGAGATCGATGGCCGCGCCGGGGATCACCTCGCCCTGGCAGAAGAGCTGTTGGCGGACGCGGAGGTCAAGGAACTGCGCTATTGAGCGGAAGCTGGGCGCACGAAAAAGGACGGCGGGTGCAATCCCGCCGTTTTTCATGCTTCCAGGAAGATTTCCGTCCACGCCCGGGAGTACTCGCCGCCGGTCCCATCCTCTGCCAGATCCCAGTACGCCGACAGCACGCTGTGGCAGATGGCCCAGGCTTGCAGGCGTTCCCGGTCGACGCCGAGCCGTTCGGACAGGATGACGATGCGCCGCCGGGTCCGGCGTACGGCGCTGGCCTCTTCCGGCAATTTCCCCCAGGGATTCATCAAGAACGGCCCCACCTCGTACTCCGCCGGGCCGATCACGCCCTTCGGGTCGATCACCAGCCAGCCGCGGCCGGCGAGAAGGATATTGTCATGATGGAAATCTCCATGCAGGAGCACCTCCTTCCGGTTTTCCGCAAACAGGGCGCGGGTCAATTCCTCGACCCTGGCGATGTTCTTTTCTGGAAACGGCCCGGTCGTGCCGCCGAAGCGCGGGCGCAGCTCTTTCAGCTTGTCGAACCAGTCGCGCAGGCTGAGGAATTTTTCCGGTTCGTTTACAGGCCGCTGAATTTTCAACATGACCTCCGCGGCAATCCCCGTGGCCTGGTCGTCATCCTTTAGAGTGGCGAGCGGCGTCCCGGGCAAGGCGCGCTCCTCGAGGAGCATGCCCTTTCCGGCATCCGCCTCCAGAAGACGGCAGGCACCCTGGCCGGCGTACAGGCGCAGGGCGTTGATCTCACTGGTCAGTTCGCGGTTGGGGACGCCTACCTTCAGGATGACGGGCGTGCCGTCCGCACGGGTGGCGGCACAGACGTAGTTGTAGGAGAGGGGAAAAATCTCATCCAGATCCAGCTTCAGCTCCCAGCGCCGGGCAGCCTCGTCCAGCAGGTCCGGGAGGTCGTTCAGCCAGCGCTCGCCGTCGGGAGGGAAGGCCTGGGTGACATTTTTGAAGAAAGCCGCGGGGAGATTCTGGATCATGGGGGGGAAATGCCGCAACGCGGTTTAAACCTCCTCGGCAGGGGGTGGATAACTTTGCCCATATTTCTGCCAGTGGACGCGGCCCGCGTCGTACTGCGTGCGCGCCGGCTTTTGTGCCTCGGCATAGCCGACATAGACGATGCAGAGCGGCCTTACGGTCCGGGGAAGGGATGTGATCTGACGCACCGTCCGGATAAACGGGCCGACCGGGTGAACTCCGATCCAGACTGTGCCCAGTCCCAGTCCCGTCGCGGCGATCAGGATGTTTTCGGTGGCGGCAGAGCAATCCTGGACCCAGAACAGGCGGGCGGCCGGGTTGGTGGAGAGACCGGGGTTGCCGCAAACGACGATGGCTGCCGGAGCATTCCGGTCCCCGAAGGGCAGCTGTTTGCGGAACTGCGCCAGGCTGTCGGGATTGGTGACGACCACGAACTCCCACGGCTTGCAGTTCATCGCCGAGGGAGCTGCCATAGCCGCTTTCAAGAGCAGGTCCAGTTTTTCCCTCTCAACCAGCTGAGGGGTGTATTTACGGATGCTCCTGCGCTGGAAGATGAGATCGATGGGCGCGTTCATCCGGGGTACAGCTTGGTGTAGATCTCCGGGCAGTATTTCTGCACCATTTCGGAGGTGAGGCCGTTCTCTTTGCAGATGGCCGCATACAGGTCTGCGGAGGGGCGTTTGCGGCGGGCCTGGGTCTCGACGTCCAGCTCCCACAGGCCGAAGCGCTGCGTCCAGCCGCGCTCCCATTCAAAATTGTCCACCAGCGTCCAGTGGAAATAGCCCTTGATCGGCCAGTTGAAGTTGACCGCGTGCCACATCTGGTGGATGTGACCGGCCAGGTAGCGCGGGCGGATCGTGTCCTTGGCATCCTCGATCCCGTTCTCGGTGACGAGGATCGGCAGCTTGAACTGGTTGGCCCACTGGAGGGCGCGGTAGAACCCCTCCGGCAGGTTCACGTTCATGCCGCTCTCGGCCAGGTCGCTGCCGGCTGGATAGTAGCGCCGGCCGAACAGCTCCTGCGGCTTGCGCAGGTCAAAAGCCACCGTGTCCTGCGAATAGTAGTTCAGTCCGAGGTAGTCCTGCGTCCCCCTGGCTTCCGGGATTTTTGTATTGCCGAGCGGGGTGCGCATGACCCCGGTGCTGAGGGCGCTCGGAAAAGCCAGGTTGATGGTGCTGGAATGGAGATATCGTTCCAGCACATCCAGTGGGAACCAGGCGAAGCGCGGCACCATGGGCCGGTAATGCGCCGCGTAGCCGACCCGGGCTTCCGTCTGGATCGAATGGATGGCCCGGTAGGCAGCGGCATGGCCGCGCACCAGGTTGGCCTCCACGCGCAGGGCGAGTTTGAGATCCGACTTGCCGGGTGGGAAGACCTTGTCCGCATAACCTTCCAGGGCATAAATATTCGGCTCGTTGATGGTGCACCACAGGGAGGCATATTCTTTCAAGGCTTCGACGGTCTTGCGGACGAATTTTTCAAAGAGCGGGACGACCTGTTCGGTCTCCCAGCCCCCGCGTTCGGTGAGCCAGAGCGGGTCGGTGAAGTGGTGGAGCGTGACCATGGCGGTCATGCCGCGCTCGCGCAACCCCCTCAGCATGGTCCGGTAGCGCTCCAGGGCGTCTTCGTCCCAGCGGTCCGGGGTGGGCTGGATGCGGCTCCATTCCACCGACAGGCGGTGGGCGTTCTGGCCACCGTCTGCGGCGCGGTCGAAATCCTCCCTCCAGCGTCCGCCCCACCAGTCACAGGCCAAATCGGAGTGATCGTGGGTGTGCCCCTCCTGCTCCCACTTCCACCAATTGTTGTTGGTATTGTTGCCTTCGACCTGATGTGCGGCGGTGGCGGTGCCCCACAGGAAGCCGTGCGGGAAATGGATGGATGCGGTCGGCATGCTTTCCTCCAGACTTCAAGTTGGAATGGGTCGGGCCCCTGCTTTCATCATTTTACAAGGGGGTCTCGTTTCGTACGTTCCAGATAGGCGAGGTAAAGGGCGATCGACCCGGCCACAGCGGCATTGAGCGATTCGACCCGGCCTTGCATGGGCAGGCGCAGCAGGATGTCACATTTCGACCGGACCAATGGGCGCAGGCCTTCGCCTTCGCTCCCGACGACCACTGTCAGGGCGCCGTCCAGACGGACTTCGGATGGGCTGCTTGACTCCGCCCCCTGATCCAGTCCGACGACCCAGGCCCCTGCCTCTTTCAATTGCTCAATGGCCTGGGAAAGGTTGGCTTGAGCGATCAAAAGGTGCTCCGAAGCACCCGATGAAGCATTGACGGCTGCCGGGGTGACCCCTGCAGCGCGCGCCAGAGGCAGCACCACGCCGTGCACGCCGACCGCCTCTGCACTGCGCAGCAGCGTGCCCAGGTTCTGGGGATCCTGCAGGGTGTCCAGGATCAGCACGAAGGGCGGCTCGCCGCGCTGCCCGGCCAGGTCAAAAATATCCGCCAGGTTCTGGTAGGGATAGCCGCTGGCTTCTAGGATCACCCCCTGATGCCCTGGATGGATCTTGTCCATTCCGGCGCGCGGGGCGCGCAAAATGGGGATCTTCCGCGCTTCGGCCATCTCCAGGATCTGGAGCAGTCGTCCTTTCTCCTGGACCCCGTGTGCAATTTCCAGCCGAAACACCTGCCTTCTTTTGGCGATCAGGGTTTCGTAGACGGCGTTGCGGGAATAGATGAATTCTTTCATCTTCAAAAACCTGGCATAACCTTAAGCCGAGGCCCCCGAGTATTTGCGCATGCCCATGCGCCAGACGAGGCGCGCCAGCGCCATCAGGAGGACGGCCAGTCCGGCCGCGCCGACTAGGGTGAGCACGGTCAGGCGGCCGGTCAACGCCTCGGCGGGAACTGTGACGGCGAAGGCTAAGGGGACCAGAAAAGTCAACCCGATGCGCAGCCAGCCCGGGTAAATGCTGATGGGCCAGCGCCCGGCGGCGTAGAGCCCCTGGAACAGGTCGACCATGGTGTCGATGTTGATCACCCAAAATGCCACGGAGGTCAGGATCAGCCAGAAGCAGTAGATCATGATACCGCCCAGCAGCAGCGCGGCCAGGAAGCCAAGCGCCTGCCAGAGACCCACGCGGGTCTGCAGTTGGGCGACGGCCACACCCAGCACTGCCAGCCCGGCGATCACATCGGTGAGGGACCAGAACCGGAACTCACGCACGCTCACCAGCACCTGTCCGTCCACCGGCTTGATCAGGGCAAAATCCAGGGTTCCATCCTGGATTTCTCGGAGCAGGCGGTTCATATTGGGCTGGATGGCTGAGTTGATCACCCCGCCGATCAGGATGTAAATGCCCATTACTGCCAGCAGTTCCGGCCGGGACCAGCCTCCCAGCTCGGAAGTATAGTTGAAGACCAGCGCCAGGCCGATCAGGCCGGTGGCCACGGCGACGAAGGAATGGAACAATTGGATGAAGAAGTTGACCCGGTACTGCAGTTCGCTGGCGACGCCGATTTTCAGGTAGTTCCAGGCCAATCTGAGCAGTTTCATGGCGACCTCCTCTCAGTTTCCCACGGAAGAGAAACGACGGATGCCGTAGTGCCAGACCAGGTTGACCAGGCCTAAGCCACCCAGGAACCACAACAACTGGATACCCAATCCCGTGACCAGCTCGGCAGGTGTCGGCGAACCAGTGAGGGCGTTGATCGGGAAGTAAAACGTCCATTGGAAGGGCAGGAAGTTCGCCAGGTGCTGGACCCAGGTGGGCATCAACGGCATGGGCACCAGGCGTCCAGATAGAACCAGCTCCAGGGCGAAGTACAAGTCGTAGATCGCCCCGACCCGCGTCGTCCAGAAAGTGATCATCCCAAGCAGCGACATCAGCACGGTGCGGATGAGATAGGCGCCCCAGGCGGCAAAAAAGAAGATCAAGATCTGAAACCAGGTCGGATGGAGCGTGGGCTTGAAGATCAGGGCCAGGAGGGCAGCGATGGGCAGCCACATCAAGATCATCACCAGTTTCCAGCCCGCGAAATCTGTCACATCGTTGTGAATGGGGTGGATTGGTCGCAGGAGTTCTGCCGACATGCTTCCGTGCTGGATGCGCCATTCCCAGTCCCCCGGCGATCGCGCGACGTTCATGTTGCGCAAAAGCGTCCATGTGATGTAGTAGGCGGCAAAACCTCCGACGGTATAACCTCCTACCGAGCCACCCTGCTGCTTCGCGATGGTGGACCAGACCACGAGGTAAATGACCGGCTCGGCAAACATCGTGAAGAGGTAGAAAAAGCTTTGCAACCGGTATTGAAAAGATTTCTGGACCGCGAATTTCATGGCGGTCAGGTAGAAATCGATCAGCCTCTTCATGCCGCCCCTCCCGTGCCCTCGGAGACATCTTGCTGGCTGAAGACTTTCTCAATGACATCCTCGATGGGCGGGTCCTCAACCGTCAGGTCATCCACCTGCTGTTCAGACAGGATGCGGGCGGTTCGCTGGGAGGTGTCTGCCTTGGGGACGCGCAGGACCACATGGGCGCCGTCCTGGTTGAGCACCTCCCCGTACTGGCCCCAGTTGCATAATGTGTTATTGAAGGTCACACGGATCGTCTTGTAAGCCGAAAAACGGTCGATCAGGTCTGCCAGGCCTCCATCGAAGATCAGCTTGCCGTTGTGGATGACGATCACCCGCTGGCACAGCGCCTCGACATCCGCCATATAGTGGCTGGTCAGCAGGACGGTCGCCCCGTAGCGTAAGTTATATTCGGCGACGAACTCGCGGATGCGGCGCTGCATGGTCACGTCCAGACCGATGGTGGGTTCATCGAGGAACAGGACTTTGGGCCGATGCAGCAGCGCCCCGACGATCTCCACTTTCATGCGCTCGCCCAGCGAAAGATTGCGGACCGGCTTTTTCACCAGGTCTTTCAGGTCGAGCAGCTCGATGAACTCGTCACGGGTCTGTGTGAGCTGGCTGCGAGGGATGCTGTAGATCGATCGCTGCAGCTCGAACGAGTCGAGCGCCGGCAGGTCCCAGGCCAGCTGGGAGCGGTTGCCCATCAACAAAGTGATCTGCTCAAGGAAAGCGGCCTGCCGCCGGGAGGGCTCAAAACCGAGCACACGCGCAGATCCGGTGGTGGGGTAAAGCAGCCCGGAGAGCATCTTCAGCGTGGTGGTCTTCCCGGCGCCGTTCGGCCCCAAAAAGCCGACGATCTCCCCGGGCTCGATCGAGAACGTAATTCCGTCCACCGCCTTGACGGTGCGGTAGGTCCGCCTGAAGAGGCTTTTGCCGGCGGCTTTCAAGCCCGCCTCACGGGTGGGCACCTTGAAATATTTGGAAAGTCCGCTGACCGCGATCACGGAAGAGGGGGAGGACATCTGGATCCTTTGGATTGTGTCGTGAATGTTCGGTGAGTCACGCCTGCCAGTTGAATACACCCGCACATGCAGAGACCTGGATGTATTCTACCCTCAAACCCACCTGCCTGAAGGCTGCCTGAGCTTCATCGGCAATCCAGTAGAATTCTTGCTCCCAGGCCTCCCCCAGTTGTACCCGGGTCTTCTCCTGCGTCGGGCGGTCCGGGAAAGCGATGTCGGCGATGACGAGCCTGTCGCCTGGAAGAAGCAGTTCGGATACGATCCTCTGCACCAGGCGCACCTTTTCGTCCAGCTCGAAATGATGGAAGACATAGGCTGAGACAATGCGCTCGAAGCGGCCAGGCAGTCCGGCAGGCCAGTCACCCCGCAGGTCGTATTGAATAATGTGCGCTCCCGGGAGCTTTACCCTGGCTTTTTCAAGCATGGCGGCAGAGAAATCCATGCACCACAGCTCGCAGCCGAGGCGGGCGAAGCGGGAGGCCAGGTTGCCCGTGCCTGTACCCAGGTCCAGCACGCGCATCCCCGATTGCGCCCCGGCAAGTCTGACGACGGTATTGAGGACGCTCGTGTAACCGACGAAGGGAAATTGATTCGATGCGACGTCCTGATCATAGGATTCAGCCCAGCTGTCAAAGTCGAAAGCGGGAAATGGTCCGTTCATGAAGATCCGGTCGACCCGGGATAAATATATCCCCGGCACTTTCAAAGTGCCGGGGACCTGTGTTTCGCTATCCCCACCGCCAGGTGGTGCCATCCTTGCCGTCTTCGATGGCCACCCCGAGGTCCTTGAGCCGGTCGCGGATCAGGTCCGACATGGCCCACTGCTTTTGCTTGCGCATCTGGGTGCGGATTTCCACCAGCAAGACCACGAACGGGTCGGCGCCACCGCTTCCGGCTTTCTTCTCTGGCAGGCGCAATCCCAGCACCCGGGCCAGCGTGCGCAGGGTGTCCTGGGCAGGCTTGAGCTCGGCGTCGGTGGCGCCTGCATTGCGGGCCGTATTGATGGCGCGCACCAGCTCGAAGAGCGCCGCCAGGCCACTGGAGGTGTTGAAATCATCGTCCAGGGCATCGACGAAGACCTGCTGGGTACCCTCGCTCTGGCTGTCCAGGGCGTGGAGCGCTTCCGCCGGGCCACCCTTTGACCCGGGCAGAGCCCCCTTCAGGCCGGTCCGCATCCGCTCCAGCCCGCGCTCGGCCGCCTCCACGATCTCATCCGAATAAGAGAGCGGGGCCCGGTAGCTGGCGTTCAGCACCATGATCCGCAGGACATCCGCCTCGTGCTTGGCCAGGAAGTCGTGGATCGTGACCAGGTTCCCCAGCGATTTGGACATCTTTTCGCCCGAGAGCTGCAGCATCCCGTTGTGCATCCAGTAGCGGGCGAAAGGCTTCCCGGTGAACGATTCGGTCTGGGCGATCTCATTCTCGTGGTGCGGGAAGATCAGGTCATTACCACCGCCGTGGATGTCGATCTGTTCACCCAGGATGTCCAGATTCATGGCCGAGCACTCGATGTGCCAGCCTGGGCGGCCCTTTCCCCACGGGCTGTCCCATTCCGGTTCTCCGGGCTTGGCGGCCTTCCAGACCGCGAAGTCCATCGGGTGCTCTTTCTGCTCACCCACCTCGATGCGGGCTCCGGCCTGCATATCTTCCAGTCGGCGGCCGGAAAGCTTGCCATAGTTTGGATCCGAGGTGACGCGGAAGTAGACATCCCCGTTCTTGGCCGGGTAGGCAAAGCCCTTGTCGATCAAGCCCTGGATCATGGCCTGGATCTTGTCCATGGTCTGGGTGGCGCGCGGGTTGGCGGTGGCCGGCAGGACATTCAGATCGTCCAGGTGCTGGCGGTAGGCCTGGATGTAGGACTCGGCCAGGTCGTGAGGGTTCACACCAAGCTTGCTGGCGCGCAGGATGATCTTGTCGTCGACGTCGGTGAAGTTCATTACATAGCGGACCTGGTAGCCGCGGTATTCCAGGTAGCGGCGGACCACGTCGAAGACGATGGCCGACATGGCGTGTCCGATGTGCGCGTCGGCATAGACCGTCGGGCCGCAAACGTACATTTTCACCACGCCGGGTTCGAGGGTCTGAAACTCCTCTTTTTTTCGAGTGAGAGTGTTGTAGACGCGCAGCATACTCCTCCTGCTATCGGTCTTCTCTCTTATCTTCTCGCGCTTCTGGACGTGCGAAGATCATCCGCCCGGCAGCTGTCTGCAATACTTTGGAAACGGTGACCTGGATCTCCTTGTTGAGATATTTGTTGCCATTCTCGATCACCACCATCGTGCCGTCGTCCATATACCCGACGCCCTGGCCGACCTCCTTGCCCTCCTGGATGACGTTCACTTCCATGATCTCGCCAGGCAGGACGACCGACTTGACCGCGTTGGCCAGTTCATTGATATTCAGGATCACCACGCCCTGCAGCTCGGCGATGCGGTTCAGGTTGTAGTCGTTGGTCAGGATGGGACATTTCATCTGCCGCGCCAGGATGACCAGCTTATCATCCACCTCGCGCACACCTTCCACGTCAATGTCGCTGATCCGGACGACCACCGCGGGCGCTTTCTGGAGTTCGGCAAGTACTTCCATGCCGCGCCGGCCGCGCTGCCGTCGCAGGGAATCGGGAGAATCGGCGATGTATTGGAGCTCGTTCAGGACGAAGCGCGGGATGAGCAGCGTCCCGGGCAGGAAGCCGGTCTTGGCGATATCCGCCACTCGCCCGTCGATGATCACGCTGGTATCGAGCAGGATCGTCCGGCTCTGCAGAGACCATTGGCCGGCTGCCCCGTCCTCGCGGTGCGAGGTGAAGACCCCCAACAGGTTGCCGATATCCGTCTGGCGCATGACGAAGACGGAAATGCCGAAATAGCATAAGACGATTACCCCGATGAAGGGCAGGATCTTCCCGAAGGGGTTGGGGAGCAGAGAGAGGGGAAAGGCCAGCAGGGCGGCAACCAGCAGACCGAAGACCAGGCCAATCAGGCCGGAAACAAGGGTCTCGGCCGCCAGACGTCCGAGCAAGGCCCGCAATGAGCGCATGGGGCGGGTCGTAAAATAGGGCGTCAGCACCAGGCCAAAGAGCGCTCCGATCAAGGCAATGGTCATGGTGTAGACAAGCTGGATAGAGCTGTTGAACCGACCGAGCCAGTTTCCGCCGTAAGCCCCCAGGATGGTAAAGACAACCATGCCGATTAATCGAATAATCGTATCAATACTCATATAAATAACTCCTTCAACATAAAAAAAGGACAAATGCGCATGGATGATAGCACGCCTACCAGCAACCGTCAACTGCCGCCCGTCCGGAATCTGATCTCGGGGCTGTCACGCTACCCCTGAGGCGGAGTCCACCAGAGCTGCTCCGGATCGAGCATTAACGTTTGATTAAGCAACACCCGCGGCGGCTGCCGGGTGCAAAAAGTGGTTATAATTAATGACCGTTCCCTTTATCGGTATTCTTGAGGCGCATATGGCTCTTGACCGTTTTGGGCGAAAAATCCACTATCTCCGTATCAGCCTAACCGATCATTGCAATCTGCGGTGTGTCTATTGTATGCCGGAGAAGATGATCTTCCGGCCGACCGCAGAAATGATGCAGGACGACGAGCTCCTGCTGCTGACGCGCCTGTTTGCCAATCTGGGTTTTGACAAGATCCGTTTGACAGGCGGAGAACCGACGGTCCGGGCGCACGTGGTGGACTTGGTACGGGCCATTGCCCATACGCCCGGCATCCGGACCGTTTCCATGACGACCAACGGCATACTTCTTTCCAAGCTGGCCAGGCCTCTGGCAGAAGCCGGGCTCCAGCGGGTCAACGTCAGCCTGGACACCCTGGACTCAGCCAAATTCAACCGCCTGACCCGCCGCGGGGATGTCGATATGGTCTGGGAAGGCGTTCTGGCTGCAGAGGCAGCTGGGTTGAAGCCGGTCAAGCTCAATGCGGTGGTCGTGCGCGGCTACAACGAGGAGGACGTGGTCGACCTGGCCCGTCTGACCATCGATCATCCCTGGCAGGTACGCTTTATCGAGATGATGCCCTTTGCCGGTGTGACGGAGTTCCAGCAGGGAGAGATGGTCACGGCAGCGGAGACCCAAAGGCGTATCGAACAGGCGTTGGGCTCCCTCCTCCCCGCCAACGGAGGCGAACTGGACGGGGAAGCGCAGGTTTTTCACATCCCCGGCGCCCAGGGCGACATCGGTTTCATCTCCTCGATCACCGCCCCGTTTTGCGCCTCCTGCACGCGTGCCCGACTGACCTCTGACGGACTCCTGCGCACCTGCCTGCTGCGCGAGCACGAGATGAACCTGCTGGCACCGCTGCGCGCGGGCGCCACCCTGGAAGAGCTGCGCCAGATGGTCCTGGATGCGATCTGGAACAAACCCTGGGGGCACGGTCTGGCGGAGGGTGAGATCCCGCTCAACCGTGTGATGAGTGAGATTGGGGGCTGAATTTTTAGGTCCCTGGCGGGAGGTTTAGATGGCCATGGAAGGGAAGATTCTGCGTACGGTACGTGTCCAAGATGAACGCACGCCGGGGGTCTTGGCGCGCCTGATCACTACGGTTGCAGAGGCAGGCGGCAGCATTGGGGAAATGCGTCTGCTCACCGAAAGCTCGCGTTACGTCATGCGCGAGATCGGGATCTATACGGACGATGCCGGACAGATGGAGAAAATCCTGGCGGCTTTGGCCGAGAACCCCGGGACGCGCCTGCTGGAAGTGCGCGATGAGGTGCTGGAATTGCATCAAAAGGGCAAGATCGCGATCCGCAGCCGTTACAAGATCGACTCGCTGGAGACCCTGCGGCGTGTCTATACCCCGGGGGTCGCCGAGGTGTGTTTGATGATTGCCAAAGACCCCTCACTGGCACGCCTGTACACTTCCACCTCCCACCTGGTGGCCATTGTCACGGATGGCACGGCGGTACTCGGCCTGGGGGACATCGGGCCGCTGGCGGGGATGCCGGTCATGGAAGGCAAGGCCATGTTGATGGAGACCCTGGTCGGACTTTCAGGCGTTCCCATCCTGCTCGATAGCAAGGACCCGGATCGGATCGTGGATACCGTGGCGGCCATAGCCCCGACCTTCGCCGCCATTCAGCTCGAGGACATCTCTGCCCCGCGTTGTTTCGGCATCGAATCGCGCTTACAGGCGATGCTGGACATCCCGGTCATGCACGATGATCAACATGGCACGGCGGTCGTCACGACCGCCGCTCTGACGGTCGCCGCGCGCGCCACCGGGGTGGATTTCGGCAAGGCACGCATTGGACAGATCGGCCTAGGGGCAGCCGGGACGGCAATTGCGGACATGCTCATGCAGCTGACCGGTAATCCCGTCCTGGGCGCGGATCTGGCCGAGGAGGCCCTGCAGCGCCACGAGCAGAACGGCGGGAAACGCTCGAATCTAAAGGAGATCATGGCGGAATGCGATATCGTTGTGGCCACGACCGGGGCGCAGGGCCTGATCAAGCCGGGGATGGTGCGCAAAGGGCAGATCATCCTGGCGCTTTCCAACCCGGTTCCCGAGATCGAACCGGACGCCGCGCTGCAGGCCGGGGCGGCCTTTGCAGCCGACGGGAAATCGGTCAATAACGTGCTGGGCTTCCCGGGTATCTTCCGCGGTGCCGTGGACACGTATGCGCCCCGGATCACACAGGAGATGCTGCTCGCGGCAGCCGCGGCGATCGCGGACCTGACGCCGTCCGGCGAAATGGTCCCGAACCCGCTGGATAAAAATGTCCACCGGGCCGTGGCGCGGGCGGTGGCGCAGAAAGCGATCGAACAGGGCATCGCCAGGGCTGACTACGTGCCCTATGTGGATTAAAAAAAAGAGGGCGGCCCAGCGGGGCCGCCCTGAAATTTGTCAGGCGTGGTGCATTTTCTCCTGGGCCACCATTTCCTTGAGCACTGTTCCCAGGCGGTTGACGCCCTCGCGGATGGTCTCAGGGTTCGAGTAGGAGAAATTGAGGCGCATGGTGTTCTTGCCCCCGTTGTTCGGGTGGAAGGACTCGCCGGGCACGAAGGCCACCTTACGCTGGATGGCGACTTTGAGCACATCGGCCGCGTCCATCCACTCCGGCAGGATCCCCCACAGGAACATGCCGCCCTGTGGGTGAGTCCAATGGACCTCGGATGGGAAGAGTTCATCCATCGTTTCCAACATCACATTGCGGCGCTCTCGATAGACCTTGATGATGTATTTGACATGTTCGTCCAGGAAGCCGCCTTTTCCAACCTCGTAGGCAACCATCTGATTGAAGGCGGCGGTGTTCAGGTCGGCCGCCTGTTTGGCCTGGACCAGCTTGCGGATGACCTGCTCTGGGGCGATGACCCACGCCAGGCGGATCCCCGGGGCAAGCAGTTTTGAAAATGTGCTCAAATAGATGACATTTCCGGTATAGCAGCCGTCATCTCCCCGATACTGGCAGTCCAGCGAGACAAGGGGGGGCAGGTGGTCGCCTTCGAACCGCAGCTGCCCGTAAGGATCATCTTCGATGATGGGTACTCCATACCGATCGGCCAATTCAACCAGCTGTTTCCGGCGTTCCAGGGTGAGGGTCGACCCGCTTGGGTTCTGGAAGTTTGGCAACACATAAATGAACTTTGGCCCGATGCGCAGCGCCTTTTCCAGTTCGGACGTGACCATCCCATTTTCATCAGATGGCACAGATATGTACTGCGCCCCGTATGCGTTCCAGGCTTGCAGAGCACCCAGGTAGGTGGGAGATTCGACGATAATGTGGTCACCCTGGTTGATGAAGACCCGTCCGATAAAATCCAGCGCCTGCTGGGAACCGGAGGTGATCAAGATATTCTCCGGTGTGACGTATACTGCGTAGCGGCCGGTGTGGCGGGCGATCATTTCGCGTAAAGGTCGGTACCCTTCCGTGGTACTGTATTGCAGGGCTTGAGGGCCAGCGGTATCCAGGATCACGTTGCACGCCGCCTTAAATTCCTTGAGGGGGAACACTTCCGGCGCCGGCAGCCCGCCGCCGAATGAAATGATGTCCGGCTGCTCGGTAAGCTTGAGCAGTTCACGGATGACGGAACTGCCCATCCGTTGCGTCCGGTTGGCATAGCGGTATTCCCAGGGTGTCTGCATTCGATCTCCTTCGTGATTTTGTGATTTGAGGCGGGTCGGCAATAAAAAAGCCTGGCAGGTATGATTCACCCGTCAGGCTTCAACTGACCACGCGATGCCAAGCAAAGCAGATATTAACAGACTCCGTAGCATGGCCTCCCCAATATTACCGTGTTTTGGCGTTCTATGCAACCCTTGGGCCTCTTTCAGTATTGTAAGGCGGCATGCTACAATCATCCCCAGAGGGCCACCATGCGAAACCCGTTCATTCGTTTGCTCGTCCTGAGCCTGCTCCTTGCCTCCTGCGGGGAGGCACGCGGCGCGAACACGGGGGCTGCCCCGGCAGTATCCTCGACTGCCCGGACTTTGGTCACTGCGCTCCCTTCGGCGGGTATCGGGAACATCGCCGTGATGATTTCCATCCCTCGCACGCCGCGCTATACGACCAGCGCCGGTGTGGTGATCATGGTTTCGCCCTATTTCACCAAGCCCTCCGGCTTTTTGACCGATCCGAATTTCACCAGCCTGGGGTTGATCTCCATCAGCTATCTGTGGCCCGGCGGGACGGACGCCCGCACGAGAGCGCGCAGCGACGGCACCTATGATTATGGAGGGGCGAGCTCCATTAAAGCCTTGCGAGATGTCATCCGCTTTGCCGTCAATCTCATCCCAGATCAGAACGGCCACTATCTCACGAACCTGACCCAGGTCCCGCCGCTTACATCCGAGGTGGGACTTTACGCATATGCGGAGGCGGGCACTGCCGTGTTGAGAGCGCTTGCGCAGTATGGCGACGAGATGAACGGCGTTCAGTATCTCGTCGATCGCGAAAATCCCACCCTGGACAGCCTCTCCAGCCAGGAACTCGGTTACTGGGGAAGCGATGCCAAGCCGGTCTACAATCCGCTCTACCAGTATCCGGATGATTTCAGCCCGAACGAGATCACCTTGGACTACAAGTCCCTCCGCTGGGACCCGAATTACAAGGACAGCAACACGGGCCTCATCGGGCGTCCTTATCTCGACCTGAAAGGGAACGGCATTTTTACTGCTGGCGATTTTGCCTTCAGCGGGCAGGTCCCGATCCTGTTTGGGAAACGCTATTATTCTACGGCGCTGACCGAAGCTCTCTCAGCAAACGGCGCGCTGAGCGCCGCGGATTGGCCGGCGACCCTGGCCACGCCCCAGGAGGTCACCCAGTACTGGCAATCCCCTCAACAGATCATGGCCGCTTATCGCAGCGTCGGGAATAATCTGCCGGACCTCAAGGTGATGCTGGTCTTTGCCCAGAATGACCATGCCCAGGTGGCCCAGGATAAACCCCATATCCACGAGGCCTTCCTGGGTTTTCGCTTCGAAGCCGCCAACCCGGGTACCGGGATCGGCCTGTGGGTGCGGCTCAATCCGGACCGGGCCTATGTGCAGGCCTTCATTCCAAGCGCCGGCTTGGACTTCCCGGATAACCCTGCCGACACCCAGCCCGAGGACTGGACGAAGGTTATGGGCTGGGCCTACCCGGATCAGGGGACAGCGGGGAATCCGGTGACCCTGGCGGCAGTTGCTGAAATGGCCGACCGCTCCCAGTTGGGTGATTGGGACGACAATCTGGGCGCAGTGCTGGTCCAGGAAACCACTCCGGGGCCGTGAGAACGGGAACCCCTCGTTCCTCCCACAGCCAGTCTGAAGGTGTACGGCTCCTCAAAAGGGTTTCCGCCGGCCTGTGTCTGAAAGGATCGCCAGCAGGTGAGGCCGCCGGCGGCTCCCATTAATAGGGCCCGCGAATATGGCTATGAACGTGCTCGTGGTAATACTCGGACAGCTGTTGGTGAAGCTTTACCGGTAGCGGAGGGAGCCCGGAGGCCCGGGCGTTTTCCCTGGCCTGGAGGGGAGAACTCGCACCAGGAATGATGACGGATACCTCAGCAAAGTCCAGGATCCAACGCAGCGCCATTTCGGACATCGTCATCCCCGGCGGCACGAACGCTTTGAGGCCGTCGGCCAGTTCGACCCCTTTTTCGAAGGGGAGACCCGCAAAGGTTTCGCCGACATTGAACATCTGGCCATCCCGGTTGTAGGTGCGGTGGTCGGTATCCACGAAGCGGGTCGAGGCTGTGAATTTGCCCGCCAACAGCCCACTGGCGAGCGGCAGGCGCACGATGATCCCCACACCCCGCTCTCTGGCTCTTGGAAAAAGCATCTCAATGGGCTTCTGCCGGAATAGGTTAAAGATGATCTGCAGGGAAGCGCAGCCGTCCACCTCCAGGCACATCAGGGCCTGATCAACGGTCTCGACGCTGGCCCCGAATTGCTTGATCTTGCCCTCGGCCTTCAGCTTCTGCAGCCATTCGAATATCGCACCGGCCTGCATGACTTCTGTAGGGATGCAGTGCAGCTGCAGAAGATCGAGGGCCTCGATCCCCAGACGCTTCAACGAGGCCTCGGTCGAACGGCGCAGGGCCGCCTCCGTGTAGTGGTCAGGGTAGACATCCGACCCACGCCCGAATTTGGTGGCGATGAAGGACGGTTTTTCGGTCCTCCGGCGAAACTCACCGATCAATGTTTCGCTCCGGCCATTTCCGTAGACGTCTGCCGTATCGAAAAGGTCGATCCCGCTCTCGACCGCAGCAGACATGATATCGTGGGCGGTTTGATCGTTCATCGGGCCGAAGTCGCCGCCGAACTGCCAGCAGCCGAGCCCGACCTCACTGACCCGACGGTCACTTTTCCCAAGTTGTCTGATATTCATACGTACTCCTCCTGATTCCGGGATGGGAGATTTCTAGATTTTATCGAGGCCTCGAATATTCCCCGCGGACCGCCATCCTTGGACGGATCGCTATGCTGCTCCCCCTTTTCCGTGGCGATCATCAAGGCGGTTTTCCCTTCATAATTTTTCCAATTCAGGTCAGTCTTGCAGTTGGCGAGCAGCCAGCGGGTCATTTCGAGATATCCTTTTGTCACGGCATTGCTCAATGCGAAGGCAGCGCCTTCCCGGGCACCCCGACCCCAAAGCAGCTTGGCAAGTTCGACATTGCCACTCATCGCTGCCTGAGCGATCAGAGGGATGCCATGCGAACCGGTCGCCTTGATCCGGGAGCTGTTGCACAGCCTCGATCCGTCCCAGCGTGGCCGCCGTACAGATCTCCAGGGGAGCTCCCTGTTCCAGCAGGAACTCGGCGAGGTCGACAGCTCCTATTTGAGCGGCTGTCTGGATGGCGGTTTCATGGTCACGGTCCGACCATGCGTAGCTTGCGTTAAGCAGCTCGGGGGACCCCTCGAGCATGTGTTTGACTTTGGCGAGATCCCCATGCCCGGCAATGACGAAATCGCGTATCTCTTCCTGGGAGGGTTTCTTCGGATGGTCCATCGTTCGAGTGCCTTTCTCTACCGGTCATCCGGACAAACGGGCGGTGGGCTTTCTGGGTCGGTTCGTCCATGGTCCGTCCCGTTTCCTCGATTCCTCACGCGGTTTAATATCCCAGAGGCGCTAGGGGGTCGCGCTCTGGGCACAGCGAAAGCTGGTCTCGGAGTCAAAATAGGCAGGTGCCTTCGAAAAGCGATAGGCGGAACGGATGCCGATCTCGCTGTAGTGATAGGACCCGCCCCGTTGAACGCGGGCTTGGCCAGTAGCCGGTCCGGCCGGGTTCTGCGCTGGAGAGTGTTGATAATAATCCGGGGCGTACCAATCCGCCACCCACTGCCAGACATTGCCGGCCATGTCCAGCGCTCCGTAAGGGCTGGCGTCGCCTGGATGGCTGCCGGTCTTGATGACATCCCAGATCTTGTTCCCGAAATTTGCCAGGTCCGCCGTGGGGGGATTGTTCCCCCACGGGTAGAGGCGGCCGTCCGTCCCGCGGGCGGCCTTCTCCCATTCGGCTTCGGTGGGCAGGCGCCGTCCCGCCCATTGACAGTAGGCCTGGGCATCGTTCCAGGAGGTGTTGATGGCCGGGAAATCGGTATACTCGGCATACCCATAGTAGTGATCGTGGAGGTTGGAACTGAAAGCGCGCGGCGCCTTGCAGGCCTTGGCCTGTACGCACAGGGCGTATTTTCCGTTGGTCACCACGGTTTGATCGATCCAGAAGGCCGCCAGGGTGACCGTGTGTTGGGGTTTCTCGTTCGCATAGGCCATGCCATCCGAATCGGATGACCCCATCAGGAAATCCCCCGCCGGGACATAGACCTCGACCATCTGGTCAAGCGCTGAGGTCAGGGTGGAGCCGATCCTCAGGGCCGGTGTCGGGGTAGATGTCGGGGCTGAGGTGGCGGTGGGCGGGAGGGTTTGAGTGGCAGAGGCTGCGGTGCTGGTCGCGAGCAGGCTGGGTTCCGGTGTGGGGGCAGCGGAGGGGGCCTGGGCGGGAGTGCAACCGATGAGTCCCAGGCCGGTCAGCAGAAGGCAGGCGAGGGTGGGCAAGATGCGTCTCATGAGGGGAATTATAGACCTTTCCAGCTTCATCCGATTAAGGAGAAGGTCGATGGATACCGATCGGCCCTTTCAATCACAACTAGATATTTTATTTTTTAATGGAGGACCAGCTTGACAAGCTGGTGATGCCCGGCGTCGGCAACTACCAGATTCCCATCCTGATCCAGGATCAACCCCTGCGGGTTGATGAGTCCGCCGACGAGGATCGTGTCCTGCTGGGTGGCGGCTGAGATCAGGTGAACTGCCCCATCGCCGAGGGTGGTGACGAAGATGTTTCCGTTCTGATCCTCGACCACATCATCCGGGGTCGGGAGGCCGGCCAGCTTGTCGATCGTGCCATCCGGGTGGACCCGGCTGAGCGAATTGGCGTCCTCATCCACAACCAGGATACTACCGTCTGGCTCCACCCAGGCGTCCGTGGGGCGGGTGAACTCCTTGGTGATTAAAGTGACCCTCTGACCGTCCAGGCTGGCGCGCAACAGGGTTCCGTTCGGGCTGTCCGGGATGATGATCGTGATCGCCTGCGGATCGTGGCTGTCCAGTGTGATCCCATCCACCCCATCCTGCGTGGTTTCATTGACCAGGCGGACAAACGGGGTCAAGCGGTTCGTGGTGGGATCATAATGGTCCAGACGGTTCCCGCCTTGCTCTGCAATGATGAGCGTTCCATCCGGAAGGACAAGGATCCCCTCCGGTATGTTCAGACCGGAGACGACCGGTAGCAGCTGGCCGTCCGGGGTCAGCCGCGTGACCGTCCCCTCATTGATATCAGAGATATAAATCGAGCCGTCCGGCGCCAGCGCCAGGTCGTCCGGTGCGTTCAGGTTCGCGGCGAGTACGACCTGACGCGGGTTCGGATTGACCTGCGGAATGGATGTCGGCGGCGGTGTCGTCGCTGTGAGCGTGGGAGTCGGGGAGGCTGTCAGGGCCGCGGGGGCGGCTGCCGTCGGAGAGGGGGTCGGAGGTATGGTGGGGGCCGGGGTAGGTGGGACGGGTTCAGCGTTGCAGGCAGCCAACCCGATGATCATGACCAGTAAAAGCAGGCGCGAAAACTTCATAGAGCTGCTGCCCTAATCCCTTTATCCTTACTGGCCCGAAGCCGCATGAATGCTGACCGCGATTGGCGGTAGTGAGTTTCAGCCCTTTGGAAAGCGGCTGACAACCCGCGCTTCGGTCGGGAGCAAGGCTTTGTCGCCAGATTTCATCTCCGCCGGGGGCTTGCCACTTTCGGCGGGAGCCCCTTGGTAGATGAAGATGGGTGTATCTTCCTCGGTATACTTCAACTCAACGAAGCCTTGTCCGGTGAGCGTGCCTTCCATATCGGCCGCACAGCTTGTCACCCAGCCGATGACATGGCCGCGCTTGTCCACCACCGGGTCACCGTTGTGGGCCATGCGCACGCCCTTTTCCGGGAAGCGGAAGCGCACCACCACGCCCCGGCGGGACTGTTCTCGGGCCACATAGGCCAGGCGCCCGATGAACCAGGGTTTGTAGAGCTTGACATACGAGCCGAAGCCGCCCTCTGCCACCCCCAGGTCGCGGAAGCCCTGCTTCCCGGAGCCAGCGCCCATCTCATGGCCGTAAAGTGGCAGGCCGGCTTCCGTACGCAGGGAGTCGCGTGCCCCCAGACCGATCGGCTTGAGACCGAATTTCTGACCGGCCTTCATGACCGCCTTCCAGAAATCGGCGGCCTTCTCCGGGTGGACGAAAAGTTCGAAGGCCATTTTCTCCCCGGTGTAGCCGGTGCGCGAGACGATCAGATCGAACCCGCCCACCTTGGCGTCGCAGAGCTCCGTCCGTTTGAGGGCCAGGATGCGTCGGCGGGCCTCGGCACTGACACCCATTGCCAGCAGGATGTCGCGGCTCTTGGGCCCCTGGAGGGCGATATCGACGCGCATGTCGTCACCCGCTTTGGGATCGCGCAGGTTGCGAATATCCGCCTGATAGCCGTAAGTGCGCGCCCAGGGTCGCTCGTTATCGATCTTGACCTTGCCATCCCGCACAGCGGTCAGCCAGGTGCGGTCCTTATCATCATTGGAGGCATTGACCACTACCAGGTACTTGTCCCAGGTTCGCCGGTAGACCAGCGTATCGTCCACCACATCCGCCTCCGGGGTCAGGAAGTGGGTGTAGAGCGATTCGCCCGGCTCCAGACCGCCGGTGTCGTTGCTGCACACGGTGTCCAGGAAGGAGGCGGCGTCCGCGCCCTCGATCTGATATACGCCCATGTGCGCAACGTCAAAGAGCCCGGCTGCCCGGCGAGTGGCCAGGTGTTCCTCCATGACCGAGGTATACCAGACCGGCATTTCCCAGCCTGCGAAGGGGATCACTTTTGCGCCCAGCTCCTTATGGAGATCATACAGCGGAGTGTGGCGCAGCTTACCTTCCTTCTCTTCCCAGTGGAAATCAGGCAGGGCCTTTGCGTTGCCTTTCCCAACTCCGAGGTACCAGGGCTTCGCCTGGCTCACCGCCTCTCCCTTTGACGCGACCGGTTTCTGATCGGACTCCCGGACCACGACCGGTCCGGGCATGCGCCCGGGTGTCGGATCAGGCGTACCGTCCAGGTTGAAGGAAGTGTAGCCATCGGACAGGTCGCGCAGCCAGGCAGCTGCCAGGGAGGCCTTCTCCGTGGGGACGGACAGGCGATAGAAATCATGGTCGACGCAGCTCAGGGCTCCGGAAATTTCACCCAGGGGAGTGACCAGGCGGGTGGGCTGCGATTGTCCGGCCCCCAGCGCCGAAAGGTCGGATGACACCGTGTAATCCAGCATTTGGCGTACCCGTTCGCCGAGGAGATCGAAGGCGACCTGGCCGTTCTGGTCCGTCGGCCGGTCATCGATGTAGTAGAAATGGGGGTAACCGTGCCGGGTCGGTTCGAAGTCGATCCCGGCCTGCTCGGCCAGCGACCTTACCTTGAGGCGGGCTTCCTCGAGCAATTTGAAATCGACCTTGGCGCGGCGGATCCGGCCTTGGTGAGGGGTGTCCACGGAGTGGGGAGCGGCCGCCAGAAGGACATCCGCCAGGATGTCGGCCAGGGTGCGGGCCTTCTCTTCATCGAATCCGCGTTGGGTGATCCAAGGGGTGCCCAGACGGATCCCGGATGGGTCGCGGGAATCCTTGTCGCCGGGGATGGTATTGCGGTTGACGACTATACCGACCACGTCCAGGATGCGGGCCGCCTGGTCACCGGAGAGGCTCGTGCCATCTTCGCCTTTGACGGAGCGGCAATCGACGTTGAACAGGTGTGAGTTGGTCCCGCCGTAGGGGATACGCAGCCCGCGCTCCTTGAGCCGCTCTGTCATGGCTACGGCGTTCTTGATGGTTTGCTTCTGGAGTTTTTCGAACTGTCTGGTGCGCGCCAGTTTGAAGGTCAGGGCAAGGGCGGCAAAAATGTGGACATGCGGCCCTCCCTGCTCTCCAGGGAAGACCGCCCGATCGAGCTTCCTGGCGAGCAGCGGGTCGGTGGTCAAAATGACGGCGCCGCGTGGTCCGTCCAGGGTTTTGTGGGTGGTCGAAGTGATGACATGCGCATACCCGACCGGCGAGGGGACGGCCCCAGCCGCCACCAACCCGCCAATATGAGAGATGTCGGCCATCAGGTAAGCGCCCACTGTATCCGCGATCTGGCGGAATTTCTTCCAGTTGGGGATCCACGGATAGGAGGAGTAGCCCGCGATGATCATCTTCGGCTGGCTTTCCTTGGCGAGTGCCAGCAGGCTGTCGTAATCGATTTGCTCGGTTTCCGGGTCGATATTGTAATGCACGATTTTATAGAGCTCGCCCGAACGGTTGACCGACGAGCCATGGGTCAGGTGGCCGCCGTGAAGCAGGTTCATCCCCATGACGGTGTCCCCCGGCTTTACCAGGGCATGGTAGACGGCATTGTTGGCCGGAGCGCCCGAGAGGGCCTGAACGTTGACATAGATCTGGTCAGCGGTCACGCCGTTGGCCGCGAAGGCCTCGGCGCAGCGGCGGCGGGCCAAGGCCTCGATCAGGTCGGCGTATTCTACACCTTTATAATAACGCGGGTCGGAGGAACGCCGGAAATGGGCCAGGCGTTTGGGAAAATCCAGGAGCTCTTCCTCCTCCATCCAGCGCGTATCTTCATCGGGATAGCCTTCGGCGTAGATATTCTGAAATGCGGAAGCCATGGCTTCACGCACGGCCAGGGGAGCCTGGCTTTCGGATGGAATCAGGATCAATTTGCGGGCTTGGCGTTCTGCTTCTAGCTGGACCAATTCGTAGACATCCGGGTCGAGGTCGTTGAGGGTGCCGTGAAACAGATAGTTTGACATGGGGATTCTCCTGGTGAGGTTGAGCACGGTCCATTAGATTGTAGTCTGCGCAGGGGGGTGGGTCAAGTGGTTCTAGAAGATTTAAGGCGCGAGGCTCATGGGGGGGACGGACTCTGGATGAAGCTTGTATAGCTGACCGGAGAAATGGGCCAGCACCATGCCGGTGTACACCAGCAGAGGCGGCAGGGCGAGAAAGAGGGTCAGTAGGGCCGCAATGGAGAGGACCGTTGTCAAACCGAGCCCGAAGATGACAAAGACGAGGAAATGGGCACCGAGATGGGCGCGTGCCAGCCGCCAGGCGTGCATGGGGTTAATCGCCTGCCGGAGCGAGCCGGTCTCGGCCAGGATGCCCAGGGCAGCGGGTAGCAAAAAGATGGCCACCATCCCATCCATCATGATGAAGGTCAGCATGCAGCCCAGAATCGCCAACTCCAGGATTGCCAGCTGGTTGGTGCCGATCGATCTCATGAAGAGGATTGGAAGGTAAATGATCAGGATTGCCAGGATGACCGGCATCAGCCAGACCAGGTTGAGCAGCCAGCCTTTAATCCCCTCTTTCCAAAAGCGCGGGAGATTCGCCCATTCGGGAAGTTCGACTTCCCCGCCGCGCACGACCCGGCGTGTGATTTCAAGGGTCCAGCCCAGAACTGGGCTGATCCCGATGATGGTGTATGCAAGCAAGCTGGCCAGGACAACCTTCTTGAGCCAGGCCCGGTCTCTCAGGAAGAAACCGAACGGCGCGGCGTAGTCCAGGTTCATCCATCCTTTCGGTTTCATTTTAATCGATTAATGGAAAAGCCCCGCGGGTTGAATTGAACCCCTAAAACAAGACACGAAAGAAAAAGCCCCTTCTGTGAGAAAATAGAACAGGAGGAGCTTTTCTTATGTCAGGGAAGAAAGGAATGCGACACTATTCACTTGAGGTAAAGTTGGAAGCAGTGCGGATGTTTTATGAAGAAGGCAAAACACAGCCCGAGATTGCAGAAATATTGGGGATACGCAATGCGCAGCGAGTGAAGATCTGGGTGCGGCAATATCGCCAGGAAGGGGAAGTGGCTTTTCAGAAGAAAAGTCGGAAAGGATTGGTTGGCAGGCCGCCCAAAAAGGAGAACAAGGATGCTTACATCGCACGTCTGGAAATGGAGAATGAGCTGCTAAAAAAATTCCATACCGAGTTGCGCAAGGGTATGCTCGCGAAGCGCAATATCGGGTCATCGAACGATACCGAAAAAAGTACGCAGTAAAGAGGATGTGTTGTTTTTTCGGGGTTTCGCGAGCTGCTTATTATGCCTGGGTTGAACGGATCGAGAGACCTGATCCGGATGTCGAAAGAATGGCCACGATCCAGGAAGCGTATGATGGGTCGCATCAAACTTATGGCTACCGGCGGATCACGATCTGGCTGCAAGTGCACAAAGGGGTTTGTATCAACCATAAGGCCGTTTTACGGCTGATGAACAAGATGGGCATCCATTCGGTGGCCCGGAAACGGAAAATCTTCAAGAAGTTGGATGAAATTGAGGCGACCCATTATTATCCAAACCTCCTGGCTCGGGATTTCACGGCCACTCAACCCAACCAGAAGTGGGTCACGGATGTAACCTATATCCATACGCAGCAGGGTTGGGCTTATCTCTCTACCATCAAGGACTTGTTTGATGGCTTTATCGTGGCTCATCAATTAGGGCGTGATAACTCAATCGGTTTGGTAACCCAAACGATCAAGCAGGCCAAATGGAAAGAAGGGATTACTCAAGGACTGATCCTTCATAGTGATCAGGGCGGTCCATACTCTTCCGACCCCTACCATCTCCTCACCACTGCTTATGGGATCATCCCCTCTATGTCCAGGCGGGGAAATTGTTGGGACAATGCCCCTATGGAAAACTTCTTTGGCCATCTCAAGGAAGAAGCCATCCGCCGCTATAAAAACCCAACTTTCCAGGAAGCCAAACAGATCATTGATGAATATATTTACTTTTTCAACTATGAAAGGATACAATTGAAAACGAAACAGACACCTTACCTGGTAGGGTGTCTGTCTACTTGAGCCACAGGGGGGCTTTCTTATTTTGTGTCTCGTTTATAGGGTGCAGTTCAGGTGAGGGGCCTTGGTGGGCGGAACAGGACTCGAACCTGCGACCTTCTCTGTGTAAGAGAGATGCTCTAACCAACTGAGCTATCCGCCCGGGTGTGCTCATTATACCAAAAAGCGAAAATGTGCTAAACTTGGCAGCGACTTTTCGGAGGAAATCATGCGCCTCGTCCGCTATCAGCTTAAAAATGAGCCCGCGTGCTACGGCTGGATTTTGGAAGATAAGGTCGGTCCGATCCAGGGCAGCATCTACGGCGAGTACCGCCGGATGGAGGCGAAAATTCAGCTGAGCAATGTTCACCTGCTTGCCCCTGCACAGCCCAGCAAGATCATCTGCATCGGACGGAACTACGCGGAGCATGCTAAAGAACAGAACGCCGAAGTCCTCAATGTCCCGCTGCTCTTTCTGAAACCCCCTTCTGCCATTCTTGACCCGGGAGATCCGATTCTCCTGCCCCGCCAATCCAAGCAGGTCGAGCACGAAGCGGAGCTGGTGGCCGTCATAGGCAAGCGCGGGCGGGCCGTCACTGCCGAACAGGCCAGCGAGTACATCCTCGGCTACACCATTGGCAACGATGTCACCGCCCGCGACCTGCAGCGCGCCGATGGACAGTGGACGCGCGGCAAGGGCTTCGATACGTTCTGCCCGTTCGGCCCATGGATCGACACTGAGTTTGACGCTTCGGATGCCCTGATCACCTGCAAGGTCAACGGTCAACCGCGCCAGATGGCTTCCACGCGCGATCTGGTGTTCAACGTGACCACGCTGGTCGCGTTCATCTCGTCCGTGATGACCCTGGAACCGGGCGATCTGATCTTCACCGGCACTCCGGCCGGGGTTGGTCCGCTCGAGGCGGGTGACACGGTCGAGGTAGAGATCGAAGGCCTCGGCAGGCTTAGCAATCCGGTCGCCGCACAGGTTTAACCCGCACCCTCATGCAGGGAAAGCATGAGGGTGCGCTCCTGTAAAAATGAACCCGTAGCCGCTGGAGAAATCCGGCGGCTTTCGTTCAGGACACGGTGGTGATCAGGACCCGTTTTGCCCCCGCCTGATACAGGGCCTGGGACACCTTCTCTGTCCTTTCCGGCTGGACCAGCGCGATCATGTTGCCACCGCGGCCGCCGCCGGAGAGTTTCGCCCCCTCCGCACCTGCGGAGCGGGCCGCGCTGACCAAGCGGTCCAGCTCGGGGGAAGAGACGGTCAACTGCTGGAGGATGGCATGGTTCTTGTTCATTAAGGGGCCGAGCGCAGTGCCCTCACCGCTCTCGATTGTCCGCCGGGCCCGTTTGACGATCCTGTCGATTGAGGCGAACATTTTCTCAAATTGATCGGGCTCCGCTTTCCAGGCTTTGCGCACATCCTCGACGACCGCCTTGGTCGGGCTGGATACGCCGGTGTCCCCGATGACGATGGTGAAAGGGACGGCCACCCGGAACGTTTCGATCGGGCGGCCCTTGACGAAGTACACAGGCCGGGCAAAGGTCACGACCGTGTTGTCGATCCCAGAGGGGCTGCCATGGTGTAGTTTTTCGATCTCAAAGGCCATCTGGTTAACCTGATCCTCTGGGAGAGGCCGGTCGAGAAAAGAGGACAGGGCGCGCAAGACGGCGACCGAAACAGCCGCCCCGGAGCCGAGGCCCGCAGCGACCGGGATGGTCGACTGGATATAAACTGTGCAGGCCGGAGGCCGGTCAATCCCCAGGGTGGAAAAGACGGAGCGGATCGCTGCCCCCAGCGGATGGTCCGGTGCGAGATCGGAGAGTTCGGAGGAGAGTTCGATGTTCGGGGCCTCAATCCAGACCCCGCGGCGTGAAGATTGAGCGACTGTGGCGGTCGCCTGGACCTGGGTGACGGGCACCGCCAGCGCGGGATGCCCATAGACGACCGCGTGTTCGCCGAACAGGATGATCTTGCCAGGGGCTGAGGCAGAGCTCATGGGAGGTAAAAGACCGCGAGCACGGATAGCCCCCACAGGACGATGGCGATCTGCAGCGGCCGGTCGGAAAGCAGCACTTCCTCCGGGGCACCGCCGTAGTGCTCCACCTCAATCAGATACAGGTAACGGAACACGGCGTAGACCACGAAGGGGATGGTCAACATCAGGGCAGACGGCGCCTCCGGCCGGAAGAACGTATACAAGCTGTATGCGAGGATGGTCGTTCCCGAGACAATGTTGATGAACTGGTCGAGCAGGGGAATGGTGTACCCCTCCAGGACCTTGCGGTGGTTATTGGCGTTTTCCGCCAGCAGGGCCAACTCGGCGCGGCGCTTGCCGAAGCCCAGGTAGAGCGCCAGCAGGCTCATGACCACATACAGCCATGGGGAGAAACGCTGAACGACGATGAGGGTGGTTCCCGCATGGACGCGCAGGACAAAACCGGTCGCCAGGATCAGCACATCCAGGATCGGGATGTGCTTGAGCCACTTTGAGTAGGCCAGCATCATGGCGAGGTAGACCACCATTACAAGGGCAAACTGCCAGGCCAGCAGAAGGCCGAGCGCAAGGGTGAGGCATGCCAGCACCACCCCGACAGCCATCGCGACGGGTGCTTTGAGCTGACCGGAAGCGATCGGGCGGTTGCGTTTCTCCGGGTGCAGGCGGTCTGCTTCCATGTCGAGCAGATCGTTGAAAATGTAGACCGTACTGGATATCAGGCAAAACAGGATAAAGCCGAAAAGGGTGCGCAGGAAATCCTGCAGGTGGAACAGCTTTCCGTCGAAGACCAGGGCGGCGAAGATGAAGCCGTTCTTAGTCCACTGACGCGGACGCATGGTTTTGAGCAATGCCCTCAGCATGCCTCAATTGTACTAGATATGACACTCTGCTACCGCTCAAATGGCGCAGTTTCTTGGGTCGTGAAAACCCAAGCCACATGCCCGGTGTCCACGGGACTACGCTTGCCCGTTGCGTCGAACGGGTGACGATACTTGACCTCG
>JBEKFY010000037.1:0-40396 GCA_050013095.1 Anaerolineales bacterium | reverse complement strand
CGCATTGCCTCAAGTTAAATGTTACTCTAGGTAGGGTCGTTGCCTCAAGAAGAATGTTACCCTACGGCAGAGAGAAAAGAGCTGCCGGAGGAGAACATGATGAGTCGACGAAGCAAGCGGGAGCTGTCTGAAGAGGTAAGACCGCGCTACCTCAAGGCCATCAAAGCAGAGAAGGAACGGATCTTGGACGAATTCATAGCCATTACCTGCTACCATCGGAAGTATGCGATCCGGGTTCTGAGACATGGTCGACCTCGACGCAGCAGCAAGAAGCATGGTCCTGCGAAAGTATATCAGGGTGAGGTGGTAGTAGCCCTGGAACAGATCTGGGAGGTGTGTGGGCGGATCTGCTCGAAGCGGCTGCATCCTTTCCTGCCGGAGATGGTCAAGGTGCTGGAGCGCTGCGACGAGCTGCAGTTGAAGCCGGAGACGAAAGCGCGGTTGTTATCCATGAGCCGCTCCACCGTCGATCGCTGTCTGACGCCTGCCCGCTTTGAGCATCCGCATGGTCTCCCGACCACCAAGCCGGGCAGCCTGCTTAAGAAGGCCATTCCGGTGCGCACCTACACGCCCTGGGATGAAGACCGGCCTGGCTTCCTGGAAATCGACCTGGTGGCGCACTGTGGGGAGAGCACGGAAGGCCAGTATATCAACACTTTGACCTGTGTGGACCTCTCCACCGGCTGGATCGAGTGCCTGGCCGTGCGCCAGCACACCCAGCAGGACGTTTTCGAAGCCATCCAGACCATGCGTACTCAGCTCCCTTTCCGCTTGCTCGGCCTCGACTCGGACAACGGCGGTGAGTTTATCAACGACCTGCTCTACCGCTATTGCCTGGCTGAATTGATCACTTTTACCCGTTCTCGTCCTTACCGCAAAAACGACCAGGCCCATGTAGAGCAGAAGAACTGGTCCGTCGTCCGCCGCCTTATTGGTTATGATCGCTTCGAGACCGAGGCGGAATACCTGCTCCTCCAGAGCATCTACACCGACCTGCGCTTATATGCCAACTTCTTCCAGCCGGTCCTCAAACTCGTCGCCAAGGACCAGGTGGACAAAAAGGTGATCAAACGCTATGATACCGCTACAACCCCTTTCCAGCGGGTCCTGGCTGCTCCGGTCCAGCTCAGGAACTCGATTGATGCGAAAGTCGCCAAACTTTGGAAGATCGCTCGGTAACATTTTGTTTTGAGGCAACGATACCCCGAAAGTAACATTTTTCTATGAGGCATCACGAAGACGGGGGCGGGGAGAATGGAGCTGCGACCCGGGATTTCAAGACTTGATCCGATCGATCTCTTTTTGTGCGCATTCCGCGCCGCGGTGCAAGGCTTCGATGTTCTTCGGGAGCAAGTCCTTGTGACGACCGGTCATGTGGGTGAGCAGGGTGGCCTCGATATCCGCGACACTGAGCACGGGCAGGCCGGTCAGCAGCGCGCCGATCGCGACCATGTTTGCCAGGCGGGGATCACCGATCTCTTCGGCAATAGTGTTGCAGGGTACGCTGAGGTTGAGAATATCGGTTCGGGCGGGAGCGCGATCCACCATGGAGGCATTGACCACCAGCACGCCGCCGGGTTTGACCAGCGGCTCATACTTGTCCAGGGAAGGCAGGTTCATGACCAGGGCGGCAGGCGGATTCTGGACCAGCGGGGAACCAATCTCCTCGTCCGCGATGGTGACCGTACAGTTGGCCGTCCCGCCGCGCATCTCCGGGCCGTAGGACGGGATCCAGGTCACTTCCTTGCCCTTGTCCATGGCCGCAAAGGAAAGGGCCTGCCCGGCGAACATGATCCCCTGACCGCCGAAACCAGCCAGAATGATCTCAGTTTGCATCGTGTCTCTCCTAAATCTTTGCCGCTGACACAGCCGGCGAAACCTTGTAATCGCCCAGCGGGTAGTAGGGAACCATCTTCTCTTCCACGAACTTGAGCGACTCGACCGGGGTCAGGTTCCAGTTGGAAGGACAGGTGGAAAGCAGTTCGACCAGGGAGAAACCCAGACCGCGTACCTGAACTTCAAAGGCCAGACGGATGGCCTTCTTGGCCAGACGGATGTTCTTTGGATCGTGCAGGCTGCGGCGGACGATGTACCCGCTGCCATCCAGGGTCGCAAGCATCTCGGCCATGCGGATCGGGTAACCCTGTGTTTCCACATCCCGGCCGTTGGGCGAGGACGTGGTTTTCATGCCCGGCAGGGTGGTCGGAGCCATCTGGCCGCCGGTCATTCCGAAGTTGGCGTTGTTGATGAAGATGACGGTGATGTTTTCGCCGCGGGCAGCGGCATGCACGATCTCGCCCGTGCCGATCGAAGCCAGGTCGCCGTCGCCCTGGTAGGTGAAGACGATCGCCTCCGGCAGGACGCGCTTAAGGCCGGTTGCCATGGCCGGGGCGCGGCCGTGTGGAGCTTCGACGAAATCGATCGCGAAGTAGTTGTAAGCGAACACCGCACATCCGACCGGCGCCACGCCGATGGTCCGGGAGGCCAGGTTCATTTCGTCCAGGACCTCCGCGATCAGGCGGTGTGCCACGCCATGCGTACAGCCGGGGCAGTAATGGGTTGGCGTGTCGGTGAAGGAGTCAGGTCGTTCATATACGAGATTCTGCGGGACAGCAATCGTTGCCATGGGTACCTCTTATTTGATCGCGGCGTCCATGCGCTTCATCCAGGCCTTGCCCGGGTCGTCCACTATCTTGGGCGTTTCCCTGGAAACACGCTGGATCTCACTCAGGATTTCATCGGGGAACGGGACCATGCCCCCCACGCGGCCGTAAAACTCGATCGGGGTGCGGCCGTTGACCGCCAGCCGGACGTCTTCGAGCATCTGGCCGGAGTTCATCTCCACCACCAGCAGTACTTTCGCCCGTGCGGCGAGTTCGGCCACGCGCTCGTACGGGAAGGGGCTGACCGTCACCGGGCGGAACAGGCCGACCTGGATGCCCTGGGCCCGTGCGGCACGCACCGCGGAAAGCGCAATCCGGCCGGCCGTCCCGAAGCCGATGACCACGACCTGAGCCTGGTCCAGGTAATATTCTTTATAACGCATTTCTTTGGCCTGAACTTCCTGCCAGCGCCTCAGCAACCGCAGGTTGGTCTTCTCCTCATCTTCCGGTTCGAGGTAGATGGAGGTCAGAACACGTCGGGCGCGGTCTTTGGCGCCGTTGGTGGCCCAGGGATAATCCTTGCGTTTGACCTCGCGCATGGGCGGAAGTTCTACAGGCTCCATCATCTGGCCGATGGATCCATCCAGCAGGAGGCAGGCTATGTTCAGGTATTTCTCTGCCAGGTCGAAGGCCACCGGGATCAGGTCCACGGCTTCCTGGACCGAGGCGGGTGCCAGCACGATGGGGTGGTAGTCCCCGTGCCCCCCACCTTTGCAGATCTGGTTGTAGTCGCCCTGGGAGGGGGCGATGTTGCCGAGCCCCGGACCGCCGCGCATCACATTGACGAGCAGCATCGGGATTTCCGTTCCGGCAATGTAGGACAATCCCTCCTGCATCAGGCTGATCCCCGGACTGGAGGAGGAGGTCATCACCCGCACACCCGCGCAGGCCGCGCCATACACCATATTGATCGCACCCAGCTCCGCCTCTGCCTGGACGAAGGCCCGCCCGAGTTCCGGCATACGGCGCGACATCCATTCCAGGATTTCGTTCTGAGGCGTGATCGGGTAACCGAAGTAGGCCTCCAACCCGGAGCGGATGGCACCTTCAGCAATCGCCTGATTGCCTTCCCACAGTTCACGCGCCATCTCAGCCTCCTGCCGCCGCGGCCGCAGGGGCCTTGGTGACTTCGCGATAAACGGTGATGGCCGCATCCGGGCACACCAGCGCACAGATCGCACACCCGGTGCAGCCGTCCTTGACGATGTGCGCCGGGTGGTAGCCCTTGGGGGTTAGACGCTCATTATCCAGCGCCATCACATCCGGCGGACAGGCTGCGATGCAAAGTTCACAGCCTTTACAGAACTGATCGTTGACTTCGATCCATCCCTTGGCAGGCATCGATCGAGCCTCCTTCATGAGAAATAGGACAGAATTTGGCTGTTATTGCCTCTAGATTATGGCTGTTTCCGACTCAAGGGGGTAGTGCCAAGCGTCATTAGACTGTGATACAAAAATCCTGTTCTTATTATAGAAAGAACGACGTCCTTTACTGTCCCTGCTCGGGGTAAAATAGGTCATTGATTCCTGTTTTGGCTCTTTCCTGGAGGAGTACATGGTTGAAGCCTGGATTATGGATGCCATCCGTACCCCCATCGGGTCCCTGGGCGGTGTGCTGGCCCCGGTGCGTCCGGACGATCTGGCCGCGTGTGTGCTCAAGGCCATCCTCGAGCGCAACCAGCTGGACCCGGCACTGGTCGAGGAGGTCTACCTGGGCTGTGCCAACCAGGCCGGGGAGGACAATCGTAATGTCGCCCGCATGGCGCTGCTGCTGGCGGGCTTTCCGGTTGAGGTGGGTGGTGTAACGATCAACCGCCTGTGCGCCTCCGGGCTGAACGCCGTTAACCAGGCCGCCCGCGCGATCAGTTGCGGTGAAGGGGACGTGTTTATCGCCGGAGGTGTGGAATCCATGTCGCGGGCCCCCTATTCGCTGCCCAAGGCGGACGACGGTTATCCCTTCGGCAACCTGACAGCCTGGGACACGACCCTGGGCTGGCGTTATCCGAACCCGAAGATCCAGGAGAAATACGGCACCGAGCAGATGGGCGAGACCGCCGAAAACATCGCCCAGCTGAGACCGCACCTGACCCGCGAGAAGCAGGATGCCTTCGCCCTGCGTTCCCACCAGCGGGCGGTTGCTGCGATCGATTCCGGTGCTTTTGCCGAAGAGATCCTCCCGGTCACCATTCCACAGCGCAAGGGTGAACCCATCGCCATCACCACGGACGAACGCCCGCGACGGGATACCAGTCTCGAATCGCTTGCCCGCCTTCGCCCTTCCTTCCGGAAGGAAGGCGGCACGGTCACGGCCGGCAACTCCTCGGGACTGAACGATGGGGCGGCTGCCCTGCTGTTAATGAGCGACATGCGAGCCAAAGAACTTGGTCTTAAGCCGATGGCACGCTGGGTCGCCAGCGCTGCAGCTGGCGTACCCCCACGCCTGATGGGCCTGGGCCCTGTGCCGGCAACCAAGAAAGCCCTGGCGCGGGGGGGTCTTGCCCTTAAGGATATCCGTCTGGTCGAACTTAATGAAGCTTTCGCCGTCCAATCCCTGGCAGTGATGGAAGACCTGGACCTTGACCCGGAATTGGTCAATGTCAACGGCGGGGCGATCGCGCTCGGTCACCCGCTGGGCTGCTCGGGTGCTCGTGTTTTGACCACCCTTCTGCACGAGATGAAGCGGCGCGCCCCATCCGAAATCCGCCCGTTTTACGGCCTGGCGACCCTGTGCGTCGGTGTCGGGCAGGGAGAGAGCACGATCGTGGAATGGATCGGTTGAGCTGCAGGCGTCAAGAGCTGCCAGTGCCGGGGAACCTTCCAGGGACTGGCTTCGTCTAGGGGTTGGGTCTCCGGGAATACCCCTATCGAACTTGATGGTCGGGGCGTACAATTAATTTCGGAGAATGTTCTGGTTTGCAGATCCGTGAAGGAGGATCCCATGCGTTCCGCTCTCTTTAAAACCATCCTGATGTGCGTGATTCTCATGTTGATCCTCCCATCCTGCAGCCTGCTGAACAATCTCCCATTTTTACCGCCCTTGCCTTCGGTCGCACCAGCCGCGTCCCCGGCCGAGGTCCAGGCTTCGCCGACCGCTCCAGCCGTGTCCCAGCCAGGGGCCCAGGCTTTGTCGACCGCTCCGGCCGTGTCGCTCGTAACCTCCCCGGAGATCGTGGCTTTCGATATGTTGGATGTTAATAACGGCTGGGCCTTGAGCGACAGCGCGGTTTTGCGTACGGCGGATGGAGGTCAGACCTGGCTCAACGCGACTCCCCCGGGCGTCAGTTCGGTTGGCGTCTCGGCCTCTTCCTATTTCCAGACGGCCAGTTCAGCCTGGGTCTTGATCGGTAATGCGGATGGTGCCTCTGGCAGCCTCTACCGCACGACCGACGGTGGGTCGACCTGGGCAACGGCCTCAGTCCCCTTTGCGGTGGCGACCTTGCGGTTCCTGGACGCTTCGAACGGGATCGCCATGGCGTCCCTGGGGGCAGGTGCGGGATCCGAAGCCGTGTCCCTGTACCACAGCAGTGATGGCGGGAATACCTGGACCCAGGTCTATATCAACGATCCGACCGTCTCCGGTTCCGGCGACAGCCTGCCTCTCGCCGGTACGAAAAATGGGATGACATTCCTGGATTCCAGCCACGGTTGGGTCAGCGGTGCCGAGCCGATGCCCGATTTTATTTATCTGTATGCCACGGCAGACGGTGGGCACACCTGGGCGCAGCAGGACCTGACCCTGCCTTCCGGTTTTTCCGGTGCAACCACGAGCGCTGACCCGGCGCGGTTTTTCAGCGCGAGCGAAGGCATCCTGCCGGTGGATTTATCTTCCTATACGGTTGGGACCGTTTTCTATCTGAGCCACGATGGAGGCGCGAGCTGGGCCCCCACCCAGCCGGTGACCCCCACGGGACATTATTCGATCGCCTCCTTAAAGGATTTCTTCGTCTGGGATGGTGGCACCACTTTGTTCGTCAGTCATGACTCCGGGCAGACCTGGTCATCCATTTCACCGAACATCAACGTCCAGGACACCCTCACTTCCTTCCAGTTTGTTGACCCCCTGAAGGGCTGGGCCCTGACCACGGACGCCAATAGCCACTCCGGCCTGTACAAGAGCGTGGATGGCGGCCAAACCTGGACGACGTTGATCCCCTAGGCGTTCATCGACCGACTCGCGATTTTCCCGAATTATTGGATGAGACGAATTTGGAGATGCCCATGAACCGCAACCTTTTCGTTCCGCTGCTTCTCCTGGTGCTGTCCGTTTTGGCATGCACCCTGCCGGGGGGATTACTGCCGTCTCTTGTTCCTACGTCCACGGCCACCCCCGCGCCTACGGCTTTTATAGAGGCATCCCCAACCCCGTTTCAAGCCATCGGCTCTCCGACCGCTGCGCCGCTCACCACCTCCGTGGTCACCCCGCTGACGCTGGACAAGCTGCGCAACGGGACCTATTACGCCCCCTATTCCCGCCAGACCGTTACTTTGAAGGACGGAGCTTACTCTGAAGGGACTTCTCCTAATTTCTACTCGGTCCAGATGCTTGACGTCGTTGCCTTCGGGGATTTGAACGGGGACGGCGTTGACGACGCCGCGATCATCCTGGCTGAAAGCAGCGGGGGATCAGGGGTATTTGAGTCGGTCGTAGCCGTGCTTGATTCCGGCGGACTTCCCTACCCAGTCGGCCAGGCGGTGCTCGGGGATCGTTTCAAAGTCAACTCCGCTGACATTGCGACGGGTGCGATCACACTGGATATGCTCGTCCAGGGACCCAACGATCCGATGTGCTGCCCTACCCAGCCTGAAGTCCAGACCTACCGCTTGATCGAGGGCATGCTGTGGCTAAAAAGCGTGAGCTCCCGCACCTCAACTGGCGCTGAACGCGCAATCCAGATCACCTCTCCGAGCTATGGAGCTGGCGTGACCGATTCGTTCACCCTCACTGGGGCTGTGACTATAGCTCCCTTCGAGAATACCCTGGCCTACCGGATCTATTTCCCCACCGGCGAGAAGTTCTCCGATTCGACCTTGATGGTGGCTTCCGCCGCGTCCGGCAGCCCAGCTACGTTTCAATTGCCGATCGATCTTTCCCCGGCCGGGGTGTCGGGGCCGATCCTGGTTCAGGTCCTGGATCTCAGTCCCGCGGATGGCTCCACCCTGGCAATGGATTCGGTCGAAGTCGTTATCAAATGACCTTTCAGGGTGCCGAGCGGCACCCTGAAATAATATCTGGGGAAGAGGTCTAACCCGTGCGGTCATACTTGTCGGTCATCGTATTCAGCTCGTGGGTAATCCTGCTGGCCGGCTGCAGCGCAGCAAGTACCCCTCAGCCGACTGCCTCGCCGATGTCCCCAACGCGAACGGCCAGCCTTCCTACTGCTAACGCGACGCTCCCCCCGATTGGAGGGCTGTCCGATCTTCACATGATCGATTCGATGGGCGGTTGGGCTTGGACCATGAACGCCGGGAACCATTTTAATTTGCTTCACACCTCCGACGGTGGTTGGACCTGGACCGATGTCACCCCAAAGGATCTGCCATTCGTCCCGGACGGCAGCTTCATCCTGGATGCCCAGACCGCCTGGCTCCAGCTTTACGATCCTACCCCGAACACCTCCGGTCTGGCCCGCACCGCGGATGGGGGTAAAACCTGGTCAGTCGTCAACAACGCCCTGACATTTCCTAACCCCGGTTTTCAGGTTCAGTTTCGCACGCCAATGGATGGCTGGGCTGAATCGGAGGATGTCGGCGCCGGGAATGCTTACATTCAGTTATATCAGACCCAGGATGGCGGTGTGCACTGGAAGCAGATCATGGTGGTCGGCCCGGTCTCAGATCCGACCGCCCCGGATGGCACCCTTCACCTCTGTAATATCTGTGGGGACAGGCTGTATTATGACCCCGAGCGACTGATCATCACTCACGGCGACCTGGCGACCAACCCGGGCGGGGTAGTACGACTGGACCTCTCGACCGACCTCGGTCAGACCTGGACAAGCGTGCAGCTTAGCCTGCCCACCCACAACTATGCTGCGGATCTAATCGTCCCTGGCCTGCCCATCTTTTTCAACCAGAACGATGGACTCCTGCCGGTCCAGATGCAGGATCCAAATGCCAGCGGTCCGGGAACTGCCGCCCTGGCCTTGTACCTGACCCAAGATGGAGGCAGGACATGGCGTTCGGGCCCCTCCGTCCTGGGAAAGGTGAATCTTTTTGATTCCGTGGACGCGGTTTCGTCCCAGGACGTTTTTGTCGCCTGCGGCAGCAATCTGTGTGTGACCCATGACGGTGCCCGGACCTGGACGACGCTGCTGTCCAGCCTGAACTTTGCCTCATCGGATACCGGCGAATACGTTTCCCAGTTTGATTTTATCAGCCCGACGACGGGTTGGGCGCTTTCGGGAAAGGCCGGGAGTTCCTCCCTGTATGAAACGAAGGACGGGGGTGAAAGCTGGGCCATGCTTTCGCCGGGCCTACTTCCCTGACACGTCCTGCTATAATGTCGCGCCTCGTTCTTTTGTGGGGAGAATTGGACTGGCAACCCCGTCCCAACATGTTCTCTGCAGGCTAGAGCTTTACCCGCTTTCTGCGTGCGGATCGGCCTGACCCCGGAAAAAAAAGACCCCTGCGGGAGTTCACGGAACTGCTCCGGGCCGTGCGCCGTCCGGTTGGTGCTAAAATATGCCGATGAAGACAGCCTTGGTTCTCATTGATATTCAGAATGATTACTTCCCCGGAGGCAGGATGGAGCTGCAGGGCAGCCCGGAGGCTGCTGTCCGGGCCCGCGGCCTGCTGGATTTCTTCCGCATGAGCGCCTGGCCGACTTTCCACATCCAGCATGTCTCCATCAGTCCCGAGGCGACTTTTTTCCTGCCCGAGACGGAGGGGGTACAGATCCATGCTTCCATCGCGCCTCTGCCCGGCGAGGCGGTGATTGTCAAGCACTTCCCGAACAGTTTCCGTGAGACACCCCTGCTTCAGCGGCTGCAGGCATTGAGCGTAGACCGCCTCGTGCTCTGCGGCAGCATGACTCATATGTATGTGGATGCCACCATGCGCGCCGCAGCCGATCTTGGCTTCCCCGTCCTGCTTGCCGGTGATGCCTGTGCCACGCGCTCCCTGGTCTACTCGAAGATCGTGATCCCGGCTGACCACGTCCATGCCGCGTTCTTGGCCGCACTTATGTCCTACGGGCAGGTGCTCACCAGTGATGAAGTCGTGCTTCAACTCCAGCGGTAATCCTGCTCCGGTTGTTGTCCTTTAAGATTGGGGCTGAAAGATTTTACGTTTTAGCCGCCCGTTTCTCGCCTTTGGCCTGCGCCTTTGCAACGAACCTGGCTTCATCGATAATAAAGCGTTCGTGCACCGCCTCCCCGATCGGTTCCACTTCATCCCAGGCCTCAATACGAAAAGTCAGCTTACGGCCGTCCACGGCGGTCAGCTTGGCCCGGGCATGCACTCCCATACCCACCGGTGTAGCTGCCAGGTGGTGTATGTCGATGTGTCCCCCGACGGTTGTCTGTCCAGGTGCGAGGCCTCCCTGGATGGCACGGACCGCCGCGCCTTCCATCAACCCAACCAGGGCAGGGGTCGAGAAGACCGGCACCAGGCCGCTGCCCCAGCGGGAGGCGGTGTCCGCCTCGGTCACGCACAGCTCAAGTTCGGCAGTTAATCCCGGCAACAGTTCGCTCATCATTCACACCTCTCTGCATGGGTATCGCACTGGCAGGATTATATCGCCGGAAAGCAGTTTCCTGGGTATGGCCTGTCGTTAAGGCCGAATCTGTATAACGCCTTCCGGATCGTGGGATCATTAAGGAATGGTTAGTACGGATGGATTCACTCTTCCACCTCGCCTTCAACAAGGCTATAATGAAAGCCTTAGTGGAGAGAGGCAACGACCGGCGCCGCGACAGGGATCGCGGCGTTTGCCTTTCGTTCGTTTTGGAGTATGGAGAGAATGTGGAAGATCCTGCTTGATTGCATGGATGTGATCTATCTACTGGCGTTGATCGGAGTGGCTTTTTACAGCCTGAACAACCTGCTATCGGTCGCGCTTTTCCTGCGGTTGAAGGACCATCCCAGGCGCCGGAGGAACAAGACCCCCCCGGCTGAATGGCCGAGGGTCACAGTCCAGCTGCCCATTTATAACGAACGCTATACGATCGAGCGGTTGATCGATTCGGTCATCAACTTTGATTATCCGCGCGATCGCTTGCAAATCCAGGTACTGGACGATTCGACCGACGACACCGTCGACCTCGTCCGTCGCCTGGTAACGAGCTATGCCAGCAAGGGCTACGACATCCAACTGATTCACCGGGCCGAGCGGAGCGGTTTCAAGGCAGGCGCACTGCGGGAGGGCCTGAAGACCGCCAAGGGCGAGCTGATCGCCATCTTCGATGCTGACTTCACCCCGCCCGCCGATTGGCTTAAGAAGGCCGTCTCCAGGTTTAGCGATCCGCACCTGGGTTGTTTGCAAACCCGCTGGGGGCATCTGAACGATAAGTTCAGTCCCCTGACCCGGGGACAATCGCTGGGAATCGATGGCCATTTCATGGTCGAACAGACGGTGCGCTCGCGCTACGGCCTGTTCATGAACTTCAACGGCACGGCCGGCCTGTGGAGGAAAGCCTGCATCGATGATGCCGGCGGCTGGCAGGTCGACACGCTGACCGAAGATCTGGATTTAAGCTACCGTGCTCAGCTGCACGGCTGGAAATTCGATTATGCACCCGAGCTGGTCGTGCCGGCAGAATTGCCAGCCCAGGTTGAAGCCTTCAAACAACAGCAATTTCGCTGGGCGAAAGGAAGTTTCCAGACCCTTAAGAAATTGGCCCCTGCGCTGCTGCGGGCGCGCACCCCCCTTTATCGACGGTTTATGGGATTCGTGCATCTTTCAGGATACTTGATCCATCTCCTGATGATCGTGACGGTGTTGCTGATGCTGCCGGTGGGATATTTCACCCCGCAGGTCTTCCGATGGATGCCCTGGACTCTGATTGCTGGTTTTGGGCCGCCACTGCTCTACCTGGTGTCTGCGACGGAGCACCTGCCGCGCTTGTCCGATCGCCTGCGCCTGCTGCCGGTGCTGATGCTTCTCGGCTTAGGCCTGTCGCTCAACAATGCTCTGGCGATCCTGGAGGGCCTGTTCAGCAAGGGCCATGGGACCTTTGTGCGCACCCCGAAGTTCAATCTGCTGGATCAAAAGGGGAACTGGACCGTGACCCCTTATGCGATCCCGGTCAGTCGGATGACCTGGGTCGAGCTGGGACTGGGCTGTTACGCCCTGTTGTCCAGCGTGATTCTGGGAATCCACATCGGCGTCGCGGCGATGCCATGGATCCTGGTCTATGCGGTCAGTTTTTTCTATATCGCCGGTTTAAGCTTCTCCCAGAATACCCGGCTGCGCCGGCTTCACACCGATGCGGCGGTCGGCTAGGCCATAAAAAAATAATAACGAAGGGCTTTCGGCCTTTCCAGTCTTCCCTCGTCGCTTCTGAGTGTTCTATGGGTTTGAATCGGGGTTGTAGCCTGGCCCCAGATACAGCTGGACTCTCCCGGAGTAATCGGCCGTTAAATTCAGACCGTGCAAACGGGTCTTCCCCCTGCAGATGGTACAGAGAATGGCACACGGCTTGAAATTTGGGTCAATATAGCGTGCCAGCCCTTGGGCGGGATAGATCGTTTCGAGGCGAATCCCGCTCTGTGGGGCATCCAGCAGCCACCAGAAGAGGTATTCTGGGTCATGTGAGTCGATCTGAAGCCCTATGGTCCGACAGGAAGACTTGCGAATGACACTGGTGGCTAATGTGTAAGGTCCTTGCAGGACGATATTCCCTGCGAAAAGGATGCGTACAGGGGGTTCGATCAAGACGCTTTGAGCCGTGCAGTCTGCCAGACAGGGGATCGTGAATGGGGTGGTCGAGGGGCGCATGGCGATCAGCGGGCGGGTGCGGTTGAACAGCACCCAGGGCAATGTCGCGATCAAAAGCAGCGCTATGACGGTGATGGATAACGGTTTCTTTTGGAAGACGTCGATGGCGACCCCGAAGGCAGGTGCGCAGGCGACGAAAAAGGGGAGTTGGTAGCGTCCGTCGAGATTGCCGGCGCTAACGACAATCGTCAGCATCAGATACAATCCAATCGTGATGAGGCAAAACGCCACGATTAAATGCGATGATATTCGTTTTCGGTTGATGAGAAGCAAGAGCCACGTGATCGGGATCAGGAACAGGTGGAGGGGATTTCCTGCCGTATCTTCGTAGTTCCACCCCGCGATCAGATTGAAATTCGCCATCTGCGGGTCGATGGGGCCCAACAGGGTTTTAAGCCCGCTGACGATTCGAGCGTTGAGGCTATCTTTGGGTGTGTCCAGATTAAAGAAGATGTTACGCACCAGCTTTCCAGCCAATCCACCCGGAGTGAGATCGGTGAAGGTGCTTGATTCTACGGAGCCTGGTGACCCCAGCGGTCCACCGAAGGCGGCAAGGTTGCGCTCCCAGAAACCCAGATTGAGGGCCAGGACGATTGCAGCGATCAGCAGACCGTGTCCGATGACCCTGGAAGGTTTGTTCCGAATGAACTGTTGGACGATGAAATAAAGTAGGGGCAGGACACAATAGGGATAGAAGGTTTGTTTCGTAGCCAGGCCGAGCCCGAAGGTGAACGCCAAGCCGAGGAGTTCTTCGATGAAGAGATTCCGTTGCGCGGATAAGATGACGAAGTAGAATAAGATCACCAACCAGAAGGCGGCCGTCAGGTTGGTTTGTGGACTTGTGGCTTGTAGGATGGCCATGGGAAGGCTTGCCGCAAAGGCGATGGCCACCCACTGCCCTTTGCGGCTGGCACCCAACAATTTTGCGACGGCCGAAACGCCAACCAGGCATCCCAGCAGACTGCCCCACGCAACCAGATTGGCTAGTTGGTCATTCCCCCACAGCAGCCGGGCATTCAGAATGGCTGTCTCGGACCAGATCGGGCTGGTCAATTGAGGCAGAAAACCAGTGGCGTATAATGCGAAGCTGTGATCTTGGGCCCAATGCATGACCCGGCTCATGTGGTATTGGAGCGAATCGTTGTTGTTGGGCGGTGAGAGCAGGGCGATCACCAGGAGCAAGCCGAGAATGAGCACCAGCGCCCCACCGAAAAGGAGATCGCTCTGTTCCGGCTTGTGCCACCTGCCTTTCAAAATCTGCCAGGCCTTCACCAACAGGCCTTTTTGCAGGCCGATCCCCCCAGTGATGAGAATACCGAGTCCCCAGCATACGGCAGCTCCCCCCTGTCCCAGTTGCCTCAGCAGGCTGAGTCCTTCTGAGAAGATCATCAGATATCCGCCGATGAAGGCGCTGGTCTCCAGAAAAACTGCCCGCAGGCTTATCGACGGTCCCCGGCGGCTCTGCTGGGCGAGCAGGTCGAAGAAGGTCAGGAGGAACATCAAAAGGGGTAAAATGATCAGCATGTCGCACCCGAAAACCGCCTACCTGCGAAATTATAACATTCAGCCGGCGACCGGTTGCCCGATCAGCCGGGTGTTGGGGTTATTGGTAAAAGGAAATCCCGATGACAAGCCTTGATCCCGAAAAACAAAAACAAGCCAAAACGTACAGCCGCCTCCATCGACGAGTGTGGTTGGTCGACATCTTGATCAGCGCCGCCTATTTGATCGCCTGGCTGATTTTCGGTTGGGCCAAAGACCTAACGGTCTGGCTGCGCACATACACCCGGAATGAGTGGTTGCTCGTCTTGGGCTTCATGATCGTTTTCGGCGGTCTGTATGTCCTCCTGGACCTGCCTCTGGCCTTCTACTCGGAGTTCAGCCTGCCGCACCGCTTCGGCCAGTCCACACAGACCCTGAAGGGTTGGATCGTGGACCAGGGCAAAGGCTTGCTCATTAACGTTCCCTTGGGATTGATCCTGGTGGAGCTGGTCTACCTGGCCCTGCGCGTGACCGGCGGCTGGTGGTGGTTGTGGACGGGTGTCGGGATGTTGTTCTTCACCGTTTTGATGGCTAACCTTGCCCCAGTCCTCATCCTGCCGCTATTTAATAAATTCATCCCGCTGGGCGAGGAGCATGCTGAGCTGGCCGAGCGCTTGATGAACTTGGCCGAGCGCGCTCACACCCGGGTGCGCGGCGTGTACAAGTTCGACCTTTCCAGGCGGACCCGCGCAGCCAATGCTGCCCTGACTGGCATCGGCAGCTCGCGCCGGATCGTCCTGGGTGATACCCTCATTAATGAATTCACGCCGGATGAAATTGAGACTGTCCTGGCCCATGAAATGGGGCATCAGGCTCACCGGGACATCCCGATCCTGATTGGGATGGGCACGGTCCTGACACTGGGCGGGCTATACCTGGCTTCCCTGGCACTGGGCTGGGCTGCCAGCACCTTCGGGTTTTCCGGCCCCTCGGATGTAGCCGGTCTCCCGGCCCTCGGGGTGGTGCTGGGCGCGTTCGGACTGCTGACCCAGCCGCTCAATAATGCCATCTCCCGATGGCGCGAGCGTCTGGCCGATGAATATGCCCTGCGACTGACTGCCAAGAGCGCGGCATTCGCCTCGGCCTTCACCCGTTTGGCCAATCAAAACCTGGCCGAGGTGGATCCAGAGCCGTGGGTCGTGTGGATGTTCTATGACCATCCACCGCTGGGGGAACGCATCCGAATGGCCGAGAACTGGAAACTCAATCCATAATCCGAGCTGACCCCCTGGAGCAGCGCAGCCGCCTCGTTATCCCTGGAGCCGCCGTTTTCTCTGCTGGCGCGCCCCCAAAATCACCCCAAAGACCACCACTGCAACGATGATGATTCCCAGGGCGGTGATGCCGTCGGTGGCATGAGACTGCTGGATGAGCACCGGGTCCGGTGTGTCCGTCTCGGTCAGCGTTTGGGTGGCAGGATGGGACTGCAGCAAGGTCGACGGAACAGGGGTGCCCGTCATCGCAGTTGCCACCGCCCGGGTGTGGAACACACCCAGCAGAAACGTCGCCAAGACGGCAGCGGTGAACAGGATGATCAGGGCAGGGGGGAAGCGGGCGGGTTTCATGGTCAGCGAACTGTAATTTAAGTATATCACGAGAAAAAATCAATCCGCGGCCGGCAAAAAATGGCCTCCCGCATCAATGCGGGAGGCGTTTTAGCGGAGAGGGCGGGATTTGAACCCGCGTTCCCTTTCGGGAAACACGCTCTCCAGGCGTGCGCGCTAGGCCAAGCTACGCGACCTCTCCAATTTGCCCATCGAGCGGGGCAAATTATACCAGAAAAGTGTTGGGTGCCTTCCGCGCCGTACGCCTCGCCTCCAAGCTACTTGCCGTTGGCTCTCGCCATGGCAGGCGCGCCGCGCTTCTTCTGTAGGAATGGAAATTCATGGGCTTCGAGCATGCCCCAGCGGGAGGCACCCAGGTACAGGATCTCCAGGATCAGGTCGTTGTACGAAATCCCGTTGGCCTTCGCGATCAGGCATAAGTCGCTGTAGTCGGGGGTCAGGCCTGGCAGGGGGTTGATCTCGAGCAGGCAGGGCTGGCCTTCCGTGTCCAGGCGGATATCGACGCGCGAGACATCCAGTGCGCCCAATATGTTGTGCGCCCGCCAGGCATAATGCTGCAATTTCTTTTCCAGCTCAGGTTCTATCGTGGTCGGGCAGATATAGCCCGGAGCACCTTCCGAGCCGACGGACTGGGCCTTGGCCTCGATCCCGTATATGCCGGGTGTAATGGAACGGGTGCTGTCGAGCTCCAGGATAGGGAAGCGATGGAATCCGTCGGGGTCGTACCATTCCGGATGGCGTGAGTACCGGATCGCATCCGGACGTCCCATGATAGCCACGGTGAACTCGCGCCCGCTGAGGAAATTCTCGACCAGGGCGGGTTCCTTGTAGGTGTTGATCACATACTTGGTGCGCTCGCGCAGTTCGGCCTCGTTGTTGACGATGGCTTTTTCGTCCACGCCCATGCCGGTGCCTTCGCGGGCTGGTTTGACGAAGAGGGGATAGCGCAGCTCAGGCCGCAGCGGTTCCTCGCCGGTGTAGAATTCCTGGAAAGGAGCGACGGGCAACCGACGATCTCGCCAGATGCGTTTGGTCAGTGTCTTATCCAATGCGATGGCATTGGTCAGGACCCGCGAACCGGTGTAGGGAATTTTGAGCATCTCCAGCAGGGCTGGGGTTTGTGCTTCCCGGGCGTCGCCCCCTAAGCCTTCAGCGATATTGAAACAGATGTCGGGCTGGGCCGCACTCATTGCGAAAGGCAGGTTCGAGTCGGCCGGAATGAACATGGTCCAGTGACCATCGGACTCGATAGCTGCCCGGACAACGTTGATCGTCTCGATGTAGTCGTAATCCGCCCCGGCGTCAGGTGGAACGTCCGGTGGTAGGGGTCTATCGTGCTCCTTGATGTTCGCAAGCACGGCCACCCGCCACGGACGCGCCGGGCGCGGTCGAAAACTGGGGGGTTTTTCGTTTTCCTTTTCTTGCAGGGTTGTTACCATTTCATCACCTCATGGATAGGATGGATTCGCTGCGTAGTATAAAACAATACAGCGAAAATACAAGAGTTGAGTTTAAATTTCTGAGGCGCCGGACTGGACCGCTCCGGTTGCTAGCAGCTGATGGGCGCAACCCTCCCTTCGAAATGCCGGTTCGTCAGGGTAAGGATGTGTACCGGGATTCAAACTCGAATGCAACTGGACAAGACAATTTCTTTCAGGTATGATTAGTTGGCTTTCTTAAATCCTGTTGGCGTGAAAATAGAGAGCTCCTGGAGGCGGCGAATTTCTTAATGGACTCAATTGAGCACTTGCTTAAGGAATTGACGGAAGCCCACGGCGTGCCCGGATACGAAACCCCGATCCGGGCCATTGTGCGAAAATATATGAAACCGCTTGGGGAGCTCAGCCAGGATAAGCTAGGGAGCGTCATCTGCAATCAGAAGGGGAAGGCCGACAAGCCGCGCGTGATGCTGGCCGGTCATATGGACGAGATCGGTTTCATGGTCAGGCAGATCACCCCGGAGGGATTCATCAAATTCCTGCCGCTCGGCGGGTGGTTCGACCAGGTCTTGCTCGGTCAGCGGGTTCTCATCAAGACCTCCCAGGGGGATGTGACCGGCGTGATCGGAGCCAAGCCACCTCACCTGCTGCCTGCGGAGGAACGTTCCAAGGTCGTCGTCCGCAAGGACATGTATATCGACATCGGCGCCACGCGTGATTCCGAAGTGCGGGAAGCGGGCGTCCGGGTCGGGGATCCGGTCGTCCCCCAGGCTGGTTTTCAGGTTCTGGCGAACGGCAAGGCTTATCTGTCCAAAGCGTTTGATGACCGCATCGGCGTGGCGCTGATGATCTCCGCCCTGCAGATTTTAAAGGAAAGGCCGCACCCCAACACGGTGTGTGCCGCCGCGACGGTCATGGAAGAGGTCGGCCTGCGCGGTGCCACCACCAGTGTGGAGGCCATCAAGCCGGATGTGGCCATCATCCTCGAGGCGGACATCGCCGGAGACGTGCCGGGGATCAAGCCGGAGGAGTCTGCGGTAAAGCTGGGGGGCGGCCCAAGCCTGGTCGTGTATGACGCCCGCATGATCCCCAATCAGAAGCTGCGTGACCTGGTGCTCGAGGTTGCCCGGGATATCGAAGTCGATGTCCAGTTGTCCGCCATCGAGGGCGGGGCGACCGATGGCGGGGCCATCCACCTCTACAAGACCGGCGTCCCGACCGTGGTGATATGCGTCCCGGCCCGCCATATCCACTCGCACAGTTCCATCATCCACCGTCACGACTACGACCAGGCGGTAAAACTGCTGGTGGAACTGCTGACCCGCCTGGATAAGAAACAGGTCGAGGAATTGACGGTATAGATCCGGGGGACCGCTCCGGAGAAACTGGTCCAGAGCAGCATCGTGAGCGGCCCATGCGAGCGCGTGCGGAGCTCCTCCCCCGCGCCGGACGGACGAAGACCCATGACCTGGAGGCCATATGTCAGACCTCGTAAAACAGATTACCAATGACCTGCAAAAGCAGATCGAAGCGTATCAGCCAGAGATCGGCGTCAGCGATGTCGGGACCGTGATCGAGGCGGGGGACGGCATCGTGCGCGTCTCGGGATTGGCCAATGTCCGCTCGCAGGAGTTGGTACAGTTTCAAAACGGCGTGATGGGGATTGCCTACAATCTGGAAAAAGACGCGGTCGGCGTCATCGTCATGGGTGAGTACGACGATATAACCCAGGGCATGAACGTGCGTGGCACCGGTCGCATCGCCTCAGTCCCGGTTGGGAACGGCATGATCGGTCGTGTGGTCAACGCTTTGGGGGAACCGGTGGACGGCAAGGGACCGATCGCGGCTACCGGTTATCGACCTATCGAACGGATCGCGCCAGGCGTTGTGGAGCGGCAGGACGTGGACACCCCGGTCCAGACCGGGATTAAAGCCATTGACTCGATGATTCCGATCGGACGCGGTCAGCGTGAACTCCTCATCGGCGACCGCCAGACCGGTAAGTCCGCGATCGCCATCGATACGATCATCAACCAGAAGGGCCAGGACTTAATCTGCATCTACGTCGCCATCGGGTTGAAAAAGGCGGCAGTGGCCCGGACCGTTTCTTTACTCGAACGCCAAGGGGCCATGGAGCACACCATCGTGGTCATTGCCTCTGCCGGAGACTCGGCGGCGCTGCAATACCTGGCCCCTTACGCCGGGTGTGCGATCGGCGAAGAATTCATGGAGACGGGGCGCGATGCCCTGGTCATTTACGATGACCTTTCCAAACATGCCTGGGCGTACCGGCAGGTTTCGCTGCTCTTGCGCCGCCCCCCCGGACGTGAGGCTTACCCGGGCGATATTTTCTATCTGCACTCCCGTCTGCTGGAACGGGCTGCCCGCCTGGCCAACAAGTATGTCATCGTCCAGAAGGACTTCCAGGGAAACGAGGCGGTAGAAAAGGATGCCGTGAACGGGCGCGTCTTCAGCGGGCCCAGGTCCGCATACGATGCCGAGCAGGCTCGGAAAGACCGAAAAAATCCGGACGATTGGAAGGTGGTCAAACTGGCCGGTTCGGGCGGTTCGCTGACCGCACTACCGATCATCGAAACCTTGCTCGGTGATGTATCGGCGTACATCCCGACCAATGTCATCTCGATCACCGACGGGCAGATCTACCTGGTCAACAACTTGTTCAATGCCGGCATCCGCCCGGCGGTGGATGTGGGCATTTCCGTCTCGAGGGTGGGCGGTTCAGCGCAGGTGCGGGCCATGCGCCAGGTGGCAGGAAAGCTCCGCCTGGATATGGCGGCCTATCGCGAACTGGCTGCCTTCGCTTTGATGAGCTCCGACTTGGATAAATCCACCCAGGCCCAACTCACCCGCGGCCAGCGCATGCAGGAGATCCTGAAGCAGCCGCAGTATGAGCCGATGTCGCTGGAGGACCAGGTTCTGGTCATCTTCGCCGGGACCAACGGGTACGCCGACAACGTGCCTGTGGACCAGATGAAAAAGTGGGAGACCGACTTGCTGCGTTATATGGACAGTTCTTATCCCGAATTGATTAAGGATATTGCTGCCCAGAAGCTCATCACCGAAGCGACCGAAAAGCGTCTGCGCGAGGCGCTGTCCGCTTTCCAGGCGACCTGGTTATGAGGCTGAGCGAGTAGTCCATGGCTTCTGCCCGTGAAATGCGGCTCCGCATTCGGAGTGTCCGGAGTATCTCCCAGGTGACGCACGCCCTGGAGGCCGTCAGCGCCAGCAAGGTCCGCAAGGCGGTGGCGGCGGTCTCTGCGACGCGTCCGTATGCCACCAAGGCCTGGCAGGTGCTGACCCATATCGCCCTCCAGCCTGGGCGGGAGAACCTGCATCCTCTGCTGGCACGCCGGCCAGAGGTGCGCAGCGTGCTTGTGCTGGTCATCAGCGGCGACCGGGGGCTGGCAGGCGCATACAACACCAATGTGGTCCGTTTTGCCTGCCACATCTTTGACGGCCTCAAGATCCCGGTCCGCTATGTTGCCATCGGGCGGAAAGGACGCGATCTGCTCCTGCGCAGGCGTAAACAGATCATGGCTGAATTCAGCAACCTGCCGGGCACACCTTCCTTCTCGGATATCTCCGCCATCGGCCGGATGGCGGTGGGCGAGTTCCTGAAGGGGGAGGTGGACGAGGTCCAGCTCGTGTATACGGACTTTATTAATATTGTCAAACAGGAGCCGGTCGTGAAAAAGATCCTGCCCCTGGAGATCAGCGACCGGGCGGGGCGCGTGCAGGATTTTGCTCACCAGCACCTGACCGCCGCCTATATCTACGAACCTACCGAGCGTGAGATCCTGGATGAAATTATCCCCCGTTTTACGGCTCTGCAGGTTTATCAGGCGATCCTTGAGTCGCTGGCCTCAGAACATGCAGCCCGCATGGTTGCCATGCGCAATGCCACAGACAACGCGATCGATCTGGTGGCGAATTTACAGCTGGAGTACAACAAGGTGCGTCAGCAGACGATCACCAACGACCTGCTGGATATCGCCGGCGGGGCGGAAGCACTCGCCAGGTCGGCGGCACGGCATTCCACCCTGGGAGGCGGCGAATGACCAAAGAGACCGGGCGCGTGGTCCAGATACTGGGGAGCGTCGTGGACGTGGAATTCCCGGAGGGTACCCTGCCGGAGCTGTTCGAGGCGGTTGAGATCGAGCGCGAGGGCCAGGATCCCATGGTGCTGGAAGTCGAAAAGCATATGGGTGAGAACATGGTCCGGTGCATCGCCATGGAGACCACGGACGGTCTGGAGCGAGGCCTGAACGCTCGGGCTAGCGGTGCGCCCATCATGGTCCCCGTCGGGAGCACAACCCTGGGTCGCATCTTCAATGTGCTGGGCCAACCAGTGGACGGGAAGGGTCCGGTGGATTCCGCTCTGTATTATCCCATTCACCGCGCTGCCCCGCCTTTTTCGGAGCAGTCCACCCGGACGGAGGTGTTTGAGACCGGGATTAAGGTCATTGATTTAATCGCACCCTTCACCAAGGGGGGCAAAACGGGCATCTTCGGCGGTGCGGGGGTCGGAAAAACCATCGTCATCCAGGAGCTCATCCGCTCAGTGGCCACGGTGCATCAAGGGAACTCGGTCTTCGCGGGTGTTGGAGAGCGCAGCCGGGAAGGCACCCAGCTCTACCGGGAGATGCTAGAATCGGGCGTGATGAAGGATACCGTCATGGTCTTCGGCCAGATGAACGAACCTCCCGGGGTGCGTCTGCGCGTGGCATTAACGGCACTTTCGATGGCCGAGTATTTCCGCGACCAGGGCCGCGATGTATTGCTGTTCATTGATAATATTTTCCGGTTCACCATGTCCGGTTCGGAGGTCTCGGCCCTACTCGGCCGCATGCCCTCTGCAGTGGGATATCAACCAACCCTGGCAACAGAGATGGGCGAGCTGCAGGAACGCATCACCTCCACCCGCAAAGGATCGATTACCTCGATGCAGGCCGTCTACGTCCCGGCCGATGATTATTCGGATCCTGCACCGGTGGCCACCTTCACCCACCTGGACGCAACGGTTGCGCTCGAACGCTCGATCGCCGAGAAGGGCATTTATCCTGCGGTCGATCCGCTCGCTTCCACGAGCCGGATCCTTGACCCTAACATCGTCGGGGAAGACCACTATGCGACCGCCCGCGAATGCCAGCGCGTCCTGCAGCGTTACAAAGACCTCCAGGATATCATTGCCATCCTGGGGATTGATGAACTCAGCGAAGACGATAAACTGGTCGTGGCCCGGGCGCGCAAGATCGAGCGCTTCTTCTCGCAGCCGTTTTTTGTGGCCGAGGTCTACACCGGCCTGCCCGGAAAGTACGTGCCCGTCATGGAGACCGTGCGCGGCTTCCGGGAGATCCTGGACGGGAAATGCGACCAGATGCCCGAACAGGCTTTCATGTTGGTCGGGACGATCGACGATGCCCGTGAAAAGGCCGAGCGGCTGGTGAAAGGCAAATAGGGAAGCATGCCCATTCGCTGTGAGATCGTCTCGCAGGACCGCACTGTATTTGCCGGTGAGGCAGATCTCGTGCTCTTGCCCGGCATGGATGGCGAGATGGGCATCCTGCCTCATCACGCGCCTCTCCTGACCACGTTGAAATACGGCATCATCGAAGTGCGCTCGCAGGGCAAGCCTCTGTTCTTCACAGTCGCGGGGGGAATTGCCGAAGTTCAGCCGGAGATCATCACCATCCTGGCCGACGCGGCCGAGAACGTGGAAGAAATCGACGTAGCCCGCGCGGAAGCGGCGCGCAGCCGGGCGCAGGAACTTCTGACCAAGGTGGTCCCGGCGGATACCGATGCTTACTTGAAGATCGAGGCCGGTTTGCGCAAGTCCAAGCTCCGCCTGGACGCTGTGAAACGCTATCGGCGCGGGGCCACGAAACTGCCGAGGCAGGATGATGAATAGAGGTGACTTATGCCCGTGATGCCATCCCTTGCCAAAGACCTGGGGATCGACCTGGGTACCATGCAAACTCGCATTGCGGATGCCAGCGGCTTACTGGTAGACGAACCGACCATCGTTGCCATCGTGATCGAGGAGCAGAAGATTGTCGCCTTAGGCAAAGAGGCCCGCGATATGGATGGGCGTGTCTCGACGGAAACGATCGAGGTGGCCTATCCGCTTCAGAACGGTGTGGTTGCCGATTACGAGATCACCGAGCGCCTGCTGGCCTATCTGTTGCGCCGCCTCAGCGGTCCAATGCGGATTTTTCGACCGCGGGTCATGATCACAGTACCCTACGGGGTGACCAGCGTCGAATCGCGGGCCGTGCATGAGGCCGTCCTCCAGGCCGGCAGCCGGGATGCTTATCTGATCCAGCAACCGCTCGCCGCGGCCATCGGGGTGGATCTGCCGATCGGTTCGCCGTCCGGGAATATGGTCATCTGCTTGGGCGGCGGTGCCACCCAGGCGGCGGTCATCTCCATGTATGGGATCGTTGCGGCCGGGACATTAAGAGCTGGTGGGCTGCAGTTGGATGAGGCCATCGCAGCTTACGTCCGCAGAAAGTACGGGGTCGTGATTGGCCTGGCGACTGCAGAGCAACTGAAGATCAAGATCGGGGCTGCCGTCCCTCAGGACAAGGAAGACAGTCTGGAGGTCCAGGGGCAGGATCAGGTCAGCGGCCTGCCGCGCCCGGTTTCCCTGACCACCGGCGAGGTGGTTGAGGCGCTCCAGGAGCCGCTCAAACAGGTGATTGAGACCTCCCGCCGGGTCCTTGAGAAGACACCGCCCGAACTGGTCTCAGACATCATTGACCGCGGGGTGGCGCTGTGCGGAGGCGGGGCGCTCCTGCGCGGGATGGATAAACTCCTGACCAAGGCACTCGGCATCCCGGCTTACCTGGTGGACAACCCGACCAGCTGCGTGGTAGAAGGCGCGGTCAAGGCGTTAGGGATGTACAACATCCTGAAGCGCAACCTGCCGCCCGTTTGACCGACCCCGGACCGGAGCCGCGCCCGGCCTTTTGAAAAGGCCCGGATGAATAATCCCCAACTGCCTGAAGCTTTCCAATCCGTACTCAGTCTGGGCGTCCTGCAGGGTTATTTTCCCGTCAAGAACCTCAATCGGTGGGGGAGTCTGATCGCAATGGGGATATGCCTCTGCGGAGCGATTGCCGCGTGCTTATACGCCGTCTACGAGGCCTATCTATGGTCCCCATACGGTTTCGTGATGATCCAGGACCGAATGACCACCCCGCTTGCGATCTCCGGGGTGCTGCTCCTGGTCGCCGGTCTGGCAGGCTGGGGTGCCTATGCTTCCTGGATCAAGGGGATCGCCCTCTATGAGGCGGGGTTAGCCTGCCGCAGCCGCAAAGGGATCCAGGCCTGGCGCTGGGAGGATGTCGACCGCTTCTACACCGCGATCACGCGCCACTACATCAACGGCATCTACACCGGCACGACGCATGTTTATATCCTGTTCAACCGCAGCGAAAAGCGGCTGGTACTGAACGATGCCTATGCCCATGTGGTGGATTTGGGGAAAAAGGTCGAACAGGGCACCTTCCCGCGGCTGTACGAGCATGCGGTCAGCAGGTACAACACCGGCGAGGCGCTGGATTTCGGGCCGGTGATCTTGAGCCAGGCAGGCATTCAGGTGCGGAAGAAGGTCTACCCATGGAGCGAGGTCCAGCAGGTATCGATCCGACGCGGCATCCTGCAGGTCTTGAAAAAGGACGGTGGCCGGTTCAGCGGGATGCACGTCGCGGCTTCCGCAATTCCCAATGTACGGGTCCTGCTGAGCCTCGTGGATCAGATCGTAGGAATTAAAACGGCCTGAGGGGGAGCTTAAGCCAGGTAATAGGTCATGCGCTGCAGGCCCACGGAAGGATCCAGATATTGGACCCGTACCCCCGGGGGGACATTCAGGTTGATAGGTGCATAGTTCAGGATCGCTTTAATCTCAGCCTCGACCAGCTGGTTGGCTACCAGCTGGGCTTTGCTGGCCGGGACGCAGAGCATGGCGACCTTGATGCCCGCCTTGCGGATGGTCGCCACCATCTCCTGAGTGTCCTGGATGACAAAATTACCGACCTGCTCACCGACCTTGGCCGGATCATTGTCGAAGATCATTCTTACCCGAAAGCCTCGATCGGTGAAACCCTGGTAGCGTGCGATGGCATGGCCCATGTCGCCCATCCCGATCACTGCCACATCCCAGACGCGGTCGACCTTCAGGATCTCCCGCAACTTGCCGATCAGGAACGCAATATTGTACCCGGTGCCTTGCTTGCCGAATTCGCCGAATTGGGAAAGATCCTTGCGGATCTGGGCGGGAGAGATCCCGACCTGTTCGCCCAGTTCCAGCGAGGATGTGGTTTGTTTCCCCTGGTCAACCATATGCTGGAGGGCGCGCAGATAAACGGGTAACCTACTGATAATGATGTCGGGGATTTCCGGATTGTTCATGGCCTGCCCTCAGCGCTCCATATCTCGATAAAATGTACCATAAAAGCGACTTTCATGCAATTCATTATTTCAATGAAACCTGAACTTTGAAATCCCCGTCTGCACTCAGGGTGACCACGGCGAACGGGAAAGGTAGATAATGCCCGACCGGATAATCCAGATTTGGGTCTTCAGGCTGAGAAATCAAAGGGAGCGATTCGATAAACCCATCCCCCTGCAGGGCGGCCTGGGTGGTGATTACGACCTGGACCCCTTCCGCCAGCCCCCATGTCCACGAGTTCGCCGCTGGAGCGGCCTGGTAAGCGGAAGGGTGAAAATAAAATGCCTGAGGGTCCACCGCCAGGGGGATGCGGGTGTTCACGGGATCCTGAGAATGGTAGGTCACCTGAAGGCCGTCTTCCGTCAGCTGGTATGTTTTTTCCCGTCTTCCATCCGGACTGGTAAAGAGGATGGCCTGGGGGCCTGTGGCGGATCGGTAGAGGGTCCAGGTCCCGGAATCGTCGATGAAGGCTCCCGGGATGCCCTGCGGGTCGGCCGCCTCGCCGCGTTCCGGCTGCCACTCGGAGGGATCGCTCAAACCGACTGCGAACAGGGCGGTCGGACCGATCAGCTCGTGGGCGCCGGATGGATCCACATAGAAAAGGTAGGTCAGGCGCGCGCCCTCTGGTTCAAGAACGGCGAAGAACCGCTCATTCGCCAGGATGCATTCTGTTTGCGGACCGTCACCCGTGAAGGCCGGGCACTGAACTTGCTCCGATGGATGTTCTGCCCATTGGCTGGCGGCCAGCAGCATGCGGATTTGCCAGAGATATTGAGCGCGTAATGCCTGCAATCCGGCATCGGAGCTGGTAGCCGTCAGGGTCAGATAGGCCTGCCAGGCCAGGTCCGTGAGGGAGGTATGCGGCTGGGACTGCAATTCGCCCAGCAGCAAGGATTGCAAGCGAGCCGAATCCCACCCCGTGACTCTACCGTCAGCGGCATACACCGGGAAAACCGCAGGCTTGGGTGCTGGCGGAAGAGCCGCCGGTTGCCCGCGGATGGGGAAGGTCAGCAGGTCCTGGCCGGTCAGGACCCGGATCCAGGGATGGGCCGCGATCCAGGTGAACGAGGCCGCCACTTTATCGGCATCGCCCCAGGTCGAGTGGGGGAGATCCCCGCCCAGTACGACCAACCTGGATGGATCGTCTGAAAGGGCTGCCGCAACCAGCTCCCGGCGTATATCCAGGGATGGGCCTTGATCGGTAGCCTGGACCGCATTTGCTGCGGGGAGGGGAAAGAGCAGGGTCCCTCCTGAGCGGCTGGCATGCGTGTCATCGGACAGCCCGACGAATTGGGCGAGGTAGGAGGATTGGATCTCGGGGTAAGGGGAATAGACGAACTGGCTGGCAGGCAAACCGAAACCATCTGCGGCGCGGCGGCTGAAATTGAGCGAAACCTTCTCCGGACTCCCATAGGCCACGTCCGGCAGGATCAACAGGCCGCGCTCAGCCATACGTTGCAGCTGCCCGGTGCCGCTCAGGTAGTTGAGGGCTGCCAGGCTGGCGGGGGTTTTCAGGTCGAGCAGGACTACCGGGACCTGGTTTTGCTCGGCTGCATCCAGGACGAGTTTTAAGCCATGTCTTCCATCGTTGGGGCCGGTGTGGGCTCCGTCCCAGCTGCGCAGTGTCTGGGCCGGCGTAGTGGCCGGAAGGGTGTCCCAGAAAGCTAGGAGCAAGGCCGCCCGGGTTTCGGGAGGCGCGCCGTCGGAGGTGATGCCGCGGGCTTCATCCGCGGGTGCTGGGGATTGGGCGGTATAGGTATAAACGTCGAACCGATACCGGTTGCCGATGGCGATCCGGTTGAGACGGATCGTGACGGTATCCAGCCATGGATCGCGGATCACTCGGGGTTGGACGTCCGCGTTCCCCACACCGGCCTGGACGGCTTGAGCGAGTCCCTGCGCGGGAATATGGATTGCCAGAGGGTGCTGTGCGAAATTGCCATCATCCGTTAAGAAGACATCGATGGTGGTGTCATCTGTAAAGGAAACATCCAGCAGGTCAATGCGGATTTCCAGGTCCGTCCCGGAGGTGCGGGTGTAGACCGCGAGGATGTCGGCGCTGGGGGTCGGGGCATCCCCGGCAGGCAGGAGCGCACGCAGATCAGCGTAGCTCCACGGCCGGTCGGCCGTGGCAGGGGCGGCGCAGCCGACGGCCAGCAGGAGAGGCAGCAGGGTAAGGATGAGAATCGGACGCTTCATGGCTTGGAGCGATAACCTGGCCATTGTTCCTCGAAGATGGGAATAGCGGACGGGTTAAGGCTCATTCCGGACCGTGAGGGTGTAAGTGACCAGGCGCAGGCCTGAACCTGGCGCAGCACTCAGGTGGAACTGGTAGGTTGTGCCGGCGGTGAGCGCAATGGATCGATCCACATCACCGCACTGCAGTGAACCCCAGCTGGTCAGCGGGAGGCCGCTTTGCAGCAGCTCCACTCTCAGCGTTCCGTTGCCGCTGCATATCAGGCTGACGGTCACCCGGGTGGACGGACCGTCAGCTGCATACGGGGTGAATTCGATCCAGTCCTGGGAGTCCCCTTGCGGTGCCGAGGCCTGACCGGAGTAGGAAAACTGCCCCGCACCGGAGGGGGAAAAGGTGACCCGGATCGCTGGGGAGGCGGCTGAATCACCATCCTCCGGCGCCGGCCCGACGGTCGGCGTGGGGGTCATTTCAGGCGCAGGTGTCCCTGTCTGTGCGCCCACGGGCACCGGCTTGCCATAGGCATCCAGGACTGGCAGGGAGGCGATATCCTGCACCTGCACATATGCCGCGGTCACCCAACCGTGACCACCCGCGGCGGCCGCGTACTCGATTTGCAGCCATGTGGCAGTGTCGTTCTTTCCGGTCAGCACGACGATGGTTTTGGGGACGAGCATCCCGAGTGTGTCGTAGGTGGTGCCGGGGCCGGAACGTACGTTGAGCTTCTGCATCACCTGTCCGGTCGGTCCGCTGGGGGTCGCGGTTATGGTCTGCTGGGCGGTTGGAACATCCGCTGGATTGTCTACTTGAACGTAAGCAGCCGCAACCCAGCCGTGTCCGGAAGGACCGGCAGGAAAAAGGATCATATACCAGGTTCCAGCCGCGTCACTCTCGACCACCTGGACATTCTGACCGGATCCGAGCAGGCCGAGCGAGGCGAAGCTTGCCCCCGGCCCGCCGCGGACGTTGATCTGGGTCCGGGTCTTGCCTGCGATCGGTATCGGTGTGTCGGTGGGGGTCGGAGGGAGAAGCGTGTCGCTCGGTGCGGCCGTGCTGGTAGAGCTCTGGGTGGGGGACCCGGTGGGTGTGGCCTGCAGGGTTGTCGTCCCGCAGGCCGTGACGAGCAAAGCCAGGTCAGCAAGCAGGATGAGGATGCTCTTCATAGTTTTTGCGGTGCGGAAACATGCTGCTTCGAGGGGCTGGAGAAAGCATCGCTGAAGACAGGCGCTCCCCGTTGTTTTGAAATGAATGTGTGGATGAGGAATTGCATCGTAACCCTCACAGTGTCTAGGTAATCAACTACCCTCTCGTTAGGATACCACGCTATCGTAAGAAAGTGCTGGTCGGGTCATTCGCGGAACGCCTGGAGAAACTGTTCAACGAAATTGCCGCCCAGTACGGTTTTGAAATCCTGGCGGTTGAAGTCATGCCCGATCACACTTGCACTGGCTGCACACGTGCCCTGGACGCAAGTGCCGAGGAGGGCAGGTGCGAGCATCTCTTCTTCTCGACCTCGCCCAAATTTACTTCGGCTGAGAGGATGCATTACAGCAAAGGCATCACATTGTGCCAACTCAAGTGGGAGTTTGCCTATTTGCGCCGCCCGTTCTGGGGCGAGAACGCCGCGCTTTGGGCTGAAGGTTATGGTGTGGAAACCGGCGGTCTTGGCAGCGCGGAAATGATCGAGCGATAGATCGAACCATACCAAAAAGGATGACTTCAAGGATTGAGGTATTAGCACATTTGTGCTATACTTTTGTATATGAAGCTGATCGCCCAGGTCAAATTGCTGCCTACGCCTGAACAGGCCAATGCACTTAAGCACACGGTTGAGGCGGCTAATGCCGCCTGCAATTTTGTGAGCCAGTATGCTTGGCAGACCAGAACGTTCAAGCAATACGATCTGCATCACCTTTGCTACAAAGCCATCCGTGCCAGGTTCGACATTTCCGCGCAAGTGGCGGTGCGTGTGATCGCCAAAGTGGCAGATGCCTACAAACCGGATAAAAAGACCCAACGTATATTCAAGCGGATGGGCAGTATTGCCTACGATGACCGCATTATGTCGTGGCAACTTCAAGCGAACACGGTTTCGATCTGGACGATGGATGGGCGACTCCATATCCCGTTAGCTTGTGGAGAACGCCAACGGGAATTGCTCCAAACCCAGCAGGGCGAATCGGACCTGGTCCTGTTTCGGGGGATGTTCTTTCTCGCAGCGACGTGTGAAGTGGAAGAAGCCGAGCCGATAGAAATAGAAGGTACACTCGGCGTGGATTTGGGGCTCAAGAACCTTGCAGTGGATTCGGACGGGGAGGTCCACTCGGCCAGCCAGATTAATAACGTGCGCTACCGGAATCGTTGCTTGCGAACGAAACTTCAATCCAAAGGAACCAAGTCGGCCAAACGCAAGTTGAAAAAACTCTCGGGAAAAGAACACCGGTTTGCCAAAGATACCAACCATTGTATCAGCAAGCAGCTTGTGACAAAAGCGAAAGGCACCAGACGCGCTATTGCGCTCGAAGACTTGGTCGGGATACGCGCTCGGGTAACGGTTCGTCGCTCCCAGAGAGCCACACTGCATAGCTGGTCTTTTTTCCAACTGCGGGCGTTTGTCGAATACAAAGCGCGACGGATTGGCGTATCGGTGGTGCTGGTTGACTCCCGCAACACCAGCCGCACTTGTCCGCAATGCGGGTGTATAGACAAACGCAATCGGCCTACCCAAAGCACCTTCTCCTGTGTGGTATGCGGTTTCTTTGGACTTGCCGACCACATCGCGACGGTGAACATTAGCCGCCGGACTGTCGTCAACCAGCCAATCGTAGCGCCTGACGATGCCAAAGCTGTATCTACAGATACGGAACTGAGGCGGAGCGCAGTTACAAGCCACCCGCTTTTGGTGGGTGCGTAGTTGACCGGCTGGATTCTAGCACACAAGAGGACAGAAGGAGAGAGCACCCTTTATGGTCCTGGTGAGCTTGCAGAATGGATCAATCCCTCGTTTTAACCGTATAATTTGTTGCAGAATGACCTCCCTGACTGCCCTGGTGGCGGAAGGGCGATATGCATTCATAAGGAAGTAAAAGATGGACTTCCTCTTGAATCTTGGCTTAAAAAGGCATGGTTCATTGTTTCCCAGCGCTGGAAAGTAGGTTGCCGTGCTGGCGCTAGATTGGATGCGCTTGCTCGATCAAACTGGAACAGCTGTAGGAGAGAATAGATGAACGCACATCTCCCGGAGCGGATCAAACTCGGGGGCAGCGATTTATCCGTAAGCCCTCTGGGTATCGGGACCAACTCCTGGGGCATTGGTCGTCAGGCTGATTCTGGCGTGAGCTCGATGATCGATGCCGCACTGGATTTGGGGATCAACTGGTTCGACACGGCGGAGGTTTACGGCCTGGGTGGTTCGGAGCGGACGCTGGGTCTGTTTCTGCCCGGGTTGGGCGAGAAAGTGGTTGTCACGACCAAGTTCTTCCCGATGCCCTGGCGGTTGGGTAAGACAGACCTGATCAGGGCCTTACAGGCCAGCTTGGAACGGCTGAAAATAAATCGGGTGGACCTGTACCTGATCCATTTCCCGGTCCCGCCGGTGAGCATCGAGTCCTGGATGGAGGCTATGGCTGAGGCCAAGAACGCCTCCCTGCTCCGGGCAGTCGGGGTTTCCAATTTCAACGCAGAACAGACCAGACGGGCCCACGCTGCCCTGGCTAAGTTCGACATTCCGCTGGCCTGCAACCAGGTAGAGTATAACCTGCTGAAGCGGGGGGCTGAACGAAACGGTCTGCTGGAGGTATGTCGCGAGCTCGATGTGGCGCTGGTCGCCTATCACCCGATCGCTTCGGGGTTGCTGACCGGTAAGTATTCACCCGGGTTCAAACGGGCTGGACCGCGCAGCCGGTATTTCAGCCCCTCCTACCTTCAGCGGATTGCACCTCTACTCGGGCAGCTGCAGGAGATCGGGCGAGTACGCGGGAGGAGCCCCTCGCAGGTGGCGTTGAACTGGATCATCTGCAAGGGGGCCCTGCCGATCCCAGGGGCGAAAAATGCACGCCATGCTGTTGAGAACGCCGGTGCCCTGGGGTGGCGGCTGGGGGAGGGTGAGATTTCCGCACTGGACCAGGCCAGCGACAAATTGAACCGATGAAACCGGGTTGCCCGGGTGGGATCACTGCATTTTGTGTTCTGGATATCAACTTGGGAGGAATTACCAGTTTTCAATAAGCGATTCAGGTGAGGTTGCTTCTCGAGGCGTGCGAAACCCTCTCCAGAAGATTTAGAGACGATTGCCTTGGGTGTGATTGGATATCCAATCGTTCACCGAGGGTCGACCCCCGGTGAACGATTTTTTTAGACTATGACAATATCGGATGGGGGATTGCTCCCATCCCTGTCCCTGACTACCCGCCCGAAGAGGGCGCGGTTGGGGTGGTGGACGGTGCATTTGGAGAGGTGGAAGGTGCATTGGCGTCACGCCAGGATTTTACGGCTGCTTGCAGGTCCTTGACTGCCTGGGACAGGGCTGTGTGGCAGTCCTTTAAGGCCTGAGCCGTGTCCTTGACGGTCTGGCTGGCGGCGGTTGCATCGGTCACATTGCCGCTGCCGTCGAAACCGCTGTGGGAGGACAGGAGGTTGGCGGCGGTGGCGTTGCTGGACTGGGCCTTGCTGAGCTGCGACTGGTAGGTGGTCAGGGCGCTCTCCAGGGCGGATGAATCCAGCCCCTTGGCCTGCGCCTTGGTAATCAGGTCCTGGACCTTGGTGACCACATCGCTGGCCTTGCCCAGGTTCGTCTGCTGGGTCCCCAGCATCTTCTGTTCGTTCTGGTAGGCCTTCTGCAGGACTTGACCCTGAAGCGTGCCTCTCAGGGCCTTGACCGCGGTCTGCAGATTACCCACGGCGGTTTTCAGGGCGGTCTGGCAGTCCTTCAAAGCCGTTCTGGCGCCCTGAACGGTCTGCAGGGCAGCGGTTGGATCGGTCACATTACCGCTGCCGTCAAAACCGTTGTGGCTGGAGAGGATGCCGGCGGCCGTGGCGTCCGAGGTTTGGGCAGTGGCCAATTGTGATTGAAAGGTCGACAGGGCGGATTGAAGGGCGGACGTATCCAAGCCCTTGGCATTTGCTTTGCTGATCAGGTTCTGGATCTTCGTGACCACTCCGGCAGCCTTGGTCAGATTGGCCTGCTGTTTTCCGAGTAAAGTCTGCTCACGCTGATAAGCCGCGGTCAAGTTGCCGGTATTCTTCCCGCTGGATTGCGGTGTGGGTGCCGGCGTGTCCGCCAGAGCTCCTTGAATGGGGAACGTGAAAGCCAGGCTGAATGTGACCGCCCCAGCCAGGAGGATCATGACCAGCCGATTGAAAATCCCCGTCCTTGAAAGAAACTGTTTCATTGTGTTCTCCTTTGTCAATAATTCCTGATCGGATGATGCATCTTGAATTGTAAAGAGGATGTGTGAAATCTCTCTTTCCTGGATGTAAATTCTTTGTAAAATCTCGGCCTACGCACCTGATCTGGATGGCCTGAATGGTAATTTGTTCAGCGATGTTGAATACTGGTTTTAGTAGCCACAAATCGCGTATTTTATTAAGGACTTTAATGTACAATACATAAAGCGGTTCGTGCGAGTAATAGCCCCATGAACCTTCGCAACATTCCCCACGAGAATTAATGGAAGGAGCCACTGATGATCGATAAGGTGATCAAGGTCATAGAGGGCTGGACTGGACCCGGCAGGCGTGATGCGCTGATTGAGCCGTTGAAGCCGATGGACGACGGGCTGCATATGGATATGGACCAGAGAGGCATGTATGAGTGGTGGTATTTTGACGCCCATCTGGAAACCGGCCATACGATCGCGGTATTTTTCCATGCTTCAAACCCCAATCCGGGGCTGGAGGGCAAAACCGGTATTGAAATGGTTCTGCTCCGACCGGATGGCAAAAGAAACCAGAAATTTATCGCATACGGCAAGTCGGATTTTGCTGCCGCCCGGGATAAGCCCGATGTTAAGATTGGCGGAAACACGATCAAAGTTGATCAAAAGGAAGGCCAGCTGCCTGTATACGAAATTAACGTGAAGGAGAAGGATCTTGGCTGCCATCTCAGATATACGGCCGAGGTAAATGGCTGGAAACCCGGAACGGGCCTTTCTCACTTTGGAGAGAGGGGTTTCTTTGGGTGGGTCATTCCCTTCGCGCGGGCCTCCGTGGAAGGGACGATCACCGATGGAGATAGTACCATACCGGTTACAGGCATCGGTTACCATGACCACAACTGGTTGAATTTCCCGTTCCAGAGGATCATCAATTATTGGATGTGGGGGCGGATTTATTCAAAGACCTTTACCGTGGCCTATGCATACATCCAGTGCAACGACAAGGTAGATAACCACACGGTGAAGGTTCTGATGCTGGCTGAGGGGCAGGATGTTATCCTCAGCACGGGAGAGTTTGATCTCTTCAAAGAGGATTATGAATATAATGCGAAGGCGAAATACAAATTTCCCCGGAAAATTGTGATCCGCACCCCGCACGTGCTCGATGCAACCATGATCGTGAAAAAAGTGCTGGAAGCGCAGGACATGCTCGAAAATTACAATCCGGTGCTGAGGTTCCTCGCGAAGAATATCCTGCGGTTAAAACCGGGATATTTCCGGCTGGCCTCAGATTTCAAGCTAGAAGTATCGCGTGGAGGCACGACCACTCAAGAAACGGGTACGACCTTGCATGAAATCGTTCTGTTTAAACCCGTGGAATAGCCATGCTGTTCCAGAACTGGATAATGCGTTAAGTAGGAGCATCTCTTAGGAGTCCGCATGAGCCTGGAAAGATTGGAATCGCTACGGCATGAAATGAAGAAGTGTGTGCGCTGCAGTTTATGCAAACTCGCCCCGATGCCCACGATTCAGGATACCCGCTTTACCAGCGCCTGTCCGCCGATCAACGAGTATCATTTCCATGCCTATTCCGGCGGTGGGATGCAGGTGATGGCACTCTCCCTGCTTGATGGTCGCATTGAAATCGACCAGGACCTGGCTCGAACCGTAGCTGCCTGCACCACCTGCGGAATGTGCGACGTGGCTTGCAAATTCATCATGACGGCTGAGCGCCAGGATGTGATCATGGCCCTCAAAGAGCACCTGATAGAATGCGGACAGGCTCTCCCCGGTCAGCAAGTTCGCCGCGACAATCTGGAGCTTTATGGCTATTCCGCCGGAAAGCCTGTGTTGGCTCCCGGCGAGTGGGCGCAGGGGCTGGGCATAAAGATATTACCCGGCGAGCGTGCCAATGTACTGCTCTACGCCGGGGCGGGAACCTGCCAGGATGCACGCCATGCAACCAGCGCGCGCAAGCTGGCGCAATTACTGCAGAAGGCCGGGGTTGATTTCGGCATCCTGGCCGAAAACGAGCCAGACAGCGGGATCGAAGTGTACTGGACGGGTCACCGACAAGCCTTTGAAAAACAGGCCGGGCATGTCGTCGACATCCTGGATCGAACCGGTGTAAACACCATTGTCACCTTGTGCGGCGAAGATCTGGGAATGCTGCGCGGAAAGTACCCAACCTATAGCCGCGCTCCCCGCGCCAGGGTTCTGCATGCCAGCGAGTTTCTCCTGCCTCTCATCCAGAAAGGGAAACTCCGGCTCTCGCGAACGCTTCCCTGGAAAGTGACCTACCATGACCCGTGTTATCTCGGCCGCCAGAGCGAGCCAGCCCAAACCTGGCAAGGGGAAGAACGACTCACCCACGGGGTGATGACTTATTTTGTCCCGCCTAAGCCGATCAACTATGGTGTCAACGGAGTTTTTGATGCCCCGCGCCAAATTCTACGCCTGATCCCGGGCCTGCAATTGATTGAAATGCGGCGCATCCGTGAATACGCCTTTTGCTGTGGGGGAGGCGGCGGCGTCCCCGACACACATCCTAATGTAGCCCGCTCGGCTGCGTTGCAGCGCATCGAGGAGGCCAGCACGCTGGGAGCTGGAACCGTGGTCACTGCCTGCCAGCACTGCCGGCAAAACCTGACCCGCTGGCAGGGAGATCGGCCAATGCCCGTGGTGGATCTGGTTGACATAGTCCACGAAGCAGCCGGTTTAGGCCGGACCAATTTGAGTTCTGAGGAAGGGAACCTGTAATGACGATAGAAACAGGTTCTCTTTCCACCCTTGTTTCCCAGCTGAACAAATTGATGCCAGGCGGCATGATCAGCGCAGAACCCACCAGGTTGGCCGCAGCTGCCAGCTCCAGCCCCCTGCTGCCACCCGGGCGGCTTCCAAGTTGCATCGTGCAGCCGGCCAACCCGGAGGAGCTGCAAGCCGTGATCTGTTTCGCCAACGAAGCAGGTCTTAACCTGACGGTCACTTCATCGACCGGGACCCACCGCCTTGGAGGCATTGTCAACCCGGACGAGCACGTGTTGATCGACCTTTCGCACTGGCAAAAAATTGATCTGATCGATCGTCGCAACCGGGTCTGTCGTATCGAACCGGGTGTCACCTATGGGCAGCTCATGGCCGCCTTGGCAGAACATGGCATGACCCTTCCGCTCCCTTTAGCGCCGCGCCGCGGCAAAAGCGTGCTGGCCTCTGTCATGGATCGAGAGCCCACCACCTGGCCGAACAAGCAGTGGGATAGCAGCGATCCGGTCGGCAGCACAGAGTTCTTCTTTGGAAACGGTGAGCGTTTTCGCAGCGGGGCAGGTGGCGGACCGGGCACGATCGAGCAGCAGCGACAATCGGGTGGGGCGCAGAAGTTTTCTTCCGGCCCCTCCCAGGCCGACTTCCACCGGGTTGTACAGGGTGCGCAAGGCACATTAGGCATCCTGACCTGGATCACCCTGCGCACCGAGTTGAACCCCACGCTGCAGAAGATCCTGCTCACGGGCAGCGAGCGGTTGGAGGACCTCCTGCCTTATGTTTATGCCGTCCAACGTGGATTGCTGGGCGAACAAACCTTTATTCTGGATCGAACAGCCGCCGCATTGCTGCTGGCAAACGGTGATACGAATGCATTCGGCAGACTCCGTTCCGCATTCCCGGGCTATCTATGCCTGCAAGCTATCGCTGGCTTTGAGAGGCTGCCCCGGGAACGCCTGGCAGCCCATTTGCAGGACATCGGGCTTTTTGCCCAAAAGTTTGGCCTGCGCCTCGAAGAGCAGATGGGCACCGTCTCCGCCGCCGATCTGTTTACCAGGGCAACCCAACCCTGCGGTGAAATCGATTGGCAGGATACGATGAGAGGGAGCAGCCTTTCCATATTTTTCCTCTCCATGCTGGACCGGACGCCGTACTTACGTAAGATCTTTGTGAATACAGCAACGGGGTTTGGCCTCCCTGAGGACGAGATTGGAACCTATCTCCAACCCATCGTCCAGAACCACGCCTGCCAGGTGGAATTCATGCTTCCCTTTGACCCCCGCTCTGAAGTAGAGATCGATCGCATGAAACAATTTGAGAGGCAGGCGGTGATCCATTTGATGGAGGCGGGGGCTTTTTTCAGCCGCCCTTATGGTTCTGCCGCGGAACTGGTCTGGGCACAGAACCCGGCTAACTACCAATTATTAAAGACCGTCAAAGGGATTTTTGACCCCAAGCGAGTGCTGCAGCATGGGAAATGGGGCCTTTAGACCGGCGCTAAAAGGATCACGACATGCATAGAATCTCGGATCAAGATCGTGCCATCCTGGAGGGCATTGTCGGCGAACAGTGGGTGTCCAGTGCTCCCTGTGTTCTTGATACCTATGCCTTCTACCAAAATCCGGAGACGATGAACAAGGATGGCTCTCAGTGGCTGCCGCGGCCCGCCGCGGTGGTCCTCCCTCAGTCCACTGCAGAAGTCCAGGAGATCATGAGGTTTTGCTGCCGCAGCCAGTACATGGCCAAACCGCTTTCAACCGGCTTTCACACAGCTGCGGCCGCATCGCAGGAGAACGTAATCGTCCTTGATCTGGTCCGCATGAATCGGATCATTGAGATCGATGCGCAAAATCAGATCGCGGTCATCGAACCTTATGTGCGTGCCATCGATTTACAAACCGAGATCGTCAGGCTGGGATTGACCTGCCATATCATTTCCTCGGGAGCCAATCATTCCTTGCTGGCATCGCATACCGCCGCCTGGGGGTACGGCGTTTCGGGTGCGGCCACCAGTTTCTCGGGCAGGAACCTTCTGGGAGTGGAATGGGTGCTGCCCACCGGAGAAGTGGTCACCCTCGGCAGCGCGGGGGCAGGCTGCGGCTGGTTTTCACCCGATGGCCCGGGACCCTCACTGCGCGGGATCATGCGCGGCTTCCAGGGTACCTTTGGCGGGTTGGGCGTCTTCACCAAGTGTGCGATCAAACTTTATAAATGGGATGGACCCCGTGAGTGGGAGTTTGAAGGACAATCCCCCAAATATGTTTTGAAGAAAATTCCGCCGCGCAGCGCCATGAACGCCATCGCTTTTCCTTCCCGGGAAGCAGAGAAAGATGCGGGCTACAAAATGGGAGAAGCGGAATTGAACCACGGCGAATTCCGGACGCCGATGTTCTTCGCCGCGCTGGGACTGACGGATAACAATGAAGAGCTGAAAATCGCGTTAGAAAGCGGGATTTTCCAAAAGATAGGCAAGAACATCATCAGCACGGCGGTCTTTGCGGCTTCCGAGGCGCAATACGCCTGGAAGATGAAAGCCTTGAAGCAGATCTTGAAAGAAACCGGCGGCGTGATCATTCCCATGAACATTCCGATGCGCCCGGCACTCCTGCGCATGGCAGGTAGGCTGACCCGGCACGTTCAAGATCCGCTGGCGCCGCTGCGCCGTTTCCCATTCCTGCAAGAATGGATCCAGCATCTGCCGTTCGGACAAAAGCTTAAACGGGAAAAGCAATCCACGCTCTTCTGGCTGCTGTTTCGTAATGCCAACAACACTCAGGCAGCCTTCCGGCCTTCGCAGGGAATGGCGACCATGCTGGGCGCTTTTGACACCTGGGACTTGGCTCATACGCAGGCGGAATATGTAGCGCAGGTCAAGCAAAAATATATCCAAAAAGGATTGATCCTGGACGACGGCGGCGACCTGGGCACGGGCGGGACCTTTGAGAGCGGTCACCTGGGATATCTGGAAGGGATTATCTTATATGACCCCAGCAATCCGCAATCCGCCCTGGCGGCCCGTGATCTGGTTCAAACCGGGGTCAGGGATTCCATCGACCGGGCTTTGGGCCTCCCGATCGCCGGGTTTGGTAGCGAAGCCAATGAGATATTCGGACCAGCCTGCAGCAATTATCACATCTGGCTGAAGCGGATCAAAACCGCCCTGGATCCGCAGATGTCCTGCGATCCGTTTTTCTATGTGGAAGGAACTCAGCCTGAGCGAAAAGATGGATCCTGACCTGTTCGCTGTAACAGAGCAGGTCGTGGCGTAACCTTTACCGGCGTATTCTCAAAAATAGGGCCAAGCGACAATCCTGCCGCATACCGTGCTTTCCTCGCTGGTTTAATGTATCAGATCGAACTTCGAAATACATATACGCGGACAGGGTATCAAGATCTGCATGAAACGACAGCCCTGATGGTTATGGCGCCCTTGGACGAGTGCTTTTCCATCGGGCACAAATTCACGGATGTTGTTTAGGAGTGATCTTTCTAAAACATTTATCTAAGGTCATGGATCGTAAGCTATAATGTTCGAATCCCTAATTCCTTGGAGAGACGCAAAGGATCCAAATCATTTGGGCTGTTTCAGAATTGATTAAAAACCTGATCGCCTTAGCCCTGCTCGGTGGCCCAATCCTCTGGGCCTTCGTGCCCGATCGTAAGGATGCGTTCATCCTCCTGACCATCATCCGCAACGCCATCCTGGTCGTTGTCACCGCATCAATATAATTCATCTCGCAAGAACTGACACTACGCCGGTTCTATCGCCCGGTAAGAAATCATGGCTGACCACCCACAACCGTTGACATCACCCAAAAAACAAATCTGGCGCTATTTACTCATCCTGATCATACTAGGTTTGGCGGCCTACCTGCTGGTGCCACAAATCACCACCCTTAAACATTCATGGTCGGTCGTCCAAAGCATGACCGGGTGGGCGGTGGCCTTGGCAGCCGTCGCGCAGGTGCTCAGCTATCTTGGGGGTGGCTTTATGATGCAAGCCATCCTGGAAATCGACCAACAAAAGTTATCGATTGGGAAAGGTGCCTTGATGACCATGGCCTCATACAGCGTCGGGATGGTTGCGGGGGGCTGGTTCGGTGGGGCAGCCGCAACGTATGGCTGGGTCCGCCAGGAGAGTCACGATGGGGAATCCGCGGCCCTGGCCGGGACGCTGCCAGCGCTGTTGAATATCGGTGCCCTGGTAGTGGTGTCCATAATCGGGACTCTCTATCTACTCCTGATCCATGAGCTGAGCAAAGCGCAATTGATCGAATATGGCATCGTTCTGCTGGTGCTGGGATTGATGACCGCCAGCGTCGTGGTCGCCTTGCGGTTTTCAGAAACGGCTACCCGGCTTGCCGTCTGGCTGGCCGGTCGTTGGGCTGCCCTGCGCCGTAAACCATTCACGCCCCAAAAAACCATTGGGTTCGTTGGACAGTTTGTGT
>JBEKFY010000036.1:0-39761 GCA_050013095.1 Anaerolineales bacterium | reverse complement strand
ATCATCCTCAACCGTTGATCACAGCGGAGGCTATGCCCTTTACACTCGCTCCAGTTCATTGACATTCATGACATCCTTCATGAGCACATGAGGAATTTACACCATTGACTGAGACGCTAACTATCAATGATAAATCAAGGAAAAATATTAATGCAAGTTTATCCGTTATCTATAGTGATAATAATTTGGAAAAATATACAAAAGGTTTTCCAAATAGCATTCGAAAGTTGAGTAATGTATTGCCAATGATAATAATTATCGTTTTATCAGTTTTGGTGATATTGATTCCTGTAGTAGATTCAATTATTAACTCCGGTTCATCCGCTGGAGGGTAAAGTGATCCTCAATAGAACTAGAACCTCCATCCGCTAGATTCGAGGTTCTTATCCTCGGCGTGGAGCTTCTAAAAATAGAAATGCCGTTCGATTCGAACAACGGCATTTTTTAATCCAAGTGGAATATTGATCTTGTGAAAGAGATCTATTTGTTTATAATCAAGGGAGGAGAGATCATGAGCAAACGCCAGGAAATCCGTGACCGCCGGCGCCGCACAGACCGCCGTAACCGCATCCTCATAATATTACTGGTTGGGTTGATTGCAGTTTTGGTAGTCTTCGTCCTCATCCTGCCGGGATTAAAGGGACCGAACGTGGGCAAGATCGTTCAGATCACGCCGGTGGCACGAAAAGCGGCCGTGGATAAAACCACAATGGGCGATCCAAAAGCTCCAGTCAAGATGGATGTGTGGGAAGACTTCCAGTGCTCGGGCTGTTTATCGTATTCCAAAAACCTTGAGCCTCAGGTCATTTCGACCTATGTCGATACCGGCAAGGTTTTTTATACATTCCACTTCTATCCCTTCATCGATGGGGGCTCGGGTGAATCGCATCAGGCTGCCAATGCGGCCATGTGTGCGGCGGCCCAGGGTCGCTTCTGGGATTATCACGATATGCTCTTCGCCAACTGGCTGGGTGAGAATGCGGGTTCCTTCACGAATGCACGATTGGTGGTTTTTGCCCAGAGGCTTGGCCTCGATATGACCGCATTCAACGCATGTTTCCAGGTAAACACTTACGCTGACCAGATCGCCCAGGATGCCCAAGCAGGTGGAAAATTAGGCGTTCCGCCTACCCCGGGTATTTTCGTTAATGGCAAGATGGTGGTCAGCAGCGCCGGCCAGGATTACCTACCCTCCTTCGCCGATATTTCCAAGACCATCGATGCGGCTCTCAACCAGCATTAAGACATAGACGCAGCCGTCAAGAGAGCCGGTCTCGCTGCCGTCAGCACGCCCCCTAGTTTACCTCCCGGCAATTGGGGCGATGATCGGAATACAGGGCCAGGTGATTCGTTCGGGTATTACCCGTCAGCCAGCCGTGGTTTACCAGAATCGACCCAACGCCAGGACCGAGACTCGTCAATGCCGGTGTTGCTGTGTCTCAAACGGATGATTCAAGTGACGATAAAACGCAGGGGTACAGGTTTTGAATCTCGGATCACGAGTTTCGAGGTTCCAGTCCTCATCGAGGACCGTTTAGGGTCTTCTCGTGGTTATGTGATGTTAAGATGTTCAACGCCCAAAGAGGTGTTCGCTATGACCAGCTCTCCGGTTATTCAACGCGATGCCTGAGCTCCCCGAACTGGAAGTGGTGCGCGAGGTGCTACAGCGCCGGGCCATGGGCCTTTCGATCACCGATGTCGAGGTCCTGCCGCCGGGTGGCCCGATCGTCATACGTGATCTGACCCATCAAGGTTTCCGACCGGCCCTGGTCGGAGGCAGATTGGTCTCAATAACCCGCCGCGGGAAATTTCTCATCTTCTTGTTCCAGACGAACGGACGCCAGCTCTTTTTGGCCATCAACCCCAAACTGACCGGTCGCCTGCAATTGGCTGATCCGGGGGACAAGCGCCTGGCAAGGACCCATGTCGTGTTCAGTTTTGCGAAGGGCAAGCAGATGCGCTACATCGATCAAAAGCAAATGGGTCAGCTCTATCTTACCGACGATGTGAAATCCGTTCCGGGCTATGCGGGTTTGGGACCGGAGCCGTTCGAAACCTCGCTCGGGGAATTCCGCGAGCGGCTTAAACCCTACCGCGGCGAAATCAAGGGAATCCTTACCCGGGGCGAGTGCATTGCGGGGATCGGCAATGCCTATGCGGACGAAATCCTGTGGGCGGCGCGTTTGCACCCATTTCGTAAACGCACCCAGCTGACAGCTGGGGAGGTGGAGCGGCTATATATAGCTATGCAGAGCACCCTCAAGGATGCGATCGAAAAGGTCCGCGTGGAGATGCAGGAAAATATCCACCTTGAGCCGCGCGACTTCCTGACGATTCATATGAAGACCGGGGGCCCCTGCCCGCGTTGCGGAACACCGATTTCATTAATAGGTGCCAACCAGCGCATTACCAACTTCTGCCGGACATGCCAGCCGGGGGGATTAATTAAGGAGGTGGGGTGACCGTTTCTGTGACCATGAAAAGAGATATTCTTCCAAATTAAATCGGAATTGCCATATTTAATACATTCCACTATAATTACGTCATGCGAAAATGCTTTGTGTTATCAGCGGCAATCCTTATCTTATTAACTCTCGCCTCTCCGCTGATCGTCATGGCGAAGCGCGTCCAGCAGGCTCCGGCACTCTCATCAGCGCTTGATCTCTTGAACGCGGTCAATGCCCTGCGCGCATCCCACGATCTCCCTCCTTACCAACCCAATGCGATCCTGATGGGGATCACTCAGTCCCAGGCGGAATACTTAGCCTCCAGCGGACAGATCACCCATAACGGCCCCGATGGCTCCTTGCCCTATCAGCGTGCCTTGGCAGCCGGTTACCCACTGGCCGGGAACACCAGTCTGGGGGGATTTTATTCGGAGAATGTGGCTGCTGCCACCAATATGACTGCACAGGATGCTGTGACCTTGTGGATGGGAGACGCGCCGCATCAAAACACGATGCTCTCCTCTGTGTACAAAGACGCCGGGGTGGGGATGGTGGTTTCTGGGGACATCTATTACTACGCCCTGGATGCTGGTTTATCGACGGCAGGAACGCCAGCTCCTTATACCCCCCCGCCCCAATCCATCCAACCCAGCTCCACCTCCGTCGCGCCATCTGCGACACTGGATACGGGTGCATCCATTACCTATGTTGTCAAAGCTGGCAATACACTTTATGGCATTGCCCAGACGTGGGGGGTGTCGGTCGACGCTATCCTTCAAAGGAACAATCTCACGTTGAATTCCATCATCTATCCAGGCCAGAAACTGGCGATTCCCGTCTCCATGACTCCGACCCCCACACCCACACCGACACAGCTCTCCACATCAACATTGGTCCCAACGCTCGTTTTCACAGAGACGCAGGTGGTGATTCCCACCGCGCTTCTTACGAATACGCCGTCGTCTTCCTCCGATTCCCCATCGAAAGCCATCAACCCCATGGTCGGTGTGATTGTCATCGGCATCGGTGTTGTGCTCTTGATTGTTACAGGCCTGCTCGTGTTCATCCGGCCAGGGAATAAAAGGTAGAATCCCACCCATTTCCTTGCGTTTGCGGGTCGCTTTTCTTCCAAATCAGCTGCTCACTGAGGTTTTTAGGCTTGATATGTCGGAGCCAGAACAAGGTGCCCGATCGGAGGCAAGTTTTCGTATGAAAAAGGCATCAGGATCGAAACGCGAAGCACTCCCTGCCCGAGGACGCACAGTTCCTGGACGCATCACCGTCGAGAATATCAACGTGCCCGGCTATACGACTTGGGTGGACGCGATCAAGTTATGAGGCGATGCGGGAGGCGATTCTCAAGATACTGCCCTTCAAGGAACCGGGCCTGACTCAGAACGAGATCCGTCAGGCCGTCCTGCCATACTTGCCCAGGGACCTTTTTCCGGGTGGCGCGAAGGCAGGCTGGTGGTCGAAGATGGGCCGGCTCGATCTGGAGGCCAAAGGTGAACTAGACCGGGAGGCAGCCAGGTCTCTGCGTTGACATCAACAACCGGTCGAATAAAGTTCACGGCCTGGCCCAGCACCATTCTTTGAGCTGTGTTGGCGCAGGTCAAAATGATCCATCACCCCGACGGGTTTGAACTTTGTCAGTTGGGAACCAAATTTATCCCTGGATAAGTGGTTTGATTGTCTTTGACCATTCTGCCTGGTGGCGTGGGGGACAAGGCAGTTTTTTGTTTTAAGGGGAAAGGCTCGGTCAATAATTCGAGCGTGCACATCCCGCATATCAAGCATTGTCCTTCCAGGACGCGGTCAAATCTGAATGCTCGAATTGACCTTGGAAAATAAAAAAACGGCGCACCTGACCGGTACGCCGCTTCGTCCTTCAGCACAATGTTATTCCGAGGTTTTTTCGGATTCCTTCTTGGGCTTCGGTGCTGAGTCTTTGGGCTCTTTAGTCCCACCGGAATCTTTCTTCGCTTCATCCTTGTCTTTATCTGCCTTGTAGGACTGGCCGGAGGGCGAGTGGTGATCGGTGGCGTAGAAACCGGAGCCCTTAAACACGATCCCGACCGGCAGATACACTTTCTTTAATGACTTCTTGCCGCATTCCGGGCAGCGGCTGAGTGGCTGTTCGCTGAATTTTTGCTGTTTTTCGAACTGGACTCCGCAGTTATCACACTGGTACGTGTAAATTGGCATTCTGACCTCTGGTGAAACAAATTACCGGCGTGAGATTATAGCGCACTCGGTGGGGGATGGCAAGGGGCGCGGAGAATCGGGCCAGACGCGGATCGTGGTTCCCGCCAAGATATAGGTCTTCCTTCATCAAATGCTTCCTCGCCAGCCTCACACGAGGAGGAAAATCCTTGACAGAATAGAACATACGTGCTATCATGCAATTGAAACATATGTTCTATATCCAGGGACATAAGGAATTTCTCCGATGGCGATCTCTGAACAAATCCAGCTAGCTCTTCAAGCCTATCAAGAAGTGAAGGCGGAACTTCACCCGACTGAGCCTGCCGTGAAGCCGTTCCGGGGCCTCCCCGATTTTGATGAGGTGGTTGCAGGCCTCGGACCTCTGCCGCAGGAGTCGCTCCTGATGGGTCTGGCAAACGACGGGTTGCCGGTCCTGCTTGACCTGGTCGACCCTGCTCCGGGTCCGATTCTGGTGATCGGGGAAGGGGGCAGTGGAAAGACCGCTTTTCTGCAGTCCCTGGCACGTCATACGGACCAGTTCAATACCCCTGGTGACATTCAGTTCGGTACCATCACGCCCTTCCCTGAGGAATGGGCCCATCTTGAAACCCTGCCAAGTTGTCTGGGCATCTGGCCGGATACCCATCCTTCAGCCGGTGAATTTCTGATGCGACTGATTGGTTGGGCCGATGTTCTGACAGTCGGAAAACAAAACGTCCTTCTCCTGCTCGATGGACTCGATCTGATGACTGAGTTCACTCGGGAGACCCGCCGCGACCTGCTTTGGTTGTTCATGCATGGCACGGAACGTCACATCTGGCCTGTTGTCACGGTCAACGCGCGGAGATATAATGAAAAGGCTCCAGGGATGGATCTTTTTCACACCCGCATCTTCGGCCATGTCGGTCAATATCATATTGGCCGCTCTCTGGTCCCGGATCCGCACGCTGACCTGACCGCACTGCAATCCGGAACCCAGTTCGGCTTGCAAAGCCAGGACGGCTGGCTGCGGTTTTCGATACACCCCTAGAAAGAGGTTTCGCCATGAACATTGGTATGCTCTGGTACGACAACGACCCGCACACAGCCTTGAAGGCCAAGGTGGAACGCGCAGCCGATTACTACAATAAAAAATACGGCCACCTCCCGACTTTATGCCTGGTTCACCCCAGCATGCTCGCCGGTCCAAATAGCGGGACGGGCAAAATCGCGATCCGCTCCCACCGCGCGATCCTGCCCGGCCACCTTTGGATCGGTGAAGGTGACAGTAACTAAACCCTTTCATGCTCTGCAGGGGGAATCTCGTAAAGATCAGAAAAGTCTCCATGAAATGGGCATGGAGACTTTTCGTTATCGTTTGCGGCATGAAACCAATGCCTTCAGGGTTGTAGATCCACCGCTCCTCGGGTGGTTGCAGGTGAAAGCCGCGCCGCCGAAGACGGGTCTACGAACTAGGAAGCTCCCGCTCCAGCGGTGGAGTTACTCACTCGGTCCCGGTTGCAACCACAACGGCGATTGCCGTTCCCTTGCTGTGGCTCAGGCTGACTGCCCAGTTCGTTAGGCCGAGGTACCTAGCAATTTGCTCTGCCCGGCCGTGCAGGACCAGATAAGGCTCCCCGCTCCTTCTTCTCAGGGTCTCGACCTCCAGCCAGCGGACCGGGCCAATGCCGGTACCCAGAGCCTTGGTAGTGGCTTCCTTGGCCGCAAAACGGGTTGCCAGGGATTCCGCCCGGCCCGCGCACGCGACGATTTCGGCCTCCGTGAAAATGCGCTTCAGAAAGCGCTCGCCGTAACGGTCGAGAGCGGCTCGGATGCGGTCGATTTCGATCAGGTCAACCCCGGTTTTAAGAATCATGGCAGCGGAATGGTTTATGGGCCGGCTGTGGCGATTGCCAGCAGATCTGGATTGAAGTACTTGCGGGCCGTCAGAACCACCTGTTCCGTCGTTACGGACCGCACCAGGTCGGGGTAGCGTCGATAGTAATCCAGACCAAGGTCAAAGCGTTCAATGGACAACATGGCATTGACCACACCGGCATTCGATTCCAGCGAGAGAGGCAGCCGGCCGATGAAATTGGACTGGCTGTCCGCCAGCTCATCCTCCGAGACTCCTTTTTTTATAAAACGCGCAATTTCCTTGCAGATCAGATCCGTTGCCTTCTTGACGTTTCCCGGGTTGACACCGGAGCTAACCTCCCATGAACCGGGGCCGATCCCGGCGCTGAGGGAAGAGTAGGCGTAGTAGGCCAGCCCGGATTTCTCGCGCACCACATTTCCGATGCGCCCGGACATGCCAAACTGCCCCAGGATCGAATTGCCCAGGGAGGCGGGCATGAACTCAGGATCTTTGCGGAAGGGACCATTCGTGCCGATGACGATGTCCGACTGGGACTTGTCAGGGATTTTCACTTTGCGAACAGTCGTTTGCTTTAATGGGTTCAGGGGCGGTAGGGCCGGCGGCTCGGGTTGATCCGGGTTCTGCCAGTCACCCAACGCCTTTTGCACCTCCTCCACTGCCTGTTGGGGTTCGATGGCCCCGGCCACCGCCACGATCATGCTGCGCGCCCCGTAATGGCGCCGGTGGAAGGCGACCAGGTCCTTGCGGTGGATGGCCTGGATGGTCTCGGGCCAGCCGTCCTCCGGACGGGCATAAGGATGGCCTAAAAAAAGGATCTGGTCAAAGGTAAGGGAGGCCATATCCGCGGTATCCTGGGCGCGGATCGACAGGCCGGTCAGGAGTTGGGCGCGCAGCTTTTCGACCTGTTCTGCTGGGAAAGTCGGCTGGCGCAGGGCTTCCGCCAGTGTGCTCAACAGGAGTGTCAGATCTTCTGAGAGGGAACGCCCGGTGAATCCGGTGGTATGTGCTCCGGCACTGAATGAAAGGTTGGCACCTGCCGATTCCAGGGCATCGAAGATCTGCTGGACACTGCGCCGCTCGGTGCCGCGCATCAAAGCCAGCGCGGTGAAATCGGCCAGTCCAAGTTTCTCATCGGGGTCGAAGAGACTTCCTGCCTGCAGGTATCCGCCAATAACCACAGATGGGCTGTTGAAGTTGGCGCGTGCCAGCACGGTGATACCATTGGGCAGCACGGTGCGAACCGTATCGTCCGGGCCAGGAAGTCCGGATGGAAGGGCTTTACGCGAGGGTTTCTGCTTGGGACTCATGCTGCCTCCCGGGTGTTCGTCGGATGATAGGTCCCCACCAGGCGGTTCTGCGGACGCAGATAGTCTTGCGCTGCTTTTTGAAGGTCGGCGGGAGTGACGCCGGCGAGTTTTTCTAGGTAGGTGAGGAACCATTCATAGCTGGCGAACATTTCGGCGTGGCCGAGCCAGAAGGCCTGATTGGTGATGTTTTCGGAGCCGTAGGCGAAAAGGGCGCGTGCTTGTTTGATGGCGCGGGTGATCTCCTGCTGCGGGGCCGGTTCGTCTTGGATGCGCTTGACCTCGTCATCGAAAGCTGACAGGAGCTCCTCGGATGTGTGCCTGGGATGGACGGTTAGAGTCAGGGTGTAGAGGAATGGGTCTGCAGTAACGCTCAGGCTGCCGTTCACTGACACGGCTAGCTCTTTCTCGATCAGGGCGCGGTACAAGCGTGAAGTCTTGTTGGAAATTCCTCCCCCGCCGAACATGTTCAAGCTGCTCGGCCCGGCCAGCAGACTGTCCAGGACGGTTAATGGGAAGAAGTCCGGATGGCTGCTGGCGGGGGTATGGTAGCTGATCTGGAGGTAGGTTGTCTCACCCGGGCCCTCGACCGTCAGGCGGTGCTCGCCGCGCACGCTGGGTTCCGGGCGTGCCAGACGCGGAGGCGGTGAACCGGAAGGGATCTTTTCGAACAGTTCGCGAATGCGTTTGAGCATGGCCCGGCTTTTGAAGTCACCGGCGATCGACAAGACTGCGTTGTTGGGTTGGTAATAGGTCTTGTAATGCTGGTAGAGGTCATCCCGGCGAATGGATTTCAGGTCCGCCAGGTCGCCCAGGATCTCATGATGGTAGGGGTGGATGCGGAAGGCCGCCTGCTGCATGGCTTCGCCGAGCAGGAAGAGCGGTTCGTTCTCGCTGCCTTCGCGCTCGGAGATGACCACCGTCCGTTCCGAGGCGACTTCCTGGGAGGCATAGGTGCTGTTGACCATGCGGTCGGCTTCCAGGCGGAGAGCCAGGTCGATTTTGTCAGAGGGCATCGTCTCGAAGTAAGTGGTCCAGTCCAAATAAGTGAACGCGTTCCACATCCCACCGTCGCGTGAGATGGCCTTGTCCAGCACGCTGGCGGGATATCGCGGTGTGCCCTTGAACTGCATGTGCTCGACCCAGTGAGATATCCCAGTGTGTCCGGATGGTTCGTCTTTCGATCCGATGCGATACCAGATCCATGAACTGACAATGGGGGCAGTCGAGATTTCTTTCAGCATGACTTTCAAACCATTGGCGAGGATGTGTTCGTGGTAGAGGTTGTTCATGGCACTCCTGGGGTCCCGGCCGAAGGGGTGGTCTGTTGGCAGATATAGGTCCCTTGTGGGTACTGGGCATTCGGCTCGAGCATACAGTAATAAGGCCGGATGGCGGTTTGCAGTCCGGTAAACGGTCCGTGCAGGCCGGTGTTGGCAAGGGGAATGTTGATCGGAACTTGTAGGGAGATCGGCACGCTCACCTGAACCGGAATCCCCAGCTTCAAAGCGATCGGCAGGTTTGTGCCGCTCGGCAGGGTTACCCTGGCGGGAGCGCTGATATTGAATGCCTGAGTATTGATGACGACATAGGCGCTCGGAATCGTGACATTCTGGGTCAGCACGACGGTGGTATTTTGCTGGACCGGCAGGATGAAGTTCAGCGGGACCTGGGCATTCACGTCGATCGTGGTTGTGATGCTGGCCTGGTCCATGTCCACAAAATTACGATACAGCCCGCCAAGCAGCCCCGTGCTGATGGTTTGTTTCAGTTGCTGGACCTGCCCGGCGGTGATCAGCAGCAGGGTGAGCAGCACGGCGTTGACGATCAGGGAGAGGGCGGCTGCCACATCCCAGTAAGCATAACGAGCCTTCGTTCGGTCGGGGCGCAGGCGGTATTTAAGCGGCAGTTTGACCTCCTTCGCACCTTTGGCTGCCTTTTCAAATGCGCGCAATTTCTGGCCTGGATTGACGCTTGTTTCAATCCCGCCTCCCTCCGTCTCAACACGTCCCTCCGGCTGGACTTCCTGCCCGGGAGTCGGCGCGCGGACTCCTTCAGGCGTTTTTCCCGGCTGACGGTTGAACAGAGGGCGGTGGACGACGCGTTGGATGCCCGATCCGGGATGTGGGTCTGATTTGGATTTTGGCCTCCCCTCCGGGAGGTCATCGGGAGGGGGAGCATTCGGGTCGAACAGTTTCATAAGCTCTCTCCTAATTCAGACCATTAAACTATAGCATAGAGTTCTAAAAAGAGGGACGCCCTCAGGAACGGGCTTCCTGGTCGCCGCACTTCTTGCCCACCCGCTGGCATGCGGCTATAATTCATCAGACATCGCAGAAACGGGAGAGGATGGTTCATGGAAGATTCGAAATACATGGTTGCTGTCATCGGGGGAGGGCCGGCGGGTTTATATGCATCCAGGAAACTGGCCGAGGGGGGCGGGCGTGTCTTGATCCTCAATCGCGATATCAGGCCCGGTGGCCTGGCGGAGTATGGCATCTACCCTGATAAGTTTAAGATGAAACAGGGCTTGCGCAACCAGTTCAAACAGATTCTGGCTATGAGGGAAATTGATTATTTCGGCAATGTGACCGTCTGCTGCGGCGGCAATATTGTGCTTGAAGATCTGCTCGAATCTGGTTTTCAGGCTGTCCTGGTCGCCACCGGCGCGCAGGGGACCAAATGGTTGCGCCTGCCCGGCGAGAACCTGCCCGGGGTCTATCATGCGAAGAACATTGTTTACCATTACAATCTGCTCCCACCGTTCAGCCAAAAAAAATATTTGATTGGGAAACGGGTAGCGGTTGTCGGTGCCGGCAATGTGATGCTGGACATTGCTCACTATCTGATTCGCGATCTCAAAGTGGACGAAGTGATCGCGGTCGTGCGCCGCGGTCCGTTGGAGGTGAAGTTCACCAAGAAAGAGATGGAAACGGTCGGCAGGAACCTAGACCTGGCCGCGTTGGACGCCGAGTTCGCTCGGGTGACCCCGCTCATGCGGGTTGCGGGTCAGGATGCTGTGCTGGCTAAGAATGCGTTCCTGGGTGTCCTCCCCAAGGCGCTACCACCGGTTTCGGAAACACGCTTTCGTTTTGAGTTCCTGGCGACACCTGTCCGCATTCTGGGGGATTGGATGAACGGTGTGGTGGGTCTCAAGGTCGAGGAGAACACCCTGATTGGCGTGGATGGAAATGTCAAAGCGCGCGGCACGGGGAACACTCACCAGATCGACGCGGATACCGTGATTTTTGCCATCGGGGATACAGTGGATAAGGATTTCTGCATCCCCACTTATAACGACATGTATCTGTCTGCCCCCCAGGCGCGCTTTCCGGTGGACGGCATTTCGTATGAAGCTTACGACCCGGATGCGCAACGTAGTTTGGAGCGGGTCTTCCTGGCAGGTTGGGCCCGCCAGGCTTCGACCGGGCTGGTCGGTGTGGCTCGCCGGGACGGGGAGAATGGCGCCGATGCCGTTCTGCAGTATCTGCGTACTCAGCCCCCTATGCGTGATCTGGAAAACGTCCTGGAGAAGTTCGAGACGCGTCTGGAGGAGACTCACCAGCGCATCGTGAATAAGAGCCGGTTGGAGAAGCTGGAAGCGGTTGAATGTGAGGAAGCCCACAAACGCGGGGTGCCGGAGTTCAAGTTCGCCAGCAACGACGAAATGTTCACTGCCATGGGGTACTGAGACTGACTGAGACGCCCCGTGAGGGCGTTTTCCTGGATGGGAGGGGCACGCCGCCTAGCGCGCCCCTTTTTTATCTCTGCAGGGATGGTCTCTGCCAGGCGGCGGGACCGGGCCGCAGCGCCTTCCGGGTGATTACGGGCATGCATCAATGCACAGATCAGTGCCTCTGACAGGAGGAAGAGCAAGACGGGATCCCTGCACAGGTCATCTGCCAGAGGATATCCGGTGCTTGCCTGACCAGTGTGCTGGAATAAGCATAGTACCTAACAAGGTTCCGGTTCGGTGGAGAAGCCTGTCCAGCGGTAAAACTTGAACTGTCTACCTAACCTAAGGTGGGAACCATCCGAATGTGCAGGCCTAGGGAGAGCGTGCAAGACCTGATCTCAGGCAGCGCTCGTTGAAGCAGGAAATCTCCGCAAGCGGGGGGTAATTCGCATCAGCCGACCCATCCCCACAGGGCAAATTGGCCGGAGAAGAACAAAAGGCCTACCCAGGAAATATACAGATAGACGCGATTAACCCAGGGTCGGGAACCCCAGCGTGCAAAAAGCAAAAAGGCCGGGAAGATTTCAAGGACGTAGCGCGCCATACTGACCAGCGGTTGGGGGGACCCCATACGCGCCAGGAACAGCAGCAGATAGGTCATGGTGTAGATCCCGTAGATGCGGGGCAAATTCTTCCAGATCAGGACAGCCATTGGCAGGCAGGCCAGCGTAAAGGCCAGTTCGATCATATTTTCCTCGGGGAGCTGGTGGACAAGAATGCGGCGAACTGCCTCGAGGATGTTGAAGCCCGGAATGGACAGGGACCCACCGCGCCCCACCGCGTTGAGGATCGCGCTGGGCGGCTGGTGCAGTCCGAACCAGACATACACGGGAAAGAGCGCCGCCCCGGCCATGGGGATGATAACAGCCCACACGCCGTTCCGATCCCCTCTGCGCCAGGCCTCCCAGGCTGCGTAGGCCAGAGGCAGGGTGATGAGGAAACCTGGAGCACGGGTCAGAGCCGCAACAGCGCCCCACAGGCCGGCCCAAACCCACTTTCTCTGACGGGCTGCCAGGAGCGATGCAACGGCGGCCAGCAGGAAAATTGATTCGGTGTAAGCGGCGAAGAGAAAGAACGCCGTTGGAAACGAGATGAGATATACAGCCGCTCGCATGGCCTCACGATCCTGACCCAGTTCGAAGCGGGCCATCCTTTCCAGAGTGATAAGGCACAAGACACAAGCAACCCCGGAGATGACCAGCCCGGCCAGAAGCGTGTCGTGGTTGAAGAATTGGGCAAAAAACCGCATGAGCAGGGGATAGAGGGGTGGTGTAAAGAGGGCGCTGCTGAAACTGGTATAGCCGCGTTCCGCGATCGCTTGGTAATGAAGGGTATCCCAGCGTTGCCAGGGCTCCAACCAGGGATTGGGATCAGGAGTTATTCCGAGGTACGGGCGTAGGAGTGGATCCGGGGACAGAGGTCCGCCCAGGACTTGCCGAACCCCCCACATCCAGAGCGTTAGGATGATCCGCACAGCCACAGCCAGGAGTAGGACCTGCCCGAGGCGTTTTACGATCGGTCGGTTAAGCCAGTGTAGGATGGAACGTTGGGATTGTTGCAAGCCGTTCATGGGAGATCTGGTCGTCTCCGCAGCTTGAAGCTGGACTCTGAATGACGCTTACTGCAAGTGGGCAAAGTCGGTACCACTTGCGGCCTCATTTTATCTGCGACATCGGAGGGCGGCGCAGATGCCTCATCCGGTGCATCGCATCGTCCGCTTTATAGCGGGCATCCCCGCGCGGGTGCATACGGCGCAGGTCTACTACAGCCTGGCGGGGTTTGCGCTCGTACGCCTGCCCCTGGATGGCGGCGATCATCTGCTTCAGATCCTCAATTTCCTGCTGCTGGTTCGCCATCGTCTCAAGCACAAGGGTGTGGATATTCGTGACATGGGTGTGGTCTTCCTGAGCGCGCATTTCCTGCATCTCGGCGATCTCTTTTTGGTGGTTTTCGGCCAGCATGGCGTAGAGCAGGACAATCGAGCTGACCGCCACGCTCATGACGTTCAGGTAGCTGTTAATCCCCAGCACCAGGGTGGTCTTGTTCGCAAAGGCGATGAGCGGAATGAGCAGTACCATGGTTACCAGGATCACGGCACGGTCGGTCAGGAAGCGCACCGGCCAGGGCAGGATATACCGGTCCAGGAAGTCGTTAAATTTTCGGATCATTGCGAAGCTCCTCATTCAGGGGTTGCCTTGATTTTACTGCGAAAGGCGTCTGGGAATTTAAAACCCGCCCTCTCTACCCGAAGCGCTCCGAACCGCAGGAACGACCGACCGGTTGCCCGTTTTAAACAAACTTCCGAAGCCTTCTGGCTCCGGAAGTGAGTGATTTACATCGATATGTATTCTCGCAGATTGTGTTCTACCGCGTATGCTGCGGCTTCCGCCCGGTTGTTGACGCCCAGTTTGGAGAGGATGCTGCTGACATAATTGCGTACGGTCCCTTCGCCCAGGAATAGCGCTTTGGCGATCTCGCGGTTCGTTTTTCCTTCCGAGACCAGCAACAGGACGTGTTTCTCCTGCTGGCTGAGGTGGGCAAAAGCAGAGGCTTCCTCCTCCTTCACGGCACGGCGTACTTCCTGGAAGACCCGTTGAGTTACCGTCGGGTCGAGCATGGCTTCACCGCGGCCGACCGCCTCGAGTGCCCGGACCAGGTCCTCGCCGCCAATCTGCTTCAGGATGTATCCTGACGCCCCAGCGCGGATGGCTGAGAAGAGCATCTCGTCCTCGGCGTAGGAGGTCAGCATGATGACTTTCGTCTCGGGGTAGCGGCCGGTGATTTCCTCGCAGGCTTCGATGCCGGAGGTGCCAGGCAGGCGTATGTCCATGACGACCACATCCGGATGCGAGTTGCCGACCATCTCGATCGCCTCGCGCGCTGTGGAGGCCTCCCCGACCACATCAAATTGCGAATGGCGTTCGAGCAGTGACTTCAGACCCAGCCGTACAACTTCATGATCGTCCACCAATAAAATGCGTTGTTTCGCCATGAGCGCTTGTCTCCGTGCGAGTAGTATATTCGAGAGTGAATGGGCTGACAAGGATGAAAAAAAAACGGCTTGCAGGCCGTTTTCATGCGAACCCCGAGACCGCGTCACCAGTTATTCATCTAGGTACCCCTGCCCCTCGGTACGCGGGATGGGGTCAAGAATGGGTGTCCTTGGGGGTGGCCGATATGCCGGTTTGATGGTCGGTCACATAAAAACCGCTACCCCTGAAGATTACGGCCGGAGCGGAGTAAATTCGGCGGACATTGCGGTGGCCGGACGGGCAAATTACCTCGTCCAGGTTCCAGGTGTACGGCAGTCTCTTTTCAAATGTTTCTCCGCAACTTGGACAGTGAAACTCATAGCTGGGCATAATTTTTTCCACTCCAGCAGGGCAGGGGCGGAGATGTCTCTCCGCCCCTGATTGGGTCGTTACTTGGCCTTGACGGTGATTGTCTTCGGCCTGGTTTCCTCCACCTTGGGCAAGGTGATGGTCAGAATTCCGTTCTCGAATTCTGCTTTGGCTTTGTCAGCCAGAACCTCGGAGGGCAGGCTCAGGGTCCGCTCAAAGCTCCCATAGCGCTGTTCGCGGATATGGTAGGCCTCCTCTTTGATGTTGGTCTTTTCCTTCATTTCGGCCTTGATGGTGAGTAAATCGCCGGTCACAGAAATCTGCATATCCTCGGCTTTTACACCAGGCAGTGCCGCGCGCACGACTAAATTGTCCTCGGTCTGGAACATATCGATGGAGGGGGCTTGCATGTCGGGCGTCAGCCCAAATGGACGGGTGAAAGCCTCGTTGAAGAGTTGATCCATAGCCTCTCGCAGGGTCAGCATCTCACGGGCTGGTTCAAAACGGGTTAGATTGGACATAGGTAATCTCCTTTCATTTTCTCAACCAAAATCGTTTTCAATATTAAATATACAGGGTTTGCGTCTAAAATACGCAAACCCTATATAAAAAATATGTAAGAACATCCATTCTGGATCCGCTCTCCGGCCGAGCGGCCTCAAGTTGCTGCGGCTTCCCCTGGTTTTCCTTTTTTCTCGCGGCGGAAATCAACGAACCGGTATCCGGCGCCGCGTTCGGTCAGGATGTACTTGGGGTTCGCCGGATCCTTCTCCAGCTTCTGACGGAGGTAATTAATGTACAGGCGCACATAGTGGGGCTCGTCTCGGTACTCGTAGCCCCAGACTTTGGCGAGCAGTTGGTCATGCGAGATGACCCAACCGGCATTCTGAACGAGGTGGTAGAGCAGTCGATACTCGGTCGGGCGCAGTTTGACGAGCTTGCCCTCCAGCCAGATCTCCCGACGGTCGAAGTCGATCTTCAGACGGTCGTCAATCTGGATCAGCCCATGCATTCCGCCGCTGGGGCCTTCCGTACGGCGCATCACGGCCTTAATGCGGCTGACCAGCTCCCGTGGGCTGAACGGCTTGGTGATATAGTCGTCGGCGCCGAGCTCCAGGCCGCGCACGCGGTCATCTTCCTCACCCTTGGCGGTCAGCATGATCACGGGGACACTGGTGATCTCGCGCACCATCTGCAGCACTTCAAAACCGTCCAGGTCGGGCATCATCACGTCGAGCAGGATGAGGTCGGGGGTTGAATCGCGCAGGCGCTGCAGGGCCTGTTTTCCGTTGAGGGCATCGATGACGATAAAGCCGTCATGTTCCAGATTAAGACGGATGAAGCGTATCATCCGCTCTTCGTCGTCGACGACCAGGATTTTACGCCGCTTGAGGGCTTCGTCGTCCACGCTCACTCCCTCACGAAGCCGATGATGCGTTCTTCACCTTCGGTGGGGATAACCTCAACGAATGAGACCTGGCTGATCGGCCAAATGACCGTGACGACATCATTTGAAAGGTAATTGACATCTTTGCCGTCGCGCCGGCGCGGGTTATGAACCGTCAGCATATTGTCACCCGCAGCAGGGAGCTCATCGATCTCGCCGACAATAGGATCTTCGTTAGTGATATGGATGACGACGGTATAGGCCATAAAAGTCAGACCTTATCTATTGCTGGCCGATGAGGAGTTGAAGTTTTAGTTTTCCCAGATAAATGACATCGCCATGCGAGACGGGTGTTTCGACATAAGGCGCCAGGCGGGTGCCGTTCAAATAGGTCCCATTGGAGGAACCCAGGTCTACCAGGACAATCCGATTCTTGATCAGCTTGAGGGCCGCATGTAGCCGGGAAACGCCATTGGCATAGGCGTTGAAGGGCGTCAGGTCAACATCCGGCACAATTGGCTGGCTTTCCGCCACTCGGCCGAGAGTGAATTCTGTTCGATCGGCAAGCGGCAGGATTTGTCCGCTTTCCATGATGTGCAAGGAGATCCATGATTGTAGGACGGCCGGTGGGGGACTGATGGTGGCAGTGCCGCTTTCAATCTCCCGGCGTGTTTCTGCGGTATGGATTTTATGAGTCGCCAGATTCATGTCGACCAGTTGTGCACCACATTCACTGCAGAAAACCGCACCGGTCATTTCTTTATGCTGACAGTTAGGACAAACGATCATGGTTTCACCTTCTCCTCACCTGCCATGAGCAGGGCGCGGGTCCCATATTTAATCACTTTATTGCCTTCTTCCGAGAAGGCTTTCTGCTGGTGTAAGCGTTCAGCCTCCAGGAGGACGGTACGAGCCAGCCCACGCTCTCCTTGGGCAAGCAAGTGGGTCGCGAGCTGTTGTAAATGCTCTGAGGCTCGGTTGTAATCACCTTTCCTAACCTCCAGCCGGGCCTGTTCCTGCAACCGATAAAGTGAAAGCCGGGAGAGGGCGTCCATGATTTCTGGCGGTGGAGGCAGCGGGGTGACATCGTCCGTGACTGGACGGGAGAGGACAAGTGAGATAGGCGTCACGGGTGACGGACGGCTGGGGATCGTGACCGCCAAATTTCCTTCTAGAAGTATAACACTTTCTGTGTGTCCTGATTCAAGTTTGCTGGAGAACTCCATCAGCACTTTCAAGCTGCTGTCCCGGGTGATCGGCCCCAGGGACACCGGACTCTCGATGGGGAGCAGGCCTGGCTCCGGCTGCAGACGGAAAGCGTAGCGAAGGTCAATACCCTCTTTCAAGTTGAAGGTCAGGCGAGTATCCTCGGCAAAGGCTCTCCCGAGCCGGTTGAATTTTTCCATCAGGACACGCTGGATATCATGGGGGCTGGCGACGTACATGCTGCTGCCGCCGGTCCGGGAAGCAAGATCGTCTAGGAATTCGTCATTCCACTCATGACCAATTCCCAGTGCGCTGATCCCAATGCCGTTTTCGGAGGCTTTTTTGGCGAGGTCAAGGCACTTTTGTTCATCCCCATAGGTGCGCCCATCGGTCAGCATGATGAGATGGTTGACCTGGGCATTATTCAGATTGCGGGAGACCTCGTGAAAACCAGCATCCAAGGCCGGGAACATTTCCGTGCCTCCAGAGGGCTGGAGCATTTGGATGCGGGCCTCCAGTTTATTGAGTTCCTGGTTCCGGGAGGCGGGAATCAGCACCTCGGCGCGGTCGCTAAAGATCACTACGGAAAAAGTGTCCTGGGCGCGTAGCTTGCGCATCACCTGGATGGCGGTCGCCTTGACCATGTCCATATTTTCGCCCTGCATGGAGGTGGACCGGTCCAGGAGCAGGCATAAGTTCAAGGGTGGAGCGGGAGGTGCGTCCCCCTCAATGTTCGGGGAATACTCGATCAGGACGTAGACCAATTGCGCTTCGGGGATGTTTACCAAGCTTTTGCGGCTGTAAAGAATATTCTGTATAACGAGAGAAGCGGTGGGTTTTTCTGGAGGCAGGGTGGCGTCGTAGCTGGCCCGTTTTACTGGATTGGAAAGCACCTCGTAGGCTTCCTGGGCATCCAGGAAAAATTCCGTTTCTCCCGGCGCGACGTTTTTATCGGGGTGCAGACGCCGCGCGGCTTCGAAGTACGCCCGTCGGATTTCATCGGGCGAGGCGTTCCGCGGCACTCCTAGGCATTCATAAAAATTCTGTTTTTGAGGCATTAATTGATTAATTGCACCAGGACTGCGGTGATGTTGTCCGGTCCGCCCGCATCGTTGGCGGCCGTGATGAGAGCCTGACAGGCGCCTTGCAGGCTGGTAGCGTCGTGGACAATGCTGTAAATGGTATCATTGCTGATGACGCTCCATAAGCCATCGCTGCACAACAACAGGTAACCCGGTTGTGGGAAGGGGGAGGTGAAGATGTCCGGCTCCAGTACTTCACCCTGTCCGAGGGCGCGGTAAAGAACGTTCCGCTGGGGATGAGCAGCTGCTTCCTCGGATGAAATCTGGCCGAGTTCTTCGAGGCGCTTGACCAGCGAATGGTCGCGGGTCAGGGCGTCGATGCGGCCACCCGAGCGGATCGCGTAGGCACGGCTGTCACCGACATGACCGATGGTCATCTGCTGGCCGAGGACGAGAGCCGCGGTCAGAGTCGTGCCGCTGCCAGGAGCCGCCTGCATTACGGCTTTCTGGGCGTCATTGATCGCCGTCCGCATCAGGTCCTGCAGGGGTTCGTCAATGGTCTCGGACGGGTTGGCGATATAGGGATGGAAGCGCTTCAGAAAATAGCCCGCCATGGTTCGCACGGCGGTATTGCTGGCCACTTCGCCGAACTGGTGCCCCCCCATGCCGTCGGCAACGATGAAGAGGCCCAGGGGATAATTATGCTTTTCACCGCCCATGCTGACCGAGAAGGTGAACAGACAATCTTCATTGTGGTCGCGCTGTCTTCCGATCGACTGGCTGCTTCCGGAGATCAGTTGGGAGGGTTCAAAATGCAGATCCTGGGTGACGACCGCCTGGATCTGCTGGTCGGATAGTGGAACCGTGCTGATGTTGCCCTGCCCGGCGAGAGGTTGGGTTTTTTTGCTGCGGAACCGGTCGAAGAAGGATTTCACAAATAGCTCCTTGCGCACTCCCGTTCAGGCGAGAAGTGCATAGAGGATATGGTCAGTAGAACCGATATAGACGATATCGTCATAGACGAGCGGGGCGCCGGTAATGGGTCCCTTCGTCGCAAATTTCCAGCGCAATCGTCCGGTCCGATATTCCAGGCAGTAAAGGTTTCCATCCGCTGAACCGCAGTAAAGGGAGTCCTTGTAAATGACTGGGGAACTGCTGACCTGATGCTCCGTCTTATACCGCCAGCTTTCCTTGGCCGTGCGCGCGTCCACGGCATAGATGCAGCCATCCGCGGAACCGGTGAAGATCAGCCCTTCGGTGAGGTAGGGAGAGGAAATCGAGCCTTTCCCCATCCGGAAACGCCAGATCACAAAACCGGATTTCGCATCCAGGGCATAAAGGCTGGAGTCCAGGGACACGAAGTAGACGACGCCATCCGCCACCCATGGGCTGGAGGTCACAGCCATTTTGGCCTTGAAGTGCCATTTCATTTCACCGCGGAAGTCGACGCAGTAGAAATCGCCGTTCTCGGTTCCCGCGAAGACGGTCTCATTGGCGATGAACGGTGTCGAGCGGACCGGGGCGGCCGTTTCAAACCGCCAGGAAGGCCGCTGGCTCATCAGGTTGATCGCATAGAGCTTCTGGTCGTCCGACCCGAAAAAGACGTGCCCCTCTGCAATGCGCGGCGAGGAGCGCACGCGTCCTTCCGTGTAATAAGTCCAGACCACCTTGCCGGTCCGGGCGCTGACCACATGCAGGTTCTGGTCCTCCGAACCAAAATAGATATCGCCTTCGAAGGCTGCCGGGCGCGTGACCACCCCGCCTTCCGTGGCGTATTTCCAGTTCAACTTGCCATCCGCAACGTTCAGGGAGTAAACGTTGTGGTCATACGACCCGATGTAAATGGCACCCTCGTACAAAATCGGCGTGCCGCGCACCTCGTCTTCGCATTGGAAGGTCCACAGCGGTTTGATGCCGCTCGCGGTCTGGACCGCCGTCGTCGCCCCGCCGATGCGATCCAGGATGCCCGTCTTGCGTCCGGCCGCCACCAGCGCCTCTTTCATCGCCTCGGCGCTTGGGAAACGGTCCTCCGGGTTGTATTGCAGGGCCGTGTTGATCACCGCTTCCAGTTCGTCTGAGATGGATGGATTGATCTTGCGGACCGGCCGTTCTCCGAAAGAGAAGGGTGGCTCTAGCCGCGGATCGCGCTTGGTAAGTGCGTGGTGCATGGTCGCGCCCAGTGCGTAAATATCCGCCAACGGGGTGGCCTCGCCGCGATACTGTTCGGGAGGGGAATATCCCTCCGTGCCGATCATCGTGCCCTTTTGACCGGCAAAGAACGGTTTGGCGATGCCGAAGTCGACCAGGATGACGTGCTGGCTTAAATTGACCATCACGTTCGATGGCTTCATATCCCGAAAGATGATTGGGTCTGGTTTGTGGGTGTGCAGAAAATGGAGCACATCACACAACTCGATGGCCCAGGAGAGCACCAGCTCTTCAGATAGGAATCCCGGCGTCTCGCTGATGATCGCTTCGAGGTCCTTGCCGTTGATGAATTCCAGGACTAGGTAAGAGCGATTGGACTCGCTGAAATAATCATAAATGCGCGGAATGGAGGGGTGGTTGAGGGTTGCCAGTATGTTGGCTTCCCGCTCGAAGTTCTGCACGATCGTCTTCCGTACGAGCGGGTCGGGGGCGCGGTTGATCATCTCCTTGACTGCTACCAGCTTAACGACGTTCGGGAAGTGCAGATCGCGGGCGCGATAGACAGATCCCATGCCGCCGACCCCGATAACATCCTGGATTACGTAGCGGCTGACAAGGGTCGCCCCAGCCGTCAGTTGTGTGCTGCGGGCTTCTTCTTCTGGGTCGCCTGTCGGATGAGAAATTTTTTGGGTTTCCAGAAAATTGTCTCCTCAACAGCAGTGCTGAATAGATTATAAACTATCCTTCAAAGGAAATGCAACCCATATGGCCTTGCGGTTCTATGACAAACCCAGCCAGGGGTCATTTCTGGGTTTTAAGGGTGGGCAGGCACCTTGTTTGGCCCGCCGGCCTCCCTGCCGGCCTCGTCTCATGAGTAAAAAAAGCTGCAGCCTCACTTTTTTGTTTCAGCCTTGCGAGGAACCCCACTTTGGGGCACAATATGGCCTGGAGTTGGAGTGAAGATTCTGGCTGTCAGCGACCTCGTCTTGGACCGTCTATACAAGCCGGAAATCCGGGAGCTTTTCAGGGATGTCAGTCTCGTCCTCAGCTGTGGTGATTTGCCATACGACTACTTGGAATTCCTGGTATCGTCTCTGAATGTCCCGCTGCTATACATCCCTGGCAACCACGACCCCCGGTACGATGAGGGGAACCCGTCTGCTCAGGCGGAAGGGTGTGAGATCCTCGATCGGCGGGTCATGCGGGTCAAAGGGCTGACCATTGCCGGGATCGGCGGGAGTATACGTTATCAACCCGACCGCCCCAACCAGTACACTCAGGCCGAAATGTATCTGCGTTTGTCCGCCCTTCTGCCCTCGCTTGTGTGGCATCGCCTCCACTCAGGCGGTGTCCTGGATATCGTGATGGCACATTCCCCACCGCGCGGGATCCACGACGACGATGACATGGCCCATACGGGTTTCAGCGCCTATGTGGATTTTATCCGCTTCTTCAAACCGCGTTTCTTCATTCACGGTCATACCATGGTCTACAAAGGTAACCTCGAACCACCGGTGACGCGGGTCGGAGACACAACCGTGATCAACGTCTATCCCTATCTGATCATGGAGGTGGAACCGCATGTTGGATGATTTCTCTTCCCGCGCCCGTTCTGATTTTGCCCGGGTACGCTTAAAGGCGTTCTTGAACCGCATCCGCAGGCTGATCGATGGCCAGCCGCATACCCTGCTCTCCTATGACGAGGTCAAAGAAAAGCTGCGCCTGGGCGGGCCCATTTACCGCGGCGTAAAAACCGTGCGGGTGGATAAGATCGTGGGCAGCCTGAACCGCTACCACCAATTCGATCGCGCCTTCCTCCCGCTGGAAGACCAGATTGCTTCCCGCTGGCAGAACATCGACCGGGCTTTTTATCAGGAGGTCAATCTGCCACCGGTCGTCTTATACCAGGTCGGCGATGTTTACTTTGTGGTCGATGGGCATCACCGCGTCTCTGTAGCACGGGAGCAGGGACAGGAGTTCATCGATGCCGAGGTGCGCGAATGCTCGACCAAGGTGAACATTACTCCTGACCTCCGGACGGAAGACCTTCAAATCCTCGGTGAAAAAGTGTTTTTCCTGGAGCGAACTGGGCTGGACCACATCCGCCCCAAGGCCAGCATCAAGCTGACCATCCCTGACGGCTTCGACCTCATGCTGGAGCACATCGCCGTCCATAAGTACTTCATGGGCCTCGACCTTCAGCGCCCCATTTCCGATGAGGAGGCGGTGGCGCACTGGTATGACACGGTCTATCTGCCCATCGTGCGCATCATCCGCCGCAGGGGCATTCTCAAGGAATTTCCTGGCAAGACGGAGGCGGATCTCTATCTCTGGGTGCTGGACCACCAGCGCTACCTGAATGCGGAGGGACATGATCTGATGCCCCCCACCAAGGCGGCCAAGCATTTCATCAATCAGGTGAAGTGATGCCTCATCGACTATCAGGCGTTTATGCCGCGGCTGTGACCCCGCTTAACAAAGATCTCTCTCTGGACCTGGAGGGCATTCCCCCTCTGCTGGATTTCCTGGCCCGGCGCGGCTGTCAGGGGGCTTTGATCTTGGGGACCACCGGGGAAGGTCCCTCGTTTGCGCCGGATGAGCGCGTCGAAATTTACCGGGCGGCCATCCAGTCCCGCGCCATGCATCCGTCCTTTCGCCTCCTCGCCGGGAGCGGGACACCCAGTTTGACCGAGACCATCGCCATGACCCGGGCGGCCTATGACCTGGGCTATGATGGCGCGGTCGTGCTCCCGCCGTACTATTTTCGCAAGGTCGCCGAGGATGGTCTGTTGGCTTACTTTACGGAGCTGATCCGGCGCGCTGTCCCGGCGGATGGGGCTCTGCTCTATTATCATTTCCCGGCCCTCACCGGCATATCGATTTCCCTGGACTTTCTATCCCGCCTGCGGGATGCCTTTCCGCGCCAGTTTGTCGGTATCAAGGATTCCTCCGGTGACGCCGAGTATGCTCAAGCCCTTGGCCAACACTTCGGCCAGGAGTTCCTGACCTTTGTGGGGAACGAAAGACTGTTCCAGTGGGGTCTGGAGAATCATGCCTCCGGATGCATCACCGCTCCAGCCAATCTGCTCTCCCCGGTTTTGGCGGGCCTGTGGAAAACCTACGGACAGGGCGGAGAGCTGGCGAGTGTGCAAGCCCGACTGACCGCCCAGCGCGAGGTCCTGGAGAGGAGCTCCCCCTTTCCTCCGATCGTAAAGGCGCTGCTGGCCCGGCAGTACGGCCTGCCTTATTGGACCGTTCGCCCCCCGCTCCTCCCGGTCCCGGATGAAATCGCGGAGAAAGTGATGAAGGAATTGGAGGCGGTCGGTGAGCTGTGACGCAGTGCCGGTTTTTCGAGTGCCGTCCGGGATGATTCGATGAACACCTGGCGTCTCCTGCTGACCCCGGCCGCGCCTGGAGCCTGGAACATGGCGGTCGATGAGGCCATCCTCGAAGCTGTCTGGCGCAGGACCTCCCTGCCGACCCTGCGTCTGTACGCTTGGGAACCACCCTGCCTCTCCCTGGGGTACGCCCAGCCCCTGTCCGATGTGGACCTGCCGCGGCTGCAGGCCCATGGCTGGGACCTGGTGCGCCGTCCGACTGGAGGGCGAGCCATCCTGCACACGGATGAGCTCACCTATTCGGTCGCTGCCCCGCCGGACGAAGAGCGTCTGGCGGGTACGGTCCTGGAAGCTTACCACCGCCTGGCACTGGCCCTGCTGGAGGCCCTGCACCGGCTTGGCCTGCCGGCTGAAATACAGGAGCGCAGCGCTGCCCTGCAAGGTCCCAACACTAACCCGGTTTGTTTTGAAGTCCCATCGAGCTCGGAAATCATCATCGGCGGCAAGAAGCTGGTCGGTTCGGCACAGGCCCGCCGCAGGGAAGGGGTCCTCCAGCACGGGTCGCTGCCCTTGACGGGCGACCTGACGCGTATCCTGGAGGTCCTGGTCTTTCCGGATGAAGGCGCGCGAGGGCGCGCCGCGGCACGGCTGCTGGGGCGCGCCACCACGGTCGCATCCGTCCTGGGACACCCATTGAGCTGGGACCAGGCTTCCCAGGCGTTTATCGCTGCATTTCAGGATGTATTAAAGCTGGAGCTCCGGCCTGGAGCATTAACCTCTGCGGAGGTTGCCCGCGCCGATGAATTGGTGCGGATCAAATATACCCATCCCGATTGGAGAGGGGAATCGATCCGGTAACCAGGGGGTGGCCTGTGGTTCCTCCCGCCCGGATTTGTTTACGGCGTCGGCGTCGGTTCGATGAAGATGACCTCTGGGTAACCCAGGGCCTGGAAGAGGCGCGTGAGATAGGATTCTGCATTTTGCTGTGCAAGAGCAAGAATCCCGTCATCGAGCGCGGCCTGCCGAATCTGCTGTTCGGCTACTTGGCGGGCGGCGGTCTCCAGGTTCGGGTCCCCATGGCTGAACACCCCTGTCTGTCGGTCGTATACGTAGGATTTCTGGTTATCCAGGGTGGCGACGAAGATTTCGGGCGGAGGCAAGCGGACGTTCAGGGCCCCGTCTTGCAAATACATATCCGCGGTGCCGAGCTGTTGCATGTCGATGCCCGCGATGACCGTGCCGTGGGCCACAAGGAGGAGACGGTCGCCGAAGAGCGGACCGAGCACACCCTGGTTGACCTCGGCGGTGATCACCTTCTCGACCGTATACTGGATGGTTTCCAGACGGGCCAGGGCGCGCACCTCGTGGATGATCGTGACCGGATCCGGCAGGACGGTCGGTGTGGGATGGATCAGCTCTGACAACTGGGTCCCCACCTCGCTATTGGTGTGGTTCAGTGGTCCGAGGGTGGCTTCGAGATTGCTCCTGACCGAGACCAGGAACCATACCGTAGCGGCGACCACCAGGACCAAGAGAATCCACGGGAGCCAAATTAAAAATGGGGAAGGATTTTGTCTAGACATGGCCTCATTATAACGGATTCGGGAAACCAAACACTTGTCAATCGGGTTGATTCGAGCTATCATCCAGCTGGAAATCGGATCATAATTCCATTCCAACCATTCCCATGAGAGGAGAATGAAAATGAAGAAGATGTATTTGTTCCTGACCTTGCTGGTGGCCGCGACCATGCTGCTGGCTGCCTGCGGAGCTGCTGCCACGCCCACCCCCGCCCCTGTGCCGACGACGGTGCCGGCGACCGCAGCCCCGACCGCGACGCAGGCTCCGACCGTAGCCCCCACGAGCGCTCCGACGGCGACCGCCACGAAGGCTCCAACAGCTACCACTCCGCCGCCTGTCTGCACCAAGCTGACGGATGCCCCGGCCGCGCCCGCAGCCGGAGCACTTGGCTCTTCGGGCAACCCGATCACCATGGCTTTTGTCCCATCTGGTGAAGCTGGCACCATTGCCACAGCCAGCAGCGCCATTGCCGATTGCTTGAACCAGATGACCGGTCTGTCCTATACGATCCAGACCGGGACCAGCTATGCCGCTGCGATCGAAGCGATGGGTGCAGGGAAAGCTCAAGTGGGTTTCCTCAACACCTTCTCAATTCTGGCGGCTCAGGCAAAGTACGGGATCATCCCGGCCCTGATCAATCTGCGCAACTATTCCACGAATGACCTTGACCCCGATAAGGCCTTGGGAGGCCAGTTGGAACCGTTCTACCGAGGTCAGTTCATTGCCAACCAGGCTTCGGGCATTAAGACCTTCGCAGACCTGAAGGGCAAAACCTTCTGCTTCGTGGATCCGCTTTCCACGTCGGGCTATATCGTCCCGCGCATTGTGCTCAAGGCGAATGGGATCAACCCGGATGCTGACTTCAAGGCAACTGAGAATGCTGGTTCCCACCCGAATGTTGCCATTGCCGTCTACAAAGGTGATTGTGATGCAGGCGTGACCTATATCAATGTTCTGACCGATGCCGCCACCAATCTGGCTGGCACTTATCCGGATATCACGCAGAAGGTGTACGTCTTCGCGGATACGGACCGCATTCCCAACGACGGCGTCCAGTATATCAAGACCTTCCCTGCCGCGCTTCAGGCGATCACGACCGAGGCTCTTCTGGCGATGTCCAAGGACCCGGGTGGCAAGGCGGTGCTGGCCAAGCTTTATGCCATCAATGCTTTCCAGAAAATCGACCCGGCCTTCACCATGTATTCTGACTTCAATACAGTCCTGGTGAAGGCGGGTGTCGATCCCGCTTCGTTGATTAAATAACGTTTCCGGTTAGCCTGGCAGGTTGCATCAACCTGCCAGGCTTTTCTTTATATCTTCCACGCGATCAGGACATTTCGGTATTTCCATGTTAAAAGTCGAAAACCTCACGAAGGTCTATCCCAACGGCACCCAGGCATTGAAAAACGTCAGCTTTGAAGTCAAGGATGGCGAGTTCTTGGCGATCATCGGATTGAGCGGGTCGGGCAAGTCCACTTTGTTGCGTTGCATCAACCGCCTCATCGAGCCGACGTCTGGAAAGATTTATTGGAACGACCAGGATATTACTGCGGCTTCTGCCGGTGAAATGCGCAAGATCCGCCGCCAGATTGGCATGGTCTTCCAGCAATTTAACCTGGTGAGGCGTTCTTCGGTAATGAGCAATGTGCTTTCCGGCCGGTTGGGATACGTCAGTACGATTCCCAGCGCGCTGCATCTTTTCTCGGCAGCCGACAACAACAAAGCGCTCGCCAGCCTCGATCAGGTCGGCCTGGCGGATAAATCCCACGTGCGCGCCGACTCCCTTTCGGGCGGCCAGCAGCAGCGCGTAGGCATTGCCCGCGCCCTGATGCAGGACCCGAAGCTGATCCTGGCCGATGAGCCGGTTGCTTCGCTGGACCCGGTGCTGGCGCATTCCATCCTTAAATACCTTGAGCAGCTCAATAAAGAACGTGGAATTACCGTGCTTTGCAGTCTGCATTTCCTCGACCTGGTGCACCGCTATGCCACCAGCGCCATTGCCCTCAAAGATGGCGAGCTGGTTTTCCAGGGACTGCCTAAGCAAATTGACGATGCTGAATTTAAAGCCATCTATGGTCAGGAAGCCGAGCGCGTCTCCATCATTTGAGTCCAGGCGGGTCTTCCGTTTCCATTTTTTAGCATGGCCCCCTTAAATAAACTGTCACCTGAATAAAAAACCTTCATGGCAAAAACCGAAGCCACCCCAAAACCAGCTACAAAATCCACCGCAGTGGCATGGTCTTCCTTGATACTTCCCGGGCTTGGGCAGTTCCTGTCCAAAAGGCGGACACGCGGCTTGTTGATTTTCTTGACGACCGCGATTCTGATCTACCTGGTCAACTGGTCGCTGGTTCACCAGAATATTGGAAAGATTAGCCTTGCCGGCCTGGTTACCAGCTGGCTTTGGTTGCCGCTGATTTTGTTTTGGGTCTGGAATGTGCTGGACGCCCGTGCGCTGGTGCGTCAAAAAAATTCCAGCCCCATGCTCGGAATCCTTTTCGCTGCGATTATCCTTTATGTGATCGCCTGGAATGTCACGGATGTCCGGCTGAACCGGCTGGTGGAGCGTTTCAACGACGCCCGCATCGTGGCGACGAATCTGCTCAACCCCGACATGATCACCATGTCCGTTAATGGCCAGGACCAGATCTGTGCCTGGAGCTGCATGTACACTTACCTGGGTGACAAGCTGGCAGGGCGTCCGGTTGCTGGCCCGATCCGGGTAAGTGATAACCTGCTGCAGATCATTGGCAATGTGGAACTCCGGCCGGCTGCCCAGTGGCAGATCAACTTGGGCTTGGCGGCCCTGGGGGGCAAAATCAAGACATTCAACGCCGGTTCCATGATCGTAACCATTGCCATGGGCCTGATGGCGACCCTGTTATCCACAATTTTGGCCATACCGGTCAGCTTTTTCGCGGCGCGCAATATCATGGCGCGCCTTCGAGGAGGAACGGCCATTTATTATATAGCGCGCGGCATTTTGAATGTGGTGCGCGCCATCGACACGATCGTGTGGGGATTGATCGTCATCGTCTGGGTGGGTCTGGGTTCTTTCGCCGGCGTGATCGCGCTGACCATTCACTCCATAGCAGCATTGGGTAAATTGTTCTCTGAAGAGATCGAGCATATCGATCCGGGCCCGGTTGAGGCGGTCACCGCCACCGGCGCCAATTTGATCCAGGTCGTCCGTTATGCGGTCATCCCGCAAATTGTGCCATCTTTCCTGGCCTATTCGCTCCTGCGCTGGGATATCAATATGCGCTCCGCCACGGTGATCGGCTTTGTGGCCGGCGGTGGTATCGGCTTTTTTGTGATTGAAAATGTCCGCATGGGCGGTTACCAACAATATGCGACCGCGCTGTGGGCTGTGGTCGTCGTAATCGTTCTGGTAGACTTTATAAGTGAGAAGTGGCGCGCAGGCATCTTGAAGGATCAGCCTCAAAAGGACAAAAACAGGCAGCGCCCACTTTTGAACTATTTGCGGGTGGCCTTTTATGTGATCTTGGGATTGCTGACGTTCATTTACTGCTGGAATCTGAGCGAGATCAACCTACGGGATCTATTCAACCCCGGTTCTAATTTTGGCCTGCTGATCAAAGACTTCGTGACGATTGATCTCTCCCCAAGTGTATTGCAGCCCACCATCCAGCAACTGATCGTCACGATCTTCCAGGCCTTGCTTGCCACCACTCTGGGTGCTTTAGTTGCACTGCCTTTTAGTTTTCTGGCCGCCAAGAATCTGACAGGCCGCAGTCGGCTCTCGGTCTGGATTTATTATCTGACGCGGGCGCTCTTCAACATCCTGCGTTCGATCGAGGCACTTCTTTATGTGGTGATTTTCATATTTTGGGTTGGCATCGGGCCGTTTGCAGGCATGATGGCATTGGCGGTGACTTCCTTCGCGCTGATCGGAAAGTTGTTCTCGGAAGCCATCGAGAACATCGACGCCGGCCCGATCGAGGCTGTCAATGCCACCGGCGCCGACCGCCTGCAGATGATCGTTTACGCTATCCTGCCGCAGATCACACCGCCTTTCGTTTCCTACCTGATCTACCAGTGGGATATCAACATTCGCATGGCAACGATTATCGGCTTCGCGGGCGGGGGCGGGATTGGCTTAACCCTTTACACCTTCTTCGGATCGTTGGAATACCACAAAGCGGGGACCGTGGTGGCTTTTATTGTGATCATCGTGGCGTTGATGGATTTCGCCAGCGCCAAATTAAGACAGGCCCTCGTCTAAAAACCATTCCGGGAGTAGATCAGGAGCGCAGGAAAAATCAACAGACTTCGGGAACGCGGAGGTCTGCAGGCGATCGATTCGGGCCGTAGCCCATTTGGAACCCATTTCCACAATGGAAACGGGCTCCTTTTTCGCATGGTACAATCCGCCAATGTTCAGGCGCATTGACAAGATGATATGGACCTTGCTCTCGATTCTGCTTGGCCTGGGCCTGTTACTCCTGGTAGCGGCGCGCCTTACGACCGGCCTCGCGGCGCGTGGCCGGATATACCCCGCCTCGGCCGTCCCGGCTGGTCGTGTGGCCATTGTCTTCGGCGCAGGGCTGTCGCGCAGCGGTTTCCCGACCGCGGTCCTGCAGGACCGGGTAGCCGCAGCTGCCCGGCTTTATTTTGCCGGAAAGGTCGAAAAGCTGCTCCTGAGCGGGGATAATCGTTCCATTTATCATGATGAGCCCGGAGCCATGCGCCAGTACGCCTTGCTCCTCGGTGTCCCTGAAGACGCCATGGTTCTCGATAATGCCGGACTGCGCACCTACGACACCTGTTACCGGGCCAAGGCCATTTTTGGCGTGACACATGCCATTCTGGTCACGCAGAATTTTCACCTGCCGCGCGCTCTATACCTCTGTAATTCCTTAGGTGTCGTGGCGGTCGGGGTCAGCGCCGACCTGCGCAGTTACCGCCGTTCTTCCGTGCTATACTGGAACATGCGTGAGTTGGTCGCGGATGTCGCCGCCCTGTGGGATGTGCAAATTGCTCATCCCGTCCCTATTTTGGGCAATCCTGAGCCGATTTTTCATTAACAGTACCAGGTTCTTTCATTAAAAAGGAGACCATGGACCGCACAGAAGCCCTGAGCCTCGTCCGTGAATATGTCAAGAACGAGAACCTAGTCCGACACATGCTGGCAGTAGAAGCCGCCATGCGTTTCTATGCCGAGAAATATGGTGAGGACCCTGAACTGTGGGGGCTGACGGGCCTGCTCCACGATTTTGACTGGGAGGTACATCCGACCATGGAAGAGCACCCGCTGGCAGGCGAGCCTATCCTGCGCGAGCGCGGCGTGCCGGAGGAAATCATCCATGCCATTCTCAGCCATGCTGATCACACCGGTGTCCCCCGGACAACGCGCATGGAAAAGGCGTTGTACGCCTGTGATGAAGTCACCGGATTGATCATGGCGGTTGCGCTGGTTCGCCCCTCGCGGTCGCTGTTGGACTTGGAAGCCTCCTCGGTTAAAAAGAAGTGGAAGGATAAAACCTTTGCGGCCGGGGCGAAGCGGGAAGAGATCGAAAAGGCCGCGGCGGAATTCGGGGTCGAACTCTGGGAACATGTTGGCAACGTCATCCTGGCCATGCGCCGAATCGCACCGGAACTGGGATTGGTAGGAAACATTTAGATCTGGAGGCACCCTCGGAGGCCCTGATCTTGGCCTTTCGGGAGAGGAGATCTTATGCCCATCCAAGGAAAAGGTTTTTTTATCTTTGTCCTGCGCGCCTGCGAAGGCGGTAACCCCGTTGCAATCCAACTTGCCGCACAGGCTGCCGGCCTCAGCCATGTGATCGTCAAGATCGCGGATGGACCGAATCCCTTCGGGGTTGACCCGTCCGGCCTGGACTACACCTTGCCGGTAGTCCAGACCCTGCACGCGGCCGGGATCACGGTGTGGGGTTGGCATTCAGTTTACGGCGACGACCCGGAGGGCGAGGCGGTAGCTGCGATTCAACGCCTGCAACTTCTGGGACTGGACGGATATGTGGTGAACGCGGGGGCGGAGTACGAAGAACCCGGTAAGGCGCAATCTGGCCACCAGTTCATGGATACCATCCGCAATGCATTGAACATCCCCATCGCCTTGAACTCTTATCGCTTTCCCAATTACCACCGGAAACTGCCCTGGGCCGTCTTCCTGGAGGGCTGTGACTACCACATGCCGCAGGTCTACTGGGAACCGATCCACAACCCCGGCAGCCAGCTGCGCGAGTCCAAACGTCAGTGTGACGCCCTGCCGCATGCCAAGCCTTACCTGGCGAGCGGGGCGGCCTATGGAAGTCCGTCCGGCTGGATGCCGAGTCAGGCTGACCTGGTTGAATTCTTGGGGACGGCCCATGATCTGGGAATTCAGGCGGTCAATTTCTTTTCCTGGGATGAATGCCGGGCGAACCTGCCGCTGCTTTGGGAAACCGTTTCCGGTTTTACCTGGCCCCTGGCAGCCTCAAAGCCTCCTGCGGTCGGCCAGACGGAACCGGAGGCTATTCCCCAGCCGCCTGCTGTGCAGGCGGCGAACGCGCCCGCAGCTCCTGCCCCAGCCCAAGGAAACGCGCCGGTCCTCCCGGACGCCTTCACCGCGCAGTTCATGGCTGCCCTCAACAGCCGTCAGCCCACACGGATTGCCGCGCTCTACGGGACGGAGGCGATGCGTGTGCGTGCCGATCAAACCATCCAGGGGCTGCCTGCCATCCAAATGGATTATGATGCGTTCTTTGCCTCGCTTCCGATCGGAGCCACCTTTAATCTCGTTAATGTCGGAATCCAGGGCGTAGTCCGTTATCTGACCTGGGAAGCGGGGGGCATGACCGGCCTGACCACCTTGGTGGTGGAGGGTGGCAAGATCACCCTGGACTATACGCTGATCGCATAGGCGGGACATTTCCCCGCCGTGCACTCCTTCGAAACAGCAGACCGCTGGAGCGGCGTTCGATGCCGCTCCAGCGGTCTGGTTTCAGGCGGGGCTGGTCATTTGGATTTCCTGGGAGGCGCTTTCTTGTCTTCGCCTTTGACCATGGGAATAAAGCGCTCGACCGCCCACGATTCGGTCAGGGCGGTGACCGCATCTCCGGGCTTGACCTCCACGACCGTAGCGCCTCGCAGCGCAGAACGTTTGCGCAGCGGAGCTTCGTCTATGCGGATCTGTTTGGCCGCGGCCTTGAGCAGGTGCAGGGTGAGATGGGTCGTACCCTTGCCAACCCCCATCCCAACCAGTTTCACGCCGCGCGGCAGCTCCCAGGCCCTGACACCCTTGCCATAGCGCCCCTGGGTGGGAAAATCCTTGATCGCCACGCGCTTGGCTTTGCCGTCCGTGGTGACCAGGAAAACGTCACCGGCCTGAGGCAGCACCTGCAGACCGATCACCTCATCCCCGACATCCAGCTTGATCCCGTTGACGCCGGCTGCCACCAACCCCATGGAGCGGACGTCCTCCTCCTTGAAGCGGATGGCCATGCCGGAGGCGGTCATGAGGAGGATTTCCTTCTTCCCGTCGCTCAAAGCCGCCCAACCGAGGGTATCGCCGTCATTCACCCTGACCAGGGAGAAGGTTTGCGCCGAGGGGCCGGGCAGTTCAGCCAAGGAGCTCTTTTTGACCATGCCTCCCCGCGTGGCGGTCAGGAGGTAGGTTTCTTCAGGCAGATCGCTTTTCCTGATTGGTACGGCGAAGGCCGCAACCGGCAGATCGCCCTCCTGGAGCGGCGTAAGTTTATTGTATGGGATGCCATCCGCGAGCCGGTCAGCTTCCGGCAGGGTGTGGACTGCGATTGCCGCTGCCTGGCCGCGTGCGGAGACAAGCACGAGAGTGTCGGTGGCATGGGCCCAGACCAGCAGCCGGGGAGCCTCGCTGCCCGAGAGGCGCGGGGGTTTATCGTCCCGCGTGCGCGCCAGGGCGCCCTCCGCGGTCATCCCGATCCAGATCGATTGATCCGGGAGCAGCTCGGCAGCAGTCAGCGGCGCCTTCCTCTTGCGGCCTTTCATGCTGACGATCTGCGTTCGACGGCGGTCGCCGTAGGCAGCCTTGATCTTGAGCAGCTCTTCTGCAACCGTGGTGCGCATCTTCTTGGGGGATTTGAGCAGTCCCTGCAGGTCCTTGATCAGGTCGAGCATTTCCTTGTATTCGGTCTCGATCTTCTTGCGCTCCAGCGCCGCCAGGCGGCGCAGTTGCATTTCGAGGATCGCATTGGCCTGGAGGTCACTGAGCTTGTAGCGCTTCATCAGGCGTACCCGCGCTGCATCGACGTCCGCAGAGGCCTTGATCAAGGCGATCATCTCATCCAGGTGCTTGAGGGCCACCGTCAATCCTTCGAGGATGTGCGCTCGCGCCCGGGCCCGCTCCAGGTCGAATTCGGTCCTGCGGCGGACCACTGTCAAGCGATGGTCCAGGTAGACGCGCAGCGCCTGCTTCAGCGTGAGCAAGCGCGGCTCGCCGTCCACCAGTGCAAGCAGGATGATGCCGAACGTGGACTGCATGGGTGTGCGTTTGTACAGATCGGCAAGCACCTTCTCCGGTTCGACGTTCTTCGTCAGCTCGATCACGATGCGCAGCCCCTGGCGGTCGGATTCGTCCCGAAGGTCGGTGATGCCTTCCAGGTGCCCTTCGCGCACCAATTCGGCGATGCGCTCGATCAGGGTTGACTTGTTAACCTGGTAGGGCAGCTCGGTGACGATGATGCGTGACTTGCCGCGTTCCATCTCCTCGATGTGAGCGCGGGCCTGGATCGTGACCCGGCCGCGGCCCTTGCCGTAGGCGGCTTCAATGCCCTCCTCGCCCTTTTGCTCGATGATGATGCCGCCCGTCGGGAAGTCGGGCCCCTCCACGAATTCCATCAGGTCATCGACGTTGATCTCGTCCAGCTTCTCCCAATGCTCCAGCATGTAGACTAGGGCGTCGGAAACCTCACCCAGGTTGTGGGGAGGAATGTTGGTTGCCATGCCGACTGCGATGCCGGCCGAACCGTTCACCAGCAGGTTGGGGATGGCAGCGGGGAGTACGGTCGGTTCCGTCAGGGTGCCGTCGAAGTTGTCGACGAAGTCAACCGTATTTTTCCCGATGTCCGCCAGCAGGTCCAGGGCCGGCGCAGCCAGGCGCGCTTCGGTATAACGCATCGCCGCAGGCGGGTCGCCATCCACCGATCCGAAATTGCCCTGTCCGTCCACCAGCAAGGTCCGCAGGGTGAAATCCTGGGCCATGCGCGCCATCGCCTCGTAAACCGCGGTGTCGCCGTGCGGATGATATTTTCCCAGCACCTCGCCCACGATGCGGGCGGACTTCTTGTAGTCACTTTCGGCGCGCAGTCCCATGTCATACATGGCGTACAGGATGCGCCGCTGGACAGGCTTCAAGCCGTCGCGGGCATCCGGGAGGGCGCGCGCCACGATGACGGACATGGCATAGTCGAGGTAGGCTTGCTGCATCTCGCGATCGATATCTATCTTACGGACGAGACCGAGTTCCATGAATCCATCTCCTAGCGGGCACAAAACGCATGTTCTAAAAAACTGAGCTTATCTTAAGGGGAAAGGCAAAAAGCGTCAAGGAGTCAATTTTAAAGCATACAGGGGCACGAAGTCATCGTGCCCCTGTATGTGGGTTCCATTCAAGCAGCTCAATCAGAGGAGGCGCTGTCTTGAATATCGGTCCATTGGGAGGAACCGGCTTGCTCCAGCGCTCGTTCGGTTGTCAGGAAGCGTCCGTGGACGAATCCGGTCCCGGCGGGGATCAGTTTGCCGATGATCACGTTCTCCTTGAGGCCGTAGAGCGGGTCGTTAGAAGCCGCGATGGCTGCCCCAGCCAGCACCTTGATGGTGTGCTGGAAGGAGGAGGCCGACAGGAACGAGTCCGTGCTGAGTGACGCCTTGGTCACGCCCAACAGGATTTCAAAAAATTTGGCTGGCTGCTTGTTATCCGCCAGCAGCTGTTCATTGAATTTCTTGATCTCCTGTCGATCGACTGCATCGCCGGGCAGGTAGGGAGTGTCTCCAGGACGCTGGACCTGAACCTTGCTCATCATCTTTCGGATGATGACTTCGAAGTGCTTGTCGTGGATGTTCTGGCCCTGGGACCGGTACACCTTCTGGATTTCGATCAGCAGGTACATCTGGCAGGCTTCGCGTCCCTGGATGCGCAGGATGCGGTGCGGATTGAGCGAACCTTCGGTGAGCGGCTCCCCAGCCTCCACTTTTTCGCTGTCCTTCACCAGCAAGCGCAGGGTGGTCGGGATTTCGTGTTCGACCTCCTCGCGCTGCTCATAGGAAACAAACACTTTGCGCTTCTCAATGCGGACTTTACCGGCATGCGGCGTGACAATGGTCGCTTCTTCCAGGGTGGCAATGACCGCACCGGCCTTGACCGCTTCCTCGTCCTTGACGACGATCTTCCATTCCTTTGGCACATCGAACTCGTCGTGGATCATCTCGCTGGACTCGACCCGCACCAGGCGCATGTCGGCATACTTGTCTGATTGGATGATATGCACTGTGCCCTTGATTTCTGAAACGACGGCCTCGCCCTTGGGTTGTTTGCGTGCTTCGAAAAGCTCTTCCACCCGGGGCAGACCGGTCGTAATATCCCCGCCGGCGGCGACGCCACCGGTATGGAAAGTCCGCAGGGTCAGCTGGGTGCCCGGCTCGCCGATCGACTGGGCAGCCACGATCCCCACTGCGGACCCGAGCTCGACCATCGTCCCGCGACCCAGGTCCAGGCCGTAGCACTTGGCACAAATCCCGTGCGTCAGCTCGCAGGTGAGGGCAGAGCGGACCTTGATCTCCTCGACACCCGCGCTCGTGATCTTGCGCGCCAGTTCATGATCGATGACATCATCCCGTTCCGCCAGGACTTCCCCGGTCTGAGGATCGAGGACACGTTCAGCGGCCAGCCGGCCGTACAGGCGGGAGGACAGTGACTGTCCGGCGACGTCGTCCTTGCTGCGAATCCAGATGCCTTCATGAGTGCCGCAGTCGTATTCGTTGATGATCACATCCTGGGCGATGTCGACCAGGCGGCGGGTCAGATAACCGGCGTCGGCGGTGCGCAGGGCGGTGTCTGCCAGGCCCTTGCGGGCGCCGTGTGTCGAGATGAAGTATTCAATGGCGGTCAGACCCTCCCGGAAGTTTGAGCTGATCGGCAGGGGGATGATGCGACCGGACGGATCCGCCATCAGACCACGCATACCGGCCAGCTGGCTGATCGGACCGAAACCACCTTTGGTTGCTCCGGAGGTGGCCATGGTGGACAGGTTGCCATCGGGGTCCATGCTGTCCCGAACTGCCTTGGCGACATCGTTGGTGGTCTGCTGCCAGGTCTCGATGATCCGTTCGTTCTGTTCCTGTTCTGTGAGCAGGCCGCGGCGGAAATCGCGCTGTACCAGTTCGACGTCCTTGAGCGCCTGCTCAATGATCTCCTGCTTCTCGGGCGGGACCGTGATATCAGAGACGGCGATGGTCGTACCGGAACGCATGGCATACTCAAAGCCAATGCGCTTGATGGCATCCGCGGTTTCAGTGGTCACATCCTGGCCGCAGAGTTCGTAGACCTCCGCGATCAGGTCCTTCACCCCACCCTTGTCCAGCTGTTCGTTGACGAACTGTACGGTCTCGGGCAGGATGCGGTTGAACAGCACACGGCCGACCGTGGTGTCCAGGATGCGCTCTTCCATTTCGGGCAGGCGGGTGCCGTCGTCTGCGTACCAGGTCTTGACACGCGCTTTGATCTTGGTGTGGATATCCACCTGGCCGAGCTGGAAAGCCATCTCCACTTCGTCCATGTCCGCAAAAGCGCGGCCCTCGCCCGCATGCGTCCGGCTGACCAGCATGGTCATGTAGAACACGCCCAGCACCATATCCTTGGAAGGTCCGATGATGGGTTCACCGTCGGCGGGTTTGAGCAGGTTCTTGGAGGCCAGCATCAAGCGGCGGGCTTCCTGAACCGCCTTATCGGACAGCGGCACGTGAACTGCCATCTGGTCGCCGTCGAAGTCGGCATTGAAGGCGGTGCAGACCAGCGGGTGTAGCTGGATGGCCGAGCCTTCGATCAGCACCGGTTCGAAGGCCTGGATGCCCAGGCGGTGCAGGGTCGGCGCCCGGTTCAGCAGAACGGGTCGGTCCTTGATGACCTCCTCCAGGACTTCCCAGACCTCCGGGCGATTGCGCTCGATGAAGCGGCGGGCCCCCTTGACATTGGCCGCGTAGTTGTGGCTCACCAGCCGGGCGATGACGAAGGGCCGATACAGCTCCAGCGCCATGGTCTTGGGCAGGCCGCACTGGTAAAGGTTCAACTGCGGGCCGACCACAATGACCGAGCGGCCGGAATAGTCCACCCGTTTGCCGAGCAGGTTGCGGCGGAAGCGGCCTTTCTTGCCCTTGAGCATATCGCTCAAGGAGCGGAGTTCGCGCCGGCCGCGGCGGCTGAGCGCCTTGCCGCGTTGGGAATTGTCGATGAGCGAGTCGACCGCTTCCTGGAGCATGCGTTTCTCGTTGCGGACGATCACGTCCGGAGCCCCCAGCTCGAGCAGCCTCTTCAGGCGGTTGTTGCGGTTGATGACCCGCCGGTACAGGTCGTTCAGATCCGAGGTGGCAAAGCGGCCGCCGTCCAGCTGGACCATCGGGCGCAGGTCAGGGGGTATGACCGGCAGCACGGTCAGGATCATCCATTCCGGCCGGTTGCCGGAGCGACGGAAGGCCTCCACCACCTTGAGGCGGGTGGTAGCCTTCTTGCGCTTCTGCTTGGACTTCGTGGAGCGGACTTCATGCCAGAGCTCGGTCGAGAGTTTATCCAGGTCGAGGCGGCGCAGGATGTCATAGAAGGCTTCGGCGCCCATATCGGCACGGAAGACCTGGCCCCAGCGCTGCTTGAGTTCACGGTAGCGGGTTTCGCCCAGGAAGGTGAAGGGCCGCAGTTCCAGCAGCTCATCGCGCTGGTGGGCATTCTGGTCGTGTGAGCTCGCCGACTGGTCCTCCAGCTGGCTGCGCAGGGCGTTCATCTGCTCGTCAGCTTCGGCCTTGGTCTTGGCGGCTTCCATCTTGACTTCTTCCAGGGCGCGCTGTTTTTCGTCCTTGAGCTCGTTCTCGAGACCTTCCAGCCGTTCCTGGACGATCTTCTGCACCTTGGTGATATGGCTGGCACCCACTTTGACGCCAGCATCAGCGATCACGGTATCCGTGTTGCCGAAGACGACGGCCTGCTTGATCACCTTGCCCTTGTTTTCCAGAAGCAGACTCTCGAGGCGCTGGCCCTCTTTCATGAGCGGTTCAAGCCGGGTGGCGATCTTTTCGTCGTATTCGTGCTCCAGGCCGGTCCGGTGGGACTGGAGTTCCGCCAGCTTTTTATCGCGGGCGGTCTTGATCTCAGCGATCTTGGAATTGATCTCGGCAGCCTGCTCGCGCTCGGAGACGGAGATTTCGTCCTCCAGACGCTTGAGGGCTTTTTGACGGGCTTCCTCATCCACGTAGGTGACGATGTACTGGGCGAAGTAAAGCACCCGATCCAGGTTGCGGCGCGAGATGTCCAGCAGGAGCCCCAGGTAGGAGGGGATGCGGCGCGTGTACCAGATATGGGCGACGGGCGTCGCCAGGCCGATATGCCCCATGCGCTCGCGGCGCACCGATGAGCGGGTTACTTCAACGCCGCACTTATCGCAGATGATGCCTTTATAGCGAGGGTTCTTGTATTTGCCACAATAGCACTGCCAGTCACGTGTTGGGCCGAAGATGGCTTCGCAGAACAGACCATCTTTCTCGGGGCGCAGGCGGCGGTAGTTGATGGTTTCGGGTTTGAGAACTTCGCCGTAAGACCAAGTCAGAATCGTTTCCGGGGAAGCCAGACTAATGCGCAGCGATACGAGTCCCTTAGTTTCCACTGATACGTCTCCTCATCGTTCCGAACTGGACACCTGCTGCCGACACCACAAACCTCATTCCTGCATTAAAGACAGCAAAACCAAGCGCTTCGAGACCTTCTGTCTCAAGCGCTGGCGGGTAGGGCGCAGATTTTCTCTTTATTCAACGAAGGTTAATTATACCGAGTTGGGCAGATAAAGTCAAGGATAGATTTAAATAGTTTCCGTAACACACGCGGTGGGCGATTTTGGGAAATTGGTTGGACAAGGGATTGATCCTCTCGAAGCCTTGCTTTAATTGGGCCTTGTTCCAGACAACAGGAGACCCGTCTGCATCCCCG
>JBEKFY010000035.1:0-44527 GCA_050013095.1 Anaerolineales bacterium | reverse complement strand
ATCCGTGATATAAACCAGAGATTATGATGATCGCGAAAGGTCATCCCAAAAATGCCTCAAAAACCAACCCGTGACCAGAAAAAGAGAAACCCCAGAAATTTCCCCTTTTATCCGATCCTTTTCGGGATTTTTCCCGTCCTGGCCTTGACCGGATACAACATAACCCAAATTGACCTTTCCACGGCTTACCGTTCAATCCTCCTTACACTCATTCTGGTTCTGGTCCTTTTCGGCGCCCTGCGACTCATCCTGCGCGACTGGTCACGCGCCGCCTTGCTCTCGCTTTGTCTGCTGATCCTGTTCTTTTCCTATGGGCATGTTTATACACTTTTAAAGAACGTGGCCGTCTTCGGCATTCCCATCGCAAGGCACCGCATCCTGATCGTGGTTTGGGTTATATTGGCCGTCCTGGCAGGCTGGATAGCCACCCGTAAATCGATCGACTTCTCTTCCGCGACTTTAGGGCTGAACGTCCTGACCATACTCTTGCTGGTTTTCCCGGTCTTCCAGATCATCCATTTCGAGAGCAAGCGCTATACACCCGGGCCGACTTTTTCAGGGACCGCTTCGCCGAACAGCATTCCAAATTCTCCTTCAAATTCCCCGGACATCTACTACATCATCCTGGATGCCTATGGGCGGACTGACACTTTCCAGCAAGTATTTAATTACGATAATTCCGACTTCCTGAACTCTCTTAAAGATCGTGGGTTCTACATCGCCAGCTGCAGCCAGTCTAATTACGGATACACTGAGCTGTCGTTGGCATCCTCCCTCAATATCGATTACCTTAATAATCTGAATTCGGGCCTCAGCGATCCGGAGGACTTAATCCAGCAAAATGTTGTCCGTCGGTTCTTGAAGTCCCAGGGTTATACCATTGTTTCCTTCGAAACCGGTTTCGCTTGGAGCCAGTGGGAAAATGCGGATTACTACTTCCCCCTCCAGAAAAGGCTTTTCGTGATCAATCCCTTTGAGTCTCTGTATCTGGAGACCTCGCCCTTGAGCATACTCCTGGATTACGAGACCGGAAACAATGTGACGACGGAGGCTTCTTCAGGTACTATATCTTCTGTTCTCGATTATGACGCCATCCATTACGCACAGATCATGCACAACCTGGATTTATTGAAGAGCATCCCCAATACGATCAAAGGGCCAAAGTTCGTTTTCGCTCATTTTGTGATCCCGCACCAGCCTTATATCTACAGCGCCACGGGTGCGCTGGTTCCAGACCCAACCAGTTCCTCGGGAAAAATCACAGGATATCGGAATGCGGTTATTTTTATCGACTCGGCGATCAGCCAGGCGGTCGATCAGATTCTCGCCAATTCGGCCAGACCACCTATTATTGTTATTCAAGGAGACCACGGCCCGTATATATACAATACGCCGCTTCAGCATATGGCCATCCTTAACGCTTACTACCTGCCCGGTGCTAAGAATTCTCTCTATCCGTCGATCTCACCGGTCAATACCTTTCGGGTCATTCTTAACTCATACTTTGGGATGGATTTTCCACTTCAAAAGGACGTAAGCCTCTATTCTCATGTAAACACCAAGGAGGAATTCACCGTTATTCCAAATGCTTGCGGATCGAATTAAAGCCGGTTTCGGCTGAGCAACATTGCCTACCTATCAAATCTTCTTCCAAGTATTTGCCCTCATCGTGGACGATCATCCGTGATATAAACCAGAGATTATGATGATCGCGAAAGGTCATCCCAAAAATGCCTCAAAAACCAACCCGTGACCAGAAAAAGAGAAACCCCAGAAATTTCCCCTTTTATCCGATCCTTTTTGGGATTTTCCCTGTCCTGGCCTTGACCGCTTACAACATCTCCCAAATCGACCTTTCCGCGGCTTACCGTTCATTCCTCATAACTTTGATTCTGACGCTGGGCCTTTTCGGCATCCTGCGAATCATAATGCGCGATTGGTCACGCGCCGCCCTGCTTTCACTCTTTTTACTGATCCTGTTCTTTTCCTACGGGCATGTTTACACACTCTTAAAAGACGTGAAGGTCTTCGGTGTTCTCATCGCAAGGCACCGCTCCCTGGCAGTGGTTTGGGTTGCCTTGACCCTATTGGTAATATGGTTCTCCACCCGTAAATCGATTGACTTCTCTTTCGCGACCCAAGCTCTAAACATCGTGTCTGTACTCCTGGTGGTTTACTCGGTCTTCCAAATCGCACGGTACGAGGGAGAGCATTACCTCATCAAGCCAGTTTTATCAGAAACCAATTTACCCACCAAAACTGCCAGTCCTTCTTCATCTTCCCCGGACATCTACTATATTATTCTGGATGCGTATGGGCGGACTGATACTTTCCAGCAAGTATATAATTTCGATAATTCCAGCTTTCTGAACTCGCTTAAAGATCGCGGATTCTACATCGCCAACTGCAGCCAAACCAATTACGGCTATACCGAGCTATCGCTGGCATCCTCCCTCAATCTCGATTACCTTGATAATCTGAATTCGGGTCTCAGTGATCCGGAGGACTTGATCCAGCAAAATTATGTCCGTCGGTTCTTGAAGTCCCAAGGTTATAGGATTGTTTCTTTCGAAACCGGATTCCGTTGGAGTCAGTGGGAAGATGCCGATGTCTACCTCTCCCTCCAGAAAACGCTTTCCGTGATCAATCCCTTTGAGTCTGTGTATCTTGAAACCACGCCCGTGCGCATACTGATGGATTACGAGACTGGAAAATATATGACGCAGGCGGCTTCGCTAGGTACTATAAATACTGTTCTCGACTTTGATGCCCTCCATTATGCACAGATCATGCACAACCTGGATTTAATGAAAACTATACCCGCTTCGATCAAAGGACCAAAGTTCGTTTTCGCTCACTTCGTGATTCCACACCCGCCTTATATCTACAGCTCCACGGGTGCGCTCGTCCCGGATGCGACCAACTACTCGCAAGTCATCGCAGGATATCGGAATGCGGTTATCTTTATTGACACCGAGATGCTCGAAGTGGTTGATAAAATCATCGCCAATTCGACCACTCCACCCATAATCGTCATCCAAGGAGACCACGGCCCGTTTACCTATAATACGCCGCTTCAGCATATGTCCATCCTTAACGTCTACTATCTACCCGGTGCCAAGAATTCCCTCTACTCTTCGATCTCGCCAGTGAATACCTTCCGGGTCATTTTTAACTCCTATTTTGGGATGCAATTTCCGCTCCTCAAGGACGTTAGCCGCTATTCCCCCTCCAACAACCGGGAGAACTTTACCATTATCCCAAATGCTTGCGGAACGAATTAAAGCCGGTTTCGGCTGAGCAACACCGCCCACACGCCAAATCCGCGTCCAACTAGAGGAAAATGCCGACTTTTCGACAAACGGGAATAGCCTCTCACCATCTTCATGATAAGGTGCCATGTCTAGCGATGGGTACCCCTCAGACGCATTCTTTAATTCATACAAAGACTTTCTGCCTGTTAAGCCTTCTGGCAACGATCCTGCTAGCTCTCTCTGCATGCAGTTCCACCGCTTCATTCACGGTCACCACCACGCGCCCTCCAGCAACATTCCAGGCAACCCCCACGACGATTCCTCAGCTTTCACCCTCTCTTACGGAGGTACCGATGGCAATTCAACTGACGAGTACCGCCTTCCCACAGGGAAAACCTATCCCTGCCGTCTACACTTGCACCGGCCGGAATATCTCCCCGCCGTTGGCCTGGAGCGACAGCCCAGCTGGAACGCAGAGCTTTGCCCTCATCGTGGATGATCTTGACGCTCCCGGCGGCACCTGGACGCACTGGGTGATTTACAACATCCCCGCAACCGAGGCCGGTTTGAAGGAAGGCACCCAATCCCTCGAGCGTTTAGGCAATGGCAGCCGGAACGGGAAAAACTCCTGGGGCAAGTTGGGCTACGGCGGCCCCTGCCCGCCGTCTGGCACACACCGCTACTTCTTCAAGCTTTACGCCCTCGATCGCCTGCTCGGCCTGTCTTCCGGTGCAAGCGCGGCCCAGCTGGTCAAAGCCATGCAGGGCCACATCCTTGCGACCGCCGAACTGATGGGCACCTACCGGAAATAGCCATGAGCGAGCCCTCCGTAAGCATGACCAAGCCTGAGCTGCTCTCTCAGATCGGGAAGGAGCGCTGGCGGCTGGACATGTTGCTGGCTGCCTTAAACCCCGAACAGCTTCTCCAACCCGGGGCGTGCGGTGATTGGACCATCAAGGACATCATGGCCCACATCTCGGCCTGGGAGCAGTGGATGATCCGCTGGACCGAGATGCACTTGGCGGGCCAGCTTCCGGACGTTCCCCTGCCCTGGGACGTGGATCGTATGAACGCTGAAACCTATACCCGCCTGAAGGACAAGCCTCTCCGGTCAGTCCAGAGGGAATTCCACCGATCCTACCAGGCTGCACTTAACCTGGTCGGTCGCCTGAGCGAGGAACAACTGCATAGCGTGTATGATGAGACCTGGCCCATGGGTCCGCTCTGGACAGGGGTGGCTGCGAACACCTCCTGGCATTATCGGGAACACCGGGAAGGCCTTGAAAAATGGCTGCAAAAATAGAAAAGGGATCCAGGCTGCTCAAGCGTGCCCGGGAAGGGGGCAATCCAATCATTCAAGGCGAAACCGTCACGTTCATCTGGCACGGTCGCACAGCCCCCCATCTGGTCAGTGACCTGGACGAGTGGGAGGAGAATCCGCGGCCGTTGAAGCGCATCAGCCGCGATGTCTGGGGAGTCTCCCTGAAACTGCCTCGCAACGCCTATCTCGAATATTCATTTTATGATCCCCGGACAAAGCAGCACCTCCCCGATCCACTCAATGCAAAGAGTGTATGGAATGGCGTCGGCGGTCACAACCACTTCTTCTACATGCCGGAGGCCGCTCCAACCCCCCTGACGCGCCTCAGCCCCGGCCAGGTCCAGGGCCAGCTCAGTAAATACGAGGTCAGTGCGGACGGCATGACCGTCAATGGGAAGCGAACCATCTACCTCTACCACCCCCCCGTCGCACAGCCGGTTCCGCTGGTCATGGTCCTGGACGGTTTCGATTACCTGCGGCGCGTCCGGGTCACGCAGATCGTGGACAACTTGATCGCCCAGCACCGCATCCGCCCGATTGCGCTCGCCCTGCTGCAGAACGGCGGCAGTCAGGGCCGGATGGTTGAATATGCCTGCAACGAGGTCACCCTGGCGTTCCTGAAGAACGCCATCCTGCCGCTGGCGGCCTCCCATCTGAACCTGCTGGACATTCATGAACATCCGGGAGCATACGGGATCCTGGGCAGCTCGATGGGCGGGTTGATGGCGGTCTATGCTGCGCTCAGGCTCCCGGAAATATTCGGCCGCGCCCTCAGCCAGTCCGGAGCCTTTGAACTGTGGGGAATCGAGACGGTGGCGATGGAACTGGTGCGTTTCATCTCGAGACCGGACATCCACATCTGGATGGATATAGGACGCCTGGAGGAGCTGCTGGAGTGCAACCGCCGGATGCGCAACCTGCTCCGCAGGCATGGGTACGACGTGCGCTACCAGGAGTTCGTGGGCGGCCACAACACCACCTGCTGGCGTGACGACCTGGGAGCCGGGCTGGAGGCGTTGTTTGGCTGAACGGACTCTCCTCGCCACCCTGTGTTACCTGCGTCAGGACGGCCGGACGCTGATGATCCACCGGGTGAAGCGGGCGGACGATATCCACGCTGGGAAGTGGAACGGCCTGGGCGGCAAATTCGAACCGGGAGAATCCCCCGAAGAATGCGTCATTCGCGAAGTGCGGGAGGAGTCCGGCCTGGAAATCCAGGCACCTCGCCTGCGTGGACTGCTGATGTTTCCCGGTTTCAAGGGTGATCACTGGTACGTGTTCGTCTTTACCGCCGAGCAATTCAGCGGGGAAATGCGTGAAAATGAGGAGGGATACCTGGATTGGATCCCCGACGCCGATCTGCTTTCACTGCCTCTCTGGCCCAGCGATCCCATCTTCCTACCCTGGCTGCATGAAGATCGGTTCTTTTCAGCAAAATTTACTTACGAGGGGGATGATTTGAAGGGATATGAGGTGGCATTCTATTAAAGGACGCACTTCGCCTGGCATCCGGACCTTTTTTTGCAGTGTGAACTACCCCACCGCTTAAGCGGGGGGCTTCCTACTTCAATGAGCTTTTCCTGATATCAGGTCTTGCATGCTCTCCATAGGTGTGTACGTTCGGGTGGTTCCCACCCTACGGTAGTGCAACGGTCCAAGTTTTACCGATGGACAGGTTTTTCCACCGAACCGGATCTTGGTTAAGGTACTATGCTTATTAGAGGACATTTGTTCAGTTTTTACGCCTGATATACCCAGACCTGAAGGTCAGGGTTCTACGGCGTAATCTTTAGTATAATCAACGAAATGTCAATCTTATCTAACAAGCACATTCTCTTGGGCGTGACCGGCTCGATCGCGGCCTATAAGGCCGCCGATCTGGCCTCCAAACTGACCCAGGCTGGAGCACAGGTGGATGTGATCCTGACCTCCGGCGCGGAGAAGTTCGTCACCACCCTCACGTTCCAGTCAGTCACGGGGCGGGCGGCCTTCACCGATTCAGATCTATACGGAGGCGAGGCTCACATCCTGCACGTTGGGCTGGCACAAAGCGCCGATCTGCTGGTCATCGCCCCGTGTACGGCGAACACACTCGCGAAATTAGCCCATGGCCTGTCCGATAACCTCCTGACCATCACAGCCCTGGCCGCGCCCTGCCCGATCCTGGTCGCCCCGGCGATGGATTTTGGTATGTACGCCCACCCATCCACCCAGGAGAACATGCGCCTGCTCTCTGAACGCGGCGTGTTCTTTGCCGGGCCCGAGGAGGGGCGTATGGCCTCCGGCCTGACCGGAAAAGGACGCATGGTTGAACCTGCTGATCTGATCGGTCACATCCGGCTTGTGCTGGGCCGGAAGGGGAAACTGGCAGGCAAGAAAGTGGTCGTCACAGCGGGCGGGACGCAGGAATCGATCGACCCCGTACGCATTCTCACCAACCGCTCCAGCGGGAAACAGGGCTATGCAATGGCCCAGGCTGCTCTCGACGCGGGGGCGGGAGTGATCCTGATCACCACACCCACCGGCCTGATACCCCCGGTCGGGGCGCAGGTGGTTGAGGTCTGCACCGCGCAGGAGATGCTAGAGGCAGTCCTGGCGGAATCCACCGGGGCAGATGCCCTGATCATGGCCTCCGCGGTGGCAGATTTCCGACCGAAGAAAGTCGCTGTGAACAAGCTCAAGAAGCGCGAAGGGATCCCTACGATCGAGCTGGAAGCCACTCCAGACGTCCTTGCGGCAGTCGCAACCCTGAGGTCCAGAACCCACCGGCCGAGCCTGGTGGTCGGGTTCGCTGCTGAAAGCAGTGACCTGGTTGAGAACGCGGTCGACAAGCTGCAGTCGAAGAACCTGGATATGATCATCGCCAATGACATCTCAGCTCCTGACGCCGGTTTTGGCGCGGAGAATAACCGGGTCGTCCTGCTGCACGCCGACGGTAGGCGCGAGGGCCTGCCGCTGATGTCCAAGGCCGATGTGGCGGAGACGATCATCAAACGCCTGGCGGTCTTGTTGGAGACTCCATGACGAAAATCCTGGTCCTTTCAGACATCCACGCCAACATGACCGCGCTGGACGCCGTTCTGGCAGATGCTGGAAAAGTGGACGAAACCTGGTGCCTGGGCGATATCGCCGGATACGGCCCTGATCCGAACGAGTGTATCGAGCGCCTGCGAGAGGTCCCCAAGTTGACCGGTATGATGGGCAACCATGACTTCGCCGCTGTCAGCGACCAGAACCTGGATACCTTTAATTCTGATGCAAAGAAAGCCCTGCTCTGGCAGCGGAAAAAGTTGAATGAAGGCAGCATGGCCTTCCTGCGCCTGCTCCCGGATGTCCCGGTGACACGCGGCGAGATCACCCTGGCCCACGGCAGCCCGCGCGACTCCGTCTGGGAATACATCATGAATACGCTGATTGCCCGCATCAACCTGGGCGCTTTCCAGACACCCTGGTGCTTCGTGGGCCATTCGCACTTCCAGGCCATCTTCCAGTATCACACCGAGAAGGACGACATGACCATCGAAGTCCCGCAGCCAGGGAAGCGCTACGAGCTGACGGACCGCGCCATTCTAAACCCCGGATCAGTCGGCCAGCCGCGCGACCGCGACCCGCGGGCAGCGTACGCCCTCTTCTATCCGGAGACCCACGTCTGGGAGCCGCGCCGCGTCGAGTACGATATCCCGGCGGTCCAGAAACGGATCCTGGATGCCGGGCTGCCACCGCGGCATGCGGAGCGTCTGGCCGGGGGATGGTAAGCAAGCACCCAGGGGATTTCCCAGGGTAGGGGATGCCAATTTTCTAATCTGACCTTAGAATGGACGTTGCTGCGGTTCTGCAGGCAGATATTGCCATATCGAAACCCCGCAACGTCTTTTTTTCGACAGCCTCTCTCAAAAATTTCCGGTAGTATCCTAAAGCTGATGGTCCCGATGCGAATCATCGACAAGTGCAACCAGGAACCTCCGGCAACGCCGGTCCCTCTGGGCAGTGTCCATTCGTGTCATTTCCTACGAGCCGCCGGTCGGAGGCCCTGCAGAAGAAGCGGCCGAGGCGGCCAAAGGCAGATAAAGGAAGAATCGCAAATTAAAAAAACAGCCCCCAGAGAAAGCTCAGGAGGAACGCTCCTGAGGCCCGGGAACTATTTTTTATGTCCGCAAAGTTGTGATAAACCAAGTACCAGTATGAAAAATTGAAGCTTTATCGAAATGAGAAACACCCCAATTCGTCCCTCGCAAGACGCACTATAGGGTTTTTGCATCCTGCGAGGTTTTAGAGCCCAGCTTCAACTCATTCGGACGAATCCCTGACGCTTCAGGGGGTCGGTGTACCCAAACTCAGGACCTGTATCCAGACCTGCCCGCGGCCCCCGGTAAAATACAGGCCCGGGAGAATTCCGCTTGATATAGAGCGCAATTGCAATAAACACCGGGGACAGGATGAGCAGCCCTAAGGCTGATACGAGGACATCAAAAATACGCTTGGTGCCATCGCCAAAACGGGCTTTCTCATAATGGACGGTCTTTGTTTTTTGGTCAGCTAATGTGGTCATTTTATTTTCCCTTTTCGGGGAATCTCCCCATTTCCATTTGTGCTCCGCCCTTCCGACATCCCCCCAGGAAGTCAGAACATCCTTACACGATGACCAAGCTCTGACCGTCCGCCTTTCCGTGCGGAGGGTCAGAGCTTTTTTTTCAGGCGGATGTACGCTGCTGGGAGCTCCACCGGGAGCTGCTGGTTCCGGAGCAGTTTCAACAACACCCGGACACGCTCCGTCCCAGTCAAACGTACATCGAAAATGGCTTCGTAGCCTGCGAACGGTCCGGAATGGACCAGCACCGTTTCACCCGACCTCAGGACATCGAACAACTCCCCACCGGCGGAGTTGATCTCGTTCACCCGCTGCTGGATGGCATGAATCAGGCCATCCGGCACAAAGGCCGGCTCCCCTCCGAACGCGATCAGACCGGCAGAACCAGGCACGTATTGCAGGGCAGACCAGCCAACCTTTTCCAGGTCGATCCGGGTGAACAGGTATCCGGGGAAGTAAGGTCTCACCTTGCGCGCCCGTGGGTTGACAACCTGCACCCGGATCTTCGGATAGAACGTCTCGATCCGCCGGAGCTCGAGTTGTTCGGCAAGGAATTCTTCTTTATGAGGCTTGCTGTGCAGGACATACCATGAGGCAACCATGTTTCATCAGCCTCGAAAACGCTGGCGAGCTTTTCAGCTATCTCGCCAGGGTTTCTTCCAAGCACTTCGTACAAACTCACTGCCAAGTGGGCGTCCGACCTGCTCCCCCTCTGCCCACCCTAAAACCAAACTCGAAATTGGATCGTTCAGCTCCGCGGTCATCTGTGGACACGCGCAGCCATTTTTGTTTCCCGGCGTATCCATTCGTCAATCAGGTCTCTCTTGAACCGCCAGGACTTACCCACCCGCAAGGCTGGCATCTGACCTTCATTGGCCATTTTGTATACTTTGGCCTCGCTGAGACGCAAGTACCCAGCAACCTCGCGCACATTCATGATGACCACACCCGGATCCACACTAATGGACTTCTTGCTCATAGGCTCCCTTCATTTCTGCGGACAGCTGGGTAGAAAAAATCTGCGTAATCTTCCGAAAATCTGCGAAGAATCGGGTCTATTTCCCACAGAATCATTATACAGGGTAAGGAATCCGCAGGTTTCGATACAACATAGACAATTGTCGTGTTTTTTAAGACCCTTAATCATATTAAGACAATTGCAGCCGAGCCGAGTTAGAGCTTTTTTTCACAAGGAATTTTTTGCGCTGCGAATTGGTTAGAATCCCCTACCCTTGTGTGATAACGTCCCTGCCACGTGGGTGCGGACTCGCCGGCGAAGACAGACTCCTGATTGGATTTCTTTCAACATGGAACTGGTAATCCTCAACTAATGATCCAGGACCTCAGGGTCAGCATCAGGGGAAACGCATCATTGACCATGCCTCGAATCGGTGCGGGGCAAGAATCGGAGGATTGCCAGGAAAGGTTCGGTCGGCCTTTTTCTAGATGGGATCGTTCTGTGAGCAATAATGTCCACTATAACGGTCCGTCGCTGGATAGAAGCGGCATCGTCTTTGACGATAGACCCGCGAATCCCAGCATTGTCCAGGGCCTCGATGAAGAAATATCGAGTAAACTTGGAAAAGACCTAGAATATCTGGCTGATGTCCACAAAGCTTGATGAGTTCCAGGAACTTTTTCGATGGCGAGGGCGTCATGAGGGTAACCCAATCCCTTGACCATGAGGAGGAGTAAAAGCCATGAAAAAGAGCCTCGTTCTTATTCCCATCATCCTATCGATCCTGCTGGCAGCCTGCGGGTTTAAAGCGGTCGGCACGCCGGTCGTGACCGACCTTCTAGCCAGAAAAAACCTGTCCACCGGCGTGGCCCAATCTGCACCGGCCATTGAGGCACCCGCCCCCACGGCAGCCGCTCTCTCCGCCATGATGCAGGGAGGCAGCAACGCCAGCAGCGCAGGGACCGAAGCGAATCCGGCCCAGGACCGGATGCTCATCATGAACGTCGACCTGACCATCGTTGTGGCCGACCCGCAGGGGAAGATGGATGCGATCTCGGCCCTGGCCAAAAGCCTGGGCGGCTTCGTGGTCTCGATGAATATGGAGCAGACCACCACACCAAACGGCGATAAAGCCCCGGAAGGGTCGATCTCCATCCGCGTCCCGGCCGACCAGCTGGACAGCGCACTCACCCAGATCAAAACGGGTGTGGTCGATGTGCAGAGCGAGAACCGTTCCGGACAGGATATCACCCAGCAATATACGGACCTGCAGTCCCAGCTGCGCGCCCTTCAGGATGCCGAGACACAGCTGGAAGTGATCATGAAGAACGCGACCAAGACCCAAGATGTGCTGGATGTCTTCACCCAGCTCGAGAACTACCGCCAGCAGATCGAGGTCCTCCAGGGCCAGATCCAGTACGACCAGCAGGCCGCCGCCTATGCGCTCGTCAATGTGACCTTGATCGCTGAAAAAACCATCCAGCCGATCCAGGTCGGCAGCTGGAAGCCGCAGGGCGTGGCCAGGGATGCCGTCCAGGCTCTGGTCAACTTCCTGCAGGGGTTCGTCAACTTCCTCATCTACCTTGTACTGTTCGTCCTGCCCATGCTGATCGTCACCCTGGGGCCGATCGCCCTGATCGCCTGGGGCATCGTAGTCCTGGTGCGGCGACGCCGGGCGAAGAAACCGGTCCGTACTCCATAAAGACGACTCTCCCGCCTGCCCTCCCCCGCTGAACGGGGGAGGGCGTTTTTAATAGATGTATAATTTCCTTAGAGATGGAGAAGCTCGTTCACGCCGCCCAGCAGCTTTTCGGCATCCACCTGACCGCTCGCCAGGTGGCGGCCCTGACGAATTTCGAGCACGAACTCCTGGATTGGAACAAAAAGTTCAACCTGACTTCCATCCGTGACCCGGAAAGCATCCGGACCAAGCATTTTCTGGATGCTTTCTCCTGTGTCCTGGCCTGGAAGGAGAATCCCCCGAAGCACCTGGTCGATGTGGGCACCGGTGCCGGCCTGCCCGGCATTCCGCTCAAGATCCTCTATCCGGCCATGCGTCTGACCCTGGTCGAATCGGTAGGCAAGAAGGCCAACTTCTGCCGTCACGCCATCGAGGTCCTGAAACTGGAAGGGGTTGAAGTTTTAACGATCCGGGCGGAGGAGCTGGGACAGGATCCCGCCCACCGCGAAGCCTACGATTGGGCCGTGGCGCGGGCGGTGGCGAACCTGCCGGTCCTGGCGGAATACCTTCTGCCGCTCGTCCAGGTCGGAGGGGCCATGCTGGCGCAGAAGGGGGAAAGCGGCCTGGTGGAGGCGCACAATGCCGTGAAGGCTTTCAGTCTGCTGGGCGGTGAGGTCCGGCAGTTGATCCCCTTGACCCTGCCGGGCGTGGTCGAAGAACGCTATCTGGTGGTGGTGGATAAGGTCGCGGCGACTCCCCCGCAGTACCCGCGCAAACCAGGGATCCCGACCAAGAAACCTCTCTCCCCCTCCTGACCGATCCAGCGCCAGCCAGAAGGATCTCCCCCTTTCCTTTCCAATTTAGGTCCGCCGAAGGTTTCCCTGGAGAAGGCTTCCCCAGGCTGAGTACGGCCGTCCCTTCCCCGGAAGGGCTCTCTTTAGCAATTCTTTTCGTCAACCAGCTGGACGATGTCGACCTGGTTGGGGATCAGACACAAAAACTCAAAATTTTCATCCGCGATGTTCATGTACCAGTGCGATACGCCGGCGGGGATGAAAACCACGTCCCCGGCCCCGACCTCGTGTTCTTCGCCGCCGACCCCGATCCGGGCGTGCCCGGCTAGGACGTATTGTTCATGCTCGACGGTATCGAATTTGATTATACATTTTGCGTACAGACATTGACAAAATAGAACGTCTGTGCTATTTATAGGGCATGAAACTCAGTGTGTATGCCCGGGAAGTTGGTGTTTCCTATCGGACAGCCTTTCGTTGGTTTACCTGTGCCTGCGGCAAGGTGCAGGCAAGAGCGGAATGATCCAGGGTCGCCAGATGGATACGGGCACCATTCTCATCACCGAACCGATCGGCGAGCCCCAGGCACCCGACGAACGTCCTGTGAAAGTTGCGATTTATACTCGTGTCTCTGCCGCTGAGAACAAGGACAATCTGGAGGGGCAAGCGAAACGTTTGCGGGATTATTGTGCCACCAAAGGTTATCCCGTGGCATGGGTGGTGAAGGAAATTGGTTCCGGGGTCAATGATACTCGCCCTAAACTGCTGAAGCTCTTAACCGACCCCAGCGTCAGCGTGATCATCGTGGAACACAAAGACCGCCTGACCCGTTTCGGCTTTAACTACCTCGATCAATTGTTGAAGATGCAGAACCGTCGAATTGAAGTGATCAATCTGGCTGAGGACGGTAAAGAAGATTTGATCCAGGATTTTGTGAGCATTGTCACCAGCTTTTATGCACGGTTATATGGCCAACGCCGTTCCAGGCGCAAGACCGAACGTCTGATCGCGGAACTCAGCCACTCACCGGCCGCCTCGCCCGGCCAGACCTAAGGGGGGCGAATGAAACTGGTCGAACAGCACAGCATTGACCGCCAGGACCCCCGCTTCGCCGTCATTGATCCGGCCTGTTTTGCGTCCAAGAACCTGTACAATGCCGCCCTCTACATTCTACGGCAGGCCTTCTTCGCTCACGATCGCGTCCCTACTTATGCCCAACTCGCGCACACCCTGAAAGATACCCCAGCATTCCGGGCCTTGCCAGCCAAGGCAGCCCAGTGGGTCGTCCGCCAGGTATGCGGTGATTGGAGCAATTTCTGGAAGGCCCACATTGCCTACCAGGAATGCCCCGCCAAGTTCACCGGCCGACCCAAACTGCCGCATTACAAGCCCAAACAGGACGGACGCAACCTATTGGTCTACACCCGCCAGGCGCTCAGTACGCCTGCCTTGAATATCGGCCGGATTCGTCCGTCTCAATTGGGCATCACCATCCAAACCAGGCAAAAGGAGGTGCAGCAAGTTCGGATCGTTCCGCATGCCGCGCACTATGTCGTCGAAGTCATTTACACGGTCAAACCAAAATCCCGCACAGCAAATCAGCTCAACCCCAAGTGGGCAGCCAGTCTCGACCTGGGCATTGACGTGCTCGCGTCTGTAACCTCAAACAAGAAGGGCATCACCCCCTTTCTGGTTAACGGCAGACCGCTCAAGAGTGTCAATGCCTACTTCAACAAATGCCGGGCGGACTTGCAGGCGGCCTTGCCCCACGGGCAATTCACGTCCCACCATCTCAACACTCTGACCGACAAGCGCAATCGCAAGGTTCATCATTTCCTGCATTGGGCTAGCCGCTACATCGTGGACTGGATGGTGTCCGAACGGCTCGGCACCCTGATCATCGGACATAATAAGGGCTGGAAACAGAAAGTGAACATTGGCGCCGTCAACAACCAGAACTTCGTCGCCATTCCCCATGCCACTTTCATCCACATGCTGACCTACAAGGCCCAATTGGCAGGGATCAAGGTGATCGTCCAGGAAGAGGGATATACCTCAAAATGCTCCTTTCTGGATCTGGAGCCCATCCGCAAGCATGCGGTCTACTGCGGACAGCGGCTCAAGCGGGCTGAGTTCGTCTCGGCTCAGGGGCAGCTGATTCACGCGGATGTGAATGCCTCTTACAATATCCTGCGCAAGGGACTCCCGTCGGCATTCGCCCGCGGGATACAGGGCGTTGTAGTTCGCCCGGTACGGGTCCAACCCGTACGAAAACTGGTCAACTGGCATTGTCTATGAATGTCCATAAAACCAGCAACTATTGGTGTGATTGGGCATCCCCCCGCCGGGCTCCATCACAAACCTGCGCATGGCGAAGTGAGGGCCCTCCTGGGCTGAGATCAGCACCTGAATGGCCGTCTTGTCCGCATTCTTGACCGCATCCGCTTCGACATCCTGCGCGTGTTTTACCGTCATCTCTAACCTTCCTCTCCGATCGCTTCCCGGGCTTTCACGCTCCCGTAACTGACGTCCCAGATCTCCCCTTTCTGGACGAATGCGGGCGTGAACAATTTCAGATCCGTGGTGGTCAGGAGCGCCTGCTCGATATGCGCTAAAAATGTGAGCAGGTCAGAGCGGCGCTGGGTGTCCAGTTCCGCCAGGACTTCATCCAGGAGCAGCACCGGCCACTGGCCAGTCCTGGCTTTCATCCACTCGATCTCAGCCAGTTTGAGCGCCAGCAGGGTGGTCCGCACCTGGCCGCGCGAGCCGAAATCGCTCAGGTCAACCCCATTGGCAAGGAAGCGCAGCTCATCCCGGTGAGGTCCGAGCACCGTCACCCCGCGGCGGATCTCTTCGGCCCGGCCCTTCTCCAAGGCCTGCCGGAAGCCCTGGCGGACTTCCTCCTTTTTCAATCCGCTGCGGTCCAGGCTGGTCTTGAGCGGCAGGGGTTTCTGTCCATCCGCCCTCGCCAGCGGGTCATAGGCCGGCTGGTAGCTCAAGCGCAGCACCTCCCCGCCCCGGGTCAGATCGTGGTGGATCCGGGCAGCCAGTTTTTCGAGCTCCTGCACCGCCTCGATCCGTTTCAGGATGATCTCCGAGCCGGTGCGGGTGAGGGTCTCGTCCCAGAAATCCAGCTCAGAGGGATCCCCGCCGTGCTCGTGCAGGGATTTAAGCAGGGCGTTGCGCTGCGTCAGCGCCTGGGTATACTCGCTGAGCTCGCCCGCATAACCGGGGGCGGTCTGCGCAAGGGCCAGGTTCAGGTAGCGCCGCCGCTCCTCCGGTCCACCCTCGATGACCTGCACCATCTGGGGGACAAACACCACGGCGTTAAAATGCCCAATGACCTCTGCCAGCGGGCGCTTGACGCCGTCCAGAAGGACCTCCTTGCGCAGGCGGTTCCCGCTGGTTCCGGTCGGCTCAAGGATCAGGCGCACCTCCAGCTGATGCTTGGTCGGACCGCGCGTGTAAGCGGCCACCAGCCGCCCGACCGCCAGGCTGTCCTTGGCGGCGACGAAGTTGACCAGCTGTCGGTCGCTGTGGGTCTGGAAGGAGGTGAACGCCGCCAGAAAATAGACCGCTTCCAGGATGCTGGTCTTGCCCTGCGCATTGCTGCCCACCAGCAAAACAACCCGCCGGGGAATATCCATATCCAGGCGGGCAAAACTGCGGAAATTGGTCAGCGATAGATGGGTGAGATGCATGGTCTCTCGGGACAGGACGGCCTGTACCTGCTCACGCCGCCAAACGGTTCCTTAAACATTATCCACAGCGGGCTGCTCCGGTTCCGGCTTCCAAACCCTGACCGCACGATCGGTGAAGACCACCCCGTTCAAGTGGTCGATCTCGTGCTGGAAGATCCTGGCCATCCAACCCTTGGCTTTGATGCGGACCGGCTGGCCGCGGCGGGTCAGGCCTTTGACCCGCACCTCCAGGGAGCGCTCGACTTCGCCCAGCAGGCCGGGAACGGAGAGGCAGCCCTCGACACCCAGTTCGGTCTCTTTGGAAAGCTGTTTGATCTCCGGGTTGACGACCACAAAAAGTTTCTTGGGGGCGTCTTCCTCTTCATCGTCTTCAGCATACTCCACGACGATGACGCGCTCCGACACACCCACCTGCGGAGCAGCCAACCCTACTCCGGGCGCGGCGCGCATGGTCTCGATCATGTCGTCTATCAGGGTCTGCAAGGATTCGTCAAAATGGGCTACCGGTTTCGCTTTTCGGCGCAGAACCGGTTCCGGAAGGTAAGTAACGTTGCGTATGGTCATAATCCGTATACCATTAAACTGAAGGTCTGGAGGGCCTATTGTACCTCATCTTCACCGCCCTCTTCTGCGGTACCCCCGGCAGCCTGGTCACGGCGGAGCTCCTCGGCCGAACGATGATAGGCCGCAAACCAGTCCGCCACCCGGTTGCGCTCGTCAGCCAATTCGGTCTGTTTCATGCGTTCCACCCTGGCCACACGGCGGCGGTCAATATCCTGTTGGACCGAAGGTGGATCAAACACATCAAAAAAGACCATGTGGGCCGAGCCGACCGTGATGTAAACATTCCCATAATTAAGCAGCACGTGCAGGAACCCCGCCCGTTCGTATTCCGTCTCCAGAATGTTGTCCAACGGGGCGGATTTGCGCTCCTCCCTTCCAAGCGGCTTTTTATCGATATCGAAGATCTGATCCTCAGTCACCTGAAAGATGTCATTGCTCCAGTCTACGTACTGGTACACCCACCAGCCCAGAATAAAAACCAGCAGGATCGCAACGACAGTGATAAAGGTATCGATGCCTCCCTGAGGAGCAGGATTGTGGAGCAGGACAACGCTCCTCCAGACGATCACGACAAACCCAAGCAGGAAAAGCAGGGTCGGCTGCCAGACCTGTTTCAGCAGGACGAACCAGTGTTTGCGATAGATGATGGTTCCGCTGTCCTCATAACGCAGTTTGAACACATTGGAAAACAGGCGCATCAGAGCAGTCGGCTTGTACGGAGATTGGGCCACGAGCTCTTTGTCCTTCTGCGGGGAGGGAATAGGTTGATCGGCCTGCAGTCCCAGCCGCTGGCGGATCGCCTGGCGCATGGCCTCCATATCCACCTTGTGTGAAACTTCCTTGGTGCGGCCCCAGTGTTCCTCGATCAAGGCCGCCGCCTGATTCGGGTGAGCCACGTGAGGGAAGGGGACCTTGCCGACGAAAGTCCGAATGATCACATCGCCGTAATCGAGCATCCGGCCGATCTGGTCGGTCTTGACGCCGACCGAAAGGACCGTGGTGAGCGGTGCCTCCTGACGGCTGTCATACAGCCCGACGATCTTCTCCAGATAGATGACCCGCTGGTTGGTGACGATGTAATAGTCGTTCGACCAATCCAGCGCCTGCCAGAGGGCCCACACCGCCAGGATCACGAAGATGATCCCCGCCAGCCACAGCAGGCCCTCGGACACAAAATCCGGGACGTTTCCCCGCGTGACTGAAGCCAGGATCAAAAGGATGACCGGCACGGCCATCGAAAGCAGCGGGGCGAGCATGGCTTCCCACATCAGGGCCGGATGCTTACGAGCCAGGAAATAGATCACCTCGTCCGGCTCCAGCCAGTTGAAGTGTAACTTGCGTGCCAGGCGATGGCTGGCAATAGCCACCTCGATATTGGTGCGCAGTTTTGTGGAGCGCTTGAACAGGTTTAAGAATTGATCCCGGGTGAGGATAAAGACGGCTGTCGTTTCCTGGGTCGTGACGGTCGACGAACGCCGCTGGTTGGACCACAGGGCTTCTTCCCCAAAATAATCGCCCGGAACCAGCTGGGAGGTCTGACTCGACTGACCGACCCGCATGACCTCCACACCGCCGTCGCTGATCAAGTAGAAGGATTCGGCGCGATCCCCCTTCTTAAAGATCACCGTCCCGGCGGGGAACGTCTTCTCGGTCAGTTCCTCGGCAACGGCAGTGAGCTCATCATCGCTTAAGCCATGGAAGAGATGGATTTTCTTAAGAAAGACGATCCTCTGAGCGGTATCCGTCACCGTCATAGAGTTATTCTAGCATGAATCCATCAAATGGCGCACGACGGCACACCCATAGGGCGGAGTCTCGGCCGGATCGGGGGACTGACCCAACCGCAGCCTCTCCACCGCCTCCTTAAGATAGAAACGGCTGGGGGTGCGCTGGCGGAAATTCACATCATCGAACGCCCCCTGGTAGCGGAGCAAGCCGTCCGCATCGATCACAAAGAGCTGGGGGGTGGTTTGTGCCCCGTAGGCCTCCAGCGAGGCTGGATCACCGCGCAGGACGAGCCCGAGACCGTGGGCCCGAGCCCCGGCGGCGATCAGTTCGTCGCTTTCCGTGGGGTTCGCGGCGATCGGCAGCAGAAGGACGCCTTCGCCCCAGCCCTGCAAACAGGCCAGCAGCTCGCGGTCCACGCGCTCCACCCACGGGCAGTCCGCCGACCAGAAATTGAGGATGACGATCCGGCCGCGATAATCGCTGAGGCGGTGCGGGCGGCCGTTGAGATCAGATAGGAGGAAGTCGGGAGCAGGGTCACCGATCTGGAGCATGGACAGAATTATAGCAGAGGTGGCTTGAAGGGCTGCTATTAAACCCGATCTGCCCCGGGTATCAGTTCTGGTACAATCGAGGCCATGAAACGCTGGCAATTCTGGGTAGGGGTGGCCATCAGTGCGGTTTTCCTGTGGTGGGCGCTGCATTCGCTGAAACTGGCCGACTTGTGGCAAGCCATTATCCACGCCAACTACTGGTGGATCGTGCCGGGGGTGGCCGTGTACTTCGTGGCGGTGTGGGCCCGTGCCTGGCGCTGGCACTACCTGCTGCGACCCATCAAAGCCATCAAGACCCGGGTCATGTTCCCAATCACCTGCATCGGCTACATGGGCAACAACATCTACCCCGCCCGCGCCGGCGAGGTGCTGCGGGCGGTGGTGCTCAAACGCCGGGAGGGAGTCCCGATCTCCGCTTCGCTGGCCACCATCATCGTCGAACGTATTTTCGACGGCGTGGTGATGCTGGCCTTCGTGTTCTTTAACCTGACCCAGCTGGCCTCACTGGCGAAGGTGGTCGTCCCGGTGTGGAAATGGACGATCACGATCCAGGACCTGGCCGTATGGGGTAGTGTGGCCTTTTTCGGTGCTTTGCTGGTATTCCTGCTGGCAGCCATGTTCCCACACGTGACGGCGCGCTTCGGCCAGTGGTTCATCGACCGCCTGTTTCCTGCCCGGGCGCGTGAACAATCTTCGGGGATCATGCACCGCTTCTTGGACGGGCTGGAGTCGCTGCGCTCACCATTCAACGTGCTGATGGTGTTCGTCACCTCGGTGATCATCTGGCTGCTGGAGACGTTCAAGTACTGGATCGTAATGCACGCCTTCCCCTTCAGCGTCAGTTTCTTCACGCTCATGCTGATCAACGGGGTGGTCAACCTGGCCACCACCATCCCGGCGGCACCCGGTTACCTGGGCACCTTCGACCTGCCCGCGATCGCCATCCTCACCGCGGAAGGCATCAACCAGGGCGTGGCCAGTGCTTATACCTTCGTCCTGCACTTCGCCCTGTGGTTCCCGATCACGGCGCTGGGGGCTTGGTACCTCACCCGGGAGGGGATCAAGTGGAGCGATTCGCTGCGTGCCGAAACGGCGTCTGAGCCTTAAAATAAGGTGGCAGCGGGAAGTCGAGGGGATCTGGGAATGAGGTTTCCATGAAAATTGCCATCATCGGGGCCGGCTTTGGCGGGATGGCCGCGGCTTATGACCTGACCCGGGCCGGGCACCAGGTGACCATCTTCGAGGCGGCAGACTTCGTCGGCGGGCTGGCGAGCGGGTTCAAGGAACCCACCTGGGACTGGTCGGTCGAAAAGTTTTATCACCACTGGTTTGCAAGCGACCGTCACATGCTCGGCCTGATCCGGGAACTCGGGTGGGAGGACCAGGTGCTCTTCCCGCGCCCCTTCACGGTCATGTACTACAACGGGAAGTTCTATCCCTTTGATTCCATCCTCAAGGCGATCCTTTTCCCTGGCCTGGGCTGGGGTCTGAACAAGATCCGCTTCGGGCTGGTCGGGCTGTACCTGCGGCTGACGAACAACTGGAAGGGTCTGGAGCACTTCACCGTGGACGAGTGGATGCGCAAATGGGCGGGTGCCAAAGTCTACCAGCTGATGTGGGAGCCGCTCGTGATCGGAAAGTTCAGCGAACGCTACTATCAACAAGTCAATATGGCCTGGATGTGGGCACGGCTAAAAGCGCGCACGACCCGGCTGGGGACGTTTGAGGGCGGGTTTCAGCGCTTCGCCGATCTGTTCGCGGACAAATTGCGGACCATGGGGGTCGATCTTCGTTTGCAGACGCCGATCACAAGGGTGGAACGGGACGAGGCCAACGGCGGGCTGAGCGTTCTGAGTGGACCTGCGGCGGAGGTGTTTGATCAGGTGCTGGTCACGCTCTCTCCGGAGGTAACCGCCCGAATGGTCCCGTCGCTGCCGGACGAATACCTGCACGGGTTGCGCAGCCTCAAATCCATGGGGGCGGTGGTGATGATCCTGGCGCTCAAGCACCAGCTCTCCGAGGAAGGATATTACTGGTACAACCTGCCGAAGTCGGCGGGCTACCCTTTCCTGGCGCTTGTCGAGCACACCAACTACGTCCCCGCGGAGCACTTCGGAGGCGATCACATCGTTTACGTGGGCGATTACCTGGAACCGGAGCATGAGTTCTTCCGCCTGAGCCAGGACGAACTGCTGGAACGCTTCCTGCCGGCCTTAAAGAAGTTCAACCCGAAATTCGAACGCGACTGGGTCAGGAAGACCTGGCTGTTTCGCACCAACTACGCCCAACCCGTGCCGCTCGTGGACCACTCCAGGAACATCCCACCGATCCAGACGCCTCTGTCAGGCCTGTATTTTGCCTCCATGAGTCAGGTCTATCCCTGGGACCGGGGCACGAACTTCGCCGTAGAGATCGGCAGGCGTGCGGCCAGGCTGATGCTCGCCTCCGACCGCACCGGACCCAACGTTTCTTGACAATGCCAGGCCTGGGCATGCAATAGCGCCCAGCCCAGGCCGCGTCATATGATCTGGGGGATCAACATCAATGGAATATTCCGTGGAGTTTTCAATCACCGCAACCGATCAACCCCCTGCCGTGCAGTCCCCCTCTTTCGCTTCAACAGGTCTCATGGCTCACCCCGCGATGGGCGGTCCATCCAATGGAAGACCGACTTACCGTTGGCATAAACCCAAACCGGCCTAGCGCTCACCTGCCCTGCTCCCGCCTTCCCTAGACCTGTTCAAAGGTCCCCTTCTGCCGGGTCGCGCGCAGGCGCTGACCAAATGCCAACCAGGCAATCGCAGCATATGCGACCGCGACCAGGGCCTCCAGGCCGATCCACGGCAGGACGCTAGCGTAGGAGGCCCCGTCGATCACCGCCCGGATGGCCAGCAGACCGTGGGTGACCGGTAAAAGGTTCCCCAGGGTTTGGACTGCCCCCGGTAGGGCCGAGAAGGGGAAGTTGATCCCGCACAGGACGATCATCAGATAGCCGAGCATATTGCAGATTAAATGCCCCCATCGGATGGAGAGCGAGATCGCACCGATCAACCACCCCAGGGCACCGGCCGAAGCGATGGTCAGAATGATCAGCGGGACCGCCCGCAGCAGGTTGATCGCATCGATCTGGACCCGGAGCGCCGGGATCAGGACGGCAAAGGTCAGGGTGGTGCTGACCAGTGCATCACCATAGGAGGCCATGCATTTTCCCAGCATCATCGGCAGCCAGTTGGCCGGGGAAGCCAGCAAAAACTGCAACGTACCATTCCACTTCTCGTTATCAAAGACCTCCCACATGGCCTGTAGGACAAAGAAGACGGCAATTTGAACGGCGTTTCCAATCAGGGCAAATCGGGCCAGCTGATCACCCCCGGCTGCTTTGGCGAGGAAGACAAAGAACAGGGACTGCAGGACCATCCTTGGGATGCGTACCCCGATGTAGGTGGCCGGTGACAGCCAGGTCAGATACATCGCCCAGGAAGTTCGGACGCCCCCCAGGAATAAGCGCAGATTGGCGCGCATCACCACTGCTCCAACGACCCCGCACGCAGGGCCAGATATTCTACGCGTCTATAGAGCACGCCGGCGACGATCAGATAAAAGATAGACAGCCCGATCAGCCACAAATAACTGGGAAGCAGGTTTCCCCCCAGCTGTTGGGCAGACTGGTTCAACAGGATATTGCCCCAGGTCGGGGCCAGCACCGCGGAAAAGGGGCGCGTCCAGAGTGGCAGCAAGGTCAGCGGCACGGACAGGCCGGACAGGATATACACCGGAAAGTTTGCCACAGTCACGAACTCGCCGGCGTTGCGGGTGATGACGAACAAGGACCCGAGCACCAGTCCCAGGCAGGTGATCGAAATGACGATCAGGACCAGCCCGATCAAAAAGTCCACCGGATCGGCGATGCCGATCGGCAGGCGGAAAGCGATGATCCCGGTGGCGAAGGTGATTCCCATGGCGAGGATCGATGTGATGGCATTGATGAAGCTTTTGCCAAGCAGGACCACCGGAAAAGCGGTCGGTGTCGCCAGGATCAGGGACAGGGTCCCGGAACGGCGCTCGTCGTAAATGATGTCACCGGAGGTCCATAAATTATTGTTCCAGATGGAGATCAAACCAGTGCCCGTGATGGCAAACAGCCCCAGATCAGGCTTTCTCCCGTAGAGATAGGTGCCGACCGAGATCAGCGTAAAGATGACCGGCTGGAAAAGCAGGGTGGCCATGAAATATTGGGAAATGGCGCGTTCTTTCGATTGGAGTAGGCACGAGTCCCAGAATATCCGCAGCATGGCTTTCATCCGGTCCATCGGTTATACCCTTCTCGAGTCTCCGCCCACCAGTTTGATATAGGCATCCTCCAGGGTGGGCTGGCGGGTCACCACTTTGCGTACCTGGACCCCCTCCAGGATCCCCAAAAACTCCTTCACCAGTTCTGCCCCTGCCCGAGCCTGGATCTGCAGCAGCTGGGTGTGCTCAAGCTCCTCGATGTTCACCGCGGCCACGCCTGGATGGGTGCGGATCCTGGTGACCAGCTCGGTCGGGATGCCGAAACATTCGATCTCCACGACCTCCAGATCGGCGACCAGCTTTTTTAAGGCGGAGGGCGTATCGACGATCAGGATCTTCCCCTGGCTGAGGACCGCCACGCGGTCGCACAGGGCATCCATTTCAAACATGTAGTGGGATGTGAGAAAGATCGTCTTCCCGGCTTTCTTGAGGCCCAGGATCACCTCACGCAGCTCGCGTGCGGCCAGCGGATCCAGGCCGGTGGTGGGCTCGTCGAGGAACAGCAATTCAGGATCGTGGATCAAACCCCGGGCGATGTGCAGACGCTGTTTCATGCCGCGCGAATACCCCTCGGTGCGCTCGTCCGCCCTTTCGGTCAGCCCCATCATGTCCAGCAGCTGGGGGATGCGCTGCTTCGCCACCCCGGGGGGCATCTGATAGAGATCGGCGAAGTACTGCAAATTGTCGCGGCCGGAAAGGCGCGAGTACAGGCCGCGTTCCCCCCCAAACACCAGGCCGATGCGCGGGCGGATTTCCCTGGCGCTCTTGACGACATCCAACCCGAAGACCCGGGCGGTGCCGGAGGTGGGCAGCAGGATGGTGGCGAGGATCCTGGTGATGGTGGTCTTCCCAGCACCGTTGGGTCCCAGCAGGCCGAAGAGCTCCCCGCCCTGGATCGAGAGATTGATGCCGTCCAGGGCAATGATCTCCTTGCGCTTCCTGCGAAGCACCCCGGTGGTGGTCTCATAAACACGCCTGAGGTCTTCAGTGATAATTACGTCCAAAAGGAGCTCCTCATACGCCAGGGATGCTGCGCGTGTCCATTCAATATTCCTTTTCGCTGATCAAGATTGTTCGTGGAAATGGATCAAGGGGAAATCCCTCTCACGAGAATATTATAGTACCATCCAGGTTGAGGCAACGAGGTTGCCAATCGTAAGAGCGAACTCGAGACCCCGCGTGGCGCGGGGCGCTTTTGGATACCGCCTTTTCCCTGAGCCCGTGCGAAAGGAGATTGTGGATTAGAATATTCCCTGTCGACGAACCCGTAATGCGGGTTAAATCCATACCAGAAAAGGAAATTACACCATGGCAACCAATGTTTCCATTCAGTTAAGGCCTCTGGGAAAGACGGATATCCGGGTCACACCGATCGGGCTGGGGGTAATGGAGATGGCCGGCGGCGGCGGGTTGGCCGGACGCATGTTCCCGGTCATTCCCCAAGAGGAGAAAAATGCCATTATCAAAGCCGCCCTGGACGGAGGCATCAACTGGTTCGACACCGCTGAGATGTACGGGGCCGGCGTATCCGAGCAGTCCCTGGCGACCGGCCTGAAGGCGGCCGGGAAGACGGACAAGGACGTCGTCGTTGCGACCAAATGGCAGCCGTTCCTGCGCACAGCCGGGAACATCCCCCACACCATCGTGAACCGACTGCGCTTCCTGGGTGGATACAGCATCGGACTCTACATGATCCACCAGCCGTACAGCTTCTCCTCGCCGGAAGCCGAGATGAACGCCATGGCCGACCTGGTGGAGGCCGGTAAGATCCGTTCCGTGGGGGTCAGCAACTTCAGCCCCGCCCGGATGCGGCGGGCTCACGCCGCCCTGGCGAAAAGAGGCCTGCCCCTGGCCGTGAACCAGGTCCGCTACAGCCTGCTAAGAAGGGAGATCGAGACGAACGGAGTGCTCGAGACCGCCAAGGAATTGGGCGTGACGATCGTGGCTTATACCCCTATGGCACGCGGTCTGCTGACCGGCAAATATCACAAGAATCCGGAGCTACTGGAGCACATGTCCGGACTTCGCAGGGCGAACATGCAGCGCGACCTTGCCCGGACCCGGCCCCTGATCGAGACAATGGACGCCATGGCGGCCCGCTACGGGGCCACCATCGCCCAGGTGGCATTGAACTGGCTGATCCATTTCAACGGCGACCTCGTGGTGACCATCCCGGGCGCGACCAAGGTTCATCAGGCCGAGGAAAGCGCTGGAGCGATGAAGTTCCGCCTCTCGGACGAGGACCTGGCCCGGTTGGACGAGGCGTCGCGCAAACTGTAAGCGCGGGGAGGCTCGCGCCGCATTACAAAAAACCGCGGCTGAGTGATTTTCTCCTGCCTCTTGCAGGGGAATTGTTCCTGGCTTAGCGGGCATCAGCTAAAATCTCGTCATCCTACGCTTTGGGAGGCAAACATGAATCCTCAAATCCTGGCGCTTTTGACCGCGGCTGCCTGGGGCATCGGCGGCTATTTTGAAAAGAAGGGTTTAAACCTGGGTGGGCTCTCACCGCAGATGGGCATCACCATCCGCACCGCGGTCGCTCTGGTCGTCCTGGGCGTGGTCTCCTTTCCGCAGTGGAAGAGCCTGCCGCAGGCCGGGACGAAATCGATACTGATGATGGTCATCGGGGGAGGCATTGTCGCCGGATCGATCGGCATGCTGTGCTATTATGCCGCCATCAGCAGCGCACCCCTCACCAAGGTGATGCCGATCGCCTTCACCACCCCGCTCTTTGGAGCGCTGATGGGGATCCTGCTGGGGGGTGAGCCCCTGACCTGGAAGGTCGGTCTCGGCACGCTTCTGACCGTCGCCGGGATCGTGGTGCTGACCATCTGATGAACCCCGATTTCATCCAACCTCTCTACGACCGCCGCGGCTTTGCCGGGATCCCGGAGCGCCTCAGGGAACTGCTGACGGCCGGCGGGTACGAGGTAGTCGTCCTGGTCCTCATGGATGGCTTTGGCTGGCGTTTCTTCGAGAAGTTCCAGGAGAGCCCATTTCTCAAGCGCATGACGCGCCAGGGGCAGATTGAGAAACTCACTGCCCAGTTCCCATCCACCACCGCGGCGGAGCTGACGACCATCCACACCGGGCTGACCGTCGGGGAGCACGCCATCTTCGAGTGGAACTACTACGAGCCGAGCCTGGAGGCGGTCATCTCGCCGCTGCTCTTCTCCTTCGCCGGCGCCCCTGAGCGCGATACGCTCAAGGCCGTCGGCGCAAAACCAGGCCGCCTTTTCCCCAAATCCACGTTGTACCAGGCCCTCAAAAAGCAGGGCGTGACCGCCACGATTTTCCAGCACCGCGAGTACACCCCTTCCTCCTATTCCAATGTGGTCTTTGCCGGGGCGACGGCGCGCGGTTACCGGACCCTGCCCGAGGCGCTGGTCAACCTGGGCGAGGTGCTGCGGGAATCAACCCCCCCTGCCTATCTCTTCCTTTATAACGAGAAGATCGACACCCTCAGCCACGTCTACGGGCCCGAGGCCGCTCAGACCGAGGCCGAAATTCTGGTCTTCCTGACGACCATGGAACAGGTCTTTCTGAAAGCGGTCGCAGGGAGCGGCAAGAAGGTCCTATTCCTGCTCACCGCGGATCACGGCCAATCCGAGACCGATCCGCAGACCGCCCTCTACCTGAACCGCGACCCGCACTTTACCGGCGTTGAAAAATACCTTAAAACCGACCGCCAGGGGAAGCCTCTTGTCCCGGCCGGTTCCCCGCGAGACTTCTTCCTTTACATCCAGGAGGGGATGGTGGATGAAGCCCAGCGCTTCCTCTCCTCCCGGCTCACAGGCAAAGCCGAGGTCCGAAAAGTGGCCGACCTGATCAAGGCCGGCTACTTTGGACCGGTCATTTCCCCGCTCTTCCCTCCGCGCGCCGGTGATCTGGTGATCCTCCCCTACCGCGGCGAGTCCGTCTGGTGGTATGAGAAGGACCGTTTCGAACAGCGTTACTACGGCCACCACGGCGGCCTGACGGGGCTGGAAATGGAGATTCCCCTGCTTTCCTGCGAGCTTTAACCACGGTTTGACAGGTTTGAAAACCCCGGGGGCTCATCGACCGGACGGGGACCTGACAACTCCCCGGTTCTGAACGGCAGGGCATACACGCCGCAAAGAAGGTAAGGTACAATAAGCCATACCTATCATCACCGCCGCGCTGCGGCGGTACCTATACTGCTTGAGAGGAGAATTCCCATGTTTCACACCCTGATCCTTGTTGGTAACGTCGGCCGCGATCCAGAGATGCGTTACACGCCTGCCGGCCAAGCCGTCACCTCGTTCTCAGTTGCCTGCAACCGCCAATACACCACCAACAACGGCGAAACGGTTAAAGAGACGATCTGGTTCCGCATCTCCGCCTGGGGCAAACAGGCGGAAACCTGCAATCAGTATCTTAAAAAAGGCTCAAAGGTCCTTGTGGAGGGGCGTCTGACCCCTGACAAGGAAACGGGCGGGCCGCGCATCTGGAATGGCCAGGACGGTTCAGCACGCTCCTCTTATGAAGTCACCGCACAAACCGTACGCTTCCTGACCTCGCGCGGCGAGGCAGAAGCCGGAGCGCCATCCGCTGAGGAAGGCGCGAGCGCCCCCGCTGACGAGGGGGATATCCCGTTCTAACCGAAAAGAGAGGCGGATATGACCACCCCTGCTCCGAAGCCGGGGATCCCCCTGCCCTTCGAAATCCCGGCAGACCTCCTGCCGATCTACGCGAATCTGGCACGCATCTCCCACGCCCCGACCGAGTTCGTCCTGGACTTCGCTCGATTCCTGCCCGGGGACACCCGGGCGACGGTCAGTGCGCGCATCGTGATGTCACCGATAGGCATCAAGCTGCTCCTGCAGGCGCTCACCGAAAACGTCGCCCGCTATGAGGCCAGCTTTGGGACCATCCTTTTGCCGGCCGGTGGCACCACCCTGGCCGACAACCTTTTCCGTCCCTTCCAGCCTCCCTCCGAAAATCCACCCCCTCCCGACAAGACCAAGTGATCCATGCACAAACTCGAACCGATCGCCGAACTAATCCACCAGGAATTTGAAGCCCGCACCAAGGCTCGCGACCAGGCCCTTTCCCAGGCTCGAGCGCTCACCCGCCACTGCGCCATGGCCATTCGCGCCGTTCACCGCGATGAAGCTGACACCATGCAGGAGCATCTGGATGAGGCGCAGAAGCTGGCGGATGCCCTGCGGAAAGACCTGGCTCAAAAGTATCCGGATCTGTACTTCGCCGGCTACACTCAGGATGCCCTCAAAGAATTTGCCGAAGCCAGCATCACCTGCGCCCTCGTCCGCCACCAGGCGCTGCCTGACCCCGCAGAACTGGACATGCCCTCCTTCACCTACTTGAACGGCCTGGCGGAATCGATCGGGGAATTGCGCCGGCGCTGCCTGGATATGCTGCGGCAGAGCAATTCCGCCGAAGCCGAGCACCTACTGGGACATATGGATGACATCTTTTCCATCCTGGTCACGATGGATTATCCCGACGCGGTGACCAACGGCCTGCGCCGCCAAACGGACGTGGCCCGCAGCATCCTGGAACGCACACGCGGGGACCTGACCTTCAGTTTGCGCGGCGAGCAGCTGGAACGCTCGATCTCGCGGCTGAGCGAAAAATTGCCGGGCACCGGCCCGCTCAAGGGAGGCGCGCAGCTCGTCCCGCCGCCCGCCTCCGACGAGGATTGAGCCGGTTATGCCTCCTGGCGGCAGCCGCCACACTCTGCTTCTCTACACCTATATCCTGAACCGCTTGTGGCGGGGCCTGCTCGCCACCGGGATCGTCCTCATCGCCCTGGCAGTCGGCCTGGATCTGCTCCCAGGCTGGCTGCCTCAGGATGCCTTTCTGCAGGTCGAAAGCCTGAGGCTGTGGGTGACCGGCGCCGTCGGTGCGCTGGTGATCTTTGTGGCCATTTTTCTGGTCGCCTTCCGCAAATCGGCCTACGTACAGCCTTACCGCGACCACCTTCGACTGGTGACGCCATTCCTGCGCCTGAACATCTCTTACCGCCGCATCCGTCAGGCATCCTGCACCGAGATGGCGCGCCTTTTCCCGAACGTCAAAGGCTGGCAGCGCACGTTCCTGCGCCCCCTGGCCGGGAAGATGGCAATCGTCCTGGATCTCGACGGTTATCCCATTTCACGAGGCGCTCTACGCTTGTTCCTTTCACCATTCTTCTTCCCGGACCGGACTACCCGACTGGCACTGCTCGTCCCGGACTGGATGGAGTTCAGCACCGAGCTGGAAAGTATGCGCGGCAGCTGGAGAGAGGCCTTGCGCCGGTCGGCGGCTGCCCCCCGGTAAGGCTATAGACAAACCCGAACCATCTTTAGATGAACATTTACTTTGCCTGTTCGATCACCGGTGGGCGGGAATTCGAACCTGTTTATCAAGCCATTACGCGCGCCTTGCTGGCGGACGGACATCTGGTGCCGACCGCTTATCTGGCCGATCCAGAGGTGAAAGCCCTGGAAGCGGTGGTCAGCCCGCGCCAGGTCTATGAGCGGGATGTGGCCTGGATCGAAGCCTGCGATGCGCTGGTCGCCGAAGTCAGCACCCCCTCGCATGGGGTCGGGTACGAAGTCGCCTTTGCACTCAGCCTCGGGAAACCGGTGTTATGCGTTCACCGGGAAGGGCAGCCGGTCTCCAAGATGCTCACCGGAAATACCCATGCCCAGCTTCAGGTGAAAACGTACCACCAGGCAGGGGAAGCCGTGGAAACCGTACGGGTTTTCCTTGCCCAGCGCCTGCCTAATCTGTGAAATTAGTCACGGATAATCCGTGACTTTTCTCGCTATCCCTTGTCAGACAAGTAAGCTATCATAACTGCGGAGACGGGAATCGGACACCTCCATCATGCACATCACTGTCTCCTCCTTTGGCGAACGCCTCCGCAAGGTAGCTCCACCTTGCGGAGGCCGCTTTTAATCCCCGCGTGGGTCCTTCAGGATCAGCCACTCAAGGGAGTGCCTCTCGAGGCGCGCCAAGCCTCACCCCCGAACCATTGAACGGTCCGGAGATGATCGCGGAGGTCTTCGATATGCCTTATGCGGGAGAAACGGCTTTCGGCTGAAAGAGCGGCAGGACGACGGTAAAAGTGGATCCCTTCCCGATCACCGAATCGACCCAGATGCGGCCCTGATGGCTATCGACAATGGACTTGACGATCGCCAGACCGAGGCCGGAACCGCCTACCCCCTTGGGTACGTTGCTCGCCCGATAAAACTTCTCAAAGATATGGGGTTGGTCCGCGGGCGGGATGCCCGGACCGGTGTCCGAAACCCTTAAAATGATCTGATCGGCCTGCTGCTCTGCCTGGATCTGAATATGGCCGCCCTCCGGCGTATATTTGACCGCGTTGCCGAGCAGGTTGTCCAGCATCTGGCGCAGGCGGATCGGATTGCCGTGCAGGGAGGGAAGGTCAACGCTGGGCAGATCCAGGCGGAATTCTTGTTTTTTGTCCTTCATTTGGGGCTCCCAGGTATCCATGGTGTCGCGGATCATCGCTTCCACGGGGACCACCTGTTTCTGAAGGTCCAACCCTGCTTCAATCCGGCCCAAGTCGAGCAGGTCATTGACCAGGTTGGTGATGCTCTGGACGCTGTGCTGCATGCGGCTGACAAATTCGCGCTGCTGGCTGTTGAGCGGACCGACGCGCTCGAGCAGATCGACATAGCCGAGGATGGCCGTCAGGGGCGAGCGCAGGTCATGGGATACGGAGTAGACAAACTCACTCTTCAGGCGGTCAAGCTGTTTCAGATAGGAGATGTCCTGCATGGTGATCGCAAAGCCCACCCCGGGGAGACGTGCGTACTGCGCCGAAAGCACCCGCCCGTCATCAAAAGTGATCTCATTGTGAGGGACCGAGTGTTCCGATTCGGAGTTCAGCAGGTTGCGTAAATCCTGGTTCGGGATCACCTCCAGGACCGGCCGGCCCAAAATGTCATCATCTTTCCAAAAGCCAAAAGTCCTGCGCATCGGAGGATTGACCATCAGGAGATGGTGGTTTTCATCCAGGATCATGACACCGTCTTCGATGGTATCAAGGATCTTTTCCAGTTTCTTTAATTCGTCCAGACGATGTTGCAGCGTAGCCGTCGTGAGCCTGACCTGGCGCCGGGTCCAATCCCCCAAATGCTGGGCGCGCTTGAGGCAGTTTTCGACCGTACGGATGACATCCTCGACGCGCAGGGCCGGGTAAAGACAGTCGCTGATCCCCAGGTGCAGGGCCTCTTTCACCACCAGGGGGGAATCCTGGGACAGGTACAGGAGGACCGGCAGGGTTGGAAAACGGTCCAGCAGGCTGGAGGCGACCTTCAACCCATCCTCGCCGTAGAAATTCTGGCTGACGATGATCAGGGCCGGCGAGGATTCCTGTAAGGCTTTGTCGAGCGCGGCGTGGTCGCCGGCGACCGCAATCTGGTAGCCGGCCGCCATCAGGGCCCGATCGAATAACAGCTGGGTCTGGCCCTCCTCAAGCGCGAGTAGGATCAATATCGATTTTGTTGGCATGCCTCACCCGTTCGCCCGGCCGGCCGTCGAGCCGGTCTGAGCAGCCTGCCGCTGGCTGACCAGCTTCAGGACGTCTTCCAAGGCTGCCTGGGTTCGTTTAAGGGTCTGCACCTGATCCTCGGTTAACGTGCCCATTTTACCAGCCAGGAGCCGTTCGATGGGATCCATGACCGGCTGCAGCCGCCCCAGGATCACCCGGGCCAGGGCTTGCACAGGCTCCATCCGCCCCTTCTCCCCATCCTGGGCTGACCGCGCCGCCTCCTGCAGGGCCCGGAAGAGGTGGGCATTGACCAGGGCAATCGAGGCGTAATCCGCCACGGCTTCCAGAAGGGTCAGCATGCTGCGGTCGAAAGGCAGATCACGTTTACGGACGACGGCCAGCAGTCCGATGACTTCCTTGCGGATCTTGACCGGCACAACCACCGCCGATCTACCCAGGCTGGCAACCTTGAACCTCTGGAGCACTTCACCGTTCATGGCCAGGGTCTCACCGGAGAGAGCGACCAGCGGGTTGATACCATCGTCCAGAGTCTGGCCCATGCGCTCCGACCATGCCTTGGGCAAATTGCGGTGGGCCGCCAGCGTGAAGGTCTTGGTGGTCTCGTCCCTCAGCAACAGCCAGCCGAAATCCGCCTCGGCCACGAAGACCAACCCTTCAACGATCTTATCGAACAGGAGGTGCTGGTCGGTGATCGAAAGGACCGCCCTGCCCACCCCGAATATAGTGGTGAGCTCGCGCACGCGCTCCTGGAGTTCCTGATTGGTCTCTTTCAGCTGCAGGTCCACATGCTGGCGGGAACGCCGTTCACGGACCTGTTTCAAGGCGCGCTCCACCGCCGAAACCACCTCTGCCTCCCGCATGGGCCAAAGTAGATAGTCCGTCCCCCCCAGCCGGAAGGCCTGGATCACTTTTTGTTCCTGGCCCTTTTTGGCAATGACGATGACCGGGACCTGGAGGCCCTGGGAGCCCATCGCCACGAGCAAATCCTTCCCGTTCAGACCCGGCAGGGTGAGGTCAGCCATGACAAGATCCGGCGCCCCCCGGTCTATCTGCTGGAGGGCGGTGCTTACATCCTCAACCAGCTGGATCTGGTATCCCAGCGGCCGCAGTGCCTGAAGCACGATCAGGTCACTGATCGCGGGGTCGTTCTCAACCAGCAGGATCCGTTCCGTCGGTGTGTCCATAGGTCCCCAAGGTCCGCCAACAGGGAAAATACTGCTTTAGATTGTAACACTTTTATCCTGATGCCCAAACTAAAGTAAAATAGGTCCATTCCCTCCCTGAAAAGGATGTCATGGAAAAATACCTCTGGTGGCGGGACGGGGTCATTTATCAGATCTACCCGCGCTCCTTCATGGACAGCAACGGCGATGGGCTGGGCGACCTGCAGGGCATCCTCTCCCGGCTGGATTATCTGGTCGAACTCGGAATCGACGCCATCTGGCTGTCCCCGATCTACCCTTCCCCTGACGCCGACTTCGGTTACGATGTGACCGATCATACGGCCATCGACCCGCGCTTCGGAACCCTGGCAGACTTCGACCAGCTGGTGGCCGAAACGCACAGGCACGGCATGCACATCATCCTGGATATGGTGATGAACCATACCTCCGACCAGCACGCCTGGTTTCGAGAATCCCGGTCCAGCCGCGACAACCCCAAACGCGACTGGTACCTCTGGCGCGACCGGCCGAACAACTGGGAAGCCTCCTTCGGCGGGCGGGCCTGGGAATATGATCGCACCAGCGCTCAATACTACTACCATATGTTCCTTAAGGAACAACCCGACCTCAACTGGCGCAATCCCCAGGTTCGTAAAGCGCAGCTGGAGGTCTTCCGCTTCTGGCTGGAACGCGGCGTGGACGGTTTTCGTCTGGATGTGTTCAACATGTACTTCAAAGATGCAGCCTTCCGCGACAATCCCCGCCAGTTTGGCCTGCGCGGCTTCGACCGGCAGAAGCATGTCTACGACTGCGATCAGCCCGAGATGCTCCCGCTGACCCAAGAGCTGCGCGCCATGCTGGACTCCTACCCCGAACGCTATGCCGTCGGGGAGATATTCCTCAGCCCAACCGGGCGCGCCGCCGAGTATATCGGCGACCAAAAGCTGCACGCCGCTTTCAGCTTTGACTTCACCGCCTCAGAGCTTTTCTTCCCCTGGAGCCCGGCCTGGGTGCGTAAACAGATCGAACGCCGCGAAGCGCTCTTCGCCGGGGAGCGCTGGCCGACCACCGTGTTCGCCAACCACGATCTCCCCCGCACCGCCAGCCGCTACTGCCGCGGTGAAGATGATGCCCAGGCCAAACTGGCCATGACGCTGCTCCTGACCCTGCGGGGCACACCTTTCCTTTACTATGGAGAAGAGATCGGCATGCGTGATGTCCCGCTACGCCGGGAGGAGATCCAGGATCCGCCCGGAAAGCGCTACTGGCCTTTCTACAAAGGCCGGGATGGCTGTCGCGCCCCCATGCAATGGGACGGCTCTGAATACGCCGGCTTTTCAACCGTCAAACCGTGGTTGCGGGTTCATCCCGACCACTTCCAGCGCAACCTCGCCGCCCAGCGCTCCAACCCGGATTCGCTTTTTAACTGGACCCGAAAATTGATCGCACTTCGGAAGGAGATCCCTGCCCTGCGGAAGGGAGAATTCGTATCACTGGCCTCTCCGTCTGGTACCCTGGTCTACCAGAGGCGATCCGCCGGTCAAACCGTCCAGGTGATGTTGAACTTCACCCGGAAGCCCATCCAACTGCAGATCGAAGCTGGAGCTGAACCGGAAAAATGGACCCCGCTCCTTTCGACCGGGTTCCACGAAAACTCTCGGTCCTGGATCTTAAAACCCAATGAAATTGTGGTCCTGCTCTCGACCCAACCCGCCCCACCGGTTAAAGCAAGCCCCCAGGAAAAAAGATGAATAGCAAGGCCGATCGAGCTGTCGAAGCCCTGATGCGGTTTTTTGGGAAAACATCAGCGGATGATTGAAGCGGTCCGATTTAATCCTACATTTACACCGCAGGTATCCGTGCTCATGCCGGTGTACAATGCCGCCCCTTTTCTGGGAGAGGCCATTGAGAGCATCCTGATGCAAACCTTCGATGATTTTGAATTCATTCTCGTCGACGACGGTTCCACGGATGGATCGTCCGACCTGGTCCATTCATACGCCGGGCAGGATGCGCGCATCCACCCTGTTTACCAGGAATATAACCAGGGGATCGTAAAGGTCTTGAACATCGGCCTGGATGCCTGCACCGGGGATTTCGTGGCGCGCATGGATGCAGACGATGTGGCCTTGCCCAATCGGCTGGCCCTTCAACTGCAAGCACTTGCAAACAACCCAAAGGTGGGAGCTATGGGAGGAGCACTCACCTATATCGACGAATCCGGCAAGGAACTGGGGGTGATCCGCCACTGCGCTCTGCAGGCCTCGCGCCTGGCGGGCAACCCTTTGCTGCATCCGACGGTCATGATGCGGCGCAGCGTCCTGACCCACCATCAGTTACATTACCGGGAAAGGTATCGCTACGCCGAAGACTATTTCTTGTGGCTGGAAATGCAGCAGTATGCCGTAATCGACGCGCTGGACGATGTGGTGCTACAATACAGGGTATCTGGTGCCTCCAGCCGCCACCAGCATTTGAAGGACATGGTCCGGGCAACTTTGAGGGTCAAACGCGATGCCATGGTGAAGCTCGGGATCAAGCCAGCCCCCGCGGACCTGCTGCGCATGGCGTCTGAGTCCCTTTTGCTTTTACTCCCCACCCGGCTGGTCTGGTGGCTGTATCGTCGGGTTGCACAACTATCGGATTAGGTCCAGCACGGCAGGAAGCGAAATTTGTTTTTGCCTGGGAACGGTCCAAAGATGATTGATCAAACCAATCTTACGATCGTTGTACCGGTATACAACGAGGCCGGCACCCTGCCTCTTTTTTTGCCCGAATTGATCGCGGTCTGCGAAGCCAAAGGCTGGAAGGCGGTACTGGTAAACGACGGGTCCACGGATGGCTCTGCGGAATGCCTGTCCGCTTACCAGGGGGTTCCCTTCATAAAGGTCGTCAACCATAAAGTGAATCGCGGATATGGAGGGGCGTTAAAATCAGGGATCTTGAATTCCGAAACCTCCCACGTGGTCACGATCGATGGGGATGGCCAGCACAGCCTGGCGGACATCGAGACCGTATTCCACTTTTCCCTGGAAAAGGACGCTGACCTAGTCGTCGGTTCCCGAGGGACCGGGAAGAACACGAACCTCTTTCGTGAATTCGGAAAATGGTTGATCCGCACCTTTACCCGGCTGCTCATGCCTCTGCCGGTTCACGACCTCAATTCGGGCTTTAAACTCTACCGGACGGAACTGGCAAAAAAATATCTCCCGCTCTGCCCGAACTCCATGGCCTTCAGCGACGTCATTACCCTGGCCTTCATCAGCCAGCGCGATCTTGTGCTCGAACACTCGATCACGATTCGTGAGCGGCAGACCGGAAAAAGCAAGATCGGCCTCCAAACCGCATTCGAAACGGTCATCGAAATCATCAACATCGCCCTGCTCTTCAACCCCCTGCGGGTCTTCCTGCCGATCTCGATCCTGTGCATGCTGGTCGGATTCGGGTGGGGAATTCCCTTTATCCTGTTAGGGAGAGGGGTCAGCGTCGGCGCCATGCTGGCGATCGTCGTGGGAGCGTTATTTTTTGCGATCGGCCTCATCGCCAGCCAGCTCTCGGCGATGCGGATTGAAGCGATTGACAAAAACAGCATTGTAACCGGGCACAAGCACTAAAAGCCGAACCGACCCCAGAGGCCGGTTCCCCTCCCGGTCTTTTGAAGCCCGGCGGACCCATTCCGGTCGACCCCAATCCTTTTCGATTTTCCAATTCAAGGTTGCTTTTTCGTCCCAGACCAGTATACTAACAGGTATGGAAGGATTCGTGTATCTTCCCGGAGATGAACCGGCCAATCCTGGTCCTCTGGCGCGCTATCTCCCCCCGATCCCGGGCGGCGTGCCGGCCGCCTTCGTGAAGCAGCACGTTGCCGGCGGTGCATGGGTGCTGGACCCATTCGGTGCCGCGCCGCAGCTAGGGGTCGAGATGGCCCGCCTGGGCTACCGCGTCCTCGTGGCCGTCAATAACCCGGTGATGCGCTTCCTGACCGAGGCAGCTGCCAACCCTCCCGCCAAAGCCGACCTGCAGGCGGCATTGGCCGAACTGGCTGCGGCCCGCAAAGGCGAGGAGCGGCTTGAGACCCACCTTCAGTCGCTCTATCTGACCGACTGCCAGAAATGTCAGCAGGCCGTCCAGGCCGAGGCCTTCATCTGGGAGCGCGGGGGCAAGGAGCCCATCGGACGCATCTATCACTGCGCCTGCGGGGACAGCGGCGAATATCCGGCCAGCGATGCGGACCGCGCCCGCGCCGCCCAGCTGGCTGCCACCGTGGGATTGCATCGCTCGCGCGCTCTGGAACGTGTCACCGCCCCCCACGACCCCGACCGGCATCACGCCGAGGAAGCCCTGGACTGCTACCTGCCCCGCGCGGTTTACGTCCTGAGCACTATCGTCAACAAATTGGAAAGCCTGAGCCTGACCCCCGAACGCCGGCGCAGCCTGGTGGCGCTCATCCTGAGTGCCTGTGATGAAGCCAACACGCTCTGGCCGCATCCCACCGAGCGCCCGCGTCCCAAGCAGTTGACCGTCCCGCCCCGTTACCTGGAGAAAAACATCTGGCGCTCGCTGGAACAGGCGGTGGAGGTCTGGAAGGCGGAGAGCGACCCGGTCCCGCTTTCAATCTGGCCGGCCCTCCCACCGGAAAGCGGCGGCATTTGCCTCTTCGAAGGGCCGCTGCGTGACCTTGCCCCCCACCTGCAGGAGGTCACCCCCCAAGCGGTGGTCACGGCCCTGCCGCGGCCAAACCAGGCCTTCTGGACGCTCTCCGCCCTGTGGGCCGGCTGGCTGTGGGGGCGTGAGGCGGTCGGACCGTTCAAGTCGGTCCTGCGCCGTCAGCGCTATGACTGGAACTGGCACGCCGCGGCGCTGGATGCGGCCCTGAAAAACCTTTCGGGCCACCTACCTCTCAACGCGCCCCTGTTTGCGCTCCTGGCCGAAGCGGAACCATCCTTCCTCTCCGCGGCCTTGCTGGCCGCCTCCGGTGCTGGCTTCGATCTGCACGGCCTGGCCATGCGCACGCGTCATGACCCGCTGCAAATCCTCTGGTATCGGCACGCCTTTACCCTGGAGGCCAAAGAGGGCGAAGCCGGCGTCGAGGCAGTTGTCATCCAGAAGGCCATCTCCGCTTACCTTCAAGAACGCAGCGAGCCGGTTCCTTATCTCGTGCTGCACGCCGCCAGCCTGATTGCCATGGCTGAGAACCATACCCTGGGCTGGCGGGAGGAAGCCCTGACGCGAGTGCATGCACCGATTCAGGCCGCCCTGGGAGCGGGAGAGTTCGTTCACCTGGCAGGCAGTGAAAACCCAGAGACCGGACTGTGGGCGGAGAAGAACTGGAATCGCGACTCCGACCCTCTGCCTGACCGCGTCGAGGTGGCGGTGGTCCGCCTCCTGCAGAAGAATCCCGGCTGTACCTTGCGCGACCTGGAAAAGGGCCTGAATGTCGAGTTCCCCGGTCTGGACACTCCCTCCATCGGCACCCTGCGTGCTATCCTGGCCTCCTATGCCGTGGAAAGCGGCGGCAGCTGGAGCCTGCGCCCGGAGGAGACCCCCTCCTTGCGCCGTGCTGACCTCGAGTCGGCCGCCCAAGTCCTGGTAAAGCTTGCCTCCCAGATGGGTTATGGTGTGGTACGGCGCGACGAGCCGCTGCGCTTGATCCTCTGGCAGGAAACCTCCCATACCACCTATGCCTTTTACCTCCTGGCTTCGGCGGTGGTCGGGCGCATCCTGCGCCAAGATCCGTATCCATCCGCTCACCCCGTGCTGGTCCTGCCGGGAGGGCGGGCCGGCCTGCTGGCCTACAAGCTGCAGCGTGATCCCACCCTGAAAAAGGTCGCCGAGCCCTGGCGCACTCTCAAATTCCGGACCCTGAGACGCCTGGCGGAAGGGGCGCCGCTCACCCGCGACAGATGGGAAAAAGAACTTGCCGGCGACCCCATCGAGCCTCCCGAACAAATGAAGCTGCTTTAAACCCGCCGCCCTCCTCCGGTGCAGGAGGGTGTGCGTCATTTTTTCGCGAGCCATGATTGCGCTGCCGAATCATCCTCAATTCCTGATGTTTCTAGGCTAAAAATGCCTTTTGTGTGCAGGGTATATGTCAAACTACTTACCTTCGCGGAATTTTGACGCACACCCTGGTACCAAAGTACCAGTGCCGTTGTTCCACTTATTATCCGCTCAATGCTTAGGGCGTATTTTTAGGCAGACCCACCCAGGTAAAGTCGGCCGGCCCAAGGGCAAGGGTATCGGCATTATCAACCAGCCTGGGGCTGCCCGCCGATAGGTCCAGGGCATACAACTGTTGAAGAGGAGCCAGGTAGGTAAAGAACAGGCCGGAGGAGTCAGGCCGCCAAAGGATGGCGACGATATTGCGGCTCACCAGGCCGGCCGGCAGATCTACATCCCGGAGGGGTGTACCGTCCGCCTTGAGGAAATGGATCTTTTGCCCGAAGGCGACCAGGGTTTGCCTGTCAGGGGAAAGCGAGATGGAGTATGCATTGATGCCGGTGGAGGAAAGTTCCCCGTCCGGTGAAAGAAAATCCAGGGTCTGCCATTTTGTGTCCAGGAGCATGAAGGTTCGATCCCCGCTGCCGAGGGCCTGCAAAGTTTGGGAATCGTCGAATACTGGCAACACAACCCGGCTGGACTTTAATGTACCCAGGTTGACCAGATAGAGACCGGGTACGAAATTGGGATCGCTGCCTTTAAACAAAGACCGGTATGAATAATGGGAAAAATACGCCAGCCACTGGTGGTCTGCGCTGACCGCCTGGGAGCTGAACTCCCCGCTCCAGACGGGGATCACGGCGCCGGTTTCAATGTTGAGCAGGGACAGGTTGAAGGTTCCAACCCCGTTTTCATCTTCAAATGAAAAACAGGTCTGGTCATCCAGCCACATGGAAGTATCGCACCTGCTCAGCGGGAGCTTATGGATGATGGACCCGTCCAGGGAAGTGGCATACAGATCATATACCGTCCCCTCACCGGAGGAGTAGCTAATCCAACTCAAAATCCACCGGCCATCCGGCGACCAGGCGAGCCCCTGCAATTCCTGCGGTCCGCTGCTCAAGCGTTTTATGGCCTGGCTGGCCATGTTGTATAGATAAAGATCCGAGGACACCCCGTCCATCTGGCCGGCAAAAGCCAGGGTCCGCCCGTCCGGCGACCAGGAGATGGACTGTGTGATCCCGCAGACGAAAGCATTCTGCAATAGGTCTGCCGTTATACCGGAGTTCAACTGCCCGGCGGCCCGGGCGAAGTTAGCCGGATAATCGTGCGACAACAGATTTGTGACGAGCCGGCTTTTCCCATCCGTCAAATCCAGCAGGTTGAGGGCCAGATCGGCGGTATCTGCTCTGCCGTTCCCGAAGCATTGCCCCGCCGAACCTGTGTAATAGGCCAGCCACTTGCCATCGGGTGAGAGCGTGTCGGACAGGGACGGCAGGCCAGTCTGCACGTTTGCATCCGCCGGAAAAGGAATAAGCTCCTGCCCTTTCCCATCCGCATCCAGGAGGGCGATCTCGTACTGGTTCCCCTGGCTGTGCAGATAGGCCAGGTAAGGCCCGCTCGTTGCGAGGGCGGAATGCGGTATGGCGGTGATAGTGGGAGCGCTTTCCGACGGGATGGATGGGCTGCCGGGTGTGTCCGTGGCCGCGCTAAGAGGGGTGGGCGTATCGGAAAGCGTATCCGTCGGAGGCGGGAGCGGGGCGGCAGCCGAACAGGCGGATAGCAGAAACACCAACATCAGCAATGCGAAACATTTGTTCATCTTTTCCTCGCTGGGCAGACCGGGTGGCTGAAACTCTGGTGTTTCCGTTTCAAGCGTTCCGGTGCCATGATAATAGCGGACCAGCGAAAGGATAATACACTATTTGTGAAGGCAGGGCAAGCTCTCCCCTCATCCTGTCCAACCCAGAGATGGGTGTGCGTCTAAATTTGTTAGCATTCAACACCCCTTGCAGAAGGGGTGGCCAGGTGCGTTTGGGAGTAGACTTCCCGATGGTTAGGAACGGGAACGTCCTGCTCCGGGTATGTGACGTTTGGGCCAGCCGGTCCTCCCTATGAGAAGCCTTTGGCAAGCTCGCAAATTTGTTTGGCTGCCCGTTCGGATCCGCTAGCCTGGGAGGCTCAAGAGAGCCAGCCCGTGTCCGTGTGTGATGTCCTTGCCCATAAATCAACGTACCTGGCCAAAATCCATTCTCACGGAGGTGTTGATATGGCAGAAGGTCCCACACGCTTTTTTGGATTGGATATTCACAAACAGTATTTTGTGGTGGTGGGGGTCGACGCACAGCGCGAAGTTGTCTTCGGTCCGCAAAGAGTCTCGAACTATCAGCTAGACGAGTGGGTCTCTCGGGTCCTCACGCCCCAGGATGCGGTGGCCCTGGAGATGACCACGAATACCTACCTGTTCTATGATACTTTGCTGCCACATGTCCACTCGGTCATTGCCGTCCACCCACCGAACGTGACGCTGATAACAGGTGCTCAGGTGAAAACCGACAAGAAGGCAGCCCTGGCACTGGCCCAGCTGCATGCGGCCGGGATGCTCGAAGGAGTGTGGATTCCGCCGCATCCAGTGCGTGACTTGCGTGCCCTGATCGCCCGGCGGGAGAAGATGGTCCGCCTCTCGACCATGGCTAAGAACTGGCTGCATTCGCTGCTGCACCGCAACCACCTGGCCCTGCCGGAGAAGCCTTTTTCGCCTGAGCAGCGCAGCTGGTGGGAAAACCTGCCGCTCTCTGCAACTGAGCAATTCCTGGTGCGCACCGACCTGGACACGCTCAAGTTTGCTCAGGAACAGGTTGAGCAAGCCGAAGAATGCCTGAAGAAGGCGAGCGCCGAGGATGAGCGCATCCCCTTGCTGGTCCAACTTCCCGGAGTGGCCATGCTCACGGCCATCACCATCCTGGCAGCCATCGGTGACATCACCCGTTTCCCGGATGCCAAAAAGCTGGTGGGGTATGCCGGGCTGGGCACCCGTGTCCACGACAGCGGCATGACCCATAATTCCGGCCGGATTACCAAAGCAGGCAGGCGAGACTTATGCCGCGCCATGGTGAATGCTGCCAACCATGCGATCGAGCATCATCTCCACTGGAAGAAAGAGTTTGAGCGCTTAGAACCTCACCTGGGGCGTTCCAAAGCCGTTGTGGCCATCGCCCGCAAGCTCCTGGTGGCCGTCTGGCATGTGCTCAGTGAGAACGTCGTGGACCGCTTTGCAGACCCGGCAAATGTGGCCCGTTCATTCTTCGCCCATGCCTATCAGGTCGGTGTGAGAAATCTGCCAGAAAGGCAGTCTGCGAAAGCCTTCACTCGGGAACAACTTGACCGGCTGGGTATCGGCCAGGATTTGCAGGAGATCTCCTGGGGCGCGAAACGCCACAAGCTTCCAGCCTCAAAACTGCTACCCCCAAAAAAGTGAGCGGTGTCCCAAGTAGGTCGGCGCTCCTGAAAACAGGATACATTCCTGACGCCCCGGGATAAAGACCTGACCCGGTATTTGGAAACGGGCTCACCACTCGAATCCATTATACAACTGCGGTCAAGCGAACGTTTCGTCGAGTGGCGAAGCGGTATGGATGTGTTTGTCCTTTTAAAAGTTCAGTGGCGTTTTTCCAAGAGCCGGGAGGTCTTATAATTACCCTACCCCCACAAAAGGCGAGCAAGCCGGTCTTTTACCAGCTGACTCGTCTTTTCATTAGCGATTAGCTCGCCACCCTTGACAAGATTGTTGTGTCCGTAGGGGGAAGGGGTAAGATGGGGGAGTCAAAGAAGGAGGTGCCCGGATGGATAAGAAAAAGGTGAGCCAGGAATGGCAGAAGATGAGCGAGGAGATGAACGCGGGGATTGCGGCGTGGCGGGAGCAGCACCCGCGGGCGACGTTTCGAGAGATCGAAGCGGAGATCGATCGGCGGATGGATGAATATCGGGCAAAGGTGCTGTCCGACACGGCCAACCTGGGAGCGAGTGCGGAATGGATCGAGGGGGAGGCGCCGGTGTGTCCGGCATGTGGAGCCAAATTGGAGGGGAGAGGGAAGAAAAAGCGCAAGCTGCAAACGCGGGGAGGCAACGAGGTGGAGATCGAGCGGGAACAAGGAGTCTGTCCGGTGTGTGGGCAGGGGATTTTTCCCCCTCGATGAGGAACTGGAATTATTGCCGGGCAGGCTGACGCCGCGCGGGTATGAGGAACTGGTGCGGTTATCGAGTTGGATGCCTTTTGAGCCAGCCGTGGAGCTGCTGGCAGACATGCAGGGGATCGGGGTCAGTCCCGCGACGGGCAGGCGCAGCAGTGAGGCTGCAGGGGCGGCGTATGTAGAGATGCAATCGGAGGAAGTGGAACGATTAGAAAAGAAACAGCCCCCAGCACCAGCAGGTGCGGAGAAGATGCAGATGAGTGCGGATGGGGCGATGGTACCGCTGCTGCATGGGCAATGGGCAGAAGTGCGGACCGTGGTGATCGGGGAAGTGCAGCCAGCCGTGCTCGAAAGGGGCGAATGGGTGGTCCATACCCGCAATTTATCCTATTTCTCTCGCAAAATCAGTGCCGAAGAGTTTGCCCGGCAGGCTTTGGTGGAGATCCAGCGGCGGGGAGTGGAGAATGCCCGGCAGGTGGCCGCCATTATGGATGGGTCGGATTGGCTGCAGGGCTTCACGGATTATCACCGGCCGGATGCCGTGCGGATCCTGGACTTTCCGCATGCCGGGGAGCACCTCAGCCAGGTGGGGGAATTCCTGTACGGAGAAGCTACGCCCCAGGCCCAGGAATGGCTCCAGAAACGACTCCACCGCCTCAAGCATGAAGGGCCCAAACGGTTATTCACGGAACTGCGGCGGTTGCAGACCCGACATCCGCAAGCCGCAGAAATATCCTCCAATCTGACCTATCTCCGAAAACGCGAACCCCAACTCCAATATCCCCGCTTTCAGGCAGAGGGCTGGCCGATCGGCAACGGCAGCGTGGAAAGCGGCAACAAGCTGGTCGTGGAAGTTCGCCTGAAGGGCTCCGGTATGCACTGGGCGGACCAGCATGTCAATGCGATGCTCGCCCTCCGCAATATCGTGTGCAGCGGACGCTGGAAGGAAGATTGGCCCAGGATTGAAGAGCGTTTACGCCAACGCACCTCCCGACGAAGACAGCTCTTGCATCAGTCCCGAAGACAGCCAGTTCCAGTCCGCACTCCAGCCGCTCTCCAAGCAGCTTTATCGTCCATTCCACTCATCTCCATTCCGAAGCCCCACCAGCCGAAAGATCCCAAGGACAATCCCTGGCGACAGTTCAAACTCCGACGCGCTCTCTATCGCCTTGACGCTCCCCCGAAAAAATGACGCACATCCGGTGCAGGACGGCAGCTTGCATTCCGATACCAAAAATCCTATAATGGTCACATCATGCCTCCTGTGACTCTCCAACGCATCCGGGCCGCCT
>JBEKFY010000034.1:0-44984 GCA_050013095.1 Anaerolineales bacterium | reverse complement strand
TCCCGCTTGCTTCGTCGACTCATCATGTTCTCCTCCGGCAGCTCTTTTCTCTCTGCCGTAGGGTAACATTCTTCTTGAGGCAACGACCCTACCTAGAGTAACATTTAACTTGAGGCAATGCGCCGTGAAAAAAATCACCCCTGGCGGTGCTATACTTGATGGCACAAACTTTCCACGAGGATTTTAATCGATATACACCTGGACATGGGTCCAGTCAAGGGCAACTGAGACTCAGGGATGACTAACCATTCGATGAAAACCCTCCTGCGCATTTCTGCCCTGGTTGTGATGGGGGCTTGGGCGGCGATCAGCCTCTTCCGAGCTATTCAACAAGGGCTTTCCCCCCAAGGCGGGGACGACCTGTATACTTATTGGTATGCAGGCCAGTTCCTGCGGGAAGGTAAAGACCTGTACAAGACATTCATCGATGGAGACAAACCGTCCCTGCCAGTCGTCTACCTTGATCGGACGGTAACCGACTTAAAGGAGATCATCCAACCGAACCTGGTTCCCGCACCGGCCAGCTCACCGCTGGCATTCTTCTTGTTGGCCCCTCTGGCATTTCTCTCCTGGTCTCTTGCCAAAGCGGTCTGGCTGTTGATCAATCTAGTCCTGCTCGGATGCATCCCCTTCCTGGTCTATCGACTCTTCCAGGACAAGGGCTGGCTCAGCCCCTGGGAAGGGATCGCTCTGACTTGTGCCATGATCGGCCTGAGTTCGACCCGTAACGCGACCGCGAGCGGACAGATCACGTTCCTGATTCTGGATCTGATGCTGGCGGCGGTGGTGCTTGCCGATCGCCGACCTTGGCTGGCTGGCCTGCTGCTGGGGGTGGCGCTTTCGAAATACTCGCTCTCGCTAGGGGTTCTTCTTCTTTTCCTGTTGCTCGAACCGAAAATCCGCCTGGTGCTCACCGCCTGTCTGGTCCAGCTGGCCGGCCTGCTGGCCCTGATGTTCATCAGCGGGTCGGGGTTGCCGGCCATCATCCACGAATATCTGCTCATGGTCAACCTGCATGCCAGCATGGAAGGCATACACCTGGCAGCCCTGGTGCGGGGTTCGGGACAGGAGGTTTGGATCGGTCTCGCCTGGACTCTGGTTGTGGCAATTCCGATCGCCTACTGGCGCTGGGCGAAGGCACTTCGAAGATTTGGGGAGAAACTCGTTCCATTAAGTCGCATCCATCTGCTCACCATTCTCATCCTCTGGGCGCTGCTGGTCGTTTACCATCGGGCTTACGACGCAATGGTGGTCATCGTATACATGGGGCTCATTGCCTACCTGGTTAAAAGGAGCCAGGCCTGGGACCTGAGCCGGGCGGCCAGGTTCTGGATCATCGCCTTCAGCCTGGCCGGCCAGCTGCTGCTGATGATCCCCTCCGGAAGCATGACACGTGGTTACCTGCCGGCCCTCCTGGAAACCGTATGGGGGCGGGTGGAAAACCTGACGACGACCTTTTTGATCCTGGCATTTCTCGGGGTGGGATTATTTCTGCTGTTCCGCCTCCGCCGTGAGCCAGCTGCGTAAGGCCTGCGCCATAAGCCTGGTCCACCCGGCCAGCCGGAGTTGATTTGACACCAGCCTTGCTTAGGCTACAATTACAGAGTATTACATAATTATTTAAACCAAGGTCACGTCATTCGCGGCCAATTCAAGAGCGCGAAATTTAGATAACCTTGCAAGCAGTAGAGATCATGAAAAAAACCGCGCCGATCAACATCGATGAATTAATAGAACAGCTCCCTTCCACCTTCACCACCGCGGACCGGGAACTGATTCGGCGCGCGTATCGGATTGCCGAACAAGCCCATGAGGGGCAAAAACGCGCCTCCGGTGACCCTTATATCAACCACGGCCTGGCGGTGGCAGCGATTCTGGCCGAATATTCCATGCCGGCCGACGTGATCGCAGCGGGGCTACTCCACGATACCATCGAGGACACCGCCGTCACCTACACGGATTTAAAACGGGACTTTGGAGAAAGCGTTGCCAATCTGGTCCAGGGCGTTACCAAATTGACCGAGTTGCCGCGCGTTTCACGAGGCGAACATCGGGAAGAGGCCCTGCGCAAAACAGACGAGGTCGACCTGCCTTCGGAAGACGAGAGCGCCAGGCGCAATCGCAAGCGCGATCTGGCCACCGAAACCCTGCGGAAGACCTTCCTGGCCATGGACAGCGATGTGCGGGTTGTCTTGATCAAGCTGGCTGACCGCCTGCACAATATGCGCACTCTGAGTTTCTTCCCGCAGCCGAAACGCCAGCGCATCGCCCAAGAGACGCTGGACATCTTTGCTCCGCTTGCCAATCGGCTGGGCATCTGGCAGATCAAGTGGGAGCTGGAGGACCTGGGTTTCCGCTATACGAATCCCGAGAAATACAAGGAAATTGCGGAGCAACTGGCAGTCCGGCGAGATTCCCGTGAATCCGAGATCAACGTCATCATCGAGCAAATCGACAAGTTGATGTCCGAAGCTGGCGTGAAAGCGGAGATCAGCGGTCGCCCCAAGCACATCTATTCCATCTACCATAAAATGATGGAGAAGGATAAGCCCTTTGAGCTCGTACGGGATGTGCGCGGCGTCCGGCTGATCGTCCCGGATGTAACGGCCTGCTACTCAGCCCTGGGGATCATCCATACCCACTGGCGCCCTATTCCCGGAGAATTCGACGATTATATCGCTGCCCCAAAGGATAATTTCTACCAGTCTCTGCACACCGCCATCATCTACGACGATGGCAAGCCTGTCGAAGTGCAGATCCGCACACGCGAGATGGACGAGAATGCGGAGTTCGGCATCGCCTCCCACTGGCGCTACAAGGAGGGAGGCTCTCGGGATAAATATGACGAACGCATCAACTGGCTACGCCGCGTGATGGAATGGCGGCAGGATGTGGATGACGCACAGGAATTTGTCGACGGCATGAAGACGGATGTTTTCAAAGATCGTGTCTACGTCTTCACGCCGCACGGAGACATTATCGACCTGCCCGCAGGATCGACACCCATCGACTTTGCCTATCACGTCCACACCTCCGTCGGGGACCGCTGCCGGGGAGCCAAAGTCAACGGGAAGCTCGTGCCGCTAGAATATGAACTACACACCGGCGAACAGGTTGAAATCCTGACCTCCAAACAGGGCGGTCCCAGCCGAGATTGGCTTAATATCAGCCTGGGCCTGGTGCGGACTCAGCGCGCCCGCTCAAAGATCAAAGCCTGGTTCAAGAAGCAGGACAGCCAACAGAACATTGAACAGGGCAAAGCCGTATTGGAACGCGAACTCGATCGGCTTGGCCTGTCAAAGCTTGACGACGAAAGCCTGGACACGCTGGCGGTAAATTTTGACCGCTCTCGGGAGGACCTGTATGAGGGGCTCGGGAACGGTGATATCTCAATCGGGCGGGTGGTCAACAAACTGCTCGAAACGAAAGAGACAGACGATATGCTGGTCGCAGTACCCCCGACCAGCGAAGCCAGCCCCTCCGATGCGGTGACCGTCCTGGGTTTGAAAGATATCCTGACCAGCATCGCCAAGTGCTGCAACCCGACCCCTGGCGATCCGATCATCGGTTATATCACCCGCGGCCGTGGTGCCACCATTCACCGCCAGGATTGCCCGAACGTCCTGCGCATCCGGGATCGCGAGCGCCTCGTGAAAGTCAGCTGGGGCGAAAAAGTGCGGACCTATCCAGTGCCGATCCGTATCTCAGCCTACGACCGACAGGGCTTGATGGGCGACATTACCACCCTGCTAAACAGCGAGAACGTCAATATCATTGACGTGCAGGTGCGCGTCAGCAAGAGTCTGGCCGACCTAAAGCTCGTGATCGAGGTGAAGGACATTGCCCAGCTCAGCCGCATCCTAGCCCGCGTAGAAAATCTGCCAAACGTGCTGGAAGCCCAGCGGGTCAAAGGCGGCTGAATTCCGGGGACACGCCGAATCGCCATGGGTTGTTGGTGGTATAATGTCGCCGCTTTTTATGGCGGCGATTTCATGTTAAGTGTGCAGGAAGCCCGTACACGCATTCTTTCCAACTTTTATCCGGTCGACACGCTCGTCCTGCCGCTCGAACACGCAGCCGGGCGCGTTCTGGCTCAGGATATCACCGCGGCGATCGATCTGCCCCCTTTCGACAATTCCAGTGTGGACGGTTTCGCCCTGAAGGCAACCGATGTTGAAGGAGCCGAACCTGCTTCGCCCCGCACGCTGGAGGTGGTTGCCGACATTCCTGCCGGCAGCAGCCCGGAGATCATCCTGCAAGCAGGACAAGCCGCGCGCATCATGACCGGCGCGCCGCTCCCGCTTGGAGCGGATGCAGTCGTAATGGTCGAGGATACTGACTTTAAAACCCGGGATGCCGGTTCCCCCACGCCATCCCGGGTAGCAATCTACCGGACGGTTCGGCGCAACAACTCGATCCGCCGACGCGGGGACGATTTGCACGCCGGGGAGATCGTCCTGCGCGCCGGCCAGCAAGTGCGCGCCCAGGAAATCGGCCTGCTCGCGATGCTCGGTGTCGACCAGATGACGGTCTACCGGCGCCCTCGGCTGGCACTGCTTTCAAGCGGGGATGAACTGGTCGAGGTCAACACCCCTCTGATGCCTGGCAAGGTGCGGGATGCCAATTCCTACACCCTCGCAACCCTTGCTGAGGGTTCGGGTGCAGAAATCATCCGATTGGGCGTGGCTGCGGACCGGCCGGAGGACATCCGCGAGCGGATCGACCGTGCCGTGGCCTCCCAGGCCGATGTGATCGTGTCTTCAGCCGGCGTCAGTGTAGGTGCATTCGACTATGTCAAGATGGTGGTCGAAGAACAGGGTGAGCTGGATTTCTGGCAGGTAAACATGCGCCCTGGGAAGCCGCTGGCCTTCGGCCGTTACCGCGGGATCCCCTTCTTCGGCCTGCCGGGCAACCCCGTCTCTGCCTTTATCGGATATCTGGTCTACGTCCGCCCTGCCCTGGACCGATTAAGCGGGAAGACCGAGCCGCTCAGCTTCCGTTTGACCGCCCGGCTGGTGGAGCCACTCGAGTCGGATGGGCGCGAATCGTACCTGCGTGCAGTGGTCTTCCAGGAGAACGGGAAACTGATGGCCCGGCTGACCGGTCATCAGGGCTCAGGAAACATCTTCTCTTTGGTACAGGCAAACGCTTTACTGATTGTGCCCTCTGGGGTAAAATCGCTGCCTGCAAACTCAGATGTGGAGATATGGCTAATCCCATGAAATCAACCCGGAAGAAGGAAGGTGGACCCCTCTTCTACTGGATCGGCCTGATCGCAGCCATCCTGGGCGAACTCGATTCCATCTATCTTCTAATTTATAAGCTGACCGGCAACAACAAGATGTGCATCGGGAGCGGGGCCTGCCATGATGTCAATTTCAGTCCTTATTCCGAAATCTACGGCATCCCCATATCGCTGCTCGGCGTCGTGGCTTACCTGGTGATCGTGGCAGTCCTCGTGTTGGAGCCGCGCCTCAAGATCCTGCAGGAGAATGGACCGCTAGCAGTCTTCGGACTCGGTCTGGCGGGCGTGGGCTTTTCCGCGTATCTGACCTACCTTGAATTGGATGTCATCCACAAAGTCTGCCCCTTCTGCGTGGTTTCCGCCATCTGCATCAGCATCGTTTTTATTGTGGCGATCGTCCGGCTGGTAAGGCAAACTACATCCTAGGAGGAATTCATGCCTCGCATTCGTTGCCATTATACTGACTGCGTCTTTCTGGACGACGGCTATTGCGGTGCCGCTGCGGTTGAAATCGACCCAGATACCGGTTGTGCTACCTATACCCCCAATGAAGAAGCCGTGAAGGATGAAGAATGGGAAGACGAGGAACTGGAAGAGTGGGAGGAGGAAGAGCTGGAAGAAGAGGACGATGATCTCTGGATGGACGAGGAAGAGGACGAGTATTGAGGTCATCGGGTCCGCTTGACACCTGAATCCCAGGTCCGCAGCAATCAAGAACGTAAGAACCCCATGTGATTAACCCCTAATTGAATAAACGATTTAAGTCAGCTACACTCCACCGAGGCCGGAAACGAATTGGAATAATGGGTCGACCAAGACCTCGCTGGGAAAAGGTTTATTTAAAATCACAGTTCCCGGATCCTCTTTTTCAACCCCTACCCAGGCCTTTCGGAACATGTTCATCTATCAATTCGTGGCCACGGATGCCGGAGGAAACGTAATCGGTCGCAGCCCAGTTTATTCCGATGTCGAGATCTGGCTCTGTCCAGACTGATCCGAGAATAATAATACCGCCTGACCTCCGGGGGATAACCATAGCCAATCAATCCCCATCCCATTAATTGGGGTATAAATCATATCTCTACCTATTCTCTGGTTGCACCATGGCATACAGCAGCACTCCGGCCGCGACAGCTAAATTGAGGGAGCTGACCCGCCCGCACATCGGCATGGCGACGACCAGGTCACAGGCCGCTTTTTGCTCCTCACTCAGGCCTTTCTGCTCACTTCCGAGCAGCAGGATCCAAGGCGAGGCCTGACGCGGAATCGCTCGGTAATCTGTATTGGCGTGGGCGGAGGATCCGATCAGGCGGTGTCCATTCTGTCTGGCCCAGGTGGTGAACTGCCCAAACGATGCCTGGACCACCGGTTTCCAAAAGAGGGCCCCCATGCTGGCTCGCACACAGGTGGGGTGGTATGGGTCGACACCGCCACCGGTTCCTTGTGCAGGGTCGAGCAGTAAAAGCCCATCCGCTCCAACCGCATCCATCGTCCGCAGGATGGTGCCCACGTTGCCCGGATCCTGAGGCGAAACCAGAGCCACACCCCGCTGGAAACTATTCGGGGACAGCTCCTGCAGATGAAAATCCTTCTGGCGAACAACGGCGAGCAGGCCCTGGGGGTTGTCCTTTTCTGTCAAGGTCGCAAAAAGGTCAGAGGCCACCGCCTGGCAGCGCACCCCGTGCTGGGATTGTTTAGCAAGCAAATGCTGGGCAAATCCGCTGGACAGCAGGTCCGGTGCGTAGAGCAAAGCCTCGATCTGCCAGCCTGCCTCGATGGCCTCACCGACTGGGTGGATGCCCTCCACCAGGAACAGGCCTGTGGCAGCGCGGGCCTTCCTCTGGCGCAGGGAACGGGCTTGTTTGATCAGGTGATTGCTCGAGCTGGAGACGACCGGCAGGCTGTTCACAAGACCATTTTACCCGAAAGCCGACCCGCCCATCCACGATCGGCAATAGCCACTGCCAGGCCGGATCCGGCCCGGGACGACCCCCAACCCTATCTCTCCTGAATGCCGATGCCGGTTTAATCGAGTAGAATCACGGCCATGCACAGATTCTTCTGGCTGGGGATGTTGCTCTTTCTACTGTCCGCCTGCCAGGGGCGCACCACCGTTCCCGTGACGATCCGCGACGGGAGCCAGACGTATCGGTTCACCAGCGCCGAGCGCATCCCGGCTGAACTGCTGGCAGACGCCAAGCTGAAGCTCGCTGATCATGACCGCCTGCTTTACTTCGGCGCTTCCATCCCCCTTAACCAGCCCCTGCCTGAGGCGAATGGCTATGCGCTGCAGATCCGCCGGGCTGTTCCGCTGACCCTGATCCAACCCACCGGTCAGCAGATCCTGCAGACCTCTGCACTCAACGTGGGGCAGGCTCTCGCTGAAGCCGGGATTACGCTCTACACCGCGGACCGGCTCGAGCCTCCCGCGGGAACTCCTATCGATGGAGCGCTGACCATCAAGTTCACACCGTCGCAGCTGGAGACGGTCAGCGTGGATGGAAAATCGATTGTCATCCGCAGCGCGGCCGCCACGGTTGGACAAGCCCTGGCCGAGGCCGGAATCCCCCTGGAGGGGTTGGACACCAGCCAGCCTGCGGAATCCGAGCCTCTGCCCGCTAATGGACATATCCGGGTCATCCGGGTGGTTGAAACCGTGACGCTCACCCAGAGGTCCCTGCCTTTCAATACCACGACCCAGCTTTCTGCCGAACTGGAGCTTGACCAGCAGAGCCTTCTGCAGGGGGGTGTGCCGGGGCTGGCTGTCTCCCGCGTCCGGGTTCGCAGCGAGGACGGGGTGGAGGTCTCCCGCCAGGTGGAGCCAGAGAGCATGGTCCGCCCGCCCCAGGACCGCATTATCGGTTATGGGACGCACATCGTCATTCGAACTGCCGTGGTAGACGGGCAGACAATCACTTATTGGCGTGTCCTGCAGCTTTACGCCACAGCCTATTCGCCGTGTACGTCGGCAGGAATCCCCGGCAAGTGCTACACTGGCACGTCGAGTGGAAAACCGGCAGGAAAAGGGATCGTGGGGATGGTTTATTCCTGGTATCTGCTCTTTGGAGGCCAGCCACTCTACATCCCAGGTTATGGACAGGCAACGGTCGGGGACACAGGCGGCGGCGCTCCGGCCGGCAACCATTATTGGGTTGATCTGGGTTACAGCGATGGAGATCCCAACATATACAGCTGGGGCCGGTGGGTGACGGTTTATTTCCTGACTCCCGTCCAGGAACCCAATCCAGGGTATATTCTTCCATGACGGTTACCGTGCTCGCCCCGCTCGACATCCCCGGCCTGCTGCGGCAGTATGGCCTTCATCCGAGCAAAAGCCTCGGGCAGAACTATCTGCAGGACCGCGCCGCCCTGCAGGAAATCGTGGCAAGCGCACAGCTTACGCCCTCGGACGCGGTTCTGGAAATTGGGCCGGGATTGGGCAGCCTGACACGTCATCTGGCTCTCAGCGCCCGAACCGTTACGGCGGTGGAACTGGACAAACTACTCTTGCCCGCCTTGCGCGAGGTGCTTGCGCCGTTTCCCAATGTCCGTTTGATCCAAGGGGATATTCTTGCGCTCTCCCCCGCCGAGTTGATGGAGCACGCCCCCTACCTGGTGGTCGCCAACATCCCCTATTACATCACGTCGGCTGTGATCCGCCACCTGCTGGCGAGCGAGCCGCGCCCGCGGCGGGCCGTCCTGACCGTCCAGCGTGAAGTAGGTGAGCGCATTTGTGCGCTCCCTGGCGACCTGAGTTTGCTGGCCCTCAGCGTTCAGGTCTTCGGTCAACCGGAGATCACAGCCTGGATACCTGCCAAGGCTTTTTATCCGCCTCCGAAGGTCGGATCGGCCGTGGTGCGTCTCGAAGTCTATCCCCAGCCTCTCATCCCGGGGCCTCACTTGGACCGCTTCTTCCAATTGGCCAAGGCTGGATTCTCCCAGAAGCGGAAAACACTCCGGAATGCCCTGTCGGGGGGTCTGCGGATTCCACCTGACCAGGCTGCGGCCATGCTGCATGCGGCCGGAATCGACCCGCAGCGCCGGGCTGAAACCCTGAATCTTGAAGAGTGGGGGAAACTGGCGGAACTCCGTCCGGCCTAAGCCGACCTTGCCGTGTCCCGCGTCCTGTGGAGGTCGCGGTAGGACCACAGCACCTGCCAGACGCGGAAGGCCGCCTCAATCTGGATCTTAAAAGACATTTTCGATTTTCCCCAGCGTCGATCGGCAAAATAAATCGGTACCTCCCCGAAGCGGCAGCCCATACAGTATGCAAGATACAGCATCTCTACCTGGAATACGTAACCGTTGGCCTGGATCCGGTCCAACGGCATGCGCTCCAGGGCTTCCCGCCGCCATAAGCGGTAGCCGCCCGTGACATCCCGGGCTGGTATCCCCAGGATCGTCCGGGCATAGAAGTTGGCCCAGGTCGAGAGGCCTTTGCGCCAGAACGACCAACGCTCGTCCACGCTACCACCTGGAACGTAGCGTGAACCCAGCACCACATCACAATTCTGCAGGCGGTCCACCATGGCGGGCAGCACAGACGGGTCATGGGACAGGTCGGCATCAATCTGGACCACCGCTTCGGCCCCGCCCAGCAGGGCGGCCTGGAACCCCTGCAAGTAGGCCGTGGAAAAACCCAATTTCCCGGCCCGGTGCAGGACCTGTATCCGCCCCGGGTATTTCGCCGCCAGCTCATCCGCCACACGACCGGTGCCGTCCGGACTGTTGTCGTCCACCACCAGCAGCCGAAGATCCAAAGGGAGCGCAAATAAAGCAGTAACCAACCTGCCCAGGTTGTCCGCTTCATTGTAGGTTGGGATAACAACTACCAAACGCAAGCGGTTCTCCTAAGAGTTTGGGTGGAGCAAAACGATCTTCAATTGTTCCAGGGTAGGGGAATTGTTTTGGTCAGCCAGCAGGCATCCCAGACTGACCGACAGGCGTTTCCCGTTCATCGCAGGATGTTCCCGATCCTTGATCGGATAAAAGTATTCCAACGATTGCTCCAGGCGCGTGCGGATGCGCTCTCGAAGAAGTTCGGCACGCTCCGGGGAAGTAATGAGGACGAAATCCGTCGGGCTGAGGTGACCGAAGAAATCTTCCGTACCGCCAATCTCACGAATCGCATTCTGGACCATCAGGCTGACCGCCCTTAATACATCATCCGAGGCTACGAATCCATAAGCCTCGCGAAAGTCGTCCAGGTTTTTAAGGGAGACGGTCAGCATCGCCCAGTCAAGTTTGTGCAGGCAATCCCCCAGGTGTTCATCCACCAACACGCCGTCCGAGATGCTCGTGACGGGGTTGGTCAGCGTATCCTGGCTGGCACGGCGTATGGCATTGCGAACGCGCAGGCGCAGCTCCTGCACATCGAATGGCTTCGTGATGTAATCGTCCGCCCCCAGCTCCAAGCCTTCCAGACGGTCAAGGCGCTCGCTTTTTTCGGTCAGGAAAATGATCGGGATTTGCTGCGTACGCCGGTTGGATCGCAAGCGCCGGGCAACCTCATAGCCATCAATATCCGGCAAGCGGATATCCAGAATGACAAGATCAGGTTGAGAGGTCTGGCAGGCCCGGATCCCATCCTCCCCCCAGTTCACGGTAAAGACTTCATAGCCCTGGACGCGAAAGTAGGCGTTCAGCATATCGGCAATGTCGAGGTCATCTTCGACGATCAGGATCTTCGATTTCACCTCGGCCATAGCTGGGACCCATTAGGAGATGGGCTCTTTTTGAATGACAAACTCGCAGTCTGGATCGCCCACTGCACAGCATTTGGATTCATTCACGCGAAATTCCAGTCCCCCCGATACCCATGTCAGCATAGCCTGGAGCAGGCCGGTTGAGATATAGCAAACCGGCTTATCAGAGTTCTTGCGACTCCAACAGATCGGGCAACGATGGATCGTCCAGACAAATGCGTCCTCGATTTCATTTACAGTGGAGTACTGGTCGGTGACCTGAGAGAAAATCTTGGCGCTGGCCGGCAGACCGATGCGGATCTTGGCTACCAAGGGCAGCACTTTAAAGGCCAGGTCTCCGACGCCGGCCAGCGCACCGAAGTTTTTCAGTGCATCGTTAAAGGTTGCACGACCGGCGCGCAGCGCCAGTCCACGACCTCCGCGCGGGCCGTACATCTCCTCCAGGGCTACGTGAATCGCCGTAAAATCAGCAAAATCGAATTCCCGTTCCAGATTGTCTGGAGGATAGTTATCAATCAAGTGTCCCAAACCTGCCAGGTTGAGAATCGCATTGAGGCCATTTTTCCCCATTACCTCTTCATAGGCCTCCAGGGCAATCCGGGCGAACTTATTGGCGTAATAGTAGCCGCTCTTCGGGATTTGCTCCATAGTTTCCGCCGCCTTATATCAGTTTCGCCAAGTCTTCCGCCGCACGGCGCATATCCAGAAAAATGAGGCCTAACTTTGCCTGCTCGCGCGCTAATGCCGTCAGGACAGCCTCCTGTCCAACCGACATTAAAACGACATATCCTTTCAATCCTTTTATATAAACCTGTTCCAAGGAGCCCCGCCCCAGCTCGGAGGCGATCCTCTCGCCCAGTGAGAGCATTGCGGCAGACATCGCAGAGACCCGGTCTTCCTCCACACCTTGCGGCAGGGCTGAGGCGATACTGAGCCCATCCACACTGACCACGGCTGAGGCTTCTATGTCCGGGGACGAGGCCTGGAGTTCGCGCAGGCGGTCCACCATCAGTTGGGTACGATTCTTGGTCAAAACTGCCTCCTAGGAAGGGTTAAAATTACACGAAGGGGACTGAAGATAATTTAGCACAGGGGACGTGAAGTGTCAAGCTGAATACCATTCATTTGTATATCGATAGCCTTACAAAAAAGTTGGCCTGCGAAACATGCTATAATGTCCTTCCTTCTTTCTCGAAAAGAGACTTTTATGCGGTACCTTCGCGTTCCCCTCCTGACCCTCTTTTTATCGGTATTGCTGCTCCCCGGGCGAAATGTCGCCGTACAGGCCCAGATCAGTGCCGCTTCGACCCAGGAACCGGACAGCGGCTCGGTGGTTTGCCCACCGGGTGTGTACACGAACACTCCCGGGGATTGCCTTCCCCTGGGCCCGTCGGAATACCTGACCCAACTGGCTGGCTCGGGCATCACCCTCCCTATCCAACCCCTTCCGATTTACCCCCCCAGTCGTGACTTAAACAGCATTGACTATTCCTATTTCAAAGTGAACCCGAAGGGTTTGCCTCTTTTCAACTCTCTGAGTGACGCCGAGGCCGGCCACTCTTCCGGGCAGTCGATTCCTCCGGGCACCGAGCTCTTGGTATCCTATATTCAGCGGGCCGATACCTCCCAGGGCGTCTTTTACCAGCTCCGTTCCGGGTATTGGATCGCGGGCGATGGCGGTCGCCTGGCGGTTCCGGTATTTCAAGGACAGCTCTTCAGCTCCACCCCGCACAATGCCTTTGGGTGGGTCCTGGGCACGATCCCAAGTTACACCGCCCCCGGTAAAGAGAACCCCCAAACAGGTATTTTCCTCTACCACTATCAAATCATCCAGATCTTTTCCACCCAGACCGCCGACAAAGAAGTTTGGGATATGATCGGGCCGGACGAATGGGTCGAAGCGTACCAGGTTGCTGCAGTGACCCCGCGCACCACCCCCCCTCCCGGGGTAGACACCCATCGCTGGATCGAGGTCAACCTGCAGGAACAGACGCTGGCAGTATATGATAACGACCAGCTGGTGTTTGCGACCCCGGTCGCGACCGGGGTCGATCACTTCTGGACCCGGCCTGGCCTGTTCAAGATCTATGAAAAAAAAGACTCGGAGACGATGAGCGGTTCATCCCTGCCCGACCGCTCGGACTATTATTACATCGAGGACGTGCCCTGGACCATGTATTATGATGAGGCCCGCGCCCTGCATGGGGCTTACTGGCACAACAAGTTTGGGTACCAAATGAGCCACGGTTGCGTCAATATGTCGGTCGGTGATGCGCATTGGCTTTACAACTGGGCGCACGTGGGGGATTATGTCTACGTCTACGACCCGTCCGGAAACACTCCCACCGACCCCGCCCTGTTCGGATCTGGTGCGCCTTGACGCATGAAAACCCGTATGGTATAGTACAGCCCGCAAACGGTCCCGTGGTGTAGCGGCTTAACATGCGGCCCTGTCAAGGCCGAGATCGCGGGTTCGAACCCCGTCGGGACCGCCAGACCTGTTTGATAAATACTGTCCAACCCACGGCTGGACAGTATTGGTTTTAATCCTGGGTAGGCTCGCCATGGAGAGCCGAAAAACCCCCTCAAGCGAACGGATTTTTCAAGCCGCCTTTTACCCCGATTTCTTCATCCAATCGTGGGTAAAGATTTCGGCCTCTCCGCTCCGGATCCCCTCAAAAATCTTTTCAGCCACAAATTCAGCCGTATCCGGTGGAAAAAAGGTGTCATCCCCGTCCCCCTCCCATGGCCCCTCTTCCACTGCTTTAATGGTATTCTCCTCGAAATCCGTCAGGGTGATGTATGGGTAGATCACACTGATGCAAATCCCTTCCGCCAGCAGTTCTTCCCGGGCAGTCAGGCTGAGGCTGGCCAGTGCCCCCTTCAAGGAGGAATAAGGACCCATATTTGGAAGGGTCATCAATGCCGTCCCGGAACTCACATTAATAATGCTCCCCCCTTTCTGTTCCCTCATAATGGGAATGACCTGTTGCATGGCGATAAGGGGCCCGACGAGGTCCAACTCGAAAATGTGTCGGAAAGTCCGGATGTTGATCTTTTCGACAGGAGCATCGTAGCCTTGACCGGCATTATTGATCAGGATGTCGATCCGCCCAAAATGCTCTCTCGCCTGCCTGATCAGCTGTTTGATCTCGCGAGGCTTGGTCATATCCGTGGGGATCGGCAGCGTATGAGGCAGTTTCTTAGAAAGAGAGCGGAGCTTGTCTTCAGAACGTGCCGCCAAGGCGACCCGCGCCCCATGCTGCACAAGGAGTTTTGCCGTGGCCAGGCCGATTCCACCAGATGCCCCGGTGACGATCACAACTTTATCCTGAATGTCCATAACGCGATGATATCATGAAAAGGTCGCACCCGGCCTCTCTTTAAAAAATCGGGCAAACGTACACGCCTATGGAAGCATGCAAGACCTGATTTCAGGCGACGCTCTTTGAAGTAGGAAGCCCCCCGCTGGAGCGGTGATGTAGTTCATGAACCCATCAATTCCTTCTCTGCGGCTTTCAGGCGGAATTGGGTATCATAGAGGCGGGCATACAGACCGCCCTGAGCCAGGAGTTCCGCGTGCGTACCGCGTTCAAGGATCCGTCCCCGATCGAACACCAGGATCAGATCTGCAGCCAGGATCGTGCTCAGGCGGTGGGCGATGACAATGCTGGTACGCCCGGCGATCACTCGCTTCAGGGCTTCCTGGATCAAGGCCTCCACCTCGCTGTCGAGCGAACTGGTCGCCTCGTCCAGGACGAGCAGGCGCGGGTTCTTCAGGATGACGCGCGCTAGCGCCAGGCGCTGCTTTTCCCCACCGCTCAACCGGTAGCCGCGCTCGCCGACCACTGTCTCGTAGCCGTCGGGCAAATCCATGATGAAGTTGTGAATGTTCGCCGCTTTCGCGGCGGCTTCGACCTCCGCCTGGGTGGCATCCAGCTTGGCGTAGATCAGGTTGGTATGGATGGTATCATGGAAGAGGTAAGTCTCCTGGGTCACCATACCGATCGCGCCCGAAAGCGAGTCAAGGCTCACCTCGCGCAAGTCATGCCCGTCGATCAAGATGCGCCCAGCCGTCGGATCATAGAGCCTTGGAATCAGGTAGGTCAGGGTGGTCTTGCCAGCACCCGATGGCCCAACGAGGGCAACCAGCTGACCGGGAGCTGCACGGAAGGTGATCGATTCTAAGGCGACGTCCCGCGCCTGGGACTTCGATCCCTCGGCCTCCATCTCGGAATTTTCACCGGTAGCCCTCGCTTCCTTTCCATTGCCGCTCCCGCTCAGGGAAAGCACTGCGCCGACATCTTCCATCTTTCCATAGCGTTTAACCTCCCTCAACATTTTGCTTTCATCCATCTCGTACTTGAACGTCACGTCTTCAAAGACCAGTTCGCCTTTGACCTCCTGCAGCGGAACGGCACCTTCCTTCTCAAGGATGTCATATGGGAGGTCAAGCAACTCGAAAACACGTTCGAAACTGACCAGGGAGGTGCTGAAGTCCACGGGAGCACTCGCCAGACCTTGCAGCGCCCCGTATAGCTGGCCGAGATACGAGCCGAAGGCCACGATCGTGCCGATCGTAAAGGTCCCCTGAATGACGAACCAGCCGCCCAAACCATAGACGAGGGCCGTCCCGACTGCCGTGACCAGCCCGATGATGCCAAAGAACAGCGAGCCGTAAAACGCACGCTGCACACCGACATCTCTGACGCTGGAGGCACGTGCCCGAAACCGCTCCACCTCATCCTGCTGGCGACCAAATAATTTGACCAGGAGCGCCCCGCCGATATTGAGCGTTTCGTTCATGTGGGCATTCATTTTGGCATTCATATCCATGGCGGCGCGGGCGATATCCCGCAAAACGATGCCCAGTCGTTGTGCCGCGAGTAGAAACAAGGGCAGGATTAGCACACTGACGAGCGTCAGGCGCCATTCGAGAGAGAACATGACCACCAGGACGGCAACCGCCTGGATGATGTTAGTGATCATATCGACGATCGTATTGCTGATAGCATCCTGTGCCCCGACCACATCATTGTTGAGACGGCTCATCAGCTCGCCGACCTTGGTGTTTGTGAAGAAACGCAGGGACATGCGCTGCAGGCGTGCGAAAAGCGCCACCCGCAAATCGTAGATCACCCCTTCACCAACGGCAGCATTCCACCGCCTTTGAAACACCGCAATCGCGCCGTTAAGAATCGGCAGGAGCAGGAGTGCAAGCGCCAGGATAAGCAGCCTGTGCAGGTCCTTCGAAGGCAGCACCTGGTCGATCATGGTCCGGAAGATGAGCGGCGAGATCAACGCCAGGCCAGTGCTGAGCAGGATCATGATCAACATGCCCACGATCTGCACCCAATAGGGTCGCGCATAGGTCAGCACGCGCGACAGCAATTGACGCGTCACCTTGGGTTTTTGATCGGCCGAACGGATGAAGGCGAAACCAGAATGAAACATGACCAAACCTCTTTCAAGGATAAAGCCGGATCAACCTGCCGACCCGGAACGGGATGCCCTAATTGTGCCATCATGCGATCGATTCGGCAACCGATCCTTTGACCAGGCGAACCCGGGGCCGATGCTTGGCCTGGACCTGCACAGCTTGATGAGGCTGGAGACAGCCTTTGAGCTCTGGATCCAGGACACTTCCTGGACAAGCCCCCGGACCCTACGAGTGTTCGTTAATTGAGCCGCCGCAAGAATCGGGTCGCCTGCGTCCTTCACGGAGGATAAAATAAGGGACAACACAGGATTTGAACCATGTCCACAACCGATTTCAACCAACTTGCCGAGGACTACCGCCGCGTCGAGCAGGCTATCCGCTACATCGAAACCCATGCTCACTCCCAGCCGGACCTTGGGGAGGTCGCGGCTGCCCTCAATCTGAGCGAATACCACTTCCAGCGCCTCTTCACCCGCTGGGCCGGAATCAGCCCAAAGCGCTTCCTGCAGTTCCTGACAAAGGAAAATGCCAAACAGCTTCTTAGCCGTTCGGCGAATCTGCTGGACGCCACCTACGAAACCGGACTCTCGAGCCCCGGGCGTCTGCACGACCTGTTCATCAAGTGCGAAGCAGTCACCCCGGGCGAATACAAGAACCGCGGCCAAGGCATGCAGATCGCCTACGGCTTTCACCCGACCCCCTTCGGGGATTGCCTGGTGGCTCTGACTGCACGCGGCATCTGCTTCCTGGCTTTTGTGGACGGTGACCGAGAAGCCTGCCTGGCCGAGCTCCGAGGGGAATGGGCCAACGCCGACCTGCAGGAAAATCCCGCACGGACAAGGCCAGTGATCGGGCAAATCTTCGCGCCACCGCAGGGCACGTCCCTGACCCTTCATCTGCGCGGAACCAACTTTCAACTCAAGGTCTGGGAAGCCCTCTTGCGCCTGCCCGGCGGCTCCGCAATCGCCTACGAGGGCCTGGCCAGGCAGGTTGGTAGCGTGAAAGCCGCACAGGCGGTCGGGAATGCCGTTGCGCATAATCCGGTTGCCTACCTCATCCCCTGCCATCGGGTCCTACGCAAAGCCGGTGATTTCGGCAATTATCGGTACGGAGAGCTCCGCAAGAAAGCGATCCTCGGCTGGGAAATGGCCCAGACTGCCAGAAGCTAATGGCTTTCTCACATCCCTTTAAGCAAATTCCAATAAAATTAATAATATAGACCCATTATATCTGGAATCTACCTGGCCAAGAATCACATGGAACGCAACCTGAGGCATGTGGGAGTGCCTTCATCAGAAATCACCCCGGAAGCTGTCTTTCTTTCACGCCGGCAGTTTTTAAAAGTGGCCGGGGTCGTCAGTGCCACTGCCTTCCTGGCTGCCTGCGGGGTGAAAATCACGGCTGCAGGAGGGCCCCCTTCCCGCGCCCCTACAACCACGCCCGTCCTGACCGATGAACTGGGCGGCCCGGCCAACTCGATCGACCAGATCACGCATTACAACAATTATTATGAGTTTTCGACCAACAAGCTCGCCGTCGCGCCCCTGTCCAAAACGTTCAAAACCAGTCCCTGGTCAGTGGAGATCGGCGGTCTTGTTCACAACCCCAAGGCCTACGCCATCGAGGACCTGCTCAAGTTCGAGCAAAAGGAACGAATATACCGCCTGCGCTGCGTGGAAGCCTGGAGCATGGTGATCCCCTGGACCGGATTTGAGCTGGGTGAACTGCTGAAGGAAGCCGAGCCGATGGCCAGCGCCAAGTATGTGCACTTCGTCACGTTCATGGACCGCAAACAAATGCCGGGCGAAGGCGATTCCCTCTACCCCTGGCCCTACAGGGAGGGGCTGCGCTTGGATGAAGCCATGCACCGCCTGACCATCCTGGCTACCGGGTTGTACGGCCACGCGTTGCCCAACCAGGACGGTGCTCCCATCCGTCTGGTGGTCCCCTGGAAATACGGCTTCAAGAGCATCAAGGCCATCGTCAAGATCGAGCTTACCGAAAAACAGCCGGAGACATTCTGGAACGATGTCGCCCCCAGGGAGTATGGCTTTTATGCCAATGTCAATCCAAACGTTAATACTCCGCACCGGTCACAGGCGTACGAACGGCGCATCGGTGAACTCAGTCGTCGTCCGACTCTGATATTCAACGGCTATGGGGATGAAGTGGCCGCGCTCTATAACGGGATGGATTTGAGCGGGTTTTATTAGACGGGGAAACGCCGTCCCGTTAAAATCCAGGAACCCCGCGTGGCAGCACGCCTTTGCCCTCCAGACGATCGATCCCCTTTGACGCCGCGTCTGTTCTGCTATATGATGAAACGTGGTGGATACGGCGCTTTTTAATTTCCATGATCAGCTCGATGATTTCCTAGCAAAGCCGCGTCGCGGCGGACCGGTCGTGGCGTCGTGCAAGGGGAATCCGACCGTCAAGCACCTGATAGAAGCACTGGGCGTTCCGCACGTGGAAGTTGGGCTGGTCACGGTGAACGGCAAAGATTCCGGATTGGGATATCGGGTCCAGGCAGGTGACCGGGTCGAAATCCGGCCCTCCCTCCCCGGCTGTCCAGTGGAAGCACGTTTTTTACTGGACAACCATCTCGGTCGCTTGGCAGTCTATCTGCGGATGCTGGGTTTCGACTGTCTATACCGGTCCGACTACCAGGATGCTCAACTGGCCGAAATCGCGGCAGCCGAGAAACGCATCCTCCTGACGCGCGACCGCCGACTCTTGATGCGCAAGGTTGTCGAGTACGGCTACTGCCCACGTGCCTTGGAACCGGAACTGCAATTAAAGGAAGTGGTCCATCATTTTGACCTGGCTGACCGCATTCTCCCCTTTCAACGCTGCCTGCGCTGCAATGGCAAACTGGAGCCGGTCAGCAAGGCGGATGTCCTCGAACGGCTGGAGCCGCTGACCAAAAAATACTACGACGAGTTCTGCATCTGTCTCGACTGTGACCAGATCTACTGGAAAGGGTCGCATTACGATAGAATGCTCGGCTTGATCGAGCGCATCCAACACTCCCCTTGAGGGCCCTTTATTAAATGCAACAGACGGCGTCTGTTCGGATCTCCCGAAACAGCACCGCCTGCCGCAACTCACTCAGCTGGAGGATTAGTGACCGACTAGGTTGGAGTTGATCTTGGTGAAGACGTTGCCGATGATCGGGCCGAGCAGCAGCAGGACGGCGATCACCACGACGGCAACCAAAACGAGAATTAATGCGTATTCAACAAGACCTTGACCTTTTTCTTTCGGGGCGAATAACATGGTATTTCATCTCCTTTCTTGCGTATGTTTTTTCCTGGAGAGCCCCTCCAAGAAAACGACTACCCTATTTTTACCAAATTTCGGGACAAATTACAATACCCAGACACTACAAAATTGTAAGATAACAGAAATGTAAGGGGCCGTTAGAAGCTCCTGCACCACTACTATTAAATGTAAGTATTGAAACGCTTTCCCCCGGCCTGCTCCACGCTACGGCTTGGCCAAATCCTGAAAGGAGTTGCGTATGCCCACCTCGTCTGCACAACAAGCGCTGGCCATCCTGCGTCACGGCAGCCAAACCTTCCAGTGGTACGTTATCCCGCTGCTGGCTTTCGTCTTTTATGTTTACACCGTCGAGGTCGAACGGCGTAACTGGAGCCTGGTCATGGCCGGCCTGGCCTTCTGGAGCATGGACTGGTTGAACGAGATTATCAACGGATTGGTTTTCCACTTTACGGACTACGCGCCGATCTGGGCCGCACCCGGCCGGACCGCTTTCCTGATCCTGATCGGATTGAATATCGAGATCTGCTTCATGTTTGCCGTCTCGGGCATTATCTGGACCAAAATGTTGCTTCCCAACCCGCAGACGAGGATCCTGGGAATCCCCAACCGGGCGCTTATCGCCATCGCGGGTGCAGCTTTTTGTGTCTTCGTTGAGTATCTGCTCAATTCCATGGGCGCATTGACCTGGGACTACGCCTGGTGGAACCGCGGTGCACCCTGGCTCATTTTCCTCTTCGGCTACCTGACATTCTTCATTGTCGCATTCTGGGTTTTCGACATGAAGTCCCTCCGGAATAAACTGATCGCCGTTGGGACCATCGCGGGGGTGGACTTGCTCGCCCTGATCGTCTTCATTCCAATCCTGGGCTGGATTTAGCCTGAACCAGCTTGATTGGCACGTGCGCTGCAGCAGAACTGCCCCTTGCAAAGCTTCAGGCTTCGTGGACAAGATCTCCCAGCTCACGCCGCGGCGTGATGCGAGGTGTATTGCCCGCATAACCGATTGGAAGCATCGCGACCGGTCGCAGTTCCGGAGGGATATTCACGACCTGCCGAACCGACTGCTCGTCGAATGCCCCTACCCAGACCGTGCTCAGGCCGAGATCTGAGGCCGCCAGCATGGCGAAGGCACAGGCAATCGTGGCGTCCTGGATCGCATACAGCTGTGTGCCGCGTTCCTGATACCATTCCGCCAAACGGGCCGGGTTCGTGCAAAAAATCAATACCAGTGGCGCTTCCGCCAGGAACTCCTGGTCGCCGGCGGCTTTCACCAGGCTCCGGCGCTGTTTCAGTTTCCGTATCACGTAGATCTCATACCCCTGCTTGTTCCCGGCCGATGGGGCTCGATTGGCAGCCGCCAGGATGCTCTGCAGCTTCTGCTCCTCGACCGGTGCCGGAGAGTAGCTGCGCATCGAGTGACGTTCTTCGATCAGTCGAAAGAATTCCATGCAGGCCTCCTGCGGTTAATTTACCATGCCTACGCACTTTGACGCAAGCGGCCTGATGCTATAATTCATTAACCAGAGGAAAGGTACCTTTCCTGACAAGGAGTTCTCATGGAATCTTCTATGAAAGGTAAAACCGTTCTGGTCACCGGGGCGACCAACGGCATCGGATTGGTCACGGCACGGGAACTGGCACGGCTTGGAGGTCAGGTGACGATTATCAGCCGCAACGCAGAGAAGTGCGCAGCGGTCGCCGGGCAGATCCATGCCACGACCGGCAATCCGGTGGAATTTATCGCCGTTGATCTGTCGACCCTCTCCGGCATGATGCAAGCTGCCGCCACCTTCAAACAACGTCACACGCATCTGCATGTCCTGATCAACAATGCCGGAGGCGTCTTCTTCAAACGAATGCTGACCGTTGATGGAAACGAGATGACCTTTGCCCTCGACCATTTGAATTATTTTCTGCTTACCAATTTACTGCTGGACCTGCTGAAGACCAGCGCCCCGGCACGCATCGTGAACGTGTCATCGCGGTCCCATTACAGAGCCAAAATCGACTTTGACAACCTGCAGGGGGAGAAGCATTTTCGCGGCATGCAGGCATACGGCCAATCCAAACTTGCCAACGTGTTATTCACCTATGCACTGGCCCGCCGGCTGGAAGGCAGCGGGGTGACAGCCAACGCCCTGCACCCGGGATTTGTCGCCACCGGCTTTACCCGGAACAACGGGCCGCTCTACGATGTCGGCATGCGCCTGATCACACCCGTCTTCGCCCGCACTCCGGAGCGTGGGGCACAGACCAGCCTCTACCTGGCCACCTCGCCCGAGGTCGCGGAAGTCACCGGGAAATATTACGTGGACAGCAAACCGGTCCGCTCCAGCCCGATTTCTTATGAGCTGGATACCGCCGAGAAACTCTGGCAGGTCAGCCTGGAATTGACCACAAAAGCTGCTTGACCGGGTTCCAGGTGAGATGGGGGTGAGCTCACCGCCGCCGTCGAACTTCCGGAGCAGCCGCTCAGACGGCGGATGACTTCCCCCCTCCCCCGATGAGGAGGAATTCTCGAGCCATTGCCGTTATTCGCCCAAACCCATCTCGAAGGAGATAAGGGACAGGTGAGGTTCACAATCGTGAGCTGCGTAACTTTCGACTGAATTTGGCGTAAATATTACAGATAGGTAAAATGATTCAGAAATAAGGAGAGTGCTTTTATGCCAAAGAGGAATCGTACCCAACTGGTCCTTGGAATCATCCTGATCCTGGCAGCCGCCTGGTTGATCGCCATCCGCCTCCAGCCTGGTTTAACCCGTCTTATTCATTTCACCTTCGACTGGCCGGCATGGGTCCTCTTCGCCGGTGCCATTATCTTGCTTATCGGCCTGCTGGTGGGTGAAGCCGGGATGGCCGTACCGGCCTGCATCGTGGCAGGCATCGGCGGGATCCTGTATTATCAGAACGCCACCGAAAATTGGGCCTCTTGGGGCTACCTGTGGACGCTCATTCCAGGCTTCGTTGGGGTCGGAAGTATCCTGGCCGGCATTCTGGGGGAGGATTTCAAACGCTCGGTGCGTTCCGGTTTGAACCTGCTCCTGATTAGCCTGGTCCTATTCCTTATATTCGCCACCCTGTTGGGCGGCTGGACAACCCTGGGTCCTTACAGCGCATACGCGCCCATCGTCCTCCTTTGGCTGCTTGGGCTGTGGCTCATCGCTCGCGGCACTCTGCGCAGCCATTAGAAAGGATCAAACCATGTACAGACGCGGAAATATCTTCTGGGGAATCGTATTGATCTTAATCGCGGTCTTGCTTTTGTTCAAGCAAATGGGTATCTTGATCGGGGACGTCTTTTCCTTTTTCTGGCCACTCCTGATCATTGCTTTCGGCGCCTGGTTGATTTTCGGCTTCTTTGCAAGGCGCCAGCCGGTCCAGGGAGAACAGGTCTCCATTCCCTCCCAGGGTGCAGCCAGCGCCTCCTTGAGGTTCGATCATGGAGCCGGCAGGTTCAATATGAATTCTGGCGCCGGCCCCGGTGAGATTCTGAACGGCACCTTCGGGGGTGGGTTGGATCAGAAAACCAGGATCGCAGACAGCCGGATGGACCTAAGGATGCGCAGCCCGGCCCAATTCTGGGCCTGGGGGCCCGGGGAATCGCTGGACTGGGATGTCCATCTCAACCGTGAGCTGCCTTTGAGTCTCAAGGTGGATAGTGGGGCCAGTGCTTCGGTCTTCAATCTGAGCGACTTGCAGGTGACTGACCTGGATGTCCACACGGGTGCGAGCAGCACGGAGATCACGCTTCCCGCCCACACAGGTATGACGAATGTCAATATCGACACCGGGGCAGCCTCACTCAAGTTGCACATTCCGACCGGCGTGTCAGCCAGAATACGGGTCAAGAGCGGACTCGCCTCGGTCAATATCAACCAGAACCGCTTCCCGCGCCTGGAGGGAGGCATCTGCCAGTCGAGCGATTATGCCACCGCGACGAACCGCGCCGATATCAGCATTAATACCGGCGTCGGTGCGATTGAAGTCGATTAGGCAATCCATTCAGGAGGATGAAATGAAACGGTTTGATTTCCGCATCCTGATCGGCGCCATACTGGTCTTGGGCGGCATCCTGATGCTTCTTGACCAGATGGGCATTCTACGGGGTGCGACCAACCTATTCTGGGCTGGTATCCTGGCGATTGGCGCAGCCCTGTTCCTGTACTGGTTCATCAGCGAGCGCTCCAGGTGGTGGGCAGCCATCCCTGGCTTTACCCTGGCCGGGATGGCTGTCTCATCCCTCCTGCCCGAGAGGCTAGGATGGGGTGGTCTGGCTGTACTGGGCGGCATAGGCGTTGGATTCTGGGCAGTGTACTTCACGGATCGACGGTACTGGTGGGCAATGATCCCTGGGGGGGTTATGCTCACCCTGGGTGTGATTTCAGCAATGACAGAGGCCTATCAGATCGCAGATACAGGTGGGGTGTTATTGGTCGGTCTGGGGATTACTTTCTTGCTGGTGGGGTTCCTGGCGAACATGATGTGGGCCTACATCCCTGCCGGGGTGCTGCTGGTGATCGGTTTTTTCCAGGGAATGCCCTTCGTAGGCCCATTTCAATACGTATGGATCGGAGTTCTGCTGCTTGCGGGGGTCATCCTGATCCTCTCAGCCTTGCGCGGCAGGACGTGACCAGAACCCACACGGGGCTGTCTCAAAAGTCCGTATCTTTCTTTTTGGACAGCCCTGAGTGGGAGAAGGTGGCACGAATAGTTCCCAATATGAGGAATGCAGACTAAAAAACCTCGAAAATTGGCCTCTAAGTGGGATATGAAATCGGGGCTGTCTCCTTTTGAGACAGCCCCGTGCCATATTCGTGGAGGAACAGCCAGGATAAACTCTCTACCTCAGGAGATTTCTAAATCAAGGCTGGGTAGAAAGTTTCGCAGCCGTTCCGCCTCCTCCTCAAGGCGAGTAATCACGGAGGCCGCTTCACTAAAATCTTCGCTCATGCCCAGCCGTTCGAGTTCGGCAGCCAGGTTGGAGAGAGGCACGGCGCTGAAGCTGGCCGATACACCTTTCAGATTATGGGCGTCACGCATGATGGTCTCCCGGTCCTGGTTCTCCACCGCATGCTTCAGAGAATCGATCCGGGTTTGCAGGTGCTCGATAAACTCCTTGCACATCTCTTCGAAAAACCTGCGATCGTTATTAAAACGCGGCAGGGCGGATTGCAGATTGAGAGGGATACGATCCAGCTCATCGTTTGAGAGCGGGGGTTTCCCATCCCCCAGAACTCCCTCCAACCCACCCGCGGGTTTCTTTTTTGACCGACTGCGCCGGGATTTGCCTCCTCCGGTATCCGCAGCCCCGCCCACCGCCCAGCGGTCCAGGGTATTCAACAAAGCCTGTGGTTCAAGCGGTTTGGCAACGTAATCGTCCATGCCCACGCTCAAACAGCGCTCGCGGTCCTCTTTCAAAGCATGGGCCGTCATCGCGATCACCGGAATATGATGCCTGCCAGCCTCCCACTGACGAATGCGTCGGGTCGCCTCAAACCCATCCATTTCAGGCATCTGCACATCCATCAGGACCGCGCTGTATTCTTCCTTTTGTACTTTTTCAACCGCCTGGAGCCCGTTATCGGCAGTTTCTACTATGAAACCAGCCCTGCTGAGCAGGGCGGCTGCAAGCTTCTGATTGATGTGGTTATCCTCCGCCAACAAGATCCGTTTCCCCTGACGCTTGGCCTCGATCAGCTCGAGACGGGCGACCAGGCGTCCTGTTCCTGGTTTGGCCAACTCCTTCCCGGTGGCATCGACCAGCGCATTGAATAACATCTTCTGCTTGAGCGGTTTGATCAGATAGCCGGAACAACCCAGGGATTTCAAGCGCCTGGCGTCTTCCCGGCGCCTGACGGAGGCCAGGATGATGATGCGGGTATCTCTGCACCTCGGATCACTCAGGATCTCCCGTGCGGTTTGCTCACCATCCATCCCGGGCATATCCATATCAAGCAGGACAATCCCGAAGGGGTCGTCCATCTGATAGCTGTCCCGCAAGATCTTCAACGCCTCGACACCGCTGCTGGTCGTTTCGATCCTGCAACCGAAGCCTTCCACTATCCTTGCCAATATCATCCGGTTGGTTTCATTATCGTCCACACCCAGGATGTGCAAGCCTTTTACACCAGCCGGCCCGAACTGCAACGGAGCGGTATGGATCTTCGCCGCCGGTTGTTTTTCAAATGGAAGTGTAAACCAGAAGGTACTGCCGACCCCAGGGGATGAGTCCAAGCCAATCTGGCCACCCATGGCCTCGACCAACTCCTTGGAAATGGTCAGGCCTAAACCGGAGCCTCCATAATAGCGGGTGATGGAACTGTCCACCTGGGTAAAGCGCTCAAAGATGGCAGTCTGCCGCTCCTTCGGGATGCCGATGCCGGTATCTTGCACCGAAAAACGAACGGTCTCATGGGTTTCAGTCTCGGAGACTGGTTCGGCACGGATGACGATCTCTCCTTGATGGGTAAATTTCACTGCATTCCCGACCAGGTTGACGAGGATCTGCCGTAATCGTCCCGGGTCCCCGCGCAAACCGGTTTTCAGGCGCGGATGAACCAGGCAGGCCAATTCCAGTCCGTTATCGGAGGCACGTTTGGCGAAGGCATAGGCGACATCCTCCACCGTGACGCGCAGATTGAAGTCAACGGTCTCGAGCTCGAGTTTGCCCGACTCAATTTTCGAGAAGTCTAAAATATCATTCAGCAGAGCCAGCAGGGCCTCCGCGCTGTCAAGCGAGGTCTGCAGATAATCCCTCTGCTCGGGGGAGAGCGTAGTATCCATGGCAAGTTCGATCATGCCGATGACCCCGTTCATCGGCGTGCGGATTTCATGGCTCATATTAGCCAGGAAATCGCTCTTGGCATGGTTGGCGTTCTCTGCCTCCTGGCGGGCATGGACCAGCTCGGAGATGTCGTGGTAGATCGCTAGGGCACCGATTTTCTCCTCCGCCACCACAACGGGTACGGCGAAGAGTTCTACATCGACCGGCGAGCCGTCCCGGCGACGGCGACGGCTGAACTCGTGAACTGAACCATCCATAGCCTGCTGGGTGAAGCGCGCCGCCTCGATGGCCATATCCTCGGTGGTGATCAGGGTGTCCAGATTCCGTCCGATGACCTCGCGCGAAGGATAATTAAACAGTTTTTCAAATGCAGGATTGCACGAGACTATTTTTTCATCCGTATCCAGGACCACGATTGCCACCGGGCTGTTCTGCACAAGCGACTCGAAGTACTGCTTCTGCCGGATGAATTCCGCCTCGGCACGCTTCCGCTTGGTGATGTTGCGCAGGATGTACAACGTGCGCGGCGAGGTGGTTTCCAGGATTGGATACACAGAAACTTCGTACCAACCATGCAGGCACGGGAAAGTCGTCTCGCCCGTGAGGCGGGTCCTGCCAACTCCCGCCTGACTGCCGAATAAGGTAACGAGGAGGGGCTTGCCGATCAGTTCCTGATAGCTCGTTTCTAGGCCCTCCACCGCAGCGTGGTTGCAACGGACGATCTTATCCGTTTCATCCGTCAAAAAGATAAGATCGGAGATCGCATCGAAGGTTGACTCCCATTCCTTCTTGGCATTGCCGATGATCGTCTCGGTCTGCTTGCGATCCTCAAGCTCCTGCTGTTGCTCGGCATTGATCTGAGAGAGCTCGCTCGTCCTGTCTGACACCGACATTTCAAGGGAATTGGCCAGCCGCGTCAGACGTTCTTCGCGTTTACCGACTAAACCCAACGTAAGGGCGAGCAGGAAGGGAACAGCATCCAGGATCCAGAGAGCGGGGTCCGTGCCTTCAAGATTGAGGATCGTCCCCGCGTTAAACACTTGCCCCTTGACCAGGATCGTCAACACAGACCCGCCCACAGGGAATAGTAGCCCCAGCAATACCCCATAGATAACCAGGCGGATGACGTTGGACGACGAGCGCTTCATTGACTTCACAAGATCTTCTCAGGGCAACTGATCATCGTAGATAATTATAGATTAGTTTAACATAAATCCAATCGAAAAAACAGCTGAACTTTGCCTCTTCCATTGACTCGACCGCGACGTGGATTTCGTGAGGGGGGGAACACAAGACAAGAGTTCTTGACGAGATCGCCTTCGCTGTAAATCCCCTAGACCTGAATTCCGCGAGGGCATGATCTTCGCTGAATTAAATAAAAATCCTGCCGGAGCTGGGCGACCACCCCCGCGGGATTTTCAATCTAAGCCGTGATCGTCTTTCTACGGTATTTCTTAAAGATACTCCATCCCACCATCCGGCGGTTTTCTTCGTCATAGAGGCGCATGCGCGGCGCTGACAGGCTGGCGAGCAGCGTCAATGGCGGAACGTGGAAAATAGGGTTCTCCCGATAGCAATCGGACAGCCGGTAGCTCGGAATCTTTGGGCTCAGGTGATGGATGTGGTGAAATCCAATGTTACCTGTAAACCATTGCAGGATGGCGGGCAAATTATAGAAGGAGCTTCCTTCAAACCCGGCCTTGACGAATTCCCATATCTTGTGACGCTCCCAATAGGTCGGGTCGAAATTGTGCTGGACATAGAACAACCAAACACCGGCAGAGGCTCCCAGGAACATCACCGGCACCTGGACCAGCAGGACGGTCTTCCAGCCCAAGAGCCAGGACAGAAGGCCGATCAGGCTTGCCAGGGCGAGATTGGTCCACCAGACGCTCTCCCGCTCGCGCTTGGCGTAACCGGGTCTCGGGAATCGTTCCACAACCGTGAACACCAGGAAGGAACCGATCGTGAATATCAGCAGCGGATTGCGCATGATGCGGTAAGCGATCTTCTTCCACCAGGGTGCTGCCAGGTATTCTTTCACCGTCCAGGTTGTGACGTCCCCCACCCCGCGCCGGTCGAGGTCGCTTGCCGCGGCATGGTGAATGGCATGGTCGTGCCGCCAGCGATAATAGGGGGTAAAGGTCAGGATCCCGGTGATGATCCCCAGCACATCATTCGCCTTTTGCGAATGGAAATATGAGCCGTGCCCGCAGTCGTGAAAGATGATGGAAGTGCGTACCATGAATCCGGCGGTCGGGACGGCCAAGAGCAGGGTCAGCCAGTAAGAGATCGGCACGCTGCGGGCCATCAGATACCATAAGGCCATAAAGAGCAGCAGGGAGTTGGCGACCTGCCACAAGCTCCGCCCGAGTTCGGAGTGGGCATAGCGGGAGACGACTTGATGCCAGGATGCCCTTTCTTACGCGCTGGGTATATATGAGATATTATTCATTATAATTGTCATTATTCTTGCCTTCATTATACACCCTGGCCTTGAATTTCAACCGAAAAAAGTTGATGGAATGCCACCCTTAAGGACCGGTTCGCGGGCAGCCTCTCGCCCTCTTCTTGCCCCTTAATAAGCGTCGGTGCTTAGAATCTCACCGGCTCAAGCCGGCTTCTCAGCAATGTCCGGTCGGTCCGGAGTTACCGATTCGACACCTTCAATGTCAGGGAAGAACTGGCGCACTGTCCCTTCTACCCAGCCATGCAGCGTGGAAGGAGAAAGCGGGCAGCCCAGGCAGGCTCCCCCGAGTCGCACTTTCAAAACTTTGCCATCGAAGTCGACGTATTCGACCGAGCCGCCATGGAATGTTTCAATGTAAGCACTCAGTTGTTCAAGGAGTGCTTTCATTTGCAATTCTGTTTTCGGGTCAATTCTGGATGGTGCCATCATCATTGCCTCCTTGGCCATCGGTAACCTGACGGATGCCATTTGCCAACAAGGAGGTCACATGGCTCTGCTGGCTCTGCTTGCGTTCAGCGATCACGGCTGCCAGGCGGTCCAAGATGACCTCGCCGACTCGAGGGTATTCGTTACATAATCTGCGTAGGTCTGAGCCCCGGATGTGCACCACTTCGCTGTCCATTTCGCACTCCGCGGCCGAGGTATAACAAGGATTGCCCATGGCGGCCGACCAACCGAAGATTCCCCCCGGCTTGACGCGCGTCACAACCATCCGCGGGCCATCTTCCGGCTTATAACGGATGACCACCTCTCCCTTGACGACCAGATAGAGAAAAACTGCCCGATCCCCCTGCTCAAAAACGGTCGTTCCATCTGGGAAGGATTGCGGCGTGAAATACGGCGCCAGCAACTTCATGTCCGCTGCGCTTAGACCTTGAAAGAAAGCTAGACGACCCAGATGCTCAAATCTCATGCTGTATTAGATATTAGTCTCGCCAATCGATCATTTCCAGTGGCAAACATCTTAAACGTATAGACATATGTCTGTGTTATTTGTCATACACCCGGCTGCCTGATCCCTTTCAGGATTGCCGTTCCGCCGGAACCACCCCGGTTCAAGGCGAGGAGAGCAGGAACCACAATAAAGGGCCGGGTTATTATCCAGGCCTTGGCCGGATCCGAAAAACAGACCTAAGTAGCATGGTTTGAAAGGGTCCCAGAAAGGTATAATTCAATCATCCCAATCCATTTCACCCCTATCATCGAATGATCCATATGCGATCGTCATGGTTTTCTTCCTTTTTCCAAACCCAATAATACCCGCTGCAACTTTTCCACCTGGGAAGACATCTAATGGGTAAAGTGGTCGTTCCCGACCTATCGATTGAAGCGTTGCGCGCCGGGAACCGGGCGGAATTTGCCCGTCTAGTGGATGCGACCTCCAGCCAGATCTACCGTCTGGCGCTGCGGATGCTGGGTGACCCGCAGGATGCGGAGGACATTCTGCAGAATACCTATATCCGGGCTCTTCGACATATCGGAGAGTTCGAAGGCCGCTCCAGCCTCTCGACCTGGCTTTACCGGATTGCGGTTAATGAAGCCTTGATGCAGCTGCGCAAGCGGCGTCCTGAAATGAGCCTGTCGGAGGCGGACGATGACGATTCTGAAGATGAGGACTATATCCCCCTCCATCTTGCCGATTGGTGCTGTCTGCCTGAGCAGGAACTGCTCTCGTCCGAAGCCCGTCGGAAACTGGATGAGGCCATCCAACGGCTTCCGGTGACTCTGCGCATAGTCTTCATTCTGCGCGACCTCCAAGACCTGTCCATTCAGGAGACCGGTCAGGCGCTGGGGATCAGCGAGTCGGCCGTCAAGACCCGCTTGTTGCGAGCCAGGCTGCGACTGCGCGATGAGTTAAGCAGATACTATAGCGAAAGGCTTGGCGAACAGAGCGAATAAGATGGACCAACTTGACCGTTCCGAGTGTCATTCGCTGATCACCTACCTGTCCGATTACGTGGACGGGAACCTGAGCGAGGAGTTCTGTCTGGAGCTGGAGGGCCACCTCGCCGAGTGCGAGAACTGCCGAATCGTGGTGGACACGCTGCGAAAAACCATATCTCTTTACCACATCTGTGCTGAAGATCCGCAGGAAGTCCCTGGCACGGTTCGCGAGCGCCTCTTCCGGACATTAAACCTCGAGGATTTTATAAAGCATTAAAAGCAGAGGTTTCCCGGACTCAATCCGAGCAGCTTAGCGGCGCGCAGTTCCTCCTGGAAAAGGCAATTCAAGAGAGGTGGGGACTAAAGGCTTCGAACCGGTGGGGCTTCTAACCGCCGAGTTACAGAAAGGAAACCATGGACGCAAAAGTGACCTGGCAGACAGGATTGAGTTTTTCCGGAACCGCCACGACCGGCTTCCAGGTACCCCTCGGTGCGGACCCGCTGGTAGGCGGGGCTAACGACGGTTTTCGTCCACTCGAATTGATGGCCGTCAGCGTGGCGGGGTGCACTGCGATGGACGTGATTTCCATCCTGCAGAAAAAACAACAGCGCATCACCGCTTTCGAGGTCGACGTGCACATCATGCAAGCAGAGGAACATCCCAAGGTGTTCACGCAAGGACTGATCACCTACAGGATCACGGGACAGTCCGTGGATGAAGCCGCCGTACTGCGCGCCATCGAGCTCTCGGTGGAAAAATACTGCCCATCCCTGGCCATGCTCGACAAGACCGTTCCGTTCGAATTCGATTATGAAGTCTTCGAGATCCAGGGGGATCGAGAGGCGCAACTCGTCAAGGCAGGGAAGTACCAGCCTCGCCCTTCCTGACCTGCCAGACGGATGGACAGGTGATCACGGCCCGGCCATCACCAGACTGGCAGCGTCGGCGCAGGTGCAGGCTGTGACGACCCGCGTGCCGCGGGTCAATGTTCCCAGGTAATGCGCCGAGCCGGAATGAGCGATCCAGCCATCCAGGTTGAATGCCAGGGGGCCATCCGCAGGAATCCATTCACCGTTGTACTTGCGGACGATATGGACATGAGTGCCAGTCGCTTCCCCACCTTCGCAGGAGGGGAAACCGATCTGATCGCCTTTCTTCAACACGGTCCCTGCCGGCACACGGCCGATGGTGGCCACATGCAGGTAGAGCAGGTCCCAACCGGTACGCTCATCCCGGTCTCCGTCCAGATCCTCAACGACTACGCCGTAATCGGAGCGCACCACGATACCATCCGCCATGGCGGTCACTTGCTGATCGCTTGGGACGCAGCCACTCACCTCAGAAGGGGGGGCGAAATCCAGCGCCGCCCACGGCAGCATCGTTCCCCACCCTGAGTGAGGGCCGCCGGTCAGCGCCCAGGCTTTCCCCGGCTGGAAAGGGAAAGTCAAGGACGGTTGTTGGAGGCTGACCGGGATGTGTGCTTGATTGTTCAACCAGGGATCGCCGAAGAGGTTCTGATATACACGGGCCAGACCGTCCGGCCCCACGGCACGATCGTAGTCTAACTGGGATAAATGCCGGGAGAAATAATATTGCAATGCAACCGAAGCTGCGTTCTGCCATGGATCGGGCCTCTCCGTACGACCGTCCGGATGGTCAAACGAGGTCAGCTGTCCAGTCCGCCAGCCGTAATAGCCATTGTTCAGTGTATCGGCCGCCCAGACCAGCTGTAAATAAATACCAGCGTAGTTATAGTCCACCTGGCCGAGCGCATAACTGCTGGTAGGTACAGACGGCTGGGAAAGCGCCCCGGTCTGGTATTCCAGGATCGCGAGCAGGATCCTCGGGCTGATACTGTAATTGAGGGCGACGTAATCCACCATGCCTGCCCCGGAGCGGTTCGCGCCTCCGACGTAGCCGACAAAATCCTTCAGCCAGCCAGGATGGCTGGAGACGAAAGCCTCAGTATCGAAACCGATCACCGCCGGGCCGTAGACATACAGGCTATCGGGCAGGCTTTTGAAGGGAGTCCCCCAGAACGATTGATAATAAATCGGAATTTGCATCGGCATGCCCGGAGGCATGGTCGTTGCGTCTGCCGGGATTTGGGGATTAGCGGAGCGGATCTCGTTGATCGTGGTGTTGAAATGCGCAGCCAGCGCCGGTAGGGTGTCCCCATCCTGGGCAGTATAATCCACCAGCTCCGCTGGATCATACTGAGGTCGCTGCGGGAGCGGCGTCAACGTCGGGCCCGCCGCCTTCGTCCCGGTTGGCAGAATCGGGGTTAATACGATTGCTGGTTGGGGCAGACAGGCCGTAAGAAGGAAGGTCAGCAGGATGAGGGGGACAGCCCTGGAGCGGAACGCGGCCCACAGAGGGAAACTACTCACCCGGCAGGCGGATGATATCGGATTCAAAGGGGCTGTTCTGGTTGGCAATGATGATCCGGCTTCCCTTGGTGAGCGTGCCTTCATACTGTTCAGCGCCTGCGTGGGCCATCCAGCCGCTAAGCACAAAGGGTAAAGGCCCCCCGGCTCCCACCCATTCCCCGTTGTACTTACGTGCAAAGTGGAGATGGGTACCCGTCGCTTCCCCCCCTTCGCAGGAGGGGTGGCCGACGTGATCCCCAGCATTCAGCCAGGTCCCCAGCGGGACCCGGTCCTTCGTGGCAACATGCATATAAAGCAGGTCCCAGCCGGTCTGCTCATGTCCATCCCCGTCCAGGTCCAGAACGACGAGCCCATAGTCCGAGCGCACGACCACCCCGGGGGCCGAGGCCACATCCCAGGCGTCCGAAGGAACACAACCGGACTGGTCGGCGGCCGGTGCGAAATCCAGTGCGGCCAGAGAGGCTTCCGACTCCCAGGCCGGGTGGGGACCTCCGGTAAAACTCCACAGGTGACCGATTTCGAAGGGCAGGGTGAGCACAGGTTGAGTGAGACCGGGAGGAAAGAGCGGCGCCACGCCTTGGTCACGCGCCCAAGGATCGCCGAACATGTTCCGATAGAGAGCCATGAAGCCATTGGTCGGATCGATGGTCTTCAGCCAATCGGCATAGTTCTGGTGCTGGGCAAATAAGTATTGCAGCGCTACCGTGCCTGCATTCAGGCTAGGCGCGAGCCTCAGGGTCTGACCATCCGGGAAGGTCAGCGTCGTCAAACTGCCGGTCCGCCAGCCATAGTAACCGGCGGCCAGCTGTTGGATCATCAGCCGCATTTGCTCGTAGAGGCCTTTGTAGGCTTCATTGTGATAACCCAGTGGATATTCATCAGAGGACTGGGCGGAGACAGGCCCCTGGACCCAACCGCTTTGATACTGAATCAATGCGAGCAGCAGGCGTGGGTCGATTGAGCATTCCACAGCAATCTTCTGGACATCCCCTCCACCGGAGAGCCATCCGGTGGCCGTCAGGTACTCCTTGTAGGCATAGAGCTTGCCAGCACTCGCCTTTACAAAAGCATCGGTATCAAATCCAATCCCGGACGGCGAGTAAACAACTTCGCTGTCGGGGATGATGTTCTGGGAGGGCGAGGTCACGCCCAGGCGGTTGGGAATCAGCAGGCGAGTGCCCGGATCGATAAAACTGGTGGAAGGGAGGGCCACTGCTGCGGAAATCTCAGAAGGCTGGACTCCAAAGTGGATGGCGACCACTGCCAGGCTGTCGCCGGATTGTGATTTGTACAGGATCACAGGTCGAGGAGTGTCCGTCGGCCCAGAGGGGGTCGCCGTATCCGTTGGAGATGGCGTCAGGGTGTCTGTGGGGGTCGCGCTTGGCGTGAGCGTTGGGAGCGGGGAGGCCGTCAGGGTTGGATCCGGGGTCGGAAGGGCCGTCGAGACGGTTGGTTCAGGAGTCTGGGTAAGATAAGGGTCATAAGTCCCCCACAGGTCATTGCCGCACCCAGTAAGAAGCAGGCCAATTAAAAGGAATAGAAGCGTTGCCTTCTGCATTGCAAATGCCACGCGCAACTTCATTGCGTCCGATTATACCGCCTTTGTCGGAACCCGCTGCCGGGCGCGGGATCATCGTGAAATCTGGTTTGAGGCGGTCTTGCCATCGAAGGAATCGACCGTCTGGCCATTGCGTGTTAGCGAACCCACATACTCTTCTCCTGTACCGGAGGAGATCCAGCCGTCCAGGTTAAATGGAACCGCTCCATCCGCGGGGATCCATTGCCCGTTGAACTTCCGGGCGATATGGACATGGGTTCCCGTGGCAATCCCGCCTTCGCAGGAGGGATGGCCGATCCGGTCACCTGCATGCAGGAAGGTGCCGGCCTGGACCCGGTCTCGACTCTCGACGTGCATGTAAAGCACCGCCCAACCGATCTGTTCGTAGCCGCGACCATCCAGGTTCTGGATGACCTCCCCGATACCGGTGCGTGTGATCAGCCCATCCGCCACAGCCGTGACCCAGGCATCGCTTTCAACGCAGCCTGAGGCCTCCCCGGGAGGAGCAAAATCCAGCGCCCCCCAGGCTGAGCCCTCATCCCAGGCGGCATGCGGACCGCCTGTAAATGACCAGATTTCCCCCGGTCCGAAGGGAAGATGCATCGGCGGTTGGACCAACCCATGAGGCACCAATGGTTCGATGGCCTGATCAAAAGGATATCCGAAGAGCAGATAAAAGGTGTCGAAAAAGCCGCCCGGCGAGACGTCCCGCAGCCAGGTGGGATAATCATCCAGCTGGGCAAAAAAATTCTGCACACCGGCGGTGCCGGCATTGATGGTTGGATCCACCGGGACGGTTGAACCATCTTTGAGTACCCAGCGGCTGACCGCACCCGCGCGCCAGAGGTAGTAACCCTGGTTGAGAGCGTTGGCAGCCCACACCAGCTGACGGTAAAGGCCGATATGAAATCCATCGTTGAAACCAAAGGGGGTCTGGGCTAGGTCGGGGTTAGGATTGGGATTCGTCACCCAGGCGGAACGGTATTCCAGCACAGCGAGCAGGAGGCGTGGATTGACCGAATAGTCCAGCGCCACCTGCTCGAGGATCTGAGCTCCGTTCAGGGTTTGGCCGTTCACATCCTGCGAATAACCCGAGAGGTAACCATGCTTGCTCTGGACAAAGAGGTTGACATCCAGAGTGATCCCCATCGGCCCATAAACCAGTTCCGAATCCGGGATGATCTTGAAAGCGGGACCGGTCGGTTGCGGGGTAACAGCAGGGATGGTCAACGACATGCCCACCTGCAGGGTGTTCGGGTCCGTCAGATGATTTGCCTGCTGAAGGGTTCCCACACTGACATCGTAATGGGCGGCGATCGCTCCCAAGGTATCTCCAGGTTGGACCTGATAGGTGACCGGTCCGCGCGCTTGGGCAGGTTGGAGATGAGGGGCATCCGGGGTCGGCGTCAGGATTGGCGAACCAGGAATGCGCGTGGGGGGGACCGAAAAGGATAGGGTCGGGGAAGAAACCAGCGCAGGGGCGGCGGTCGGGCCGGATGTGGACCAGATCGACTGGGGAGTGTCGATCTGGGAACCCGCTGCCGGCCGCGAGCAGGCACTCACGGCCAGGACAAGGGTGAAGATCCAGAGCCGACGCAACAACATGGCAGGATTGTACCAAATTTGCTACAATCATGCCTGAAACCCGACGCCCGCGGAGCACTCCATGTCGCGATTCAAATGGTGGCAGAAAGTCGTCTTCTATCAGATCTACCCCCGTTCGTTCGCCGACGGGAACCGCGACGGCATTGGCGACTTCCTCGGGATGACCTCCAAGCTGGATTATCTGAAAGGTCTGGGAGTGACCGCCCTCTGGCTTTCCCCCCACTTCCCCTCCCCCCTGTGGGACTGCGGGTATGACATTTCGGATTACACCTCTGTCGCACCGGAATATGGCAGTCTCGAGGATTTTAATACCTTCCTCAGCGGGGCCCATCGGCGCGGGATGCGCGTCATCCTCGACCTGGTTCTCAACCACACCTCCGATCAGCATCCCTGGTTCCTGGAGTCGAAATCGAGCCGGGATAACCCAAAATCCAGCTGGTACGTCTGGGTGGATCGCCCACCCAACAACTGGCAGTCCTGCTTTGATGGGCCTGCCTGGACGTACGCGGCGGAACGCGACCAGTACTATTATCACTATTTCATGAAGCAGCAGCCGGATCTAAACTGGCACCACCCCGAGGTCAAGAACGCCATGTGGCAGGCGGTGCGTTTCTGGCTCGACCTCGGCGTGGATGGTTTTCGCCTGGACGCCGTGGGCACCATCTTTGAGCACCCTGACCGACCAAACCATCCGGTGCCTATGACGCTGGCTGAACTGCGCCATTTTTCGGACGTGGCCAGGACCCCCCTTGAGAAGAAATTAGTGGCAAAATACTGGCGTGAAATGTTCATGTTCCAGTGGGGCCATCCCCACGACCTCCTGAAAGAACTGCGCCTCATCTTGGACGAATACCCAGGGGACCGGATGCTGGTCGGGGAGGATGATGACGTATCCTACCAAGGCAACGGAAAAGATGAATTAAGCCTGGTCTTCAATTTCCCGCTGCTGCATGCGGCCCGCCTGTCGCCGGCCATCATCCGCAAGAACCAGAAGGAACGCCTGGCGGCCCTGGCGCAGATCTCGCCGCTGGCCTGGCCTTGCAACACGCTCGGCAACCATGACAGCCCCCGCCTTTTCAATCACTTCGGAGATGGTCAGCATGACGCCGAACTGGCCCGACTCCACCTGGCCTTGATGCTGACCCTGCGTGGCACGCCTTTCCTGTACAACGGCGAAGAGATTGGCATGACCGATTTTATACTGACCGCCCTGCTCCAATTCCGCGATCAGATGGGTATCTGGTATTACCATACGGCTGTCGACGACCTGGGGGTGAATCCGCAGCTTGCCCTCCAGCGAGCGGCAGCCATGACGCGCAACAAGAACCGCACACCCATGCAATGGGCTCCCCTCCCGAACGGCGGTTTCTGCCCTCCGCAGGTCCTGCCCTGGTTGCCGGTTAATCCTAATCGCACGAAGGGGGTGAATGTCGAAGATCAGGATAAAGACCCCAGTTCACTCCTGAACTTTTACCGGCGGATGCTGCGCATCCGTCGTGCATCCCCGGCCTTGGTGGTTGGTGAATATTCCGCCCTGCATGAACGTTCGCGGAGCTATCTGGCTTTCCTCCGATACACGAACGATCAGACCATCCTGGTCATTCTAAACTTTTCCCCGAAAATGAGAAGCCTTAATTTTTCCGAACTGGCGTACAATTCGCTGCGAATGATCTTCCGGTCTGCGCTGGCCGCGCCGGCCGCCCCGACCATGGATCTGGAGCACGTCCGGCTCGCACCTTTTGAAATTGTCCTGATCGAACTGGTACGCGTGGAATAATCAAAAAATGAAGTCCTCTGAAAATGGTGGCTGATGAAAACGATGCCAGGGAATGAAACCGGACCTGAACCAGCATGTCGGGAGGACGATCCAGGTAGAAACTCCGCGGAGAGCATGCCTCCCTCCGCACCCGCCTCCTCCCAGGAAATGCCCCCGGACCAGCCGATGGTCTGCGGCAGGCCCATCCAGGGGGACCTTGCCTACATCCCCAAGGACGAACACGCAGGGAAAGTCCTTTATTTCTGCACGGAATATTGTCTGCGGGCCTATCAGGCCGATCCACTGCGTTTCTACCCCGCCCATAGTAGAACGCGTACCAGTGGTGTGAATCGGGTGGAATCTGACCCGCTCTGAAAAATGCTGCTCCCGAAATCCCTGCCGGGCTGTCTGCTCATGGGCGATGCCCACAACCGCTTCTTTTAAAAAGGGATGGACATCCAAGCCTGTATAATCAGATCATCTTGCTTCGAGGATCACCATGCCCAACCCAATCGTAGAATGTATCGCCAACTATTCCGAAGCACGCCGACCCGAGGTGGTGGAAGCGCTCGCCCAGGTCATTGCGGCTGTCCCTGAAGTGATCCTGCTCGATCGGCATTCGGACAGCGACCACAACCGCAGCGTTCTTACTTTCGTCGGTGCGCCGCGGGCGGTGGAGGAAGCGGCCTTCCGCAGCATCCGGAAAGCAGCCGAACTGATCGACCTGAACCAGCACACCGGCACGCACCCTCGCATCGGGGCCACGGACGTCGTCCCATTCGTGCCCATCTCCGGGATGACCATGGAGGACTGTGTGGCCATCGCCCGCCGCCTAGGCGAGCGGGTAGGCCGGGAGTTGGAAATCCCGGTGTATCTGTACGAAGAAGCGGCCCTGCGGCCGGATCGCGTTAACCTGGAGGATATCCGCCGGGGCCAGTACGAAGGGCTCAGGGAAGAAATCAAGACCAATGCCGACCGGAAACCGGATTTCGGTCCTGCGCGCCTCGGACCAGCGGGCGCGACCGTGATTGGCGCCCGGCACCCGCTCGTCGCTTACAATGTCTACCTCAATACGGCGGACATAGCCGTCGCCAAAGCGATCGCCAAGGCTCTGCGACACTCCTCGGGCGGCTTCCGGTATGTCAAGGCACTGGGGATGCTCGTGGAAGGCAGGGCGCAGGTATCCATGAACCTAACCAACTTCCGTCAGACGCCGGTCCACCGGGTGGTCGAGACGCTCCGGCGCGAGGCGGCGCGCTATGGGACCAGCATCCACCACAGCGAACTCGTAGGACTGATCCCCCAGGAGGCCCTGACCGAGTCGGCCGCCTGGTATCTGCAGCTGGAAGGTTTCCGAAACGAGCAAGTGCTCGAAAAGCGCATGTACGGCCTGACCGCAGAAGGCAGTCCGGCCAAGAGCACACCGTTCCTGGATCAGCTGGCTGCCGGGACGGCAGCCCCGGGCGGGGGGGCAGCCGCGGCCTATGCCGGGGCCATGGGTGCCGCCCTGGTCGCGATGGTGGCCCGCCTGACCATCGGCAAGAAAAAATACGCCGAGGTGGAAGCACAGGCGACCGAAATCCTGAACCAAGCAGAGCGCCTGCGGGGTGAATTAAAGGCGGCGGTGGATGAGGACTCTGCAGCCTTTGAACAGGTGATGGCTGCCTTCAAGCTCCCCAAAGAAACGCCCGAACAGGAAATAATACGCAGACAGGCGATCGAAACTGCCACCCAGCAAGCTGCCCGGATCCCATTGATGGTCGCCGAGAAGGCGGTCAATGTGATGGCCCTTGCTGAGCGCATGGTCGCGCTCGGGAATCTTAACACCATCAGCGACGCCGCCTCTGCGGCATCCCTGGCCCAGGCCGCACTGGATTCCGCCGGTTGCAACGTCCGGGTGAATGTCGCCAGCCTGCATGAGAAAATGATCGGTGAACCGTTCCTGATCAAACTCCATGCCTTGGAAGAGCGCGCCGGACAGTTGGAGAAACTGGTCCGCCAATCCCTAATCGAACGCGGCGGCCTGCCCGCAGCATGAAAAACCGCCACCCCTGGCCTGGACCGGACCATTGGGCAGGAAAATGGCGGTAGAATGACCGGACGGACTTAATACCGAGTTCCTCCTGGTTTGACAATCCATGAAGAGGAGATTTGCACATGGGACTTAAACCTGACCACTGGATCCGGAAGATGGCGCTGGAGCAGAAGATGATCGTGCCATTCGCTGACATGCAGGTACGCGATCACGTCATTTCATACGGTGTCTCCTCGTACGGCTATGACCTGCGTGTGGCGGAAGAATTCAAGATCTTCACCAATGTCTTCTCCGCAGTCGTGGACCCCAAGCAGTTCGATCCGAAGTCCATGGTGGATTTCAAGGGGGATATCTGTGTGATTCCACCGAACTCATTCGCCCTGGCTCGCTCGATCGAATACTTCCGCATCCCGCGCAGTGTCCTGACGGTCTGTCTGGGTAAATCCACCTATGCACGCTGTGGCATCATTGTCAACGTGACCCCCTTTGAGCCCCAATGGGAAGGATACGTCACCCTGGAAATATCCAACACCACCCCCCTCCCCGCGCGCATCTATGCCAATGAAGGGATCGCCCAGGTGCTCTTCTTTGAGGCTGACGAGGAGTGCGAAATCTCCTATGCGGATAAAAAGGGCAAATACCAGAACCAACAGGGGATTCTCCTCCCAAGGTTATGAGACCTATCAACACAAGGACGCCTGATCCCGATCCGCCCGCGGGCCAATTTGTTAACCTATTAAACCCTGCGGAAAAACGCCAAATGGCTGGTCTGGATAGCCCCGCCAGGATCCAGGCCTTTTTGAACAGCATCCCTTACAGCGAGGACCATTTCTACCGCTGTCCCCTGCGCGTACTGCGCGAACGAAAGGCCCACTGCTTCGACGGGGCGCTCTTTGCCGCCATGGCGTTGAGGCACCTGGGCTACCCGCCGAAGATCCTGGAGCTCATCCCGAATGACCGCGATGACGACCACCTGCTGGCTCTCTATCAGCAGGGGCAACTGTGGGGGGCCGTGGCACAGTCGAATTTTCCCGGCTTGCGCTTCCGAGAACCGGTCCATCGCACCCTGCACGAATTGACGCTGTCCTATTTTGAGGACTTCTTCAACACGGCCGGGGAAAAGACCCTGCGCGGCTACCGTGGACCGGTCAACCTGAAAGTCTTCGACCGGCTGAACTGGATGGGCAGCGATGCAGGTCTGGAGGAGCTGGCGGATGGCCTCGACTGCTACCGCACGATTGCGCTGCTCACAGAGGAAACAGCCTCCAAGCTGGCCCCGCTCGATGAGCGCGGCCGGCGCGCCGGTCTGACCGGCACAAACCCTGCGGGCCTGTTCAAGGTCCCAAAACCCTGACCTCCGCTGGCCCTTCGGCGCGGTTCTAATCGGCTGGCACCGACGAGGCTCCTTACTCTGACTTTTCATGAAGGAGGAACCGAAATGATAAAAAAACATCGATTTGGGTTCACAACCCGACAACTCCACTCTGGCCAGGAACCCGATCCCGCCACCGGCGCACAGGTCCCTCCCATTTACCAGACCGCGGCTTATGCCTTTCATGACACCGATCACGCCGCACGCCTCTTCGCCCAGGAAGAGAAAGGTCACATCTACACCCGCATCAGCAATCCGACCAATGAACTGTTCGAGGTCCGCCTGGCGGATCTGGAAGGCGGTTCAGGGGCCATCGCCACCGCTTCCGGCCATGCAGCCCAGGCCACCGGGATCCTGGCCATTTGCCGGGCAGGCGACCACATCGTCTCCTCCGCCACCCTGTACGGCGGCACAGCCGGCCAGTTCCTGCACACGTTCCCGCGCATGGGCATCGAGGTGACGCTGGTCGATCCCGGCGACCCCCAGAACTTCCGGAATGCCATCCGGCCCAGCACCAAACTGCTCTATGGGGAGAGCCTCGGCAACCCGAATGTCAATGTTTTCCCGTTCGAAGAAGTGGCTGCGATCGCACGGGAGTTCCGCCTGCCCATGATGATCGACAACACCTTCGCTACGCCCTATTTGTGCCAGCCCTTCCAATGGGGCGCCAACCTCGTCACCCATTCCACGACCAAGTTCATCGGCGGGCATGGCACCTCGATCGGCGGCGCGCTGGTCGACGGTGGCAATTTCGATTGGGCTGCGAGTGGACGCTTCCCCGATTTCACCAGCCCCGATCCAGCCAACCACAATATTACCTATGCGAAACTTGGGCCATTGGCCTTCATCACCAAAGCACGTTCACAAATCCTGCGCGATGTGGGCGCCTGCCAGTCGCCCTTTAACTCCTGGCTATTCCTGCAGGGATTGGAGACGCTCAGCCTTCGCATGGAACGTCACGTCCAGAACGCTCAGGCAGCGGCTGAATTCCTGCAGGCGCACAAGAAGGTCAGCTGGGTAAAGTATCCGGGGTTACCCAGCCACCCCGACCACTCGCGCGCGGCCCGCTACATGCCCAAGGGGGCAGGCGCCATGATGGGATTCGGTGTCCAGGGGGGCAAAGCCGCCGGGGCGAAGTTCATCAATCACCTGCAGCTCTTCGGCCATCTGGCCAACCTCGGCGATGCCAAGTCGCTGGCCATTCATCCCGCCACGACTACGCACTCTCAATTAACCGAAGAGGAACAGGCACGCGCCGGGGTCACGCCTGACTTCATCCGACTGAGCATCGGCATCGAAGACATCGACGATATCCTGTGGGACCTGGACCAGGCTCTCTCAAAAACCTGATCTGAAATGGACCCTGAGGGGATCCTGTTCACCCTCTCCCAACCGGAACCCGTCCGTCGGCCATTCCCAAAACCATAGGGAGCAAACTCGCAGGAAGCGGGACTCATTAATCTCTCATTTAAAAGTCCCGGTTATAATGCAAGCAATAAATCCTAGGAGGAGGTCGATATGGCTTTTATCCAGCGAGTCATCCATGATCTGTTATTCGTGCACCCCATCCATACCCTCATCGTCCATTTCCCGATCGCCCTGACCGGTTCCGCCCTGTTCTTCATCATCCTGGCGCTCTGGCGGCGCAGCGGCATCCTGGAGCAGGTCGCCTTCGCCAACATATCCCTGGCGACGGTCAGCACCCTGGTAGCCGGAGCGGCCGGCATCCTGGACAATGCCCGCTTTTACGCCGGGCAGGCGCCCAACCACGTGGCGAAAATAATCCTGGCCTCCACCCTGCTGGTGGTCACCACCCTCACGGCAATTTTCCGCTGGCGCAACAAGGACCTCTTCCGGACCGGCGCCCGGAAGGCTTTCTACGTGGCGGCATATTTCGTCAGCTTCGCCCTGGCAGCTGTTCTGGGGTTCCTGGGCGGGGTCATCTTATATGGTTTTTAGCAGGAGGTAAAGTCATGTTTATTCCCGTAGTCGTGACTAAAATGAAACACCGATTCAACCGCCGGATGATGATGCAAATAGCACTGGTCGTTGGTATCAGCATTTTACTGGCCGCCTGTTCCTCTCAGCCAGGGACAACCTCAAGCCCAAGCCCGACCGCCACAACCAGCCAGGCTGCGGCGAATCCGAAAGCCCCTGCGGCGAATGCGCCGACGGTCACATCGGGCGGCTCGTCCTCCGCCTCGGTCAGCTTTTCGAAAGACGTCGAACCCATCTTCCAAAGTCGCTGTGTCACCTGCCATGGCGGGCCGAACCCGCAGAGGGGCCTGAACCTGTCCACTTACGCCAGTGTGATGGCCGGCTCGGCAAACGGCCCCGTCGTGGTCCCCGGCAATCCGGATAGCAGCCGTCTCATCCAAATGGTCACGCAAGGGCTGATGCCCAAGAGTGGCCCCAAGCTGCTGCCCAGCCAGATCCAGATCTTGACCGAATGGGTGCAGGCTGGAGCGCTGAACAACTGAGGCTTGGGCGGCCAGCCCGGGTAGAATTGAATGCCAGCGGCAAGGCCCCGATCTGATCGACCGGAAGATCCAAAACCATCGACCTCCCGTGTTTTCCGTTATGTGCTGCTCGGGCTGGTGTTCGTCGGTCTGGTGGCTTTGGCAATCCTCGTGCTGAGGCGGCAACCGGCCCCGCCCTTGACTACCACGCGCCTGGCAGCCGACCCGGCGCTTGGAAACATTCACGCCCGGGTGACCATCATCGAGTACGGGGATTTCGGCTGCCCGACCTGTCGAGGCTGGGAGCAGGCCGGTGTCCGCCAACATCTGATCCAGGCGTATGGCGACCAAGTGTATTTTGTCTGGAGGGATTTTCCCATCATCAACGCCCAGTCGCCCCAGGCAGCCGAAGCGGGTCAGTGTGCCTTCGACCAGGGAAAATTCTGGGAATATCACGATCTGTTGTACCAGCATGCCCCGGCACTGAGCATCGCTGATTTGAAGGCCTATGCGGTCGAACTGGGGCTGGATGCAGCCCAATTCAACCACTGCCTAGACTCGGGTCAGGACACAGCCAAGGTGGCCCAGAGCCTCCAACAGGCTCGGGCGCTGGGGTTTAACGGGACGCCGTCCTTTCTGATCAATGGGCAGAAATTGGTCGGCCCGGCGAGTTTTAACACCTTCAAAAGCCTGATTGATGCAGCCCTCGCCAAGGCTGGCTAGGCCTTACCCACCGCCTGCGCATGGATCACGAACGGCACCTGCATCCGGCGCCATAACAACCCGGCAGGTTTGAACGGTTCACTTTTAAAGTTTGAATAACAAGCAAGATTAAAGCATGTTAGTAAAACCTGAAAAGTGAACTCATTCAACTTGTGGATTCAACTAACAAGTGCAACCGCCCGGTTAAAGAATACCTCAAATGGCGTGCGAAAACCAAGTGTCTTTCGAGGTCGATGGTTGAGCTTTTGCATCACAGCCTCCAGCTGGGCATC
>JBEKFY010000033.1:0-47408 GCA_050013095.1 Anaerolineales bacterium | reverse complement strand
ATGGGAACGACCCTGCTCTTTTCGACCCAGCCGCTCTTGTGGGGGCACGCTTTCATCAATCCCAAGGACATCCCCTTTCTGGCATTTTTCCTTGCCAGCGTCACGGTGGGCATTTACATGGTGGATGCTCTGCCCCCTTCCCTCGACCAGGGCCTCCCATCTCAATCCGAAGAAGGATCGAGCCCGCGATTACGGGACGAATGGGTACATCTCCCCTCTCCAATCAAGAAAATCAGCATAGCATTGAGTGCCATTTATCTGGTTTCTATTTATTTCATGATCACCGGTGTCACCAATCAAGTGGTCAAGGTTGTGATTACCTATCTCTACAACGCAGATAAAACCAGCAAGTTGGGTTCCTGGTTTTTCCGCCATGCCCTCCATGCCTCCCAGGTGCCGGTAGGGAATTACGTCCACAAGGCGCAGATCCTCCTCCTGCACTGGGAAATCACCTATATCCTCGCCGGTTTGGCCATAGGCCTTTTACTTTTTCCCTGGATCTTCCCGCGCTATTTTAGGAAATTGGTGAGCCAAGGCGTACTTCCATCACCCAAGCCTACCCTGCGCCTCTTCATAAACCCTGGCGTGCTCGCCGCGGGGTGCGTGCTGGGTTTCACGACTTCCATCCGGGTCGCCGGGCCGTATGCCGGCATCCTCGTGCTGGTCTATGCGTTTTACAGATCCTGGAGGAAAGCAGTCCTGCTCCTCATCCCGTACACCGCCATCGCGCTGCTGACCTCCTACCTCACCTGGCCTTATCTCTGGGGCGATCCGGTTAATCACTTCATCGCAAGCATGACATTGATGTCCCGCTTCCCATGGCCGGGAAAGGACCTTTTCCAAGGAGTGCTCTCTTATCCCGCTAACCTGCCTGGATACTTTTTGCCCTACTTGATGGCGATTCAGCTTACCGAAGTGGTGCCTGTCCTGTTCCTTTGCGGATGGGTTCTTTCCGCATGGCTCCTCATCAAGCAGCGCCAGGTGGCCCCCTTCTTTCTCAGCCTCCTTTGGTTTATCCTCCCTCTGCTTGGCATCCTTGTCAATAAGAGCGTGCTCTATGACAACTTCCGGCAGGAATTGTTCTTGTTGCCCCCGGTCTTTATTTCAGCTGGCATAGCCTTGGAGGTTTTATTTTCCAAAATAAAAAGGACGCTCTTCAGGGTTTTATTATTGGGCGCGTTGATTTTCCCGGGGATCTATGCCGACGTTCAGCTTCATCCCTACCAGTATATTTACTACAACAGTTTTGTGGGGGGCATGAAGGGGGCATTTCGTAACTTCGAACTGGATTACTGGGCCACTTCGTACCCCGAGGCAGCCCGATACATCGACCGCGTCGCGCCGGTCGACGCTACCGTCCTCGTCTCCGACCCTCTTCCCATCTTCCAAGATTATGCCCGCTCGGATCTGAATTTGGTTTCGTTTTCCGGTTTTAAACCAGATGTCCATTACGATTTCATCGTGCTCACCACCCAAAAAAAATGGGATACAACCATTTGCCAATCACTCAGCCCGGTAAAGACCATCTCCCGGGAAGGAGCCATTCTCACCGTCATCAAGACCCCCCCTCTATCCGTCATGGACTGCCCTTAGTCATTTTCAAGACCACGCAGCCGCCGGAACAGTCCACGGCGGCCATCATCGTCCACCCCTCTCGGACAGAGTACTACGCCGCCGGCGAGGGCCGCGTGGAACCCCGGATAAAATGATCTTTTCACCTCCACCCTGTAAAGGCCGATTGCCATGACCGATTCCAGATTTCTATCCCTGCTCGAGACCTCCAGCCTTCCGCTCCTTGCTGACGGCGCCATGGGGACGATGCTGCATGCCCGCGGCATCCCCGCGGACAGGTGCTTTGACGAGTTGAACCTGAGCAACCCGGATATGGTCCGCCAAATCCACCAGGAATACCTGGAGGCCGGGGCGCAGCTCATCCTGACCAACACCTTCGGCGCCAACCGCTTCAAGCTTGCCAAGCACGGACTGGAGAAGAAGATCGTCCAGATCAACCGGGCCGGGGTGGACCTGGCCCGCCAGGCGGCTGAGGCGGGCCCGGGCCATCCCCTGATCGGAGGCGATCTCGGACCGCTAGGGGTCCATCTCGCCCCATACGGCCGCATTCAGCCGGACGAAGCGCGCTCCGTCTACGCCGAGCAGGTAGCCGCTCTGGCCGAGGCCGGCGCCGACTTCATCGTCCTGGAAACGATGAGCGATCTGGAGGAGATCCTGCTGGCCGTCCAGACCGTCCATCAGGCGTCTCAACTGGCGGTGGTGGCCTCCATGACTTTCACCCGCGACGATCGCACTATCCTGGGTGATTCACCCGGGGTTGTTGCCCGGAAGCTGGTCGAGGCCGGTGCCGAGGTGATCGGGGTCAACTGCTCGGGCGGGCCGGCCCAGCTCCTGCGTCTGCTCAAGCAGATGCATCAAGCCGCGCCAGGGGCCAGATTGTGGGTCAAGCCCAACGCCGGCTGGCCGGAAGAGGTCGGCGGGCGGATCATGTACTCGGCCGAACCCGAATATTTCAGCGATTATGCCCTGGCCTTCTGCGAGGCAGGCGCCCGGATCGTCGGCGGTTGCTGCGGGACAACCCCCCAGCATATCGCTGCCATGCACACGGCCCTGATCAAGAACCCGGAGGGCTGCGGAACACAGGTCTTCGAGTTCACCACCTCCGTAGACTTAGACGAAAAGGAGGCTCCGGAACCGCCTTCCAAGCTGGCCCAGAAGCTGGGGGAGGGAAAATTTGTGCTCTCGGTCGAAATGGACCCGCCGCGCGGCCTCTCGACCCACAAGCTCATCGCCAGTGCTTCCCTGCTCACGGAATCGGGCGCGGATATTATCAACGTGGCTGACAGCCCGATGGCCCGCATGCGCATGTCCGCCTGGGCCGTATGTGACCTGTTGCAGCGGCAGGTCGGGGTGGAAACGACACTGCATTTCCCGACGCGCGGGCGGAACCTGCTGCGCGTCCAGGGCGACCTGCTGGCTGCTCATGCCCTGGGGATCCGCAACGTCTTCGTCGTCATGGGTGACCCCACTGCCATCGGCGACTATCCCGAGGCAATGGACAATTACGACCTGGTCCCCTCCGGACTGATCAAGCTGATCAAGCAGGGCTTCAACTCCGGGTTGGACCACTCGGGGGCATCCATCGGCCAGCCGACCAGCTTTTTCGTCGGTGCGGCGCTGAACCTGATCCCGCCCGACCCGGACCAGGAGGTCCGCAACGCCCACCGCAAGGTGCTCGCCGGAGCAGATTTTTTTCTGACCCAGCCGATCTACCGTTCCGAGGAAGGGCCGGCCTTTTTGGAGCGGTACGCAAAAAAATATGGGCCCCTGGAAAAGCCGGTGCTGGTTGGTATCCTGCCGCTGGTCAGTGCCCGGCATGCGCTCTTTCTGCAGCATGAGGTGCCCGGGATCTCGATACCGGAAAAAACACTGCAGCGTTTGGAACAGGCCGTGGAGGACAGCGCAAAACTGGGGGTCGAACTGGCCACCGAGCTGGTCGAACAGACCAAGAGCTGGGCTCAGGGGGTCTACCTCATGCCCCAGTTCAACCGCTATAACATGATCGCAGAATTGATTGAGGCGATCAAGTGATACCCCACCCGCCCTGGCAATGAATTTCATCACCCCGGCCGAACCGCGAGTTTTCCGCAACCGAAATCTAAAGAGGCTTTTCCCCATGGAAAAAGCAGTGCGGATATTCCGTGTTGGATGTCTACCATCTAGGAAACGCGGCTCTGTTTCTTCAACCCCCGGGCAAGTACCCATTGATAGATTCCATAAACGCCCATACCGGCCAGCAAAGATAAATAAGGGCCCACAGGCACACGAAAGCGCGGCACCGAGGCGGCCCCTGGGATCAGCAGGAAATAGGCGATGGGGAAAATCAATACGGCCAGCGGGAACCAGGCGCGTTGCCGGGTCAGCTCAACTCCGCCGATCAGATCCGCAAGATAGGTCAACCCCAGCAGTACAATCAAGGGTGAGAATACCCCAATCAGCCAGGTATTCCCCCCAAAATAATTACGGATCGCAGCGCCTAATCCTTGCTGGTTCAGGACGCTGAGAGTGCCTTTGCCACCCACCGTCAGCCCGATGATCTCGGTCAATTCGGTCACGTTCGGCAGCAGGCTGTTCAAATCGCTTTTGAGGTGGAGATAGGCATAACGACCCGGATGGCGCCCGATGATCTGAAGGGCCAGGCTTTCCTCGGCCCGGTCGCGGTTGGCGGTCGTATCCGCCCAGCCTCGTTCGGATAAAACCTGCATGAGGCGCGTTTGCAGAATGGCCCGGTCATCGATTTCGCTGATGTGGCGAAGATTGGCATCCAGGGAAGCCGCATTGTAGAACAGAAGGTTGTAGTTGGATATGGTCGTCACGGTCGGGATGCCGATCAACAGTTCATTGCGTACCACCCAGGGGAGGAGAACAACCAGAAAAACCCCGATATAGATCGCCAGCTGGCGCAGAAGACCAAGCCAGGTTCGGCGTTTAATAAAAAGAAGGCCAGCTGCCAAAAGTATCGGGAAGTAAAGCGCAATCGGCCGGCATAAGGCAGACAAGCCCATGAGGGCGGAGCTGATGATCAGCCAGGTGGTCTTATCCTGCTGAATGGCCTCTACCCAGGCCAGAATGGCGGCGATTAACAAAAACGTGAATGAAGTCTCCGTCAAGATATAGAAGACATTGGTGATCGATCCTAAATCAATGGAGATCAGCAGGGCACCGATGAGCGCAGCTGGTTTCGGCAGTATCCGAACACCCAAACAATATGTCAGGAAAACGACCAGTGCGCCGAGAAGCACCTGAACCAAAATAACGAGTAAGGAGTTCTGGCCTCCAAGGGCATAGACCAGGGCGATGAGGAATGGATACAGGGGGGTGCGGTAGGCGCTATCGGGAGGATATGCCCCATTGGAAAGCAGTTTCAGAGCCGGGTCCAGATAACTCTGTGAATCCGGTTGGAAGGTCCGCTCAGGATGGGAGACCGCCACCGCGAACATTACGCCACGTAGTGCAAGTCCGATCAGGATAATCCCTGTCAGCAGCCATAAATCGCGTTTGTTTTGGGACGAATTGGCAATCAAGACACTTTCCTTTTGGTCCGACTACTTCTCACGCCCAAAGGAGGCGGCAGTCTCCCGCTGGTCGGTCAGGTCTGTTGTCAAAGCGAACGAGCCATTTGGATTTTATGCCTAGCAGGTGCTTTGAAGGGGTTGCAAAAAATAGCCCAACTGCATCAAACATTTAAACCATACTATAAGTCAAAAACCAGGAAACAACAAGCCGATCCAGCAACGCGCACTTCTCTGTTGGTGACCTCAAGGAAAACCTCCCGGAAATCCTTGAGTTTGGGTTGTTTCTTTGGCCATCATCGCTTCCCTGGGCGAATTTCACCAGGGCGATCGATTTGCATCAGGAATGCGTGATGAAAGAAACCACGAGAAAAGCCTGAACGAGTCGGAAGGCTGACTTTCTCCAGCCATCCCAACGTAAATAAACCTATGAACTTAAAAGTTCCGTCGGTGAACTTCGCTCAATGAGAATCACGTAACTTTTATCAGAGTAGAGGCGGTAAAATAGGAGTATGCTACTCACGATCGATCTCGGCAACACCAATCTGACGATAGGCCTATATGAGGGCGACCAGCTCCGCCATCATTGGCGTCTGGCAACCGACCACGCTCGCATGCCGGACGAATACGGCCTGCAATTCCTGGGCCTGCTCGAACACGCCGGGGGGACGCCCTCCGACCTGAGTGGGACCTGCCTGGCATCGGTCGTCCCGTCCCTGACCGGGCGAATTACCCAGGCCTGCCGTGAATACCTCAAACAGGAAGCCCTGGTGGTGGATACCGGCGTCAAGACCGGCATCCGCATCCGCTACGACGACCCGCGTGCCGTCGGCGCGGATCGGGTGGCGGATGCAGTGGCTGTCATTCATCTATATGGGGGACCGGCCTGCGTCGTTGACTTCGGCACGGCCACAACCTTCAACGCCATCACCAAGGACGGCGAGTATCTGGGCGGGGCCATCGCTGCGGGGATCAATCTGGCGGCCGAAGCCCTCTTCACGCACGCAGCCAAGCTGCAGCGCATTGACCTGCAGCGCCCACCCTCTGCCATCGGGCGCAACACCCCCCACGCCATGCAATCAGGGCTTATCTTTGGCTATGTTGCCATGACCGAAGGGATGGTCGCGCGCTTCCGCCAGGAGCTCGGTCCGGAGATGAAGGTCATTGCCACCGGCGGGCTGGCCGAGATCGTGGCAAAGGAGACCCCGGTCATTCAGATCCTCGCTCCCTGGCTGACCCTGGATGGGCTGCGGATCATCTGGCAATTAAATCACCCGTGATCATCCCCCGGGTAAACCTCATATCCCTGCCACACCTTGGTGCGGTCATGCTCTTATCAGCATCCTTGTGCCTGACCGGATGCGGGATGGGCCCGGTCCAAGGCGCGCCCACTGAAACCGTCGTGGACATCGCAACCGCATCCTCCCCGCCGCCCACCCTCACCAGCCCGGCGGCTTCCCTCCTGCCTCCAGCCCGCACGCTTGGCACCTCTCGGACCCCCACCCCGACCTGGGTGGTCCAGGGCTCCGGTTCGATCGAATGCCCGATCCTGCTCTACCACCACGTGGCAAGCGCCCCGCCTAGGTCCACGGAGCAAGCTGCGCCCTACTACATTCCTCCTGCAGATTTTGAGCTCCAGATGCAGGCCCTGCAGGCCTGGGGATACCACACGATCTCCATCTCTCAGCTGGCCGAGGCGATCCTGCACTCCGCTGCGCTGCCCGCCCACCCGATCGTGATCACCTTTGATGATGACAATCTGGATGTGTACACCAACGGATTCCCGATCATGCAAAAATATGGCTTCACCGGGGTCATGTACGTCATCGTCGGCAGCATGCAGGCGGCGGGTTATATCAACGTCGACCAGCTGAAAGCCCTGGTGGCGGCGAGTTGGGAATTAGGGGACCACGGCCTGAGCCATCTCGACCTGCGCCAAAAACACAATCGCTTACAGATCGAACTTGCCCAGTCCAGGCTGATCCTCGAGAAGGCAGTCGGGGCCCCGGTGAACACCTTCTCTTACCCCTTCGGGGACCAGGACAGCTACATCATCAGCCGCGTGCGGGCTTACGGATATACAGCCGCCGTCGGGTTAGGCGGTGGCTTGTGGCAGGGGAAGAACAACCTCTACTACCTGAAACGGCGGCCGGTGCTGGCAGGGGACGATCTGGCGAAGCTCGCCTCCTACCTGCCCTGGTCCGGGGTGCCTGGTCAGCCAACCGAGTCACCAACCCGCTCAACCCCATAGGGCACCTATCCGGGGCACTCCGCGGGTGGCACACTTCTCCACCCACGCCCAGCGCCGCTTCCGGATCGCACTCCCCTTGGGGCAGCCGCCTCCTGCGCCTCGAATCACCGGGGGGATGCCCCCCGCCGCCGAAGTGTAATTCACAGTCCTCTCGAGTCTATTTTCCCTGCTGGCAATCAGCCCTGACAGAGGCATCCCCTCCAGCCCCCTTGACAGGGTTTGGATTCTGGGGATAATAAGCCCATCAATCTGGCCGTTCAATTGCCATGACGGAGGAAAGTAGGTCGGCTGAGGCCGACAGGGAGGCCGGGACACAAACTGAGAACCCGGCTCGCACCAAACCTGACCGAAGTTCCCTCCCGAGCCGCCCGGGGGAACCCCCCTCCATGGGGCCAGTAGTCCGGGCCGGATCCCACCGTTAACCGGGGTGAAGTGGACCATATGGTCAAGTTGGGTGGTACCACGGGAACTGCTCCCGTCCCTTCGTCGGACGGGAGTTTCTTTATCTGGAGGTGATCCATGCTCGAGCAGCTGAGTGAGATCCAGCGCGTCGCCCTGCAGGCCCTGGACTCTGCCCAGGATGAAGCCGCCCTGGAAGCCTGGCGCGTGGCCCATCTGGGACGCAGTTCAGCACTGATGCTGGTCTTCAGCGGACTGGGTAAGCTCTCGCCAGAAGAGCGCCCGCAGATCGGTCAGCGTGCCAACGAGGTAAAAAAAGCACTGGAAGGCGCACTCGAAAAGAGGCAACGCACCCTTGAGCAGGCTGGGCTGGAGCGGTCGCTCACTGAAGAGCGGCTGGACGTGACGCTGCCGGGGCGCAGGCTTCCGCTCGGCCGCCTGCACCCGGATACGCAAATGCTGCGCGAGCTGTACCGAGTCTTCGGCGAGATGGGCTTCCAGGTCTATCGTTCGCGCGAGGTCGAAAGCGACGAGTACAACTTCCAACTGCTCAACTTCCCGATCGGCCATCCGGCACGCGATATGCAGGACACTTACTTCGTGGAGAGCCGAGGCAAGGGCGGGGACAACCCGCTCCTGCTGCGCACACATACATCACCCGGGCAGATCCATGCCATGCGAGAATATGCTGCCAGGAACCCGGACAATCCACCTCCGGTGCGGATCATCCTGCCCGGCATGTGCTACCGGTACGAGCAGACCGACGCACGCCATGAGACCCAGTTCGACCAGATCGAGGGACTGGCGGTCGGACCGGGCATCACCTTCAGCAACCTGAAAGGGACCCTGGCTGACCTGGCCCGGCACTTGTTCGGTCAGAACGTGCGCACCCGCTTTCGCGCCTCCTTCTTCCCCTTCACCGAACCATCCGCCGAATTTGACATCGAGTGCTTCCTGTGCAACGGTCAGGGCTGCAGCGTGTGCGGCGGCGGCTGGCTGGAGATCGGGGGCTGCGGCATGGTTCACCCGGTCGTGCTCGCAAACGGCGGCTATGACCCCGAGCGCTACACCGGTTTCGCCTTTGGGCTCGGCCCGCAGCGCATTGCCATGTTGAAATATCATATTGAGGATATCCGCCTGTTCTGGCAGGACGATCTCCGTTTCCTCGAGCAGTTCTAGGAGCTGACCATGCTATACCCGATTTCCTGGATCAAAGAATTCGTCGACATCGATCTGCCCCTCCCTGAACTGGCCCACGTCCTGACCATGGCCGGGCTGGAGGTGGAGCAGATCCACTACGTCGGCCTTCCCCTACCCCCCGAGGGCCCTCAGGAGATGGCCATTACCGGCATCGAGTGGGATCGCGAGAAGATCGTTGTCGCTTCCATCAAAGAGGTCATGCCGCATCCCAACGCCGACCGGCTGGTGCTGTGCAAGCTGGACGACGGAACCCGGGAACAGACCGTCCTGACCGGCGCGCCGAACCTGTTCGAGTTCAAGGGCAAGGGCCCGCTGCCCAAACCATTGAAGGTGGCCTACGCACGGGAAGGCGCCCGCCTCTACGACGGCCACCAATCCGGGCAGGTGTTGGTAACGCTCAAGCGGGCCACGATCCGCGGTGTGGAGTCCTACTCCATGGCCTGCTCCGAGAAGGAACTGGGCATCTCCGAGGACCACGCCGGGATCATCTTGCTGGACGACGATGCGCCGGTCGGTATGCCACTGGCCGATTATATGGGCGATGCCGTGCTGAACATCAGCATCCTGCCCAGCTTCGCCCGCTGCGCCAGTGTGCTTGGCCTGGCACGCGAGATCGCTGCCCTGACCGGCAAGGCCCTGCACCCGCCGGATGACACCGTGCTTACCGAGGGTCCGCAGCTCAAAGCCAAGATCGAGATCACCCGCCCTGAACTGAACCCGCGCTTTGTGCTTGGGCTCGTGCGGAAGGTCGAGATCCGACCCAGTCCTTATCAGGTCCAGCGCCGCCTTAAACTGGCCGGGATGCGTCCGATCAATAACATCGTCGATGCCACCAATTATGTCATGCTGGAAATCGGCCAACCCCTGCACGCCTTCGACTATGACGTGCTGGCCGAACGTGCCCAAGGGAAGACAATCAAGCTGATTACCCGACCTGCCCAAGCCGGCGAAACCCTGACGACGTTGGACGGGGTAAAGCGCAAGCTCGACGAGGACACCGTACTGGTCTGCGACAACACCGGAGCTCTGTCCATCGCCGGGGTGATGGGCGGGGCCGAATCCGAAGTCTATGACGCCTCGCAGGAAGTCCTGGATGCCATGGGCATCGAAATGAAGCCGGGCGAGAGGCCCAAAGGCAAGAGCACCACGCGCGGCAAAAGCACCTCGAGCGTCCTGTTGGAAGGCGCGGCCTGGAACTTCATCAACATCCGCAAGACGGTCCGTTCCCAGGACCTGTCCTCCGAAGCCTCCTACCGCTTCTCGCGCGGTGTCCACCCGGCCATGGCCGAACGCGGCGTGCGCCGCGCCCTGGAATTGATGCGCCGCTGGGCAGGAGGCCGCGTGGCTGCCGGACTAGTGGACGTCTATCCGCTCCCGCCCGAGGATCCCAAGGTCGAGGTGAGCGAGGCGGACGTAAAGCGCTGGCTGGGGATCGAACTGACGGCCCGGGAGATGGCGGGCCTGCTGCGCCGCCTGGATTTCACCGTGGAGGTGCACGGCAAGAGGGTGCAGGCCACCTGCCCGGATCACCGTCTGGATATCAGCACGGGGATCACGGGCAAGGCTGATCTGATCGAGGAGATCGCCCGGGTGTATGGCTACGACCGGATCCCCGAGGCCCGCATCAGCGACGAACTACCACCCCAGGTCGGCAATCCACTGCTCGAGAAAGAGGAGCAGGTGCGCGATCTGCTGGTCCACCTGGGCTTGCAGGAGGTGATCAGCTATCGTTTCACCAGTCCGGAGCGCGAAGCCCGCCTGTTCATCCCCGGCAGGCAGGAAGAACGATCGTATGTTCAGCTGGTCAATCCCATCGCCAGCGATAAGGTGGTCCTGCGCCAGCACCTGCTGACCAGCCTGCTGGATATCGCTGAAAGGAATGCCCGCCAGCGGGAGCGTTTGGCGCTGTTTGAGATCGGTCCGGTCTTCCTTGCGGATCGGGACGGGGGCCTGCCCGAAGAGCCCCAGCATCTGGCTATCCTCATGGCCGGCGGGCACAGCCTGCCGTCCTGGCAGCCAACCGACACAACCCCGTTCGACTTCTATGACCTGAAGGGAGTGCTGACCGAACTGCTCTCCGGGCTGCACATCCCTGAGATCCACTTCGAACCAGGCGAGCACCCCAGCTTCCACCCGGGAAAATGTGCGCGCCTTCTCGCCGGTGAAAAGCAGATCGGGATCTGCGGGGAACTCCATCCCCTGGTCCACCGGAACTACGACTGGCCAGCAGCCTACGCCGGGATCCCGGTCCTGGCCGCGGATCTGGACCTGGGCCTTCTGCTGGAGCACGTCCCGCCCCGTTTCGAGAGCACTCCGCCGCCTGAATTTCCGCCTGTCCTGGAGGACCTGGCTGTGGTGGTCGATGAAAGCCTGCCTGCTGGACGTGTGGCCGAACTCATCCGCCAGACCGGTGGCAAAGTGCTCTCCGAGGTGCGCCTGTTCGACGTCTACCGGGGGGAGAAGATCGGCCCAGGCAAGAAAAGCCTGGCCTACAGCCTGACCTACCAGGCGCCCGACAAGACCTTGAGCGACAAGGACGTGGCAGGGATCCGCACCCGCATCCTGCGCAAGCTCGAGCAGGAACTGGGCGCGGTACTACGCCAGTGAATACTTGCAATTTCAAAATAGAACCTATATACTGCAAATACAAAGAGAGGAGAAAATTGTTATGGAAACCATGATCGCGAATCCGCCTGAAAAGCCCGCACCCGAAAAGAAGGAGAGCAAGACCGGCGCAATTATCGGCACCATCGTGGCAATCCTCCTGTGCGGATGTCCAGGTCTGGCCATCTGCTTGGGTGGGTTTATCACCCTTTTCGGTGTAGTTCCCTATAACGGGAACATCGGCAGCTCCTATTACGCCAATGTGCCAGGCTGGGCTGGGGCCCCCCTGCTGTGCTTGTCCATTATTCTGATCGCCATCCCGGTTATCGTGGGCATACTGACCCTGCGGAATAAGAAGCCGGCCGCACCCGCCTCGACCCCTCCCGGCGAACCGCTGCCTCCTGCCTCGTAATCTTGCTTCTCGGATTCGAAAGAGACGCCCCACAAGCGGGCGCCTCTTTCTATAGCCGTGGGGAGGCAGGCTCTTCCCCGCTTCAGGTTATTCTTCGGGGTGGTTCCCCAGGATCTGCTCGATCCGCTCGAGCACGTCGTCGGTCAATCTCTCCACAGCATCGGCCGCGGCCAGGTTCTCCTGCAGCTGCTGCACCTTCGTCGCACCGGTGATGACGCTGCTGATCTCCTTACGGCGCAGGATCCAGGCGATCGCCAGCTGGGCAGTGGTCAAGGAGAGATCCCGGGCGGCCTCGCCAAGCTTGCGGACCGTGGCGATCCTTTCAGGCGTGATGCGGTCGCGGACCCAGCCGTAATCCGCCAGGGCCGCCCGCGTCCCTTGCGGGATGCCATCGTTATATTTGCCACTCAGGATGCCGTAATAGAGCGGCGAGAAAGACACCAGGCCAATGCCCAGGTCTTTGCACAGGGGTGCCAGCTCCGTCTCGACCCGGTCGCGATGGAGCATGTTGTACTGCGGCTGCTCGATCGCCGGAGGAACCAGGTGGTGACGCTCGGCCGCGTTGAACACCGAGGAGATCTGCCAGGCGCGCCATTCCGAGGTGCCCCAATAAAGCACCTTGCCCTGATGGACCAGGTCGTCCATGGCACGCGCCACTTCATCCGCCGGTGTGTCCGGGTCGTAGCGGTGGCAGAAGTATAGATCCAGGTAGTCGGTGCCGAAGCGCTTGAGAGAGGCATGGGCGGACTCCAGGATGTGTTTGCGCGACAGGCCGCGACCGTTCGGGCCGGGCATGGTCGGCCAGAAGACCTTGCTGGAAAGTACCAGCCCTTCGCGCGGCAAATCCCTGATCGCCTCACCCATCAGGATCTCTGCCTGACCGTTCTCGTAGACATCGGCGTTGTCAAAATAATTGATCCCCGCCTCGTACGCGGCGTGGATCAACTCGCTGGCAAGTTTCTGGTCGACCTGCGTGCCAAAGGTGACCCAGGATCCGAGCGAAATTTCACTGACCTTCAGGCCGGAGCAGCCCAAACGGCGGTAATGCATTGAAAATCTCCTATCGTGAAATCATGAAAGGGCACGGAAATGGACTTCGTGCCCTTTGATTTTCATTTACTTATCCTCGCCAGGACCAATACCCAGAGGTTTCCATTTGTTCTCATCCTTAAGACGGTGCTGGGTGCCATGGCGGTCGTGGATCTCGTCAAAGCCTTCGGGTTTGAGGAACAGCTTCTCACCATCCAGCATGGCGGTCAGGCCCTCCTGGCCGGGTTCAGGACGCTTGGGGCCTTTGTACTTGGCAGCCATGGCAGGGGTGTAGTCGGTCGGCTCCTCGTAGGTGGTGATATAGCCTTCGAAGTTGCGCAGGATGATCTTGTGGTCCGACATGCTGAGCAGGTAATTCGGCATGACCGGGATCTTCCCACCGCCTCCAGGCGCATCAATCATATAATTGGGGACCGCAAAGCCGGAAGTGTGGCCGCGCAGGCCCTCCATGATCTCAATGCCCTTGGCGACCGCCGTGCGGAAGTGGCCGGCACCCGCCACCAGGTCGCACTGGTAGAGGTAGTAGGGTCGGACGCGAATACGCACCAGGTCCTGGACCAGTTTGCGCTGAATATGAACATTGTCGTTGACCCCTGCCAGCAGCACCGACTGGTTGCCGAGCGGGATGCCGGCCCGCGTGAGCTTATCGCAGGCTTCCGCCAGCTCCCGGGTGATCTCGTTCGAGTGGTTGACATGGATGTTCAGCCAGAACGGATGGTATTTTTGCAGCATGTCACACAGTTCATCGGTGATGCGCATGGGCAGAAAGACCGGAACGCGCGACCCGATGCGGACGATCTCGATATGCGGGATCTCACGCAGCCGGGAGAGGATCTCCTCGAGGATCTTGGGGGCCAGCACCAGGGGATCGCCGCCGGAGAGCAGCACGTCCCGCACCTGAGGAGTGCGTTTCAGGTAGTCGATCTGCTGGTCGAATTCCTGGCGGGAGAACTGGGCGGACGGGTCGCCCACGATGCGCGAGCGCGTACAGTAGCGGCAGTAAGAAGCACACTGGGTCGTGACCAGCATCAGCACCCGGTCCGGGTAGCGGTGGACCAAGCCCGGCACCGGCGAGTGGCGGTCCTCGGCCAGAGAATCTTCCATCATGGCCGTGAACGGGACCATCTCAGCCGCGGTCGGGACGATCTGCTTGCGGATCGGGTCCTGCGGGTCAGCGGGGTCGATCAGCGAGATGAAATAGGGGGTGATGTCCACCCGAAAGAGGTTGGGGGTCGTCAGCGCGGTGCGTTCGCTCTCGGTCAGCGGGAATATTTTCTCGATCTCCTCTGCGGTGTTCAGCCGGTGGCTTAACTGCCAGCGCCAGTCGTTCCATTTCTCGTCCGGAACGTCGGCGAAAGCAGGGGCACGCTTGGAAGGAAAAGGCAGGTTCATGGTGTTATTTTCTCCAGAAGTAAAGGTGAGTAACGGTAAAAGGATGGGATGACTCGGTCGGCCGTGGCAATCGGCGGATCGTGATCAGGGCGGAAGAAGCCTGCAGAATATCGGCAGAAGAATCCCATGCGAATGATTGTAAGAGCAAACAGGGGCAAGGTCAATATAAAAATCGAATCGGAAACACAACCTGAAAAATGCCCTGGTAAGGGCACATCGGGAGGACTCCGAGAATCCGTTTGTCAGGGGCCTTCCGGGTAGGCTATAATCCGAACGAAATCCACCCGGCTTCCAGGCCGAGGGCGGACGTTTCTGCGGAGAACATGACGTGAGGCTTGAGGCAAATAGCGTTTTCGTCGAATATAGGATGAGCCGCTCTCAACAATGGCTGTCGGCGCTCCAGGACGTTAATTTTGTGGTCGGTTCAGGGAAATTTGTATCGGTAGTCGGCCCCAGCGGCTGCGGGAAAACCACACTGCTCAACGTCATCGCCGGCTTGCAACATCCGACTCGGGGGGAGGTGTTCCTGGACGGCCAGCCAATCAAGGGGCCGGGTCGTAATCGCGCCATGGTCTTTCAATCTGCCGCCTTGATGCCCTGGCGAACGATCCTGCGGAATGTCACCTATGGTCTGGAACTTCAGAAATATCCCGAGCAACGCAGGCTGGATATCGCACGGGACTTGATCCAGCTGGTCGGTCTGGATGGATTTGAAGAGAGTTACCCGCGCGAGCTTTCCGGCGGTATGCAACAGCGCGTGAATCTGGCCCGGGCCCTGGCGACCTCCCCGGAAATCCTGCTGATGGATGAGCCTCTTGCCGGCCTGGATGCTCAAATGCGCGAGCTGATGCAGGTCGAGATACAACGCATCTGGCTGCAGACCAATAAGACGACCGTGTATGTCACCCATCTGATCGACGAGGCCGTTTTCCTGGCCGACGAGGTGATTGCCTTAACCGCCCGCCCGGGGACCGTCAAGACGGTTCTCCCGATCAACCTGCCGCGCCCGCGCAGTCTGGAACTCAAGAAAAGTCCGGAATTTCACCGCATCCAGGATCAGCTCTGGGACCTGATCGAAGAAGAATTCAAAAAACTCGGTGAGCCGGGAAGTGAGAGGCTGTTATGAACCTGCCCAGTCAGCACTTTTTTTCTCCGCGTGCCATCGCGAACTTTTACCACCGCTACGAAAACACACTCCTGGCCCTGGCGGCCGTCCTGGTCTTCCTTTTCCTCTGGGAGCTTTTGCCCGCAATCGGATTGGCCAACCCCTTTTTTACCAGCTCTCCGTCACGGATTGTCGCAGCGGCCGGCTGGCTCTTTGCCCACGGTTTCTGGAATGATATCTTTGTCAGCCTCGAAGAATTTGCCATCGGAATGGGTCTGGCAATCCTGTTCAGCATCCCGCTCGGCCTCCTGTTGGGCTGGTACCGGCGGCTGAATGCCATGTTCGAGCCGTTTGTAACCTTGTTCAACGCCATGCCGCGCGTGGCGCTCATCCCGCTGATCATCCTCTGGCTGGGTATCGGGACACAGTCAAAGGTCGCGGCGGTATTCCTGGGCGCCTTTTTTCCATTGGTGATCAATGTGATGGCGGGGGTCAAAACGGTGGACGAAACCTTGTTGAAATGCGCACGCTCATTCGGCGCGACCGACAGGCAGGTCTTCAAAACACTGGCACTCCCCACCTGCCTGCCTTTTCTGGTGGCCGGTATGCGGCTGGCGCTGGGACGCGGGCTGGTCGGCGTGGTGGTCGGCGAAATGCTGGCATCCACCGCCGGCGTCGGCCACATGATGACCCTGGCCAGCTCGTCCTTTCAAACCGACAAGATGTTCGTCGGCTTGATCCTTCTGGCAGGATTTGGCTACGTTTTGACCGACCTTCTCAAACACCTTGAGAAAAGATTCGCCTCCTGGCGTTCATAAAAAAATTTGTTTTAGGAGGGTATTTCAACATGAAATTGCGCGGTTCATTTGCGACCATTTTAGCAACCCTGATCCTGCTCTCGGCCTGCGCGCCCATCACACCGGCTCCGGCCACGCAAACACTCCCCGCAGCCACAGAACTGCCGACCTCCTCCCCGGTCGCGCTCACCACCGTGAATGTGTGCTATAGCACGGCCGGCGGCACCCAGACCACGACCTGGTATGCCTACGAGAACGGCCTGTTTCAAAAATACGGCCTGAACGTTAAGTTGACCTCCATCAGTAGCGGAACCACGGCCGTGACCGCCCTGCTGGCCGGAGATGTGGACATCTGCCAGTTGGGCTCCTCGGCAGTGATCAATGCAGTCGTGGCGAAGCAGAACGTGGTATTGATCGCAAGTCTTTACAACGTTTACCCCGGCCTGTTGATGGTCACCCCTGACATCAAGACGGTGGCGGATCTCAAAGGCAAAGCCCTGGGAATCAACCAGGCCGGTTCCTCGGCAGATACCGGGACACGCCTGCTGCTTGAAAAAATCGGGCTGGTCCCGGATAAGGATGTTGCCATCCTGGCAGTCGGGGACGACAACACCCGCCTCGCCGCCATGCAGGCTGGCCAGATCGCCGGAACGCTTCTGACCCCCCCGTATACTTTATTGGCGCGGCAAAAAGGGTATGTGGAATTGTACGACATGTCCACGATCGGGATCCCTTACGAATATTTGGGGATCGCCACCTCCCGCGCTTACATCGGCTCCCACCGCAGCGTGGTGGATAACTTCATGAAAGCCATCCTGGAGGCCATCTTTTTGATGAAGAAGGATCCGGCCGGGACCAAGGCCGTGATGGCAAAATATCTGCTCCTGGACCCGGTCAAGGATGCCGCCGCATTGGATGATGCTTATCAGGGATTGATCGTCAACAATCTCCTCGCCCTGCCATATCCGTCCCTGCCGGGCACCCAAACCCTGCTGGATGTTTTGAAAGTCACCAACCCGGCAGCCGGCCAGACCACACCGGACCAGGTGGTCGATACGACCATCCTGAAAAGCTTGGAAGATAGCGGTTTCATTGCCGGCCTGGGTAAATAATAGACCCCCGCACCATGGATAGCAGTTCCGTTCAGGCCGTACAGGCACTTTCGTTCAACGAAGATGAGATCGCGGGCACCATTCCAGATCGTTTTGCCCGCGTCGTTTCTGCATTCCCCGATCAGATCGCAGTCAGATCAGAAAGCCGATCGCTGACCTATCGCGAGCTCGGTCAACAAACCGACCAGCTGGCGTGGGCTTTACGCGTCTGTCTCGGGGACGAACCGGAGGCCGTAGCCTTGTTGATCGCCCCCGGCCTCCCGACGGTGAGCGCCTTGCTGGCAACGGTGAAAGCTGGAAAGTTTTATTGTTCGCTGAATCCGGACGAACCCACCAGCCACAGCACCGCAATTTTGGCGAATGTGAGAGCCCGGCTGTTGATCACCGATCAAGCGCTACAGGAGCGTGCCCGCCGGATTGCCCCGGATGGTTGCCGGGTGGTGACCCTGGAGGAATTGCAGGCCGACGCTCCCCATAAAGGCCTGCCCTCCCTGCCGCTGGGCCCCAGAACCCAGGCGGCGATCTACTATACCTCAGGCAGCACAGGTAAGCCAAAGGGGATCCCGCGCGATCATCAGGGAATGCTTCATCGCGCCTGGTTGGACCAGCATGCGATCGGGGTCAAACCCGGAGACCGGCTGATCATGCTGAGGGGCTTCATGTTTTCGGGTTCATCTGGGGATATTTCCAGCACGCTCCTGACCGGTGCGTGCTTGGTTGTCTACGACGTCAAAAAACTCGGCATCGCCTCCTTGGCCAAGCTGATCAACAGCGAAGCGATCACGATATTTCGGCCGCCGATCGAGCTGCTCAGATATTTTCTGGACAGCCTGGAGGATCAGGACTTCTTCCCGAGCATCCGCTGCCTGGTCTTGAGCGGAGATGTCCTGTTTAAAAGGGATATCGCTCAGATCCGCCTGCATTTCCCCAAGGAGGCAGTGATCGTCCATCATCTCGCCGCCAGCGAAACCGGCGTACTGGCCCGGCTGGTCATCGGGCCCGAAACCAGGATCGAGGGTGAGATCGTGCCGGTGGGTTATCCCGTCCCAGGAAAGGAGATCTTGATCCTGGACGATGACGGCCGGAAGCTGGCTCCCGGCATGACAGGCGAGATCAGCGTCAGGAGCAGTTTGATCGATTCAGAAAGCGGGAACTACCCTGACTTTATGGAGAATCAATTCGTCACCGACCCCGATCATCCTTCAGGAAGAATCTATCGAACCGGTGACCTGGGACGGATGCGCCAGGACGGCTTGTTGGAATTCGTGGGACGCAAGGATTTTCAGCAAAAAATCCGGGGGTATCGCGTCAATACGACCGCCATTCTCAGCAAATTGATGGAGGTGAACGGCGTCAGGCGGGCGGCGGTCACCGCCAGGGCCGACCCGACCGGTGAAAAACGGCTGGTGGCATACCTGATTCCCGCCAGGAGGGCCCATCTGTCAGCAGAAAGTTTGCGCGCCAGCCTCGCACAAGATCTGCCCGACTACATGCTTCCGGCAGCGTTCGTTCTTATGGACCAGATCCCCGTCAACGCCAATGGCAAGATCGATTACCGCGCCCTTCCAGATCCAGATTGGAGCCATCCAGAAGTCCAGTCAAAACCCTTGGCTCCGCGGGATGACATCGAATGGCGGCTGGTCGACTTGTGGCAGGCTGTCCTGGGTGTGGAACAAATTGGAATTCAAGATGATTTTTTCGCACTGGGGGGGCACTCTTTGACTGCTGCTGACCTGGTTGTCCGCATCGAAAAGGAATTTGGGAAGAAGCTTTATCCCGCCATGCTGCTTGAAAACAACACAGTGGAACGCCTTGCGCAGGTATTAAGACAACAAAATATCCCCACAAAGCTCATCATCCCCATTCAAACCGGGGGCGGTCGACCCCCTTTATTTCTGGCACCGGGGAACGAAGGGGATACCCTCTATTTTCGCAGCCTGGCCTCCTACCTCGGGGCCGATCAGCCGGTGTACGGATTACAAGTGACCGACCTGAGCGGCGCACTGCCCGCCCTCACCGACCTGGAAGCGATGGCAGCCTATTATGGACGCGAGATCCGCGCTCTCCAGCCGACCGGCCCCTACTACCTGGCGGGCCATTCATTCGGCGGACGGCTGGCTTTTGCCATCGCACAGCTTCTCGCCGAGGCCGGCGATCCGATCGGCCTGCTCGTCTTGATGGATACATTCGCTCCCGGTCAGCACCCCCAGGCGAAATTACATGAGCGGATTCTGATTCACCTGGATAATCTACGTACACTTCCGGTGCGCGACTGGTTCGGATACTTCCGGCAGCGGGCGAACAATGCCATTGTGCGCCTGTCACGCTATCGCGCGGTCCGCTTCATCATCGGTCGCATGCAGCTTGTCCCCCCGGATCCCGCCTCCAAGAATCGCATTGCCGCGCGGGGCTATGTCTATCGACCTTATCCCGGGAAGTTGACCTTCTTCCGGGTCAAGGATCGGCCCTCCTTTGTTCGTGCGGACCTGACGGCGGGGTGGCGAGAGTATGCCGCCGCGCTGGAAGTGCACGACGTCCCCGGCGACCACGCCACATTGATTCGGGAACCCCACCTGCGCGTCCTGGCAGGCGAACTGAACAAATGCCTGCAGGAAGCACAGTCAGAGGCAGCCGCGAAGAATCAGGGCAGCCCGGCAAGCTAACCATGCCCTGTGGGAATGTCTGAGGCACACCAAGCCGGTCGACCAGTTCACCCCGCAGCTGGCAACCAGAGGCTCGGTCCCATTCGACCAAGGGATGCCATGAAACCAGACTCAGCCTTCCCGCACTGATAAAAAGGCGTAAAATATACATAGGAATCCATGGTGAGGAATATTCATGTCAAAAGTAGCTGTGCTGACCGACAGCACTGCCAGCATTCCTGAGGACACACTCAAAGAGCTGAACATCCGCACCGTCGCCTATTACATCCACCGGGGGGAGGAAGTGCTGCGCGACCTGGTGACCATCCAGCGCGAGGAGTTCCTGAACTGGCTGATGACGGCCAGGTTCCTGCCGACCACCGCCAGTCCCGGACCGGGGGATTATTTCGAGGCTTATGAAAGTCTGATCGAAGAGGGCCACGACGAGATCGTCAGCATCCACATGACCTCCAAGGCCAGCGGCGCTTATCAAGCTGCCCTGGTGGCCCAATCCATGCTGAAAGAGAAGGACCCCTCCATGCACGTGGAAGTGATCGACACGCGCAATGTCTCGCTCTGCCAGGGCTGGATGGCCATTGAAGCCGCCCGCGCCGCCATGGCGGGCAGCAGGCTGGAGGAGGTGGTTGCCCGGGTGAAGGAGATGATCCCGATCACGCGCATGATCCAGACAGCCGATACCCTGCGCTACCTGTACATGGGAGGCCGCATCGGGAGGGCCCAGCACTTGGTCGGCTCCCTGCTCAACATCAAACCGCTCATCGGCATGGAAGACGGCGAGATTGTGGCATTGGGCATGGCCCACAGCCGCGGCCAGGCTTACCAGGCCATTGCAGACAAGCTCGCGCAGTCCGCGGGGGAGCACCGTGTCAAGATCGCCTATGTTCACGCCGGGGCAAAGCAGGAAGTGGAAAAGCTCAGGAAGGCTGTGGAAAGCCGGTTGACGGCGGTCGAAACGATCATCGCTGAACTCTCGCCAGCTCTGGCAGTTCATTCCGGGCCCGGCACCGCCGGCCTGTGCTACTATCCGATCCAGGAATGACCATTGGGCCAGGACGAAAACGAAGAGGAGAGATTCTTCATCTCTCCCCTTTTTTTTCTAAAAATACCGTGACAAAGCTGATTATTTCTGGCGCACGCCTGTAACCTGTTTGGCCATGGCAAAGCCAACTGCAATGGCCTTGTGGTTCATTTCCTCCGTCCCCTTCGGGACACGCGCGGCGACAGCCTTCTCCAGCGCCTGCCGCGAAACGACACCGGTCAAGCCGACCAGCACGCCCAGCGCCACGCTGTTGGCGGTGATGGTTTTGCCGGTATTCTCGTAAGCCAGCCGGGTAATCGGAAGCTTGATGGCGCCCGCGACCGGGATATAGGCTACTTTTTCCTCGTCCACGATCAACAGGCCGCCCGGCCGGACGCTGGCAGCGTATTTGCTACAGGCCTCCTGGCTGAGCGTGACCACCGCATCGGCCGCCAGGACTTCGGGATGGTCGATCTCGCCGTCTGAGATGACCACCTCGGACTTGCTCGCCCCGCCGCGCGCCTCAGGGCCATAGCTCTGGGTCTGGACCGCCTGCTTGCCATCATAGATCGCGGCGGCCTCGGCCAGGATGATCCCCGCCAAAATCATGCCCTGGCCGCCTTCGCCGGCGAGGCGGATCTCGGTCCGCTTGGAGAGGGCCCGGCTGGTCATTACAGGCCTCCAGCGTGACGAGGCTTTCGGACCTCCGTCTGACTTATTCGGGCGGCCATCTGGTCATAGGTTTTGGTGTATTCCGCCCGGGTGTTATTGGTGTGGAGCACCCCGCGTACGATCTTGGTATTGGCCAGGCGCTCTTCCGGGGAGAGTTTGTCGAAAGCGGTCTTGGAGATCGTAGTATTCTTAAGAGCCAGCATCATGTCCGTGGCGGAGCCGAGCTTGTTCAAGCGCCCATAGGTGGTGTGGCAGTAGCTGACCGCTTCCACCACGCTGAAACCATCCTGAACGATGGCTTCCTGAAGGTACTTGTCCAGTTCCAAGGCATGATAGACAGTTGAGCGTGCCACATAGGTCGCGCCCGCCGCAGCGGCCACTTCACAGACCGGCATCGGGTATTCCACATTGCCGTAAGGGGAGGTAGTCGCCCGCGCACCCAAAGGGGTAGTCGGGCTGTACTGGCCGCCGGTCATGCCGTAGATGAAATTATTGACCACGAGGGCGGTGATGCCGATGTTGCGTCGGGCGGCATGCAGGAAGTGGTTGCCGCCGATTGCCAGCGCATCACCGTCCCCCATGATGGCGATCACTTTCAAGTCCGGGCGGGCGATCTTCAGGCCGGTCGCAAAAGCCAGTGCACGGCCATGCGTGGTGTGCAAGGTGTTGAAGTCCATATAGACCGGCATCCGGGCGGTACAGCCGATCCCCGCCACCAGGGCCACCTCGTCGTTCTTCAAGCCGAGGTGATCGATGGCCCGGATGAGCGCCCCCATGACAACGCCGATGCCACAGCCCCCGCACCAGATGGTGGGGAACTTCTTCTTCTTGCGCAGTTTTTGGAGCGTTTCGCTGGATTCGAACCAGTCCTCACGGGGGATCTGGCCTTCGTTTACATCCAAGTCTTGTGCAGCAAGGATATCATCCATCGCTTCAGCCTTCCATCGCATCCAGAATCATTTGGGGGGTGACCATCTCGCCGTTGGCGCGATTGACGCGCACGACCTTCCTGCGGCCGGCGATCCGTTCGACCTCGTAGGCCATCTGTCCAAGGTTCATCTCCGGGACGATGATGCGCTCGACCTGGTCGGCCAGGTGCTCGACCGCTGCCTCCGGGAACGGCCAGACGGTCAGCACGGTCAGCATGCTGACCTTCTCACCGCGAGCGCGGGCAATCTTGAGGGCATGCCGTGCGCTGCGTGCCGAGGCGCCGAAGGTCACAATGGCCGTCTTGGCCCCGCGCTGGAAATCCTGCTCGACCATCAGGATCTCGTCCAGGTGGCGATCGAGCTTGTGGTTGAAGCGCTCCAGCCAGGGGTCGATCTCGTCCAGCCGCTGGGTGGGGAAGCCCATCTGATCATGAAACAAGGCGGTGATATGATAGCGGTATCCCAGGCCAAAGGAGGCCAGCGGCGGCACGTCGCCGGGCTCATTGCGGAAGGGGATGTATTTTTCAGGGGGGTCGGTGACGACCCGCTCCGTAACCTCCACGCTTTTGAAATCGGGCAGTTCCACCCTCTCGCGCATGTGGCCGATGATCTCGTCCGTCAGCAGGATGACCGGGGTGCGGAACTTCTCGGACAGGTTAAAGGCCTGGATGGTCAGGTCAAAGGCCTGGCGCACCGAGACGGGACTCAGGGCAATGATCGGATGATCGCCGTGCGTCCCCCAGCGGGCCTGCATCAGGTCGCCCTGGGAGGCCGCTGTGGGCTGGCCGGTCGAGGGCCCCAGGCGCTGCACGTCGACCACCACGCACGGGATCTCGGTCATGGCCGCGTAGCCGAGGTTCTCCTGCATGAGCGAGATGCCGGGGCCGCTCGTGGCGGTCATCGATTTCAATCCGCCGATCGAAGCCCCGATGATGGCCGCCATGCTGGCAATCTCGTCCTCCATCTGGATGAATTTCCCACCGACCTTGGGAAGTTCGCGCGCGAGGATCTCCGCCACCTCCGTGGAGGGGGTGATCGGATAGCCGGCATAGAATCGGCAGCCGGCCGCGATGGCTCCCCAGCCAATGGCTTCATTTCCTTGCATGAGCTTGACGGCCACCTTGACCTCCTAATCGAGCCGTTTGACCACCAGGGCCAGGTCCGGGCAGTGGGTATCGCAAAAATGACAGGCGGTGCATTTCTCCGGTGCGACAATACGCGGATAATCCTCGTCCGGGTCCATCGCCAGCACCTCGGTCGGGCAGAGTTCCACACAGATGCGGCAGCTCTTGCACCAAGTGGCGAAAATGATCACCTCGCCGCGCGGGCCTTTTTTGGAAGGTGCTGCCGCAGGCACAGTCTGAGGCTGAGGCTTGATGGGAACAACGTCGGGCATGGCATCCTTTCCTGATCGGACGACCGATCCTACTCCATTCTATACGAATTCACCCTGAATTTGGAATAGAAGAACATCCTTATTCCACTATTACGAAAAGCGCCTGGTTTTCCTCCCAAAAGCTTCCAGGAAACAAAACGCCCGCCTCTGCAGCGAGCGTTTTCATCCAGCGGGGAGGGCGGGATTCGAACCCGCGGCTGAGGTTTAAGTCCCAGCACTCACTTAGCAGGCGAGCCCAATCGGCCACTCTGGCACCTCCCCATCTTCCAAGGATGCCCCTCGGAGGAGGGCAGGCGGAGGGAGTGGGATTCGAACCCACGGTGGCTTGCGCCACGACGGTTTTCAAGACCGTTACCTTCAGCCGCTCGGTCATCCCTCCGAGCGGAGAGATTTTACCATGAAAAACCCAGCCCAAGGATCGCCTCCCAGCTGAGAGCGGATCATCCGGTGGGAGCGACTCCATTTCGAAGCGGCGAGCTTGCGGTATAATACCGGACGTCAACTACACACCCGTTAGAAACGGGTGGCTTGTAACTGCGCTCCGCCTCAGTTCCGTATCCGTAGATACAGCTTTGGCATCGTCACGCACTACGATTGGCTGGTTGACGACAGCCCGGCGGCTAATGTTCACCGCCGCGATGTGGTCGGCAAGTCCAGAGAAACCGCAAACCACACAGGAGAAGGTGCTTTGAGTAGGACGATTGCGTTTGTCCATACACCCGCATTGCGGACAAGTGCGGCTGGTGTTGCGGGGGTCAACCAGCACCACCGGCACGCCTGCCCGCCGCGCTTTGTATTCGACAAACGCCCGCAGTTGGAAAAACGCCCAGCTATGCAGCCTGGCTCTCTGGGAGCGACGAACCGTTACCCGAGCGCGTATCCCGCCCAAGTCTTCGAGCGCGACCGCGCGTCTGGTGTCTTTCGCTTTTGTCACAAGCTGCTTGCTGATACAATGGTTGGTATCTTTGGCAAACCGGTGTTCTTTACCGGAGAGTTTCTTCAACTTGCGTTTGGCCGACTTGGTCCCTTTGGATTGAAGTTGAGTTCGCAAGCGACGATTCCGGTAGCGCACATGATTGATCTGGCTGGCCGAGTAGACCTCCCCGTCCGAATCCACCGCCAGGTTCTTGATCCCCAAATCCACCCCGAGCACGCCTTCCACATCTATCAGCTCGGCTTCTTCCACTTCACAAGTCGCTGCCAGAAAGAACTTTCCGCGAGACCAGGCCAGGTCCGATTCGCCCTGACGGGTTTGAAGCAATTCCCGTTGGCGTTTTCCACAGACAAACGGGATATGCAGCCGCCCGTCCACCGTCCAAATCGAAATCCTGTTCGCTTGCAGCTGCCACGACAAAATACGGTCATCGTAGGCAATACTGCCCAACCGCTTGAATGTACGCTGGGTCTTTTGATCCAGTTTGTAGGCATCTGCCACTTTGGCGATCACCCGTACCGCCACCTGCGCGGAAATGTCGAACCTGGCGCGGATTTCCTTGTAACAAAGGTGATGCAAATCGTATTGCTTGAAGGTCCTGGTCTGCCAGGCACGCTGGCTCACAAAATTGCAGGCGGTATTAGCCGCCTCAACCGTGCGCTTGAGTGCATTGGCCTGTTCAGGCGCAGGCAGCAATTTGACCTGGGCGATCAGCTTCATATACAAGATTATAGCACAAATGTGCTATCATTTCAATCCTTCAAGTCAGCTTGTTTGGCACCGTCCGATCTATCACTGAATCCTTTCGGCGCTGACATGACCGGCGGTTCCCACGAAGTAGCCTTCAGACCAATGCGTGGCGTTCCCGCCACAGAATGGGTGGCGCAAATAGGCAAACTCCTGCTTGAGTCGGCCCGATATGATGCCTTTGAAGTAACCCATCCTCTCAGCCGGAGAAAATTTGGGCGAGGCCGAGACGAAGAGGGGCATGCACCTGCACTCCCCGGCACTTGCGTCCAAGGCAAGTATGCTGCCGGTGCAAGTGTGATCGAGCATGACTTCAACCGCCAGGATTTCAAAACCGTACTGGGCGGCAATTTCGTTGATCAAATTCTTCAGGCGTTCCACAATTGCCCCAACCAGCACTTTATTACGATAGCGGGGTATCCAAACGAGATGGTAGTTGATTCTAAAGGCTCAGTGAGGGTTACGATGCAATTTCTCGTCCATACACTCATTTTGATCCAGCGGAGAGCGCCTATCGGCGGCGGCACTTCCTCCCGCCGCTCGAACCGGCGGGTTTCCGCGCAACCAAAACCATGAAGTATCATATTTGGACGGAAGGCTGCCAGATGAACGTGGCCGACTCGCAACGCCTGGGGTCGGCCCTTGAACACCTGGGCTACCACCAAACCAAGCAGGCGGAAGAGGCCGACGTCATCGTCCTGAACACCTGCGTCGTGCGCCAGTCCGCCGAGGACAAAGCTTACGGCCGTCTGCACTCCCTGCACCCGTTGAAAGAGCACAATCCGCACCTGGTCATCAACCTGATGGGCTGCCTGGTCGGCGTGCGCGGCAATGCAAGGCTGCGCGAGCGCTTCCCCTTCGTAGACGTGTTCTCCCCGCCCTCCGATCCCGGGCCGCTCGTGGCTTATTTGACCCAGAAAGAAACCCGGGCGCTCGAGGTCTCCGCGACCGAAACCCGCTATGCCTTGATGGACAGCGAGGCTCTACCCGAACGCGCACGCGGCGCCCTGGTCTCAGCCTTCGTACCGGTCGTCCTGGGCTGCTCGCACGCGTGCACCTTCTGCATCATCCCTTCCCGGCGCGGCGCTGAACGCTCGCGTCCGGTCGGGGAGATCGTAGCCGAGGTGCGTACCCTGGTCGCACAAGGGGTGAAAGAGATCACCCTGCTTGGCCAGATCGTCGACCGCTACGGCATGGACCTCCCCGACGGCCCGTCCCTGGCTTCCTTACTCAGGGTCCTGAACGAGATCGAAGGGCTGGAGCGCATCCGTTTCCTGACCTCCCATCCCAATTATTTCAGCGAAGAGTTGATGGGAGCCGTCGCTGAACTGCCCAAGGTGATGCCCCACATCGAGATCCCCATTCAGGCAGGAGATGATGCCATCCTGAAGGCCATGCGGCGCGGCTACACCCAGGCCGATTACCGCCGCATCGTGGAAAGCATCCGCGCCAGGATCCCCGGCGTCTCCATCGCCACCGACATCATCGTCGGCTTTCCTGGGGAGACAGAAGGACAGTTCAACGAAACCTATCAGGTCCTGGCCGACCTGAAACTGGATGTCGCCCACCTGGCGCGTTACTCGTCCCGCCCGGGAACCGTAGCCGAACGCAAGCTAGCCGACGACATCCCGGAGGAAGAAAAAATGCGCCGCTTCCGGGTGTTGGAGGAGCTGCAGGAGAAGATCGTGGGCGAGATCAACGCCCGCCACCTCGGCCAGGTTGTCGAGGTGCTTTTCGAGGAAAAAGTCAAAGGCCGCTGGAAGGGCCGGACACCGAACAACAAGCTGGTCTTCGCCGAAAGCGAAGGGGACCTGCGCGGCCAGGTGCTGCCGGTCATGGTGACTTGGACCGGGCCGTGGTCGATGCAGGCTTCCTTGATCAGGCAGCCTGTATCGATCTGATTTCAAAAACCATGCGAGAAGCGCAGATCCGCCCGATTGCCATCTGTATCTGCCGCGACGGGGAACGCATCCTGGTGGCCGAAGGTCGTGACCACAAGCGGAACCGGGTCTTCTACCGTCCTCTGGGCGGGACAATCGAGTTCGGCGAACCGGGCGCACAAGCAGTCCGCCGCGAGTTTCGCGAGGAACTCGACGCCGAGCTGACCGATATTCGCTACCTGGGCACGCTGGAGAACATCTTCACGTATGAGGGCAGGCACGGACATGAGATCGTGCTGGTGTATGACGGCCGCCTGAGCGAGGACCGTCTCTACGCGCAGGAAAGCTTGCAGGGGGATGAATTCGGGCAGAAGTTCAAGGCGGTCTGGAAGCGCCTGGATGAATTCGAGCGCGGCGGTCCCCCGGTCTATCCGGAGGGCCTGCTCGAGCTGATCCGTGGTCAGAAATAAAAGAACCGATCTCCCGCCATAAGTGCGGGAGATCGGTTCTTAGTAGGTCTGAAGACGGCTTCCCAAATTACTGAAGACATTACCTATGATCGGCCCGAGCAGGATCAGGACAACAATGACAACGAGAGTAATCAAAGCAAAAAGAAGAGCATACTCAACCATACCCTGGCCGCGCTCCCGGGCAACATTCAACATCCCTTCATCACCTCCTTTCGACGAAAGATGCACTTTCATTATATAACTGATTTCCTACTCAAGACATTTGTATTCATAACTGCAAGGTTTTTGTAAGGGGCAGATCATGCACTTCGGAGAGCGGGCAGTGCAGATTTCCCGCCCGAGGCGGATGAGATTGAGGTGGGCAGCATAATAGGCCTCCGGCGGGAACAGGTGTTCGAGGTAGGGATGAGCATCTTCGACGGTCATCTTCTCCGGGCGCAGGCCGAGGCGGCCCGTGACGCGGTAAATGTGCGTGTCCACCGGGAAAGCGGGCCGCCCGAGAGAGAACAGGAGGACGATCGCCGCGGTCTTGGGGCCCACCCCCTTGAATTTCATCAGCCAGGCGCGCGCCTCCTCCAGCGGCAGGTCCTTCAAGAAATCCAGATCGAGGGAGCCGCGTTCAGCGGTGATGGCGTCCAGGACCTGCTGGATGCGCGGTCCCTTCTGGTTGGCAAGGCCCGCCGGGCGGATGGCCTCCACCACCTCCTTCACGTCCGCAGCGCGCACGGCCTCCCAGGTAGGAAAACGCCGACGCAAGGCCTGGAAGGCCCGGTCGCGATTCTGATCGTTGGTATTCTGGGAGAGGATGGTCGAGATCAGCTCGTCGAGAGGCGGAAGGGGATTGCGCCAGGTCGGCTGGCCATAATATTCCAGCAGGCGCTGGTGGATCCGCTGGGCGCGCCGCGCCGGTCTAACAGTCATACCTGCAGATCGGCCCTCTGGAGGCTGAAGACTGGCCGGGCCTCGCCAACCACCTGCCTGCGCCAGTTCAGCACATTCTTGACCGGACCGAAGTCGGCCAGCTTTTCCAGTTCTTTATCCGAAAGATAACCCATCTGGCGCAAGATCTCAAGGGCAAAGAGCGAGCGGGCACGCAAATTGGGGTCGGTGCCGCTGTGGCTCCCGACATCCCCATCCGAAATCTTGAGAACCAGGCCGATTCCGGGCGAATCGGCGCCCAGCGCCCCGGCCATGACCCCCAGCGCCAGGTAACCTTCGGCACCGCCCTTGGCCACGATCCGGCCGCTCGCGACCTGCATCAGGCGCGTGTCAAAGCGGGCCGTCCCGGCCACCATGACGGGTTTCGCCATCATGGCGGAGGTGATGCGGTGGCAGGCGGTGGATCGCTCGACCGACAGGCCGCGCGGGTCGCACAGACGGGCAAATGCCAGGGCTGCATTGTAGAGAGGCAGGGCGAAGTTGGGTGCCGAGCAACCGTCGATACCCACTTCCACCTGGTCAACAGGGAGAGCGGCCATCTCGGACAAGGTCTCCAGGATGGTTTTCTGAACTGGATGATCGGGATTGATGTAATCGGAGATCGGCAGGCCGCGCATGCGGGCATGGGCCAGCATGCCGGTATGCTTTCCAGAACAGTTATGGCGATTCGGGGTCGGGGTTTCCCCGCGCGCCCGCATCGCCTCCTGGGTGGGCACACTCAGAGGGGGCTGTACACCACATAACAGATCGCTCTCCTGGACCCCGACCTTGGCCTGGATGCCTTTGACGACCTCGACGTGCTCATCGGTGCCATCATGCGAACCGCACAGGATGGCGATTTCCTTGGAGGTCAAGTGGAAGGTTCGATCCCCTCCACTTTCGATGAAAGGCAGGGCTTGGAGAGGCTTGGCGCTCGAGCGCAGGAAGGTCACGAGCCTGGGTTCGGCGTGCCAGGCGAGCAAACGACCGCTTGAGTCGACCACCGCAGCTGCGCCGTAGTGGATGGATTCAACGATCCGCCCCCTGGTCAATTCGACGACCGGTTGGTAGTCTGCCATGATGTGAAGGATCACTCCTCTCCAGAAACGCTGGTGGACGGGCGATAATGCCGAATGTAGTAATGATACAAGCCATGGCGCAGGCGCTGGGCATATCTGCGCTGCGACCTGACGGGGATCTTGATCGTGCCCAGCAGGGGCGAGACAATATTCTCGATTGCTTCCGGTGGCGATTTCTTCTGGGCCAACTTTTCAAGCCTGCTCTGGATATGATTCAGGAGGTCCATTTGCGTGCGGATGACGTCGACCGCCACCACCCCGCCGCGACCGCTGACCACCAGCCAGTTGCGGTAGGCGGGGGAGAGCAAAAGCTTCAAGGTCTCAATCCAGACTGGCAGGTCCGCGCCGGACAGGAAGGGCGGCTGACCGCGCAGGACAGCATCACCGACAAAGACCACCTTTGCCTCCGCAAGGATGACCCAGGTGGCGCCAGCCGCAGGCCCCGGATGATGCTCGAGCAGGATCGGTGTTTCGCCCCAGTGAATCATCATCTGCTGGCTGAATGTGATCTCTGGCGGCGACCAGCGCATGTTGCCCAGGCCCGGGATGGTTTCCCAGTCCGCGCCGGTCTCCTCACCCTGCGCCTTAAAGGTCGTCGGCCGGCTGCGAAAGACCTGGGCAGTTTTTTCGTGGGCGATGATCGTGCAATCCATGGCGCGCGCCCCCAGGGTGCGATCCGGGTGTGCATCCAGGTTCACCAGCATACGATCGGCGCTCCCCCCCAGGTTAAGCAGGGCCGCCCGCCAGGCGCGTCCGTCCTCAGGCGAGGGCGGCGCGTCGACCTGAAGCAGTCCATGTGGAAAATTGATGGCACCCAGCGTCACGCCCAAGTACTGGTTTTCGATATAAATATCCTTTGCAATGGCCTGCATAGCTCTCCTGAAAGGAACCTGCCTCTACCTGGCAACGGGGAGGGTCAGGAAGAATTTAGAACCGTGTCCAGGGCTGCTGTCGACCCAGATCTTGCCGCCATGGCCCTGAACTGCCAACCGGCAAAACGCCAGGCCCACCCCCAAACCGCTCAGCGTATCCTGACCTTTGAGGCGCGTAAATTTATCAAAAATACGATCCTGGTCAGCGAACGGGATGCCAGGGCCATTATCCAGGATCCACATCTGCACCCACTCACCATCAAGCTTTGCACCCAGTTCGATCTTGCCTTCCGGGGGGGTAAACTTGGCCGCGTTCTCCAGCAGGTTGATCAGGACGCGCCGGATCATATCGACATCCACCCAGACCGGGGGCAGCTTGTCAGGCAGCTGGCTGGTCATGCTCTGCCGGCGGCTCATCACCATCGGACGGACCGCATCCAGCGCGTCCTCGGCCAGCATGGCCACCGTGATGACCTGCTGGGAAACGATGGTCTGCCCTGATTCGAGGCGGTTGATGTCCAGCAAGGAGCTGATCAAGCGCTGAATGCGGTCCGTGGAGCGTTTGGCAATGGTCACGACGGACTGCACGGTCTCATTCTCCTTGGCTGAAGCCATGGCGCTCATCACATCCAGGCTGGAAACGATGTTCGCCAGCGGCGAACGCAGGTCATGATAGATCATGGAGGTCAGATCCTCCCTGAGGATATCCAGGTCTTTGCGCTCGGTGATATCGCGCAGAATCCACTGGATGGAATCCGCCTCTTCAAAGACCACCCGCCGGACATAGACCTGGATCGGGATGGAATGCCCCGTCTTGCTCTTCAGGAAGCCCTCATAACTGATCGTCTGGCCGGATTTGAGCTTCTCCATGCTGATCAGGTCTTTATCCCCATGCGCGGCCTTATGCAATTCTTCGATGGTCATGCCCTGCAACTGCTTGGAAGTATATCCGCTGATGACCGCCGCCTGGCGGTTCGACTCGTGAACCTTTCCATCCCAACCGGTGATCAAAATAGGATCCACGCTGTCATCGAACAGCTCACGGTAATGCTTGTGAGCGGCCTGCAGGCGCTCAAAAAGCTGGGCGTGCTGGATGGTCGAGCCGGCCAGATTGCCGATTCCCGCCAACACCAGCACGGCATCCGGGTCGAACACCCCAGAAGTTGGGTTGATCGCTTGTAGAACCCCGATGACGCGCCCCTGAGCATAAATCGGGGCGCAGGCCAGCGCCCGCGCTTCGAGGCCCTCGGTCTGTTCCACCTCGGGCAGGAAGCGTTGATCCTCCTGCACTTTGGGGATGATGACACCCTGGCCTTCGCGCGCCACCCAGCCGACGATGCCCTGTCCAACCGGGACACGTTTGCCGACCACGCCCTCTGAATTCTCCCCGGTGGCCGCCTTGAAGACCAGGTCGCCGTTGGTTTCGACCAGGGCCAGAGCCACGGTTTCCACCTGCAGGGCCTGGATGGTTTCATTAAGAATCCGCTGAAGGACTTCTTCCAGATGGAGCGTGGCGTTGATCGCAGCTGCACTGGATGCCAGGGCGGTCATGACGCGCGCCTGGCGCTGGCTCTCGGCATACAAGCGAGCGTTGAGGACCACAATGCCGGACTGGTCGGCAATCGCCTGCATCAGTTCGAAATGGTTTTTTTTGTAGCCGCCCACTTTGGGATGGACCAGGGTCAGCACACCCACCATGCGTTTGCGCGCCAGGAGCGGCACGCACATCGCAGCTTTTGCCCCGGAATGGTCCACAGCATCGTCCGGGCGGCGCAACCAGCGCTCATCGCGGCTGGTATCCGGGACCCAGGCCGGCTGTCGGTTGCGGACCACCCACCCCGCCAGCCCGCGCTCGATGGTATCGCGCAATTGCTGGGTGGTATGATCCTGAATCTTCCGACCGTAGACAATCGCCGCGTCCACCGGCTTGCCATTGTCATCCATCACCACAATGCTGCCGCGCTCCCCTCCTACATACTTCAAGGATTGAAAAAGGATCCGCTGCAGGACCGTGCGCAAATCCAGGGCAGATGCCAACTCCCGGCTGACATTGTAGAGAAGTTCAAGCGATGAGCGCGTATCGTCGGCGGGCATTGGGCATCCCTCTTCAAAGATACTTCAATCCACTTCCAGTATTAAACAACACGACTCGCTCCGTGGGTCGAATCCAGTCCTGTTCTCGCAGGCGCCGCAGGCCGGCCAGTGTCGCCGCCCCCTCCGGGGCGGCGAAGATGCCCTCCATCTGCGCCATCTCGCCCTGGGCAGTGAGCATCTCCTGATCGCTGACTGCCACCGCCGTTCCGCCGCTCTCCTGTAGGACCCTCAGGACCAGCCGGTCGGCAAAGACGGCTGGGACGCGCAGCCCGGCAGCCAGGGTCTGCGCCCCTTCCCAGGGTTCGGCGCGCGGCGTACCTTCCTGGAAGGCCCGTACGATCGGCGCACAGCCGTCCGCCTGAACTGTCACCATGCGCGGGCGTCCTGCCCCGATCCAGCCGAGCGATCCCAATTCTGCAAATGCCTTCCACATCCCGACGAGCCCCGTCCCGCCGCCGGTCGGATACAGGATCACATCCGGCAAATCCCAGCCAAAAGCCTCGGCCAGCTCCAGGCCCATCGTCTTTTTGCCTTCCAGGCGGTACGGCTCCTTGAATGTCGAGACGTCGAACCAGCGGTGGCGCCGGGCGGCTTCTCCAGCCAGGCGGGCCGCGTCGCTGATCAACCCGTCCACCAGCTGCAGTTCCGCACCGGAGGCCCGCACTTCCTCCTGGTTGGCGCGCGGCGCATCCTTGGGCATGAAGATATGCGCCCGTGCCCCCGCGCGGGCGGCATAAAAGGCCAAGGCGCCGCCAGCATTTCCTGCGGTTGGAATGACAAACTCTTTTCGGCCGAGTTCCAGGGCACGCCCGACCGCCACGGCCAGCCCGCGGGCCTTGAAGGAACTGGTCGGGTTGGACGATTCGTCTTTAATGAACAAATTCTTCAACCCCAGCTGCGCTCCCAGACGCGGAGCGGGCAAAAGCGGGGTATCGCCCTCTCCCAGGGTCAGTCGAAACCTTTCAAGGCGCACCGGCAGGAGCTCGGCCCATCGCCAGAGGCCGCGCCGGCGTCCTGAAATCTGATCCCGGGTCACGGAACGAGAGGCCGCCGCCAGGTCATAGCGAGCCAGCAGCGGCGAACGACAGTCCGTACAGAATGTCTGCACCCGGTCTGCGGTGAACTTCCTGTGGCATTCTGGACATTCCAGGTGGGTGAGGGTGCTGGAAGGCATTTCGAATAGTATAGCACAATTGACCCCTTCCTTAATCCTGGCGGTTTCACAGCCCAGATGCGGCGGTTTCATCAGGGTATTTCATTATGATATACATATTAATGAAGAGCCAATCATCCTACATATCAGACAAACCTGCCCCAGCCAGCTTGCCTAGGCCGTGCAATGGCTTGTAAACTGCGTGTATCCGGATTAAAATCGTCCCAACATGCCGTATTTGATCGATGGTCACAACCTGATCCCAAAACTGGGCCTGCACCTGGATGCGCCCGACGACGAACTGGACCTGGTTACACGCTTGTTGGAATTCTGCCGGGCCCGGCGCATCCAGGTTGAAGTGTATTTTGACGGTGCACCTCCTGGCACGGCCGCCACGCGCAAATCCGGAGCGGTGACCGCCCATTTCATCCGCCGGGGGTCGAGCGCCGACGCAGCCATCGAAGCCCGGCTTACCGCTCTGGGCGCCTCCGCCCGCAATTGGACCGTGGTCAGCTCGGACCTGCGCCTGCAGCGCGCCGCGCAGGCCGTGCATGCTCACTCCCAGCTCTCCGAAGCGTTCGCAAGGGAAATGGCCGAAGCCCGCCAGACGCACCTTTCCACAGCAAAAGGCGATGCCGGCCTGAGCTCCGCTGATGTCGAGGAGTGGTTGCGGTTATTTAAAGGGGGCAGGTGATTTAGGACAATTCTAATCTTCTTTTAATGCATTTATGACAAATATGGTGTAATATGTCCTTTGAGACACCTGTTCTCCTTTTACCGGTATCTCAGGTGTCAACCATCGAGAGCCAGCATGTCCCCCCCATGCTGGCTCAGGTCGGTGGTGTCCCCTCCCCCCTAGATCACCAGGCCTTCGTGCCTGGTGATCGCGTTTTGCCGTAAGGTGCGGGCAGTTATAATAGCTCCTGGCGAATGAAAACAGCCTGCGTCCTCGTTCCCTCAGCCCAGCATGCCTATCCCGGGCACCCGGAAGGGCCGGAGCGTTTCTCCCTGCTCGGAGACTGGCATTTAAAACCTTATTCGGCCGCGCTGGCGTGGCTGGAGCCCGTGAAGGCGCACCCGGCAGACCTCTTGACCGTCCACAGCCAAGAGATGATCCACTCCCTCGAGCAGGCGTGTCGAACGGGAGCGGGGGTCATCGATCCCGCGCCGACCTATGTCACGGCGGGTTCCTTCGAGGCTGCCTTGACCGCCGCCGGTGGGACCCTGGAGTGCACACGCGCGGTTCTTGAAAGCCGGGCCGGGAATGCCTTCGCCATTGTCCGCCCTCCCGGACATCACGCCGAACCGGGAAGATCGATGGGGTTTTGCCTGTTCAACAATGTCGCCCTGGCCGCGCGCGCTGCGCTCCAGCACGGGCTTCAGAAATTATTCATCGTGGATTTCGACGTCCATCACGGGAACGGGACGCAGGCAGCTTTCTGGAACGAGCCGCGCGTCGCCTATTTTTCCACTCACCAGGAAGGCCTTTATCCTGGAAGCGGGCAAATGGAAGAGGCGCCAGAAGCCCGCGGTCGGCTGGTCAACCTGCCCCTGCCGCCGCGCGCCGGGCAGGCGGCGTTTGCCCTGATCGCCCGGGAAGTGCTACCGCGTCTGGTGGAAAGGTTTCAGCCCGAGATGATGTTCGTGTCCGCCGGGTTCGACGCCCACTGGGACGACCCGCTCGCCGAAGGAGGGCTGTCGAGTGCCGGTTACTTCAGACTGGCGGAACGGCTGGTAGGCTTGGCGCAAGAGGCCTGCCGCGGCAGGATCGTCTTCGTGCTGGAGGGCGGATATCATCCCGCACACCTTGCCACGGGCGTGGGGGCGGTCCTGGGTGCCCTGACCGGCTCCCCCTCCACAGCCAGACCCCATGACCCCTCGCCGTATCCCGAACCCGATATCCGCCCTAGGGTGGACCAGCTGCTGCAATATCACCATTTCATTTGATTGGAGATCTTCGACATGCCCCGTAAAAAGGAATATATTCCACAATCTGCCATGAGCATCCAGGCGCACCCGGACGATCAGGAATTCACCATCGCCGGTACACTTGCCAAATGGGCCCGGGCCGGCTGCGCCATCGTCTCGGTCGTGGTCACCAGCGGCGATGCCGGTTCGAACGAACCCTCGAAAAGCGCAGATTTCAAGCCCACCCTGGCGCACCTGCGTGAGGAGGAACAAAAGGCCGCCAATGCGGTCCTGGGAATCCAGGAGACCGTCTTTTTACATTATCCGGACGGCGAGCTGGAACCGACCCTGGCCCTGCGGAAGGAACTGACGCGCCTGATCCGCCGCTACCGTCCGGAGGCGGTTGTAACCGGCGACCCGACGCGGCGTTTCTTCGGCAACAACTATGTCAATCACCCGGACCACCGGGCGGCGGCCAGCGCGGCCTGCGACGCCGTCTTCCCCTCCGCCGGGACGCGCCTGATTTTCACCGACCTGCTGGCTGAAGGGCTGGAGCCGCATAACGTCAAACGCCTGTATTTACACGGCTCGACCGAGCCAGACACCTGGGTGGACACCAGCACCACCCTCGACACCAAGATTGCTGCCCTGAAAAAACATCGCAGCCAGATCGGGGATTGGGACGTGGATAAGGAGATGCGTGCCTGGGCCGCAGAAACCGGCAAGGAGAAACACCTCCCTGCGGCCGAGGCGTTCAAGGTGATGAGGATCACGGCAGAAGAAGACCGACCCTAAACCCAGCCACCGATTTCATTGACAGGCCATCAGCAGGCGGGCCTGCCACATCCATCCGATCTGATGGCATCCGCATCATTCCCAACCAGGGCTGCGTGGCATCAGATTCCCCTCAAGGACCGCCGGGGAAGGGCTGGAGGAGAGTCACGCAATCACCAGGCCATCCGCCTCGACAGGCTTTTCCCCCTGCCTCCCGGGAAGCAGCCGGGTCAATCCACCGGATCAGGTTTAATAACCAAGTGCCTGGGAAAGAATGCATCCCAGGCACTTTTTCTTTTAATCAAATCGCCGGCAGGCTAGAAAAGAAGGTAGCCCAGGATCACCGCGACCAGAGTAACAGTGATGTTATCGATGTCAGGAAACGGAAGTGACTCGACGACGGTTGCTGCCAGGGCGATCAGGGTGATCGGCAGCAGGTACACCGCGAAGGGTACCGCAAAGACCCCAACTAAAGAATACACCCCCAGAATAAGCGCAGCCAGCACCCATCCGCCGAGCAGCATCCCCAGCGACCCGGCCACGGACTTCCTCGGGCTCCAAGGCAGGTGCGGAGATTTCAGGCCGCGTCCCAGGATGTCGGCCAGGCCATCGCCACCGCACATCAACATCAGGGCGGTCATGCCGATGGGGGAGGTCTTCCAATAGATTAACGTCATCACCACAAAAATGATGCCGTAAAAAAGCGGGCCCCGCAGAATCTCTCGCCGGTCCCCGGTGCGGGACATGGCCTTGACGGAGGCCTCGTCCTGGACGACCCCCAGGCCGATCAGGGCAAACTGGACGCTGAAAAGCAGAGGCACCAGCGCTGCCAGCCAGCGGGCATACCACACCGGCGGGAAGAGCAGCCAGCACAGGACAAAAAGCGGCCCGGTGCCGATGTGGATGAGCTTGCGACTCAGATGAGACTCGATCCAGCCGCGCTGGGCACAAAAGTCAAGCACCCGCAGGTATGCCAGGGCAACCACAAGAGTGATGATCAAGGCGAGGAAGGGATTCATGAGTCCCATTATATAACTTTACGGCCTCGAACATCACGGCCTATTGGGGTGAGGCAAACGCACTCGAACCGTCCGTTTTAAGCTATGCCTGGGTGAAGGGTGTATGATTAAGGGGCAACTTACAGGGCCGTAACAGGGCATGAGGCAGTGCACTCATGAACACACGGGTTCACAAAAGACCGCCACGCTTCGGGACGGTGGTGATGCTGGGAATTATCCTGGCATTGTGGTTGTGTCTGCTGGTCGCAGCCATCCCCTATCTGGCGATCGAGGTATGGCCCAGCCTGGGTGCGCAGGTGGTGGACCTGGCACGGGGCGTCCTCGGTGATCAGGTCGTGGCGCAGGTCGAAAGCACGGTCCTCCAGACACTGGATGAATTCAAGCAATGGGAGTATGGGGGCGCGGGTGTCCAACCGGTGACGCCCGGGCTGTCCAAGGCCCAGCCCGTCCCGACCGCAAAACCTGGGGTCAGGACGGTCACACCCCAGGGGACCGAAACTGCTCCTACCCCTTCTACACAGCCTTCCGCCCTTCCATCAGCACCGGTCAGCATTCCCATTCCCACTTCCACGCCGACCCCTCCGGCCTGGCTGCCCCCGCAGATCGCCATCGCCAATCCGTCCACCCTTGAAGGCCAGTGGGCGCCGTACCTTTGGGACTCCACCGGCTGGCCCGTTGCCTATCGCGCCTATTTCCATCCAGACCCCACGCGCAGCTACGCCTATGTGGTCGTGGTGGCCTTTGACCTGCAACACACCCAGCTGCATTTTGTGCTCGGCTTCGATGAACCGGCTTCGACCGTTCAGGTCCTGCGCTCGGGGCGCATTCCCGCCCAGGATCTTAAAGTGGACAGCCTGCTGGCAGCATTTAATGGGGGCTTCAAGGCCCAGCATGGTCACTTCGGCGTGATGACCAACGGGATCACCCTGATTCCGCCCATTGAAGGGTTGGGGACGGTGGGCATCTCTGACAGCGGGCAGGTGCAGATTGGCGAGTGGGGGAAGGATTTTACCCCCTCACCGCATTGGATCGCCTGGCGGCAGAACGACCCCCTCATCGTTCAAAATGGCCAAATCAACCCCCACACCGCTGACCCTGATCCCAAAGTCTGGGGTTATATCGTGTACGGCGATACGGCCACCTATCGTTCTGCCCTGGGGATCAGCCCGGACGGGCAAATCTTATATTATGCTTGCGGCCCGAGCCTCACCCTGCCGGTTCTGGCACACGCCATGCAGGCGACCGGAGTGTTCCAAGCCATGCAGCTGGATATCAACGCATTCTGGGTCCATTTCGAAGCATTCCAGGCCGATGGGGATCAATTGAAGGCCGTCCCGTTGCTGGATGCCATGAAGGGGGTGGGGGAACATCGCTTCCTGACGGGGTCGAGCCGTGATTTTTTCTACATAACCACAAAATGACCGTGGGGAGGTAGCGCAGGCTGTTCTGCTACGCGGCTCCCCTTTTTTTTGGGATATTCTTCCCGGCTCCTTTACGGCCGTTCCCAAAACGAATGCGGCGCCCAGCCTCAGGGTTCTTTCGCTTTCCGAAGTCTTTGATTCCTCAACCAGGCCCGTCCGGCTAGTTCACATTCAGAAAGCCAAGGGCGCGCCACATCCCGTGCATCAAGCCATGAAAGAAATCCGGGTGCAGGAATTGATTCGGACACGAACCAGGGATCACCGCGATCCCGTTCTCACGGCAGAGCCTTACGGCCTCGGGCGAGACGCTGGTCATGGCCGCCGCCAAACCGGGCTTCGTCCCCATCATGCAGTGCATCCAGACGTTCTTGATGCCAAGATCAACGCACTGCTGGACGATTTGCTCGGTGACTTTGGGATTTGCCAAAATGAATACCGCCTCCGGCTTCTCGGGAATAGACTTCAAGTCCGGATAGCACGGGGCCGCCTCAAAGGTCGTCAGGCGCGGATTGACCGCGTAGACGGTATATCCCGCCTCCTTGAACTTGCGGTAGGCCAGGTTGCAGCCTGTTTCACGCCGGTCCGAGACTCCAACAAAGGCGATCCTCTTCTGAGCGAGGAAATTCTGGACGAGGGGATCAATTTTGGACATAGAGATTCCTTTCTGGTGCCCTTTCCGAAAATATCTGCCAAACCAGAGCCTGGCATTTCAATGTACACCCGGAATGTCACGGGGGGCAAGTGCTTAATTTCCTTACATAGGATTGATCATTGCCTTTAGCCACCCGACTTTGGCCCAAATTAATGGCAAGATGTTCCAGGGTGGGTAAAGAAACAAGGCCTTCACACAGACCGTTCACCAATGGATCCACTTGATTGAGAATAATTTGCAAGATCTGGGCATAATGCCCATACACGATCAATCCGTTCAGGGGTGGCTTTTATACAGGTTAACCCATCACCCTTTTTTCTGTTCGCTTTCCTTGCCCGCTATCACCTTGACATGATTTCAGGCAAAATTGAGGCAGCTAAGATGGCCTTGACCATGTTTGCCGCCATGGAAGTTGACAGAGTGTCCTTGAAAACGGGGGCTTTGCTCAGGGGGATGTGATGAGCAGGTTATACATGATGTCATGAGGCAAAGAAGGGAGAACCGGGGCGGATGGTTGCTTGAGGGGGTATTCATGGCCGTCAATGACGAGAGAGCCAGTGTGCCTCACCAGCTGGCCTGAAGCTGTATCGATGAAGATTACCTGACGGCTGTCAACTTCGGTCAAGCTATCAACCGGCGTATCAGTGCTTTGGATGTTAATTTGGAAGTTGCCATCTCCCGCGACAAGGAACTTCTCCCAGTTTGGAGCGAGGCGATACACTGTCGGCACATTTTTCATACTGGCAGGGAATGTATATATTTGGTCGAGAACACGTGGAAGGTTCCACGTGTTGGCTTGAATTTGATAGACGTCCCTCAACCCATTGGGCTGGATAAGTATGACTGTGTCCGCATTGGCATCGGGAATTAATGGCAGCAATTCGGTCCAGAATTGTTTCTGATACTCCCAGGCATTGACATAATCGTATTGTAAAACAAAACCGAAGCCGACCAAAAGCGCAAAAAAGATTGCCAAGGCTACCACACCGATCTGCTGCCGTCCCCAAGCTTTCAACAGCTTTAACAGGAACATCGCTACACAGGTGACCAACAAAGCCGCGCCGAAAACCGCAGCAGCATGGACACGCGTGTTGCGTCCGCCGGTGCTCGTGGCATCAACGGTGAACGTCAGCGGGTATGCCATAACCAGCATGACCAGACCCACCAGGACCAGTTGACCCAGCCGTCTAAATTCCGGCGGGAGAGGGTGAGCGTGGGGATGGATTATTCCATCCCATAATTCACGCAGATAAAAGGGACTGATCGGCTCCGAGCGCCAGAGCATCCAGGCGATGCCAATGGCGGACAGGCCCATTGCGAGTGCAAGTTGAGGTTTAGGACCAGAATAGGTCGTAGTGGTCGCGAAAGATAAGTCCTAAGGGCAGTGAGGGGGCCCAAGATCATCTGGTGAACGGAGGCGGCTAGCATCTGGTGCAGGTCGAGCCCCTCCAACCGCCCTTCCCCCATCTTCAACCGCAAGAAATAATCGGATCCAAGCATCACACCCAGCACTAACCCATGGAATAAAAATTCCTTTAGCAGGCGCCAATCCCATTTCTTTTTCAGGAGTGGGGCAGCAAGAAAAACGAGGAACGGCGTCTCGTAATAAAACAGGCTAATGAATGCCAGGAAGTAAGCCGACAGGCGCCAGTTGGACAGATAGCCGTGGAATGCAAGCAGAACCAACATGATCGAAGGCTGCAAGCCCAGAGAGAGGGTCAGAAATGCCTGGGTGGTGTCAGCCGAGAAAAGGAGGTAGGAAATTCCCCCAATCAGGGCAAACAGCCTGTCCGTCACCTTGCGCAGGAGCCAATAGAACAAACCGATGTTTATGGAGGTGATGAGGTAGCCGATCAGGTAAGGCCCCCACAAACCAGCGATTCTCCAGTCGGTCCAAGAAAAAAGGTATATGAAACTGTGATGGAGCGGTCTGCCCTGTCCTTGGAATTGAAGAATGTATGAAGTGATAAAGTTCATCAATTCACTAAAAGTCATCTTGAATGCGCTGGGGATGATGGTAATATCGTCCTCATAGAATCCAAAATACCGGCTAAACCAATAACGCGCAACCCAAAATAACGCCGACCAAAAAATCAAATCGATCATCACTTCAAGGCGCTTATGGTTCTTTATCATTAATTCTCCACAGAGAGAAGACAAGCGGCACTGGTGCAATCGAGTTCTTCGCCGATATCCCGGGCGTCAGCGGCGTCGATTTCGAACGTCAATGGACACTCGTCCAAGCAGCTTCTACGGCGCACTAGGTTTTCGCGGACGAAGAGGCAGACGTAAAAACATTCCTCAAAGGCTGAAGGCTCTGGCCCGATTACCGCCAGATTTAGGTGGGCCCGGCAGGATTCGGATATCATCCCCATTAGGGGAACTGCAACCAAACGATCATGAGACTAATCCATAACTCATGTTAATTTAGAGGTTAATTATTTATCAAGTGCGGGACAACCAGCCTGCCAGGAACAGTTCCCCCAAGTTCAGGTCCTAAAATCGTTGAAATGGAAGATCAGGTACGTGGTTAACAGTTGGAGTAATAGAACAAGATAGATGCCGTTCTTTTTATGCGGAAACAGATATACGGCTTGATCCGCGGATACCAACGCCAGAACAGGGGTCAGGAAAATCCATAAACGGCCGGTCTCATTACCGGTTTGTCCAGAGAGATTGAGAAAGAGAAACGTAACCAGGAAAGAGCTGGTGATCCAATCCATTTTGGTGGCTCGCCCCTCGATCACATTCTTGACCGCCATCCCAACAGCAATCAAGAATAGAATGACGGGTGCATAACCAGTCCAGAAGGTGAAATCCGCGTTGGCTCCAAGGAGAAGGTTAGGAAGGGACGACAGACTTTGCAGGGAAACAGTGAAGGTGTGACCTCCCTTGAGCTGGTAATGAAGCTCGATGGCATGGGTGTAGCGGAAAATAGGATCGTATTGGAACACGGCCCTAAACAGGAACCACGCCACCCCAATTCCTACGGTCAGACCTGCAAAGAGGAGGGCATATTCGAGAAGGGCTTGCCGGTTAGTTTTTGTCAGTTTGGCGTCCTTCCCCCAAAGGAGGAAATGAAGCCCGATCATCAAGAATGCCATGAAGAGCACGGGAAGCATGGAGAATGTGAAAAATATTGACAGGAATAGAATAACGCCTGTAATCAAAGCCCACCAAAATGAGCTTTTCTGGATGGCAATGACGAGGGATAACAATGACACGGAAAGAAGGAATGGATAGAGAACTTGATCCAGAAAAAGCGGTATGAGCATGACGTTCGGGAAAACCAGATAGAATAAACAGGCCACGACTGCCAGGACCTCACCGCCTAGCCGGCACCCGAGTGCATATAAGGGGAGAATGACAAGGAAGGAAAGTACTGGGAACACAAACCCGATAAATCTTAAGAGGTAGCCGAAGCGGGCGGCTGAGGTGGATAGTGGATGGATGATATTGGCAATCTTTTCCACAGTGACATAAAATACCATCAACCCGGGAGGTTTTGTCCCCGTATAAAAGGAGGATTTTCCATATAACTCCTCGTAGTTCCGGACGACGTTCAGTAAATCAGGATTCTTGGCCGCTTCTTCAACATAAGCAACATGACTTGTGTCGGAGTACTTGTGTAAAATAGAATCCGGCAACGTACCATCGATCATCCCAAATCCAAACTGCAGGAATGTCCCCCAAAGAATGAGAAGAAGTACTGGCTTCCACATCCTATCAGGCTTGCGAAGCAAATACCAGGCAAGCAAGCAAGACCCGGATAACATGACCACGACCAACATATCGCGGGTATTAAAATACTTGACCGGCGGAAATTTCCAAAACCAGTCATATATTTTTGTGTACACATCCAATTTATAAATCAAGACAACCCACTGGAATAAATTGGCGCTGATCAATGCAACTATAAGAATGAGCTTATATCCCCAGGCTTTTTGGATATAAATCCTGTGATAGAGGATTCCCAGCAAGATTGCAGTTTGTAATAGTATGATCGTAAACCATGTCAGGGCATACCAGGCACGGTTGATCGCAAAGAAGAGAGTCCCGCCGGTGGTTACTTTGCCAATAATCAACAAACTGCAGAAACCGACAATTCCCAGAAGGAGGAAAAAAGAGGAGTAAAAAAGGTTGCCCCCCGTTTCGAGAAAGATTCCGATTTCTTTTATCTTGCCTTCCAACCAGGTCCTGCTTTTAATTGCCCGGATGGTGACAAGAGCACCGAACAAATCAATTATAAAAATCAAACCAACTAAAATAATCTTCTGGACCGAGTAACCCAGCAGCACCGCCGACTTCGTCTCGGAAGGAGCGACCAGTAACAATATGACCGTTATGATCCCTTCAAGGGTGGTCAGGGCAAGAAATACTCTGTAAGAAAGCAATCTCATGCTCTTCTCTGGTGGAAAGAATCGCGACTTAATATCTGGGATGATTGAAGCGTTTTGTCATAATTATACAGCCTGATATTTCTACGAATCCTGTTTTGAAGAAACCAATCCACCCAGGACATCACACCCACCAAAACCGGCCCTGCACGGTAATCCTGTAAACTCTCAGGAGGGAGATCTTTAAGGGCCTTTGGGGCTCCTCAATCGATTCCTTAAAACAACTGGAGGGATGCCCACGTTTCGTCGATCGTCGAGGTAGAGGGTTGGTTAAGATAAGTAACAACTAACTGGGATTTCTAGAATAGCATTTATCTATAGAAGGCGTTTTAGATAATATCTTGAAGAAGCCTGTCAGGCTACGATTTGGCGTGGATTCTAAAATAGGCATAGCAAGGGTTTCGGGAATAAGCATGAATGTTAAACTAAAAATCCCCTGCTGAGGCAGAAGGGATTTTCCGGGTAATGACTGAACGAAGGATAAGCGCAAAACAATCGGCTAAAAAGTGGGCCCGGCAGGATTCGGATATCCTCCCCGTTAGAGGACCTGCGGCCAAGCGTATTCAGGCTCAAATCCAGTTCGGCTACATTTTTGTGTCTTTTCAAGAGCAGTTATCAATCTATCGGAAACGATAAAAACTACTACAAGTATAGATCTTTAAGTTATCGATCAAGTAGATTTTCCTCAGCGGTTTAAACTGACTTATTAGCCGGCAGATGCCTTGAATGCAATATCATCCTGGAAAATGAGCCGCAGGATGCTGGCTTATGGATTCTTTAGAATGCCGGTGGATGTCGCTGCAGATCCTGGCGTGGTCAAGTACTCGTAGGATAACGTCCCGTCTGTCAGCAATTGGAGCTGTTCGTATCCGCCCGATTTGCAAGAGGCTGCGCCAGAGGCATTTTGCTCGAGAAATAAGAAGGTCTGGCCGTTGATCGTCTGGAGGAAAAGGTCCCCGTTGCAGGGAAGTTGTGGAGCTGAGAAGGTTCCACAGACCTCGCCCGGCTTGCAGCCAGTCTGAATGGATAATTTGACCGATGTCGAAAAAGTACTGGCGAGGTTGGAAATGGTCCCGCTCCATGTCCCGGCAATGGCATCGGTAGAAATTATGGCGGGTGAGGACGTGGAGACCGTTCCGGCCTGGGTCATCGCCTTGAAGGCGATATCATCCTGGAAATCCGGCAGGGGGATGATGAGGGTGCTGCCTTGACGGGTGACGGAAACCGAACTCAGGACCGTTGTCCCATCTTTGGTATTGTAAAAATCGACTTTCCAGCTGGAGGTGCTGCCGGGAACGGTCAGGGCTACCGTTTGTTTGGAGATCACCGGCTGCAGGTTCCAGTTCGGCGGTTCGCTGGTCGCGTCCCGGTACCAGCCAGTCACGGACTTATCGTTCCCGACTGCCGCGCCCCACACGCCGGAGGAAGATGTGGACATGAGCGGTTTGAAGCCAAAGAAATCGACGCCGTTGACGAAATTTACGGCCGGAAGCTCTTCCATCTCATACTTTTGTATCCAAGGCATACCCAGATTCTGGAAATAAATTCCGAAACTATCCTCCCAATACAGCGCCCGTCCGTTCATGGCGCCCGATACAACCGCCGCCCAGATGGCATGCTCGACGCCAATGGGGGCGTTCGGCGCGACTGTGAGCTCCCCGGAAGAGCTGTCGGGGGTATCAGCACTCAACCCAGATTCGCCGATCAGGATGGGCCGGTTGTAGCGTGCAAGGTAAGCCCGGACTTCCGAGACGATGGCCCGGTCGAGCTGGGCCGAGGGTGGGTAGGGGTGCAGGTTGATGAAATCGATGTTCGTTTTCTGGTAGAAATTAGGCCAGGTGCCCGTATCTGCAATGGAGGCGGTCACCGGTCGAGTCGGATCGGTCGCCCGAATCAACGCCGCGGCAGTGTTTACGAAATCGATCCCACTGGATTCGGTGTTCCCGGAGGCGAGATTTACCTCCGAGAAGATCTCCCAACCGAGGATATTTTTTCGTCCCTGCCAGCGCTGAACAAGGGTCTGCATCCAGGCCAACCACATGGTCTGGGTAGCGGAGCCTTTTTGGAACAATTCGGCTGGTAATTTCACGGGGCCGCCGTTGACCTGGTTGAGCGGATTGGATTTCCAGGTGGAGTAACCGGTGCCAGTATTCCAGTCGAACCAACCCGAGAAGACGGGCAGGATGTAGATCCCATCCGCTTGAGCCTTGTCGAAGACCTGGTCCCATTGAGTCGCCCAATTTCCATCAACACCGCCCGTGCTGGTATATCCCATGCCCAAGCTGTCTAACTGGATGCGGACGAATTTGCTGCCCCCTGCCTTGGTCCAATCCAGGAAGGTGTCGTACTGAGACTGCTGGTACCCGGCCACATTCCTGGAGAAAATGAAGCTCGTTTGTCCATCTATGCTGAAAAAAAAGTCACCAGGTTTGAGAGTGAGTGTCGGGAAGGGAATGGACGTAGCGGTTGGAGACGGGGCGGTCGTGGATGTGACCGTGATCGTATCGGTTGGCGGGATGGTTGAGGCAGGAGGCTGTATCGGCGTGGGTGCAGCGGTCGGTTTCGGACTGCAGCTCGCAAGGATGAGGCTTACCACGACGATCGTTCCGAGAAGAAGAGTCCAGATTTTGCCCTTGGTTTTCATATCATGTTCCTTGCCGTGCTTCTGAAAACGTTGGAATGTCTTTCATATGCCTGGTTATTCGTTCTTCGCGAGGTTTATATTCCATGAATTGTTATCAAGCCCATGTGCTAAATAGATTGATTGCACCTTGACAATTGTATCAAAGGTGGGCCCGGCAGGATTCGGACCTGCGACCAAGCGTATTCAGGCTCAAATCCAGTTCGGCTACAATTTTATGTTTCTTGGAGAGCAGCTTTTAACCTAGTACTCTGTCACACATGGATTGATGGGTAGAGTTTTTTAAGTTTGATCCGTGCATCATCGGTTGTAAAACGCCAATCAACGGTTGCGTCGTTTGTATTGCGTTCGGTCTCCCAGGCATC
>JBEKFY010000032.1:0-47712 GCA_050013095.1 Anaerolineales bacterium | reverse complement strand
GGACGCTTATATGCGCTCGGACAACCTCCAGGTCGTCTACAATTACGACAATTCCGCCTTCATCAAGGCCCTGACCCAGCGCGGATTTTATGTCGCCACCTGCAGCCAGAGCAATTATGCATATACCCAGCCTTCACTGGCATCCTCCCTCAATATGGACTACCTGGACAAGTTCTCCGCGACCGCCAACGATCAAGTCAATCCCATTCTTCAGGAGAATGCGGTCCGCCTGTTCCTGAAGGCCCACGGATATACCAATGTGGCCTTCGAGACCGGCTTTCGCTGGAGCCAGTGGGAGGATGCCGATGTCTATTATCGTTATCACCCCAATGGGTATCTCCTGAACGCCTTCGAGACCTTGTACCTTCAAACCACCCTCGTGCGCATTGCCCTGGACCGCAGTGAATCCTCCGAGATCACGACCAGCGGTGCCATCCACCACAACCTGATCATCGCCAACCTGGGAATCCTGAAGAACCTGCCCAAGTCGGTCCAAGGTCCGAAATTCGTGTTCGCCCACCTCGTGATACCCCACCCTCCCTTCGTCTTCGGACCCAACGGGGAATTCGTCACCTATCAGATGCTTAATCCGGACTACCTGGATGGGTACCGGAATGCCGTCACCTTTATCAGCAAGCAAATCCTCCAGGTGGTCGACCGCATCCTGGCCGATTCCACGACGCCGCCCATCATCGTCATCCAGGGGGACCACGGTGCACCGTATTACCTCGCCCACATACAAAGAATGACGATCCTCAATGCCTATTATCTGCCCGGTGAAGAGAGCAGGCTCTATCCGACCATCACCCCGGTCAATACGTTCCGTATCATCCTGGACGCCTACTTCGGACAGGATTACCCCCTCCTGCCGGACGTAAGCCGATACTCACCGATCGATAATCAATACAGCTATGAACTCATACCGAACCCATGTGGAAAATAGAGTTAGGTGAAGTTGATTTAATGATGTCCCAAATGAATGTGGCCCATAGATTTTGTCCGGTCGAGGATGCAGCATGCCAAGTAAATCCATCAAAACCAGTCTCATAACGGGCGCAGCAGGAGGAATTGGCCGCGCCACCGTAAAGCTGTTCGCGGAAAACGGCTGGCAGGTCATCGGCGTAGACCGCGCTCGCTTTGGCAAGGATTTTCCTGGAAACGGTTTGTTCATTCAGGCCGACATTTCCCATCCCGAATCGATGGAGGCGCTCCTATCCGGTTTGAGTAGCTTCACTGACCGATTGAACGCTCTCGTCAGCAATGCCGCCGTACAAATCGCCAAACCCCTTGTTGAAACGTCTGTCGAAGAGTGGGATATGGTAATCGCCAACAACCTGCGCCCGGCCTTCCTGTTGGCAAAACTGGCTTATCCTCTGCTCAAAGCAGCTGGCGGCGGAGCGATCATCAACGTCTCCTCGGTCCATGCCGTGCAGACCTCCGCCAACATCGCGGCTTACGCGGCCAGCAAGGGTGGCCTGCTGGCCTTGACGCGGGCGATGGCGATCGAATTCGCCAAGGACAACATTCGCGTCAACGCCATCCTGCCTGGAGCAGTGGATACGCCCATGCTGCGCGCCGGATTGGACCGGGGTCATCTCCAGGGTGAGGACGTCTACACACGCCTCGACAACCTGGCTCGCAAGACCGTCAACGGCCGGGTCGGCAAACCGGAAGAGATCGCCCACGCCATCTACTTCCTGGCCGACGAAACCCAATCGTCCTTCATGACCGGCCAGGCCATGATCGTGGACGGAGGCGCCACCGCCCGGTTAAGCACCGAGTGAACTACCCCACCGCTCAAGCGGGGGGCTTCCTACTTCAACGAGCCTTGCCTGAAATCAGGTCTTCTAGGCTCTCCATAGGCGTGTACGTTCGGGTGGTTCCCACCCTACGAGAGTGTGACTGTCCAAGTTTTACCGGTGGACAGGTTTTTCCACCGAACCGGATCCTTGTTAAGGTACTATGCTGATCATAGCACATTTGTTCAGTTTTGTGCCTGATATCGCCGGACCTGAAGGCCGGGGTTCTAGGGTGCAGTCTTGAGAAAGCCTAAACCATGCCGCTCCTGATGCTCTTAACGCTTCTGACACTGATCGTGATTCAGTCCCTTTCCGATGAAAGCGATTCATACCAACCCGTCTTGCGCGCGGCGGTGATCTGGGGGGGGATGATCGTTGCCTCGAGCGAACTGCTCTCCCTACTGAAATTCCTCACCTTCCTCTCCCTCTCACTTTTCTGGACGACCAGCTTGCTCGTCTCGATCGGCTGGCTGGTTGTGGAGCTCAGGCGCAGCAGGCGTCTGCCTACCTTCAAAAAGATATCCCTCGGATCGCCTATCGAGAAGATCCTCCTAGCACTGACACTTCTGACGGTCACCGGGGTGTTGTTTGTTTCCCTCAAGGCCCCTGTCCAGACCTATGACTCGCTTTCCTACCATATGAGCCGGGTGGCGCACTGGGCACAGAATCACAGCGTCGGCATTTATCCGACCGGGATTGAACGGCAAAATGAAATGGGGCCCTTCGCCGAATACACCGTCCTGCACCTGTATATCCTGCAGCGCGGGGACCTGCTGGTCAACCTGGTCGACTGGCTGGCTTATCTCGGCTGCATCCTGGCGGCAACCTTTATCGCCGGCCGGCTGGGGGCGGGAAGACGAGGCCAGCTGATTGCAGCCGTGTTTGCCGCCGGCCTGCCAATGGCGATCGCCCAGGCCTCCAGCACGATGACCGACATCGTAGTGGCCTTCTGGACCATGTGCGTCATTGCCGAGATCACTTCTGCCATGGCTGCCCGACAAGTCACCTGGCGTCACTGGCTTTATCTGGCAGGGGCAACCGGCCTGGCCATCCTGACCAAGTCCACCGCCTTCGCTTTTGTACTGCCATTTTTGATCTGGTTCGGAATACTCTCTCTGCGGGCGCAGGGCCTGCGCCGTACCGCCGCCCGCTGCCTGCCCTTCCTGGCAATCGTGGTCGCCGTGAATTTATTTTTCGGGTTGCGCAACGACCTCACCTTTGGGACACCTCTTGGCTCTCCCGCACTTCTCCAATTGCACGCCAACAAAATCATCACGCCAGGCGTCCTGGTTTCCAACGTGGTGCGCAACCTCAGCCTGAACCTGGGGACGCCCAGCGTGCAGATCAATCACTTCACCGTTGCTGTGATCGCCAAACTGCACAAGCTGGCCGGGATGAATGTGGAGGACCCGCGCACGACCTTTAATGGCGATTTTTCCATCACGAATCAGATCATGATGGAAGACCGGACCGGCAATCCGCTACAATTGATCTTCATCATGGTCGCGTCTGTATTCGCCTTCCTCAACAAAAAAATCAGCACCCAGGTGCGCGGGTACACCCTGACCGCCATTTCAACCTACCTGCTCTTTTCAATCGGAAATACCTACCAGGTCTTCGGGAGCCGACTGCAGGCTCCTTTCTTTCTGCTAGCCGCTCCCCTGGTAGGGTTGATCGTCGGGCTCTGGCGTCCTTGGATCAGCCTGACCGCGGGCTACCTGCTGCTCTTGGCGGGGCTGCCATGGTTATTTTCCCTGCAATCCCGCCCTATCCTGCCCATCCGTGGCCAGACCATCCCTCAAAGCATCCTGAGCATGTCGAGAGAGCAGCTTTACTTCACGAATGTCGGGGGCATCTCCTCTGCCCAAAAAGCGATTGTCAAGCGCATCCGGGCCGCCTCCTGCACCCAAATTGGGCTGATGCTCGGCGGTGATGATCCGGAGTATTTATGGTGGGTGCTGCTGGGAGCGCCGAATCCGCAGCTGAGGATCGAATGGCTGGTAAGCGGGACGCCTTCCGCAGCGTACGCCGACCCTAACTTCAGACCCTGCGCGGTGATCTGCAAGTCGTGCTCGGCGGCATCGAAAACGGTTTCAGGCCTTCCCTTGCAATTCCAGTCCGGGGATCTCAGCTTGTTCCTCAAACCCACTCCCTGAGAGCAGATGATCATGCGACAGCAAATCAAAAAGATCACACCCGCCCCGATCTGGAAGCTGGGCTCCATGACATACTGGTGGTACCTTAATCGGGGCCGTCACAACCTGGCACGTACCTTCCGCCCCCTGTGGGCTGCCAGCCGACAGAAATTGCTCCATTACCGGGGCCTGCACACGGGTGAGCGTTGTTTCATCCTCGGGAATGGTCCCTCCCTGCGCAGGACCGACCTGTCGCTCCTGCGAAACGAGTACACGTTCGGCCTCAATCGCATCTATCTGCTCTTTCCGGAGCTGGGCTTCGCCACCACCTATCTGGTATCCGTGAATGAACTGGTCCTGGAGCAGTGCGTGCACGATTTCAAGGGCCTCGCGGTGCCCAAATTCATCACCTGGCGGGCGCGCCGCTGGTTTGCCGATGATCCCCGCACCATTTTTATTGATACCGACTATACCGGGCCGGAGGTCTTCTCCGCAGAAGCCGATGGTCGGCTCTTCGAAGGCTTCACCGTCACCTTCGTCGCCCTTCAGTTGGCCTTCTACATGGGTTTCGCGGAGGTCATCCTGGTCGGCGTGGACCACAACTTTGAGACGCAGGGCCAACCCAACAGCACCGTGACCTCCAGCGGGGGAGACCCCAACCATTTCTCGCCCGATTACTTTGGGAAGGGCTTTCGCTGGCAGCTGCCTGATCTGGAAGGTTCCGAACGCGCCTACCGCATGGCCAAGGCCGCCTACGAGCTCAGTGGACGGCGTGTACTGGACGCGACCGTCGATGGGAAACTCAATGTCTTTCCCAAGGTTGATTATTCCGCCCTGTTCAACCATGTCTGAATCTTTGCCTCTGGTCTCTATCGTCACGCCTTCCTACAACCAGGCACGTTTTCTCGAGCAAACCATGCTGTCGGTCCTGACCCAGGATTACCCGAATCTGGAGTACATCGTCGTGGATGGCAATTCCACCGACGGAAGTGTGAATGTCATCCGGAAATATGCCGACCGACTGGCCTGGTGGATTTCTGAACCCGACCGGGGCCAAGCAGATGCCATCAACAAAGGCTTCCGGCATGCAAACGGAGAAATCGTAGGATGGGTCAACTCAGACGATCTTTACTACCATGCCCAAGTGCTCCGCCAGGCAGTGCAAGCCTTCCGGGACCACCCTGAGGCTGGCATGGTCTATGCCGATGGTTTAAAAATCGACCACGAGGGGTTCTTAATCGACTATTTCCACTATCCGCAGTATTCCTTGAAAGACCTGCTGGGATTCAACATCCTGCTGCAGCCTGCCTCCTTTATGCGGCGGGAGGCTCTCAAAGCCGGCGGCTTTCTGCCCGTCGAATCCAACCTGACCCTGGATCACGAATTGTGGATCCGGATTGCGGCCCGCTATCCTTTAGTGCATGTCAAGGGCACCTGGGCAGTCGAACGGTCCCACGAGAGCGCTAAGACCCTCTCGCTGGCAGGCCGCTATGGACCGGATGCCTTCCAGCTGGTCGACTCGCTGCGCCGGGATCCACTCTTTGCCCCAACCATTGAACAATCCTTCCGTGAGATCTACGCCGGCCTGCACGTCTTTTCTGCACGGCGGTTGATTGACGCTCGCCAGCCGCGTCAGGCCCTGGGACATTTTTGGCAGGGCTTTCGCCTTTCGGCGCATGTCGTGGCCCGGGTCTGGTATAAGGTGATGCAGGCCCTGGGCGGCGCATTGGGCCTCGGAGACTTGTTCCTTGCCTATCGGGACCTGCGCCGCCGGCTCCAGCACCGCCCCATTCGCCTGCTGGTCGATGAAACCGGCGTACACTGGGCAGAGCCACTTTCCCATCCGCAGCCATGAACCCAACGCTTCAAGGCCCGCTCGTCTCGATTGTGACTCCTTCCTATAATCAAGCCCGCTTCCTCGAGCAGACCATCCAATCGGTGCTCTGGCAAGACTATCCGGGCATCGAATACATCCTCGTGGACGGGGCCTCCACGGATGCCAGCCTGGAGGTGATCAAACGGCATGCCGATCGGCTGGCCTGGTGGGTGTCCGAACCGGACCGGGGTCAGGCGGAGGCGATCAACAAGGGCTTTGCACACTCCCATGGGCAGATCGTGGCCTGGATCAACTCCGACGACCTGTATTACCGTCAGGATGTCGTCCGGCACGCCGTCGAGGCTATGCAGGCTCACCCCGAGGTCGGGATGGTCTATGCAGACGGGGTCATGACCGACGGCGAGCTGCGCCTGCTGGACTGGCACTGCTACCGCCAATACACTCTGGAAGATCTGCTCGCGTTCGACGTGCTGCTCCAGCCGACCGTTTTCATGCGCCGGGAAGCTCTGGAAAGGGCCGGCTTCCTGCAGGCTGACTTTCACATGGTCCTCGACCACAGTTTGTGGATCCGGATTGCAAGGAATTACCCGCTGCATTATGTTCATGAGTTCTGGGCAGTTGAACGGACCCACGAGTCCGCGAAAACCACCGCCCAGGCTGAGGTCTTCGTGGACGAAGCCTTCCGGCTGATCCCGGCCCTGGAGAAAGACCCTGCCTACCGCCAGGTCTTTGCCTCCTGCGGTCAGCGCATATACGCCGGGCTGCACCTGTATGCCACCAAACGCTACCTGGATCGAGGCATGCCGCGGCGGGCGCTGTCCCATTACTTCATCGGGCTGCGGCTTTCACCCCGGATGGCGCTGCGCGCCTGGCGAAAGTTCCTGCAGGCGCTCGCCGGCTCCGTGGGGCTCATGTCGGTCTTCCTGGCGTATCGCCGGACCCGGCGCAGGATGCAATTCGGCCGCCGGCAATTGACCGTAGACAGCCAGGGCGTGCACTGGTTTGCCTGAAACAGGTCCTTGGCGTTAAAATTGCTGGATCAGAGAGTGGCATAGCTTTGACCGCGACACACTTCAAGCGTAGATCCTCCAGTTTGTTCCAAAACCTGATCCTTGCCGCTGGCGGGTTGACCTTTGGCGTGGCACTCTTCCTCTACGCATACCTCGGCAACTTTTCGCGCTACTACGCCGATGACTACTGTCTGACCAGCGGCTTGCTGAAAGACGGATTCTGGAAGACGGAATTAGGCCTCTACCTCAGTTGGTCCAACCGGTTCGCTGATTTACCTGTTCTGAGCCTGTCCGAACTATTCGGCCGCTCGGCGATCCGCGCCTGGCCGGCGATCGGGATTGTCCTCTGGGTACTGGCTTTATGGTGGCTGTTCGTGCAAGCCAGCCGGGCAATCCACCTGCCCGTTTCCGTCGGACTCACCCTGGTGATCTCCGAGATCCTCATCTTCTTCACCATCCTGGAAGCCCCACAGTTATATCAATCCATTTACTGGCGGATCGGACTCATCACCTATACCCTGCCGATGGCCTTCCTGGCTTTTCTGATTGGATTCATCTTCAACCGAGCCGGAAAGGCCCCTCCGGGTAAGGTCCCCCTCTGGGGATCGATGGTCTGCATCCTGTTGGCCTTCTTTGCCGGCGGTTTCTCAGAAACCTACGTGGCCTTACAGACCGCCTTGCTCCTGCTGGCTTGGATCGGCCTCTGGCTGGGATGGAAATCTAAGGCGAAGCGCACCTGGCTGTTTTTAGTAGGCGCCGCATTGACCGGTTCCCTCCTGGCGTTGGTTGTGGTGGTGCTCGCACCCGGCAATGCTGTTCGTCTATCGGCCATCGGCACCGGCAGGCCTCCCCTCCCCGGGCTCATCCGCATGGCGGTGACCAATGCATTTTTATTTATATACATCTCTCTGAAAGACAATTCCTTCCAGAATCTGCTTGCGCTGCTCGTGCCCTTCCTGTTGGTCTACGGCCTCTTTGCCAGAGAGCACAGCTTTCCCAAGCTGCACCCATCCCTTCTGGCCTGGGCGCTCGTGCTGACACCCCTGGTCGGGACCCTGCTCATCATCGCGATCTGCGCGCCGAGCGCCTATGGGGAGTCCTCGTCTCCCGATGCACGCGTCCTGATTGAGGCGAGTTTCATTCTCGTCGGGGCGGTGTTCACAGAAGGAGCCCTCGCCGGTATGAGCTTGAGCCAGCTGCACCTTTGGGCGGAGGAACCTGCGCCCCGTTCCCTCCTGGTGCTGACCTCCTGCCTTTTCCTGTTGACTGCCCTTTATCCGCTCTACGACGCCCGCAAAACGGTTACCCAGATTCCCATTTATCGTGCCCACGCCGCCAGTTGGGATGCCCACGCCGCTGAAATCCACACCAGCCTTCAGCAGGGGATTGCAGTGATCAATCTCCACGACAGCCAGGCCAAGTCTTTCGACGTCCTAAGCGGGCTGCAGGAAATCGGTTCAGACCCAAACGCCTGGGTGAACGTATGTGCAGCTGAATTTTTTGGGGCGCGTTCCATCGCCGTAAACCAGCCCGGCCATTGAGGTTCCTGACAGGTGTTCCGTTGCGCAAGCAGAATCTTCTTCCCGTGCTCCTTGCCATCCTGATCGGCCTAGCCGCACTGGCCTTGCTCGTGGCCGCAGTCCAGCCGTATGGGACATTGAAGGTTCTGGCCGATTCGCTGAAGAGCAACGGAAATTTTAAATCCCTCAAAGCCAGCAACGTACTTGTATTCAAACTGCTGCTCGGGTTTGCCGGGATGGTCCTCCTGGGAGCTGCCTACCTGGTCGGATTCAGGCGTCTCAAGGCGGTCGGAGCCCGGCTCGGGCAGCTCTGGACCGATGCCCTGCGCTTTGTCCGGGCACTCAAGCCGGTCAAGATTGAGTGGGCTTCTGCAGCTGCCCTCGGGTTGATTGTCGCCGTGGCGCTCATTTTTCGATTGAGGGACATCAACGGAGCCATGACTCACGACGAATCCTATACCTTCGTGGTGTATGCCTCGACCTCGATATTTAATATTGTCACGAACTATCAGCTACCGAACAACCACGTCCTCAACTCGCTCTTGATCTTTCTGTCCACGCAACTGTTCGGGATCCGGCCCTGGGTGGTCCGGCTGCCAGCACTCCTCGCAGGCCTGTTGATGATACCAGCCAGTTACGCCTTGGCGAAGGCCATCTACGACAAGTACACCGCGCTGCTAAGCGCACTGATTGTCGCAGTGCTGCCTGGGGCGGTGGGCTATTCCACCAGCGGGCGCGGTTACACCCTGGTTGGCTTATTCACGCTCCTGACCCTCTGGCTGTCAGATTACCTCCGCAGGGAGAAGAACCTGTTCGCCTGGTGCCTGCTCGTCCTTTTTTCCGCTTTGGGCTTCTACGCCGTGCCGGTCATGCTGTTTCCCTTCGGTGTGGTGTTCGCCTGGCTTTTCCTGGAGAACCTGGTCTCCCCTCCTGAACCGTACCCCTCGAAGATCAATTTCAGCAAGTATTGGTTGATCGCCGGCCTCAGCACCGCCCTGCTGGTGCTGCTGCTCTACACCCCGATCTTCATCTACACCGGCGCCGACAAAGTCTTTGAGAATGGGTGGGTGCGGCCGGAGGCCTGGAGCGGCTACCTCGCCTCGCTTCCCAGCCTTGCCCGCGCGGTCTGGTCCGATTGGACGGGGGGCTTGCCTCCGGCTCTATCGGTCCTGGCCGCGGCCGGATTCGTATTGGGACTGATCTTCTACCGGCGGATCGCCCGTCAGCGCTTCCCCCTCATCGGGGCAGCCCTCTTGTGGATGGGCAGCCTCGTCTTGATAGAACGTCCCCAGGGGCTCACGAAAGTTTGGTTCTTTCTCCTGGCCCCCGTCGCAATCTGGATTTCAGCCGGGATCATGGGACCGCTCCGGGACCTGAGGCTGAAGCTGCCAGGCCCGGTCACGATCGCCGCCGTCGTGGTCGGCATGGCAGTGGTCATGCCCCTGGTCGAGGCCATCCAGATTGTGCCAGACCTGCCCAAGCAATGGGCGTTGAAAGGCCCTGTGGAAAACACCGTCCTGTGGGTCAAGGACCGCCTGCAGCCAAACGACCTGATCATCATCGATGCCCCCGAGGATGCCCAATTCTGGTATTATTCCCACCTTTATGGTCTGGCGGACAGCCGTTTCAACCAGCGCCTGCCGTTCCAGCGACTTTTTGTGATTGTCTACCGCGGTGGTCAGCAGACTATGGGTTCCGTCCTCCGCGACCGGGGGCCGGACCCGGCCCTGGTGAACGCGGCGACAGCCCGTATCCTCTTGAATTTCGGAACCCTGGACACCTACTTGGTACTTCACCAGTAGGGAAAAAAGTTCCTGCCCGACGCAGCGAGATGCGATGAACATGTTAGTCTCTATCGTCACCCCTTCCTACAATCAGGCGCAATTCCTCGAGGAAACCATCCGCTCTGTCCTTGCCCAGGACTATCCCCGCATCGAATACATCCTCGTAGACGGCGGTTCGAAGGATGGGAGCGTCGAGATCATCCAGAAGTACGCCAATCGCCTGGCCTGGTGGGTGTCCGAGCCTGACCGGGGCCATGCCGACGCGCTGAACAAAGGCTTCACCCATGCCCATGGTCAGATCTTCGCCTGGTTAAATTCGGATGACAGCTATTATCCGAGCGCGGTAGCCGAAGCCGTTGCCTATCTTCAGGACCATCCGGAGGTCGGGATGGTCTATGGCGACGCTGACCTGACCGATCAAGACGGAGCGATCATCGGACGTTTCGCATCCCGCCCGACAGACTACCGGCGCCTGCTGCGCGGGTCTGTCCACATCCCACAGGCCACGACTTTCTATCGGGCCAATTTGTGGCGGCAGGTCGGCCCCCTCGATCTCAGCTTGTTCTTCGGTTTCGACTACGATCTATGGGTGCGGCTAGCGAAGATATCCCGGCTGCAGTATCTCCCCAGGCGGTGGGCGACGTTTCGCCTCCACGGGGAGGGGAAATCGATTCGCTTCGACGAGCGCTGCTACCCGGATATGCTGCAGGTCTACCAGCGCGAGGTCGGTCATCGCTTTTCCTGGCTCCTGCTTAAAGCCAAGCTCCGCCCGTGGATCTACGCCTGGCTACCTCTCCGTTTGCGCGTAGCGATTCGCAGGTTTCTACCCTAGTCTTCCGGAAGGTCAGGTGTGTTTAAATCACCCGACGGACAGGAGCTGGTCGCCAGACGAAGATCAGCCGCGACCTTACGGAGTCGTAAGGTTGAGCCCCGTACCAAATTCACCAATTTCGATTATCATATACGCGTGCATACCTCCGACTCGCCCTTCACGGCGGACTGGTTTGTCGTCTCCCTGCGTTGGCTGACGCTCCTGGGGCTGACCATCTCGCTGTCCCTCAGTGGGAGGTTGCTCGCACCTGCCAATCTGCTCCTGGTGGGGCTGGCTGTCTGGAATATCGGACTGTCCTTAATGGCCGGCCTCAACTATCGGTTGGCCCGTCATCGCGAGATCAGCCTGGGTGTGGATCTACTGGTGACCGGCCTGTACTTCGTTCTCGCCCATGGCTTTTACAACCCCACCGCCTGGGTCGGCATCCTGCCGCTGCTATCCGCGGCGCTCTATTTCGAGCTCCCCGGGGCCTTGATTGCGGGAGGGCTTGTCGCCCTTACCCAGGTTGGGGTTACCCTTCTGCAGCCCCACCGAGCGGGTGCCCTGCTTTTTTCCGGCATAGCCGCAGTCATAACCTTGCTGCTGGCTGCCGCTTTTGGTTATTTAAGCACCCAGCTGATCAAGATCATACGCCAGACACGCCAGGCACAATTGGACGCCCAGCAAAAAAAACTACATATGGAGAACGAACGCCTGCGCACGATCTACAGCCTGACCACCACCCTGGCAGCCACTCTCAACTACCAACGCGTGCTCGATTCGGCCCTGGACATCAGCCTGAAAGCTTTGAACCCCGATCCGGATACCGAATGGGACGATCGTCTGGTCAGCGCGGTCTTGCTCTTCTCCAAGCAGGACACCCTGGAGGTCGGTTCGGCCCGCCGCTTCACCCCGGCGGATATGCGCGTGGTCCTGAGCGGACGGGAGGGGGTGGTTTCGCAGGCGCTCGACGAAGACAAACCGGTGCTGTTGAAAGAGATCCGGCGCGACCCTGAACTGGCCCGCATCATCGCCCTGGCGAATTGCAAAGAGGTCTACTGCTTCCCGTTAAGGAGCGGGTTCAACGCCTACGGCGTCTTCGTATTCGGCCACCCCGACCCTGACTACTTCACCCCGGAACGCCGCGAGATTCTCAATATTCTCAGCCGCCAAGCGGTGATCGCCATCCAAAACGCCCGCCTCTACGAGGACCTGGTGGACGAGCGCGACCGCATGGTCGAGGTCCAGGAAGAGGCCCGCAAGAAACTGGCCCGCGACCTGCACGATGGTCCAACCCAGTCCGTCTCTGCGATCGCCATGCGCGTGAATATGGCGCGCCGCATGCTCGAAAACGATCCCCAGGCGACCAGTGAGGAATTGGGCCGGATCGAGGAATTGACCCGCCGGACAACCAAGGAAATCCGCCACATGCTCTTCACCCTGCGCCCGCTGGTGCTTGAATCTCAGGGGTTGACCGCGGCCTTAGAGGCGATGGCCAGCAAGACCAAGGAGGTCTACGGCCAGAACGTCCTCGTCAAAGTCGATGAAAGCACGCTGCCCAATCTCGAAATGGGCAAGCAGGGCGTCATCTTCTACATCGTGGAAGAGGCCGTCAACAATGCTCGCAAGCATGCCAAAGCCGAGCATATCTGGGTGAATCTGCACCCGCTCGATCAAGGCATTGCCTTGCTCGAGGTCCAGGATGATGGGGTCGGCTTCGACGTGGCAGCCGTCAACCGGGCTTACGATCAGCGCGGCAGCCTGGGCATGGTCAACCTGCGGGAAAGGACTGAACTGGTCAATGGGGTGCTCAACCTTCAGTCCACCCCAGGAAGAGGAACCCGGGTGCAGGTGTTCATTCCCCTGACTGAAGAGGCTTCCGACCGTCTCCATCAATCGGCCGGCATGCGCTAATTCCCCTCGACAAGAAATGCCCATCTCGGACGGTTTGTATTACTTCCTGCATGAAGGGGGAAGGGCTTCCCAACCGTCGGTCATTTTGATCCACGGCGTGGGCGGGGACCATCTTTCTTGGCCCCCAGAGGTGCGGCGACTGCCCGAATACACCGTCTACGCGCTGGACCTGCCCGGCCACGGCAAGTCCAGCGGATCGGGCCTGCAATCCATCTCCGCCTATGCCCAGCGGATTGTCCAGTTTCTGAACGACATCAGACTTTTCAAGGCGGTTGTCATCGGGCATTCGCTGGGCGGTGCGGTCGCCCTGACCCTGGCCGTCGAGCATGCCGACCGCCTGGCCGGGATGGTCCTGATTGCAAGCGGGGAACGCCTCCCGATGCCCTCATCCATACTGGAGAACGCTGGAAACCCCTCCACATTCCCCCTGGCCGTCCAGGCTCTGCAAGAGGCAGCCTTCGGTCCCCAATCCGAACCGCGCCTGAAGGAGTTATCCTTCAAGCGCCTCTCGGCCACGCGCCCCACGCTGCTGTACGGCGACCTGCTGGCCTGCGATAACTTCAATATCAGCAACCGCCTCGCAGCCATCCGCACCCCGACGCTCGTCATTTGTGGAACCGCCGACCGGCTCAGCCCTTTACGCTATGCCGAGGACCTGGCCAGTTCAATCCCGGGCGCGGCCTTGCAGACCGTAGACGGTGCCGGTCATATGGTCATGCTCGAACAGCCGCACCGCGTGGCCGGATTGTTGAACGTCTTCTTGAACACCCTGCCCTACCGGGCGGGAATATAGGCTTCTCCTGCCCACAATTACAGCTCCCGAGCATGGCAGGCCGCCCGGCCCTACGCCCGAGTATGTCCTCTAGGACGGGGAGGGCATTCGGCACAACCCGACCGCATGTACTTGAGTGTCTTTCCTTCAGTTCCGTCAGGGTCCGCCCAGACGGGGGAATGAACCGAACGGGATCCCAGCCAAAACGATGCCTCCCTACCGCGCCCAGTGGCCAGATTGGAGATGCGTGCATCCGGGCGAAGTTTCGGTGGCTGAGGGCTTTGGGGACAACCCTTTCATGGCCTGAGGCCATGGGCTAAACTTAAACGACCCGAGTTTCAATCTTTGGTCTAGAAATACCAACCCCCATCTCATAACCCGGAGAGCGATAGTTCCCTCAAGAGATTCGTAAAGAGTCCAATCCTAACAACCTAGAATTACAGCAAATACCGCCGGGCCAATGAACATTGGCAACCCCGGCGGTATTTATCTAATGTACGTACAACTTCAAATATTATCTTACTACCAGCTTAGCTGGACTTTATCCATTTGCACATTAACAAATAGGAGACTAAACTAAGCCATCTCTCCACGACGAGGATGGGCTATACTTACCCTGCCAGCAGAATATATCACGATTCTCGCGACCTTTGCACCTGTTTTCTCCGGGAGAGCAGTAAATTCATCATTGTGGATTGCTATAATCAAAGAGTTAAATCTATTTTGAATACATGAACCTCCCGGACGAAATCACAAGCCATCCGGAGCCTTCCACTCAAGCCCACCTGGCAAATTTGGCCTGGAATGCAGGGGTACCCGTTAGAATGAAACCCCCGAATGGAAGAATTGCACTCTTGGACGACATGGCCTGAGCGGAATCCAAATCCTAGAGAAGGCCGACAAACCTCCTTTTTTCGGAAGGATCCGAAGGAAGGACGATCCGCTCAGTTCCCTGTATTACACGGACAGCCAGATCTTCTCAGATACCGGGATACCAGTGGAGCTATTCTCGGAATAGAGGGAAATAGCCCTCGGGACATCTTCCTCTAAGGTCTTCGGGTCATCTTCTCTCAATTCCAACACGAAAGTTAAATTTTTTGGGGGTCGGGTTATTCAACCATGCAAGCCCAAGAGCTTGACCATCTCCATTTCTTTCAGGTAATAGACTCGACCATAGGCGACTTTCCGTTGGAAATCAGCATCACTGGCTAACATTTCCAATTTACTCACTATTTGCGGGTTAGCCATTAAGTAATAGCAGGCATTGCAGATACTGTTGCCTAAATATGATTTCTGGAGCAGGTTGTTCAACCCTTCATCCTGGAGCATTTGAATCAAAAGGCTAGGACCCCAAATCCTAATCGCGTGGAGGATTGGGTTTACTTGGGCGCGCTCAAATATTGTTTCTAACGAATCTTTTCTCAGGTCGCCCAATACCAAGGGATGACGGATGGTTAGATCGATCACAGGACCGATACATGCAATAACCTGGCCATCCGGAAATATAATCGGTGCACTACCTGCGGTGCAAGCGGATATCGGTGGATCCTGGCTGACCGGATATCTGGTTAGGTCTATGTTTCCTGCAGCCCGCCCGACAGGAAAGGTTATGGCAGTATAAATTAAGCTGCGATCAACCAGGTCGGAAAGGCGCTGGATGATTTCTTGGTATTGGGAACCTGCCTCATTTTCAGTGCAAACCGCCACGGAACATGGAATATTTAGATCTTGTGCCGCTAGAATTGCATTCTTGACCCATTCGAACGGGATTGACTGCAAGTGGTAAAGGTCGGTGCTGACCTGGATCATCCGGATAGATGGCAGGCTTTCCAAGACCTCTGTCGCCCTCTTCCGGGTTGACGCCCAAAAGGCATTCGTCACCGCCGAAACGAGCAGGTTGAACCGCGATGCAAAATTCGAAATCTCGCGCAAATCGTGGAGATTGTAAAACGGTTCTCCTCCGGTCAGAGCCAGCACCCAGACGTACTTGTCGTGGTAAGCAGCGATCTCTTCGATCCAATGGCAAGCCATTGAGATACTCATCCTTTCCTTACGTTGTGGCCCGGCTTGAAGGATACAATGCGGACAACTTACCTGGCATTGGTAGGTCACGATCAGCCCCACATTTCGTAGGAAGGGCATTTCGGTTAGTTTTTCGCCTGGAGCAGTATCCATAATGGCTTTCTTCGAATCGCAACGTTCCGTTTTATTACGCGAGGCATTGCTTGCCCTATGAGTATTTTGATCAATGAGACCAGTGATTCATCGCCTGTCATTTCACGACAGGCGATGAATCGTATTTGGATCGGGTGTTTAAGTTATTTTACTCAGCGACGATTGTCGGAACGATCATTACGTCAAATCCGGCGGTCCTGAGTTTGGCGAGGAAATCCTTATTCACTAGGATATCGGGCACAGGAATTCCGATGATCCATGGGTACTTGATGACAAGGCGCGGCTTTTTTTCAAACTCCCGCAACAGGTCAATTGGGATGTTCAGTGGGAAACTGATATCAAATTTTTTATCCATGTTATTTCTCCTTTTATGAAATACAACTACCGCCCTAGGATATGCAAGGAGGGAAAATTAGAAACTGAAATCTGTTTGGGAAAACGCCCACCTCCTTTCTATCTCAAAACCCCTCTGTGCGTCATTGTAGTTATGTCTGCATCATTGCTTCATATTGAAATCACATGTCAACTATATGCCACCCAAGCATGTGGTTGCACAGACAGCCTTGTTTTTTTCCGCGGTTCAGTGTTAATTATGGAACAATAATAGTATATCATGCATGTCAAGCTGATTCATGTGGCTATGCTTTTTTGACCATCTGGCACATGGTTCTTATTGCATGACGATCTAATTATATTAAATCAAGTCGCCAGGCCAATGAAAATTAGCAAGCCCGGCGGTTTTGATTCAGGGTGATCTTGTTTCGTCTGCCCCTCCCTTTTATTTGAGACCAGGGAACTGGGAGAAAGGGGAGAGCTTTAGAGGTGCCAAGGTGATCGGTCTGACAGAAAGGGCAATCCCGCTCGCTCTTGGGTTTCATCACCAGGGGGTTTGGGGGCTGGGGTGGGTGTCACCAATTGCGCAACCACTTCCTTAAGCAGAGGTTACGGAAGAGATGGTATATTTCCCAGATGAGAACCAAATGGAGAACATGTAGGGGCTGTCCCAAAAGTCCGTATTTTTCTTTTTGGACAGCCCTGAGTGGGAGAAGGTGGCACGAATTGTTCCCAATATGAGGAATGCAGACTAAAAAACCTCGAAAATTGGCCTCTAAGTGGGATATGAAATCGGGGCTGTCTCCTTTTGAGACAGCCCCTACATGTTTAGTCATTGATCACAGGGATGCCAGGTTAGAACGTCCCGGTTTATTAACGGGCGACCATTTACGGCGCGAGGCAGAAGGCCACGATGGCCGACGCATCGTACTGGCTTTGGCGGCCCACACCGTTGATCACTGTGGTTGCTACATACAGGTACTCAGCGAAGGCCGCGATGGTGCAGGTGCCTAGCAGGAGCGCCACGCTCTTCTGGTAAACCGGCGGCGGGGGCAGCACCGGGCCGGAGAGGCTGTCGAAGGTGTTGGCGCCCTTGGTGATTGAGAAATAGTAGTTGGCAAAACCATTGGGATGCGAAGCCGTGTAACTCAAGTAAACGATGTGCGAGGGGTCCACATACTTCAACACACCGCATAACGCTTCAGCATTGTGCCCATCCAGCAGCGGCATCTCCAGTTTGGCAACGCACTGGTTGTTATCCACCAGCAGCGGATTACCGCCGGTCTGCACCAGGGCTGGGACGCTGGTGTAGAATTCTACGGTCAGGGTGTGCAAGCTATTTGTGAGTGTGGTGCTAGCCAGCAGGCAACCTAGGTCTGAGTTGTAGTACGACTTTATAGGATTGTGCACGGCATAAAAGCCATCCACCGCGCCGATCTTCTTGGGCACCATCTGCTCGGGGATTTCATATTTGCCATCGGCGGTATTTAAGACCAGGTCATACCAGGTATCCAAACGCGGTGATCCATCCACCAGCACGCGGTAGTAGCGCAGCCCGGCTTCCCAGGCGCGGTAATGGTCGATCAATACCGGGAGCGTCCCGCCGAAGGGTGAATCCTTGGGGAATTGGAAGGGGTAGGTGGGCTGGGTGGTGGTATCCGCTTTACCCGCTGGGTCGATCAGATTCCAGGGCACATAGCCGATGCCCTTATATAGACCGAGTGGGGTGATACCCACAGTGAAGTCGTCTAGATCAATTTCAGTGTTACAGAACACGCCCATCACCCCTGGCTTGATGACTGCCACGCTGGATGGGCGGAAGGGTACCGTGTCTAACACGCTAAATGTGTTCGTGGACAGGTTGACCAGTGAAATGTGGTTGGCAGGATCACGTTCAGTGATGAAGATAGCGCTCTGGCTGTCGTCAGCCCAGGCCATGAAGAACGGGGCGGTCAGGCCGCTGGCCACGACGGTTTTGACGCCTGAGGATAAAGTGATGCGGCTGACCGTATTGGTGCCCTGCTCGCTGATGTAGGCGTAAGCCAGGTCAGACGACACCACCAGGCCAATGGCTAGGTTCAGCGTGGCGTACAATGTTGTGACTGTCCCGCTGCCCAAGTCAATGCGCAGCAAACGGCCAGGGTTGGCATATTCGACTACGTAGCCCTGGTTGTGGGCTTCGTCGATCCAAATCTGGTGCGGGGCATGGAGGCCTGCGGCAACCACCACGGCAGAGGCTCGGTTGGCGCTGCCCAGGTCGATGCGCAGGAAATTGCCGGTGCGTTCGGTGACATAGGCAGTATGCTCGTCGGCTAAGACGGCGATGTCTTCAGGGGTGGTATACCCGGTACCGAGCTTTGCATAGCCATCAGCAAGGTGATAAGTGACATACTGGATCTTCATGTTGTAACCGTAAGTCACCACCTTGATCTTACAGTAGTTGCCCTGCTTGGTGCGGACGCAGAACACATCCCCATTGACAAGTTTATTGGTGGTGTTTTTGTTGCCATTGATCGGGGTGGAGCTGTATGTCAGCATTTGCATTGCGGCGGGAGTCAGTTTGTTAAAATTGACCGCTCCCAGGTTGACGATCAAAGCCGGGCTGATGGGCGTCATTTGGCGGTGGACCGGATCTACTTGCTCCCACCAGATGTCCCCTGGACCAGACAGGTTCCCACCCTGTAAACCGGTTTCGCAGTCAAAGATCCAGGTACCTTTGAGGATCATCGTCCCGCTGGAAACCGTGCTAGCGACAGGTAGGACTAGGTCATACTTGGATATAGCGCCAGCGGAATACTCAACGAAGACAAGTTGGTTGTTCATCTTTAAATAGCGAGATCCGATGGCAGCATCGATACCATCGACAAGCTTGGTCAACATAAGACCCTCCTTATATTATGTGATTATATAGAAAGTGTTTTTACCGAAGAGGGTTGTCACAACGATATGCGACCCTCAGTCACCTTTACATTATATCACTTTGTTAGTATAAAAGGTATAATTTGTATAACTTTATAAAACTTCGGATGCGCTTAACCGCGGGATTTTTGAACTCTGGGTCCAGCCTCACTCGGCGGGTGCTGGCCTACTCAATGGGGGATAATTCGTAACCCCCTTTGTAAACCACAAAGGGGCGAAAATGAGTGTTTTGCTGTCCAACCGGTCATATAAACCAGGACGGGTTTCTTATTTTTCTTGGTTTTGCACATCTGTTTGAATCTCTTTTTCACTCCTGTTTAGGGGAGTGCAAAAGAGAACAATTGACCCACCGTCCACCGGTGGAGAGTGAACCCGGCTGCCATGTCCGGTGTCCGCCTGCGATATCTTCTGGGAGTCTGCTTACCTTTGCGCGCCTGAGATAGACCAGCCCCCATCGTTTGTACCAATTGTTATATTAGACCTGGTAGTAAAATCCGCTCAGGTGCTAACACCCAAGCCTTTGGTGCAGGGGTTAAGGAGATAAGAATATCCAAGTTAAGGTCGAACTATAGTTTAGAACTTGCGTTCTTGTTGTTTTGGTGCCCCAATCCAGTCGCTGATTAACCCACTTTATCTCGCCGGGCCCTAATTGATCGAAGACCGCCGGGCCAATGAAAATTGGCAAGCCCGGCGGTGTGTAGTTTAGTAGGACTTTGAAGAAGTGGAAACTCACCGGATGAGATCATCGCATGCAGAAACAAGGGCTTATCATTCAATAGACATCAATTTAGGGTTAGTTGCATTTCTTCTTGAATCCCTAGATGGGGCTTTTACAAACTATGGATATCGTCGATACCGCCCAACAATCCGTGTTCTCAGGCGTCCTCGAGCAGACACAGGGATAAAAAATAACCACTACCCTGGTCCAGATCTGACCTGCTGGTAGGAACCCATAACCGACCGCACAAATCTTGATGCCACTCGTTTTCGCTTACAATTTAGAAATCGCCATTAATTCGGTAGCTAAAGCCGTATCTTCCAGGCCTATTGCACGTCATATAGTATGGAATCGGTGACAGATCGAGAGCTCTTGCAGCGAGCGCAGAACCACGAAATGCTGGCCCTGGCAGAAATCTATGACCGCTGGAGCCCGGCGTTATATCGTTACGCCATGCGCCTGCTGGGTGAAGCCGATCTGGCAGAAGAGTGCGTGGCTGAGACTTTCAACCGGTTTCTGGTTGCGCTAAAGCAGGGCAGCGGCCCGCGCGATTACCTGCAGGCCTATCTCTACCGCATCGCCCATAACTGGATTACCGATCACTACCGTCGCAACACTCCTTTGACTGTCCCATTGGATCCCGGCCTACAAGCCGATGCCGAAGCGGAGCCACCCCGCCAGGTGATGCAGGAAATCGAACACCAGCAAGTCCGGGCTGCTCTGAGCTATCTTACCCCCGACCAGCGCCAGGTCATCATGCTCAAGTATGTGGAACAATGGGATAACGAAGCCATTGCCAGGACACTGGGCAAGCCCGTCGGTGCAATCAAAGCGTTACAGCATCGTGCTCTGGAAAGCTTGCGCCAAATATTACTCTCAGGATCGGCAGGGTCTTCCGATGAAACGTAAAGAAATGCAAGCGGACAAGATATTGATCGATCGTCTCGATCTGCTTCGCACCGTCCCCGGCCGCGATCCCCAAGCCGCAGCCTCTGGCAGGGAAAATTTCCTGAAGCAGGCCGAAGCATTGGGAACCTCGCGATCCACTCACCCAGAGTACCGCCTTGCCGGACTGCCCAGGACCTCTCTCTTTGCATTAACGAAAAAGGGAGGTAGGCCCGCGTTGAATGCCCTCGTTGCCATCTTCCTGGCGCTGGTCCTTGTTTTCGGTGGGACGGCATTGACCGTCTATGCCGCCCAAGACAGCCTGCCGAGCGAGGCGCTGTATCCGGTGAAAACCTTGAGTGAGGACGCCCTGCTCTCGTTGACGCCGTCCTCACAGGCACGCTTGAACCTGACCCTAGACTTCATTGACCGGCGCCTCGCCGAGATCAGCGGTCTGCAGTCTGCCGGCCGGCCCATTCCACAAAAAGTCGTTGACCGGTTGCAGGGTGAATTGGATCAGGTACTCACATTGACAGCGGGGATGGACAACCCGGCCATGGCTCAATCCCTGGACGAGATCTCCCAACGCACCCACGGTCAGTTGCGAGCGATGGCCATATTGGTGAACGGTAATCCCGGAGGTCCGGCTCTGGTGGGTATCCAAGCGCTCCTTAAGGAACAAGCCCAGGCAGTTGATCTGGGGAAGGCCGACCCACAATGGTTCCGGCAAAAAGTTCACCAACTGATTCCGGGCGGGAACGGGCAGCAAGGCAATAGGTCGAATAAACCGCTTGGTAATCAGAACCCCACCAAGACACCGGAAACCCCAGGCGACCAGGGACACGGGCACGGCCACGGTTCTCCGGAACCAACCCCTGGGCCCGGTAAAGGTCATGGTCACGGAGGGTAAGATCCGATGCGCCTCTGGAAAATCCTTCCCCTAGTGATCTGGCTGGTCGGATGTTCTTCGCCAGCTGTCCCCTCAGTCGTTTCCCCGGCCGGCCCGCCGACCGCGACCCCGGCCGTCCTGAGCCATGGGCCGCTTACCCTGACCATCGATTCTCCGCAGGATCAGGCCACCGTATCCGATCCGAACATGGATGTCAAAGGAAAAGTCTCCGAGGATGCGGTCCTCACGATCAATGACGAAATCTATGATCTTAAGGCTGGAGAGTTCACGCAATCAGTCCAGCTTACCGAAGGTCTGAATGCCATCCAGATCGTCGCCAGTGACATGGCCGGGAATGAAGTTGACTTGATCCTGACCATCACCTATCAACCTTAGAAAGAGGTCCAACATGAAAAAGACATGGATTTTCGCATCCGTACTTACCCTTACCGTCGTGTTCTTTGCCACCGTCAATGCAATGGCAACCTCGGCTACGAATGTCTCACTCAAGAAAACACCCGATCATATCCACGGCCCAATAGCGACTGTGCTTGCCACCGATGATGGTCAACACGGCAATGGCAACGGCCATAGACAGGGTGACGGCAACGGTCAGGGGAATAATAACTATCAGCACGGGAATGGAAAAAATAAATCTCAAAGCAAAATGTCCAATTACACAGGCAGTATTAGCGCGGTCGACGCATCCAGCCTGACCTTGACGATGGGTGACGGCTCAACGGTAGCCTTTATCCTGAACGCTAATACTCAGATCAAGATCCCGACCCTGCACGGTTCTGCCACTTTCAGCGACCTGACTGTCGGCGAGCACGTTACCGTCCGAGCCTATAAGGATGTAAACCAATCCTTAGTTGCCAGCATGATCCTGCTCATCCCCGGCAAGCCGGAGAAGATCCATCGCGTCGGGACCGTCACCGCTTTCCAGCCCGGGGTCAGCATAACGATCCAGGACAAGGATGGGAACCTCTTCACTTTCCAGCTCACCTCCCAGACCAAGATCCTACCGCCCGACCTCGCCGGCCAGCTAGCCGTCGGTGTCCGGGTGACTATTATCGCGCCACGGGATGTGGCTCGCGGAACGCTGACGGCTGACGGGATCGTTGTCCATCCTGCCGGTTCCGGCGGCACCAGAACGCCGGCGAACACTCCCACTACTACTGAGACGCCTACCGCAACCGCTACGGCCACCGAGACTGCGACATCCACGGAAACCGCCACCCCATAAAACGCGCATAAGCGATACCACCGCGAAGGGTATAAAAACTTCATTCGTTGGGATTTGAAGCATAATAATTACCGAGCTGAAGAGTGAACTGCTGATTTAGAACTTGCGTTCTGGGAGTTTCGGCGACAAAATCCGGTTGCTGATAAACCCACTATTTCTCTCGCCTGGCCCAAAATGATCAAAAACAGCCGGGCCAGGCAGAATCAGCAGCCCGTTGATCGGAAGTGTGCGGTGGGAGGCAGACTCTCATAAACCGGAGGTCTTAAGTTACCTAAAGAGCGCTTCTCGAAGGGACTAACACTAACATCTTATTGAACAAATATAACCGCTGGGCCAATGAAAATTGGCGAGCCCAGCGGTTTTTAATTCAGAGTGACCTGGCGAGAGCGGAAACTCAACGGATAAGATCAACTGGCGCAGGAATTAACGCTGCTCTTGGTGGAGACATCCATTTATGGTTAATTTAACCACATTTCTCCTTGAAACCCCACTAGCCGAAGATTTTGCACCTTCGGGGTTCTGGCAAAGCAAACAGAGATTAAGCAACAGACACATTGCGAGCAAGACGCTTGCAGAATTTGTAAGCGCAGGCAGTGGAAGTATAATAACCTCGGGTCGGGAAAGTATCTATTTAATCGCCACACCGAAAACATTAGTATTCTATCAATTCTCGGCTCTTAAACAGGCGCGCGAAAATGTCACGTCTAAACCGAAGGGAGAGAAAATGCCAGCACCCACTAACATACCTAAAAACAGCAAACCGAGTGGGTACTCCCAACGCACGCGGCCCACGTTTGGATTCATAGTCACTTGGGGGTTGACCAATCCCTACAGCAGTCCGATGTGGTGGGGAGCGGTGGAAGCAGCCCATACGTTAGAAGTAAATCTGGTTGGGTTCGGTGATATCAATATCTATGATCTCCAGCGTAACCGCTCGCTTTATTGGCAGATACAGCCGTCTACGCTAGACGGGTTGGTGCTGGTGAATCCCACCCTTCCTCGCCTGCATCGTGAAGTGTTCGGACCAGTGCCAGTCGTCAATATTGGTTTTCCGATAGAAGATGTCGTCACTTCGATTCTGGTAGACAATCACGAAGGGATGCGTGCAGCCGTGAGGCACTTGATCGAAACACATGGTTGCCGTCGGCTGGCCTTCATTAAAGGACCTGCCAATAATCCGGACGCGGAGGGGCGCTTCCAGGCATATGTGGAGGAACTCCAATCACACGGCCTGACAGTTGACGCCAATCTGCTTTATCAACCCTTTGATTGGTCACCGCCAGGAGGGCAGGAGGGTGTGCGAGCCTTGCTGGATGAACGCGGGGTACAGTTTGATGCGCTGATAGCCTCAAACGACAATATGGCCCTGGCAGCGATGGACGAATTGCAATCGCGAGGTTTGCGCGTACCCTACGATGTAGCCGTCAGCGGTTTTGATGACGCCATTGAAGCGTCGACCAGTACGCCTTCATTGATGACCGTGCGCCAGCCGCTGCAGCAAATGGGCCGCATGGCATTGGAAGCTTTGCTGGCATATCACCAGGGTAAAAGCGTGCCGCAAAAGCTGATCCTACCAACCACGTTGCTGGTGCGTCGTTCGTGCGGCTGTTTGTCTGAAGAAGTGTTGCGCGTCAACGAAGGCATGCAAGTTGCCAATCCGGATGAAAAGGCACCCGATCATAAGAAGAAAAAACGAGCAGGCTCCCTGCTGGAGGCGCGGCGGGAGGTTTTGTTGGGCGAAGTCCAGCGTGCGATGGTGCTGCGAGATGTGCCAGCGTTCTCGCATACAGCTGAGGAATGGTTGGACGCGCTTACCAAAAGTCTCGAAAAAGGGGATAGCGGCGAAGCTTTTCTAACAGCGGTTGACTTGACTTCACGGGCTCTGATGGAGCGGCAGATATCCGTAGCTGAATTGCAAGATGCACTTTCGGCTTTGCGCCGCGAGGGCTGCCGTGCATTGACAGATTACCCGGTTTTTTTGGCCCAGGCAGAGAATCTCTGGCATCGGGCGCGGGTGTTATTGAATGAACTGGTCCTACAGCAACAAAACCAGAAACGATTGCGACTAAATGACCAAATGGCGGTGTTGCGCGCCATCAGTCAGACGATGGCAGTTACTTTTCATTTGGACAACCTGATGGAGATCCTATCACGCGACCTGAAGCTGTTGGGAATTGAGAGTTGTTACGTGGCCTTATATGAGGGCGTGAACCGGCCAGCGGAATGGGCACGCTTGATCCTGGCCTGCAATGAAGGGCAGCGATTAGCTTTAAAGAACAAAAGACATTATCCCACTGCCCAGTTGTTGCCAGCCAACCTGTGGGGCAGACAGCCGCGTACGCTGGTACTGGAGGCGCTGGAGTTTCAAAGGGAAGAAATTGGGTTTGTGCTGTTTGAAGTTGGACCCCACGATGGTGCGGTTTACGAAGCATTGCGGAGCCAATTAGGCAGTTCGATCAAGGGCGCGTTGTTGTTCGATGAGCGCGACCACTTGCTGACGAAAACGACGCAGTTGTATCGCCAGACCGCTGCAGGGCAGCAGCTAGCTGAAGAAGCCAGCCGGCTCAAAAGTCGTTTCCTTTCAATGGTCAGTCACGAACTGCGTTCGCCGCTTAACCTGATTACCGGCTTGAGCGAATTGATGCTGAAAGACACGGACAACCAAAAGCCACTCAATTATGAAAATCTGAAACTGGTGCACGTCACAGCTCAACACCTCGACGGCTTGATACGCGACGTGTTGGACCTGGCGCGCGAAGAGATGGGAGAGCTTAGGCTAGCATGTGAACCGCTGGATCTAGCCAAAATGCTCGAAGCGGTTGTGATCGTGGGCGAACAACTGGCCCGTGAGCATGGATTGGGTTGGCATACGGAAATACCGACCGATCTGCCTCTGGTATGGGGTGATCCCACCCGTCTTAGGCAAGTGATCTTGAACTTAATTAACAACGCCGTCAAATTCACTGAAAAAGGCGAAGTTAGTTTGCTGGTGGTGCCTGGCAAGGAGCTGATCACCATTTCCATCGTCGATACCGGGCTGGGTATTTTGCCAGCTGAGCAAAGTGTCATTTTTGAAGAGTTTCGCCAGTCCGACCGGACCACTGCGCGGGGGTTTGGAGGCCTTGGACTAGGGTTGGCGATTTGCAAACGGCTGGTGGAGATGCACGGCGGTGATATCGGTGTCCGCTCCTCCGGCGTGGAGGGAGAGGGGGCAACATTCTTCTTTACGCTGCCCACGTTGCAAACGGTGTCGCTGCGTGGGGAAGTCACTGCCGCTGTTTGGATTGTCACCACACAACCTGAAAACGCGCAGCCATTAAAACAATACCTTGAAGAACAGGGCTTTAAAGCCGAAGTTCTGTATTGGGATGAAAGTGATCAGTGGCTGGCGCGCGCCGCGCAGACACCCCCAGTGGCGGTGGTACTGGATGTCTACAAGACCCGCCGGCGCAGCATGGATGCAATGCGCGCACTGAAGGCTAATCCGGCTACCAGTGACGTTACCGTGCTGTTTTATACACTGCATGTTGAGCAGAACAGCGGCGCCATGTTGGAGCTGGATTATCTCACCAAGCCGGTCGGCGCGCCGGAACTGTCGAAAGCCCTCCGGCGCGTGGGGTGGGTCGAGAGCAGTGTGGCAACCGACGGGACAACAACCGGCAGCAAAACGATATTAATCGTGGATGACGACCCCGGCGTGTTGGATATGTATGCCCAAATCGTACGCGCCCAATTTCCGCAACATCAGGTTTTGTTGGCTGCCGGCGGCAAGGAAGCGCTGAACATTCTCCAAACCAGTTGTCCGGATCTGGTTTTGCTGGATTTGATGATGCCAGAAGTAGATGGCTTTGGCGTGCTGGAAGCAATGCAAAAAATGGAGACGGCGCGTCAGATACCGGTTGTTGTTTTAAGTGCCAAAACCCTGACGGAGGAAGAAATGGCGCGCTTGAACCGGAGCGTGGCAGCCGTTTTGCGCAAAGGTATATTTACCTCCACCGAAACGTTGGTGCATATTAAAGACACCCTGATGCATCGCCAAAAGCTCAGCAGCGAGGCGCAGCGCCTCACCCGGAAAGCGATGGCTTACATCCACGAACACTACGCCGAACTCATCGGTCGCGAAGACGTTGCACGCTACGTCGGCGTCAGCGAAGGTTATCTCTCGCGCTGTTTCACCCAAGAGACCGGCTTGTCGCTTATTCACTATCTGACTCGTTATCGCATTCAGCAGGCCAAGCATTTGCTGACCTCCGGGGATATGACGATTACCGAAATCGCCTTGGAGGTCGGCTTTTCCGACAGCAATTACTTCAGTCGCGCTTTCAGGCAGGAAGTGGGTAATTCGCCCCTGGAGTATCGACACATGCATTAACCAGCCGTCTTGGTCACCCCCGTGCTAATGCCGGACACAATTTTCCATGCGGATTTAGAGGCATCTCCTCTATACTGTGCATGGAAATTTTTTCTACCTCACCTGATTTTTCCTCATCTTTCCCTGCCCCTTCTATTGTGCTCGATGGGACACCCGTAAGAGCGGTGGAAAGAGCCCTCTATGAGGATGAAGGTAAGGCCTCCAAATAATATTAGCACTGATGAGCCGTGCTAATTGTTATGAAGGGAAACCTCCCCATGCTCGCCACTATTCAAGTCTTCCGAACCGCCAAGGGTACTAACGACCGTTTGACCGAAAAAGATCCCTTGACTTTTCAAAAGCAAATTTCCGAATTGCCCTCTGTGTTCGTGGACTCCGGGCATCGTTTCCAGACCATCGAAGGTTTCGGCGGCGCTTTCACCGAGGCGGCGGCAGATACATTTTATAAAATGTCTCCGGAAGTGCGGGCAGAGATTCTCAGGGCGTATTTTGATCTGCCCGCCGGCAATGGCTACACTCTCTGCCGCACTCACATCAATAGTTGTGATTTCGCGCTTGGTAATTACGCCTACACGGAAGTGCCGGGCGATGTGGAGTTTAAGCACTTTTCTATTGAGCGCGACCGCCGCCAATTAATCCCGATGATTAAGGAAGCTGCGCGCGTGGCCGGCCAACCGCTCAAGTTGCTTGCTTCCCCGTGGAGCCCACCGGCGTGGATGAAGACCAACGGTCAGATGAATCACGGCGGCAAGCTCAAGCCGGAATACCGAGATGCATGGGCGCGCTACTATGTACGCTATGTGCAGGAATACGAACGGGAAGGCTTGTCCATCTGGGGATTAAGCGTACAAAACGAGCCGCAAGCAGTGCAAATGTGGGAATCGTGCATTTATACAGGCGAGGAAGAGCGTGATTTTGTGCGGGACTATCTTGGCCCGACGCTGGAGAAAGCCGGATTGTTGAGCCGCGTCAAAATATTGATATGGGACCACAACCGTGACCTGTTGTACGAACGTGCCAAGGTGGTCTACGACGATCCACAGACGGCACACTATGTTTGGGGAGCTGCCTTCCACTGGTATGTGGGTGATAACTTTGATAATGTGCGGTTGACGCACGATGCCTACCCCGATAAGCAGTTATTGTTTACTGAAGGCTGCGTGGAACGCGGGCCGCATTTTGACGGCTGGGAGGTCGGCGAGCGCTACGGACACTCGATGCTTCAGGACTTAAACCACGCGACGACAGGCTGGGTGGATTGGAACCTGCTGCTCGACCGGCGTGGCGGGCCAAACCACAAGGGCAACTATTGCAGTGCCCCCTTGATGGCCGATGTTAGGAAAGGAACACTTTATTATCACAACTCCTATTACTACATTGGTCAGGTGACGCGCTTTATCCGGCCGGGAGCGCAACGCATTATCAGTGCCTCCTCGCTCGACGAGCTGGAAACAATCGCTTTCGAAAATATGGATGGAAAAATTGCAGTGGTGGTTTTGAATCGCACAGATAAATCCTTCAACTTTGCGCTCAAATACAACCGGCTGGCCGCCTCAGCTGAAAGCCCGGCGCATTCGATCAGCACTTTCTGCTTTAAGGCTGAATAGCGCCTAAAGGCTTCTTACATGTCGCCGTTGACTGGCTATTATTCGCGAATGCTCCGACCCGCCTGCGTGCGGATGAAGGGGTTTGACCGCCCAACCGCGAGCTTCTCTTGTTTAACCGGCCCGAAGATCGAGCGGAGCTGTGCAGGTCTATATTCTGTGAAGGGGAGTCGGCAATCGATTACGGAATTACCATTTTTCCGAACAAAGTAGTAGTCGCAACAGGCGTATGGCTGTTGGGACATCACACTTATTCCAAGACCCTATTTCGTCAGCGGATGGTAAGGCGAGAGAATGCGATCTCTATGCTGGGGGTTGCTTGCAACGGTAAAAAACGCCTTTATGTCGGCGCCCAGCAATCCGTTCCGCCCCATAAATATATTACGAATGTGCTAGTTTTGAGCACAATTCTACATGTACCTGCCAACATTAATCCTTAGAATTAGATTAATTCATATTTATCCCAAGAATGCCCATCCGGGAAAATTCATTCATATACAAGCATTTCCGGATATGCCGTCGGAAATAGTAAAACTCCCAATTTGCTGGTCAGCTTTAAAGGAGGTAACTACACAAGAGAAGAAATTACGCATCCTGATAAAACCCATTCTATTCGATCTTCTACCTACCAAATAATAAGAGGAGAAGAAACAAATGAAAAAGCAACTGTACATTTTGACCGCTCTCTTGATGGCTGCCAGCATGATCTTGGCAGCCTGCGCGACTGCACCGACTGTCGCCCCTGCGACTAGCGCCCCTGCAACCGCTGCTCCCACGACGGCCGCTCCCGCGACGGCCGCACCCGCCACGGCCGCAACCGCCACGGCTGCTCCCACGGTTGCTCCCAGCCCAACGGTGATGCCAACCGTTATATCGGGCGGAGAGGGTTGTGCTGCGAATGCGCCCAAGATTACCTGGTTCGTTGGCTTGGGTGGCGGTACTGATCCCGCTGTGATTCCCCAAGAAAAAGCCTGGGTGGACAAATACAACAAGTCTCAAACCTACGCTTGCTTGATTTTGCAAATCGTCCACAACCCAGAATCCTATGATGCGCTGCGCGCCATGATTGCAGCAGGCGACCCGCCGGATATCGTAGGCCCGGTTGGAAAATTGGGGCGTGAAAACTTCCGGGGCGGTTGGGCAGATATTACTCCTCTGGCTGCGGCTAACAGCTTCAGTCTATCCAACTACGATCCTGCCCTGTTGAACTTCCTCAAGGATAACGGGATTCAGATCGGTCTCCCCTTCGCCCTCTTCCCTGGCGTGATTTTTTACAACAAAGCCCTGTTTGATGAGGCAAAACTGCCTTATCCGCCGCATAAGATTGGCGATCTATACCAGGGCAAGCCTTGGACATGGGATGCGCTGACCGCGCTCGCCAAGAAATTGACCGTTGACAAAGCCGGCAATGATGCCACCATGGCTGCGTTTGATAACAAGAACATCACCCAATTCGGGATGTGGATGGGCTTCACCGGCGGGCGGCGTATGACCGCTCCCTTTGGCGGTGCGGTTCCCTACGTGGGCACCGATTACACCACCGCGGTGATTCCGCAGCAGTGGAAAGATGAATGGACATGGTACTACAACGGCATATGGGCGAAGGATGCCTTCATGCCCAATAACGACTATGCCAGTAGCGCTGCGTTCGGGAATGGGAATCCATTCTCCTCCGGAAACACTGCGATGACATGGACGCTGACCTGGTACACCTGCTGCTTTGACATGGCCAAGTTAAACTGGGATATGGCGGTCGTCCCGCCGGTCAACGGTACGCTCACGGCCGGCATTGACGGCGATACGTTCTCGATCCCCGCCGGCAGCAAGAACCAGACACTGGCCTTCAAAGTCATGAAGGATATGGTGATGGATGCGGACCTTGGACCGATCTACGGCGGCATTCCCGGCAACACCGCCCTTCGGCAGGCGTTCTTTGACGGGATGAAGGCGAAAAGCGGGAGCAACACGGTCGACTGGAATGTTGCACTTGCCATGTTGCCGTACCCCGACATCCCGCATCATGAGGCGTGGATGCCGAACATGTCCAAGTCGGAATCCGCAATTGACGCGTTCTATAACAAGATGAGTACAACGTCAGGCTTGGACCTGAATGCGGAGTTTGGCAAGCTCCAAGACGCATTAACTGCGCTCTATAAGGCAGCGCCATAACAATAAAAGCGCGTCGAGAGTAATCTCCTGTTTGATTCTCCTTGCGCCAGATGAACCCCCTGGCGCAAGGAGAATGTTTAGAGAGGTACGCATGATCAAGGTGAATCGCACGTCCGTGCAGGGTTCCTCGGGGAAAACCGGTTCGCGAACCAATCGGTTATCCCGACGCCAATCGATATGGGGACTTGTTTTTTTATCTCCATGGTTAATAGGTTTTTTCGCTTTTCAGTTGCTTCCGATCCTCGCAACAATATTCCTATCCTTTACAAATTACAACGGAAATGTGACATTCAAGCTTGGCAATTTTAAATTTGTCGGGTTTGCAAATTATACGCGGATAACAACCGATCCCAATGTACTGCAAGCGCTCCGCGTGACGCTTAAATTTGCGGCGATTGCCGTACCGCTGGGTTTGGTCGTGCCATTGTTATTTGCTTTGCTGGTTAATTCCAAGCATTTAATCGGGCGGAATTTTTTCCGTACGCTTTTTTACTTGCCATCCGTGATTCCCGTGGTGGCGGGTGCGATGATTTTTAACGGGGTGCTCAACGCACAATCCGGATGGATCAATCAATTGCTTGCTCTTTTTCACATACCGGGACCGCGTTGGTTTTCTGATCCGAATTGGGCGGTTCCAGCCTTAAATCTCATCGCGTTGTGGGGGGTTGGTAATCCGATGATCATCTTTCTGGCCGGGCTGCAGAATGTCCCGACGGAAATTATGGAGGCGGCGACCATCGATGGCGCCAGTGGAATTCAAAGGTTTTGGTATGTCACAATTCCACTCATCTCGCCGGTGATCTTTTATAACCTCACCTTGGGTGTGATCAATGGATTCCAATATTTTATTCCGGCTATGCTTATCGGTGGCATCAATGGCAACCCACAAGGCGCCACCCTTACCTACAACCTGCAGTTCTATCGCGAAGCATTCGTTTTTAGCGAGATGGGGTACGCCTCGGTCATGGCCCTCATTTTGTTTGTAATCATCATGATCTGTACTACGATAATGTTTACCTGGGGGCAGCGACGAGTATATTATGCCGGGGGCGAGAAATAAACAGGCATTCTGAGAAGCCTGGAAAATTAACGGATTAGAGGCGATATGGAAACTCAAATGGCCAAGCAGACCTCCGGCATCTCGCAGATCTGGGAAAAAATACAGAACCGGGTTCGAAAACTGGCCCCCAAGATCGGTATGACATTATTGGGTTTATTTCTTTTGGTAGTCTTCATTTTGCCTCTTGGGTATATGGTGAACACGGCGTTTAAGTTGGATACGCAAACGACCGCACAAAATGCGCCTATTTACCCCGCTTCTCCAGTGACGTTTTCCTATCAAGGCAATGATTTACCGCTCTATAATGTCCCCATTAACGGTCATATCAAACGGCTTGCTCTACTCCATGGATACCGCGAAGACAGTCAATTTATTGATCCAGCGAATCCGGGTGCTGGTGTGATTGAATGGACGGGACGTTGGCGTACACTGACGCCGGTATATCGGTTTTCCTTATCCTGGGACAATATCAAAGGCGCGTGGGAACAAGTAAATTTCATCCTGTTGTTCCGAAATACTTTCTTCCTTGCCATCGTCTCCACAATCGGCACTTTGCTTTCCTGCATTATGGTAGCATATGGTTTTTCCCGATTCCCGATTCCAGGAAAGAATATCCTATTCATTATTCTGATTTCCACGATTGTCCTGCCGCCCCAAGCCACCATTATTCCCTTATTCATCCTTTTTACCAAAATCCACTGGACGGGCACATGGCTGCCCTTGCTGGTGCCGGCATTCTTCGCGAATGCATATGATGTTTTTCTGTTACGTCAATACTTGATGGCTGTACCCAAGGAGCTGGATGAGGCAGCCATGATCGATGGAGCTGGGCCGATCCGCATTCTGGTTTCGGTCATTATCCCACAAGCAGTTCCAGCAATCACAGCTGTAACTCTCTTCCACTTTTTCTATGTTTGGAATGATTATTTTACACCCCTGGTATATCTGGTCGGAAAAGATAACCTTTTCCCCATCTCGGTGGGGATTGGCAGCGTCTTCGGCACCTTTACCAGAACTCCGGGACTTTCGTTGGCGACCGCCACGATTGCAGTCGTGCTGCCTGCGATTATTTTCTTCCTGGCGCAACGCCAATTCACGCAAGGCATTGTGATGACGGGTGTAGAAAAATAAAGCTTCTTCTCCCTGGAGTTGGTCAACAACTCGAAGGGTGTAAAAACATAACCCGAAGTGATTTCGCGGAGATAATAATGTCCACGCTGAGATCTGAATCAATCTATTTAGAACTTGCGTTCTGGGTGTTTTCGTGTTAATATCCGGTTGCTGATTTACCCATTTGATCTCGCCGGGCCCAGAATGATCAAAAACCGCCGGGCCAGGCAAAATCAGCCGCCCGTTGATCGTAAGTGCGCGGTGGGAGACAGACTCTCCAGCATTATCGAGTCTTGAGAACAAGCTCGTACCCTTCCAGGGTATATCCGTTTTCATCCACCCGAATCTCTCGCACGATATTGTAGTATTTTTGTATGGTCGCATCCGCCTGTTTCTGCAGACTTTCTCACCAAAACGTCCGAATAGTAAATGCGTGAGTGGGGAGCGATGACACGTCGCGGGGCCCCGCGGTCGGAAAAATCTGAGCCCGGAGAGGGAGATTCCCCGTTGGGTCATAGGCGCGCGTTACCGATTTTGGATTACCGTAAAGAGTCCCGGTCCATTCATCGGCGATATTATGTCAGGACCACCGTGCATTGCGCGGCCATCTTATCAGAGACCCGATGCCATGACAGACCGGAGTTTGACTTTTTGACCAGGCGTCCAAGAGCCATTGAAAGGCCTTTTAAGAAAAGATTGTCTATATACCCAAGCCAGGATGCAGGATGGTTTGGAATGAATCCACCCGAACAACCCGATCCATCCTCCTTCACTTCTTCAAAACCTCCATAAGAATCGGGATGGCATTCTGCACCGCCCGGGCACGATGGCTTAGGCGGTTTTTTTCTTCCATCTCCAACTCGGCCATGGTCAGCCCTAACTCAGGAAAGAAGAAAATAGGATCGTAGCCAAAGCCATGACTGCCGCGCTCTTCCGGAATGATCTCTCCTTCACACTGGCCAACCGCCAGATGCAACCCTCCGGCAGGGATTGCGACCGCAACGGTCGCCTGGAAGCGCGCGGTCCACGGGCGCGGCTTGTCACGCAGTTGTTCCAGCAGATAATGCCGGCGATCGGCATCGCTGGCGACGGGCAGGGGGGCAAAGCGGTGCGAATACAGGCCGGGTCTGCCAGAGAGGGCGTCCACTTCCAGGCCGGAGTCATCGCCCAGGGAAACCAGCCCGCTGGCTTCAGAATATGCCTGGGCCTTCTTCGCGGCATTCTGGGCATACGTCCGGCCGTCCTCGACCACCTCGATCTGCAGACCCAAATCACGCGGGGTAAGCAGTTCAAGGTCAAGCCCTCTCAGCAAGGCTTTGATTTCGGCCGCTTTACCGGGGTTGTTCGTGGCAAGCAGGAGTCTCGCGGAAGTCATTGCCTCATCCCAAGGAGGGTGAATCAGCGCCGGCGCCGGCGCGGATCTGTCCCCGGGCCCAGCGGGCGTGCTCTTGCACCAGCGGGTCACCCGTCTGCAAGAGGGCATCCAGGATAGGCAGGGCCGTCTGTTGACCGGAGTTCCCCAAGGCAACCGCCAGGTTGCGCAAGTAGCCGCGCCAGCGCGCACGCTTTACGGGGCTTTCCTTGAAGCGACGGTTAAAGTCCTGCAGCGTGAGACCCAGGTCGGCGATCAAATCTGGCCTGGGCACTGCAGGGCGGGGTGCAAATGCCGGATCTCCTCCCGAAGCCGCAAAGCGGTTCCAGGGACAGACCATCTGGCAGACATCGCAACCGAACACCCACGACCCCAACGCGGGGCGCAGGGCAGTGGGAATGGCCCCTTTGAGCTCGATCGTCAGGTAGGAGATACAACGCCGGGCGTCCAGCGTGCGGTCAGGCAGAATGCAGGCAGTCGGGCAGGCCTGGATACAACGGGTGCAGGTCCCACAACGATCGGGGACGAAGGGCGCATCGATCTCCAGGTCAGCGCTGATCAAGATCTCGGCCAGCAGAAAGTAAGAGCCCAGACGAGGGTGGATCAGGCAGGTGTTCTTGCCGATCCATCCCAGGCCGGCCCGCTGGGCCAGATCCCGTTCCAGGATCGGACCCGTATCCGTGTAGAGGCGGCTGAATAATGGGTTGCCTGCGCGTGCCTCAAGAAATGCGACCAGCGCCTTCAACCGTCCGGGCAGGACCAGGTGGTAATCGCCCCCCCAGGCGTAGGCGGCCACCTGTCCGCCTAGCCTCTCGACCCGGAGCGGCGCTGGGACGGCCTCCTGGCCAACCAGGCGGGGGTTCGGATAAGGCACCGCCAGCACCAGTATGGATTTGCATGGGGGCAGGAGGGTGCGGGGAGCGCGGCGGCGAGCCTGCGCCTCTTCCCGGGCGAGATAGGCCATCTCACCATGACGCCCTGCCGCCAGCCAGTTCTCATAGGTGGACCAGTGCAGCGGCGGTTCCGGCGTGGTCACACCCACCAGGATGAACCCCAGGCGGTGGGCCTCGTCTTTGACTGCCTGGGTGAGGGAGGACACGGGATCGTCCGGTTATTGCACGGTGATGACAACCGTCAGGTAGATGGTCAATGGCGCCAGGATGTACCCCTTGGCATTCTGCAACCGGAACGCGGCGGAGTAACTTCCAGCCTTCTTGGGGGCGGTGAGCGTGACCGAGATTTCCATGTTGTCCCCCGGGTTGATCACCCCGGGGAATGCGACCGGCCCAGCAGTGTTCCAGTTCGTGCCCTTACCGCCCCATCCGAAGACAAGGTGGTAGCTCTTATTCCAGCTGCAGGGGCCGAGGTTCGTGACACGCCAGGTCTTCACAAACGAGGAACCCGCTGGAACCGACATGCCGTCCGGATAAGTGACATCCGTCACGAATTGGAAATTGTCACAGCTGGTCCGGTTCGACCCCGGGAGGGTCGCAAACCCAAGGAGCGTCGCCGAGGGCGTCCCAAGCGCCGGGGTCGGGCTGAGCAGCGGGGTATTGGTCACCTGCGGCGTCTCACTCACCAGGGGGGTGTTGGTGATGGTCGGGGTAGGTGGGACGGCGAGGGCCGTTAAGGTCAACTGGACCACCACGGTCTCTGCCGCCTGGGTATAGATGGCCCCCGAACTGACCGGCGTGCCCTTCCCACAGGCACTCGTTGCAAGCAACAACAGAGCGGAACAAAACCAGATGGCTTTTACAAAGCGAGACATTCGATCCTCCAGACTGGCAAATCAAAGAACATCCCCAAAAGATCGCGCAGGCTCTTTTTCATTATATCAGAATCGGGTAGCCATCGTCACGGGAGGGCGCTTTTAACCGCTTTCAGTAAAAAAACCCGGGCACTGCGCTCCACCCGCGGCTACCGGCAGACTATCCTTACCGACCCACCGGGAGGTCCCCCACACGGCCTTCAGCGCCAGACGCGATAGGCAGCCTGCCCGGATACCCTGAACCGGCTCCTTCATCGAATGGGAACATTCACCTTCTTCCAGCCATTGTTCTTTTTGAGGAAAGGGAAAAGAGACAGGACTCCCTTACCGCCGGGTTGCCTCTCCTCCGCGAAGAGTGAATCGATCTTACGGGGACGGCTTTGAATTCGAGACCCCGGTCTGGAGGCTCCCGTCCAGTAACCCTTTGTTAATCCTGGCCATCAGATCCCTGACGTCAGGCGGTATATTGCTGTCCTGATCATGGTAGGGGGAGAAGCCAGCCTGACCGACATAGTTGCCGCTCGGAAATTGCCCGTTCTTGGTCGCCTCGATCAAATCCTGGACGCCAGGGGCGATCAGTTTAATAGCACAGGTGATCATCTTCGGGGCAGCCACGGGCAGGGTCAGGTACTGGTCGGTATCCGAGCCAATGACATCGGCGCCACGCTGGGCGGCTTCGATGATCGCGCCATTCCCGGTCTCGCCGCCCGCGCCGAAGACGACATCAACACCCTTGGTGATCATCGCGTCGGCGGTGGCAGCACCCCACGGCTGATCCAAGAAGGCCTGGGTAATATCGACATCGTCATGATAGACCACGGTCACCTCGGTCCGCGTGCCTTTCTGCTGGTCCGCATAAGCCGCACCGGCTTTATAGCCTTCGCAATAGCGCCAGTCGGCGGGGAGCGCATCGCTTCCGCAGACCGCGCCGATCTTATGCGACTGCGACATCATTGCCGCCAGAGCGCCGACCAGAAAGCCGGCCTGATCTTCGGGAAAATTGAGGCCGACCAGGTTGGCCGGGGTGGGCTTGGTTGGATCCTGATATTGATCTACACCAATGAAGCGGGTATTCGGATATTCGGCAGCAGCCGCCCGGGTGGAATCGCCCAGGTCGGAGCCCACCGTGACGATGATCGAATAACCGGCATTCGCGAAGAGGGCAATGCTCTGGTCAACGTCCTGCGCACGGGCGGTCTCGATATACTGCGCCCAGTCGGCATAACCGTCCCTTTTGGCGTTCTGGACGCCTTCCCAGGCGGACTGGTTGAAGGACTTGTCGTCCACCTTGCCGACATCCGTCACCAGGCCGACACAGATGACGCCAGCTGTCGAACAATCGGGTTGAGAGGTGAGGCAGCCCGTGAGCAGCAGTGCGGCCGGGAGCAGAACGAAGATGATTCCCAACAGTTTTTTCATTTGCGATTCTTTTTTTTATTTTCGTCCGGGTCCAGGGATCTCAAGGTGCCTGGCCCCCTCATCCTATCTAATGCCCTAACCCCGAGAAACAACCCTGTCCGCCCGACGAGAAGACAGGAGCCGCGCCGCTGCCCAGCCGATCAGCGCACCCCCAAAGTCCACTACCAGGTCGAAGGCTGAAGCGGACCAGCCGATTGCGCTTTTAACGGTAAGCCACTGCAACCCTTCCTGGAAACAGCCGATCACGACCGCCAGGCCCAGTATCGAGATGAAAGCCTTGGCGGAGACAGGCCTGATCCACTGCGCCAGCAGGACTACCAGGATCGCGTATAAAAAGGTATGCATGATCCAATGGGTCCATTCAGCCGCAAAGAGGGCATTAAAGAGCCGTCCGAAGGGTGGCCAAAGCCTCCCCAGGGAAGCCATGGGAAAGAGGATGCCGAAAATCCAAAACAGGATCCAGAAACGGGAACGCATAAAAGTATTTTATAAAATACGGGGCGACGTACCGTCGCCCCTTCAAGAGGAATCCTCTACCCTGGGCAGATCCCTGGATGAATGGGACCTGGTCACTCCGCGGTCAGACCGATGCGCGGGTCATTATTGCTTCTCATACACCTGACCATCGGCTGCCGGCGGGCGAGCCCGTCCGACAACTCCGGCCAGCACGATCATGGTCACCAGGTACGGAGCCATCCCCAAAAACTCGGACGGTACGGGGATGCCGAGGATCTGCATCTTGACCTGGAGCGAATCGGCGAAACCGAAGATCAAGGAGGCGCCGTAGGCTCCGATCGGATTCCATTTGCCAAAGATCATGGCCGCCAGGCCAATAAAGCCCTTTCCGTTCGTCATCTGCCGGTCGAAGCGCCCGATGGATCCGATGGTGAAATAGGCACCGCCGATGCCTGCCAACACCCCCCCGAGGATCACATTGACATAGCGCATCAAATAAACATTAATCCCCAGGGTATCAGCTGCCTTGGGATGCTCGCCCACCGCCCGGCTGCGCAACCCCCAGGGGGTGAAAAACAGGACCACATACAATACCACAACCAGGAGAACCGTCAAATAAAAGATCAGGTTGTTTTCAAAAAGCACCGGTCCCACGATCGGGATTTTGACCAGAAGTGGGATGGTAATGTTGGGGAAGGTACCGGAGTTATTGAGCTGGTCGATGTTGGTCTCCAAAAAACGGGCGGACACGAAATTGGTGGCACCAGTCCCAATGATATTCACCGCGGTACCGCTTACGATCTGGTCCACCTTGAACCGGATCACCAGCACCGCGTGAATGGCGCCCACGACTCCCCCCGTCAGCATGGCAACCAGTAAACCGATATAGAGATTATGCGTCAGGGTGGCAGAAACCACCGCCGTCATGGCTGCCGTGAGCATGATGCCTTCAAGACCGATGTTGATGACCGCCGAACGCTCGCTGATCACCCCGCACATGGCGGCCAGCGCAATGGGCGTGGCCCGCACCATTGAGGTGTTCAGCATCCCCACCAGGTCCAAGGTCTGACCGATTGTCGCCCAGGTCAGGAATGCAGCCACGAAGCAAAACGCCATCATCCCCAACAGCAAACCGGTCGAGCGAATTCCACGTGCCAGGTGCCATCCGCCCAGGAATACGGCGATCAAGGCCAAAATATAGATGGACGGCTGGACCGGCAGGGTCAACGCCGGAATCGGGATCACATTCGTGTCGCCCCTGGGGGTCAGTTGATACGTGGCCTGTTGGCCGGCCGTCAAGTGAAGACCGAACAGGAGCAGGATCAACAATCCGGTCGCCACGAGGACCAGACCAATCACCAAACGATTGCGGGAGTAAGGCTTTCTTTCCTTTGCGGGAACCAAGTTCGCTGCCATCCAGTCCTCATGGGGTGCAAAAAATAAGGGCGTTGCTTATCGACCCCAACCGCGGGTCAGCACCGTCGTTTCCATGCGAGCCAGGCGGATGTGATAAATCCAGCGGATGACGGCCGGTGCTGCCACAAAGATTACGACCAACCCCTGGATGATCGAGATGACGTCCAGCGGGATGCCTGCCATGGACTGCATGTTGGTCGCGCCGCTGCGGAGGAATCCCCACAGGGCAGCTGCCAGGACGACGCCGAATGGATGGCTTTGACCCAGCAAGGCGATGGCGATCGAATCGAAGCCGTACCCGGCAGAAAAGTTTTGCCCGACCCAGTGGTCAATCCCGAGCACCTGGGTTGCCCCGGCAAGTCCTGCCAGCGCACCGCTGAAGGTCATGGCCAGTATGAAGTTGCGCACGATATTCATCCCCGCATAGCGGGCGCCGTCCGGGTTGGCACCCACGGCACGGATCTCCATACCCAGGGTCGTCTTAAACAAGAACCAGTAGACCAGGACAGCCATCGCCAAGGCCAGGAAAAATCCCCAGTTGAAGCGCAGGGGTGGAGGAAAGAAGCGCGGCAGCATGGCCGAGTCCTGGACCACGGGGGTCAGGGGGCGGTATCCGGGTGCCTTCATCGGTCCGTTCAACAACCAATCTCCCAGGTTGTAAGAGATGTAGTTCATCATGATCGTGTTCACGACCTCATGCGCCCCCGTAACCGCCTTGAGGTACCCCGGGATCGCCCCCCAGATGGCACCTCCCAGCGCCCCGGCGAGCAGCGCCAGGGGCAGGTGGATGAACCAGGGCAGGCCTTTGATGCTGTAGCCGACAAAGGCAGAACACAGCGCCCCGATACCGAACTGCCCTTCTGCGCCGATATTGAACAGACCACACTTGAATCCCACGGCGACGGCCAATCCGGCCAAGATGTAGGGCGTCACTGCCGCCAGGCTCTCCGTAATGGGATAGATGGCCTGCAATAGATCCTTCTGATTCCCGGTAGCACGGTATACCTGGATGGCATGCGCTATCGTCGCCGGATTCCCGAAGGCACCGATAAACAGTGACCCGTAAGCCAGGGCGATCACGTTCCAGGTATCTCGGAGGGCCGTCCCCGGTGCATGGAAGAAATTGCGGTAAGCCGCGATCACGCTGGCATCGGTCGCGACGATCACGATCGCGCCGAAGACCAGGCCGGTAAAGATGGCGAGGACAGGGATGAGAAAAGTTTGCAGGGTCGCGCTGCCCGATCTCCGCCGGCCTTCGCCCTTTGAAGGTTCTTTCGGATCCAGGGGATGGGCTGCCCGAAGTTGGTTTGAATTGCGATCCAAGGTGAATTCCTCCTAGAAGACCCGTTCCACTTCGGTTTCTTTTGCGGTGGCCGGCGAAACCTTGAGCGCTTCCGAAGGCTTGACGCCCGCCATGAGCAGGCCGATGTATTCCTTGCTGACCGTGCCTGAGGCGACAATCTCCACGATCTGGCCCTTGTACATCACTGCGATCCGATCGGACAGGGCGATGATCTCATCAAGTTCCGGAGAAACCAGAAGGACGGCAGTCCCTTCGTCACGCTTCTCAATGATCCGGCTGTGGATGTATTCGATGGAGCCGACATCCAGGCCGCGTGTCGGCTGGGAGGCGATCAGCAGCCTGATCGGGCGGGAGAATTCACGCGCCACGATCACTTTCTGCTGGTTGCCCCCGGACAAGGTGGAAACCGGAACGAAGACATTCGGGGTGCGCACGTCAAATTGCTTGACCAGCTTCTCGGCATTTTCAACGATCACCTTCTGCTGCAAGGAAATCCCGCGTGCAAAGGGCCACTGGTAGTACGTGCAAAGCACCAGATTATCGTGGATGGGAAACGAAAGAATCAGCCCATGGCGCTGGCGGTCCTCGGGGATATGGGCGACCCCTCTCTCCAGGATGTTGCGCGGCGTGGTGTGGTGCACCGGTTGGTCAACGATCCGAATTTCACCTCCCACCAAGGGAAGCAGCCCGGTGAGCGCATAGACCAGCTCCGTTTGTCCATTCCCCTGCACGCCGGCCACCCCCAGCACCTCGCCGGCCCGCACCTCGAAAGACACCCCTCCGACGGCCAAGTTCCCGCGTTCATCCTGAACATGCAAGTCCTTGACCTCCAGCACGACCTCTTTCGGGTGGGCGGGCTCTTTCTTGACCACCAGGTTGACCTCCCGCCCCACCATCATGGCTGCCAGCTTCTCCGGCGTGGCCTCCCGCGGGGTTACGGTTCCCATCACGCGGCCGCCGCGCAGCACTGTAATGTGGTCGGCGATTGCCATGACTTCCTTCAATTTGTGGGTGATGAAAATGACGGATTTGCCATTGGCGACCAGGGAACGCAATACTTTAAACAGCCCCTCCACCTCTTGAGGGGTCAGGACCGCCGTGGGTTCATCCAGGATGAGGATATCGGCTTCGCGATATAAGACTTTAATAATTTCTACGCGTTGCTGGGAACCCACCGGCAGGTCGCCGATATAAGCCTCTGGGTCCACCGCCAAGTCGTATTGTTCGGATATCTGGCGAATGCGTTTTGCTACCTTGCCTTTATCCAAGAAAACCCCGCCCCGGGTCGGTTCGACCCCCAGCATCACGTTTTCAGTAGCGGTCATGACCGGGATGAGCATGAAGTGTTGATGCACCATCCCGATCCCCTGGGCAATCGCGTCATTCGGGCTGTGAATGCTCACTTCTTTCCCCTGGATTAAAACCTGCCCTGCATCCGGTTTGTACAAGCCGTACAAGATATTCATCAAGGTCGTCTTGCCCGCCCCGTTCTCGCCCAGGAGGGCGTGGATCTCCCCCTTCTCAACCGTGAGGTCAATTCCATCATTCGCCAGAACACCGGGAAAAGACTTCGTGATGCCGCGCAATTCCAGGACCGGTGGCATGCAATATTCTCCTGAAGATTCGGTCTCGTTGCATTAAGGAAGAGGGGCCGGACAAATCCGGCCCCTCCACTAAGCACACAATGTATTTACTTTTCTCCCAAGACTCCGTTCACGGTGACCGCGCCGCTGATCAAATCCGCCTTGGCCTGGGTGATTTCAGCCTGCAGGGAGGCCGGGACGACGGTGGCAAAATTATGGTAAGGCGCCAGGGCCACACCGCCATCAGCGATGGTATAAGTAACCGTTCCGCCCGTGAATTTGCCGTTGATGACGTCCTGGATGGTCTTGTAGACGGCCACATCCACTCTCTTCTGGACGCTGCTCAACTCGATGTCGTTGTACTCCGGGGCGGAGAAGAACCAGTCCTGGTCGACCCCGATGATCAAACACTTCGGGGTCACCGATTCGCAGTACGCGCCTGCGCCCAAGCCAGCCCCACCGGCCACCGGCAGGATGATGTCGGCGCCTTGCTGGGCCATAGAGGAAGTGGTGTTTTTGCCGTCGTCGGTGGAGGTGAAGCCGTTGATGAAGACGCCATTCTGCGTGGCATCATCCCAGCCCAGCACTTTGACTTTGGTGTTGTGCTTCGTGTTGTAGTACATGACGCCGGCCTGGAAGCCCTTCATGAAGATCGTGACGGTCGGGATCTTGATCCCGCCCCAGGTGCCTACGATGCCGGTCTTGGTCATGCCCGCCGCCAGATATCCGGCCAGGAAAGCGGCCTGATCGGTCTGGAAGGCCAGACCGCGGACATTGTTCATCACCGTTGCGGAGCCGCAGTCCTTGCCTTCAACTCCACCGGGAGCGCAGTCCGGGTAGGTGTAGTCGATGATGGCAAATTTCGAGTTGGGGTTGGCCTTGGCAGCCGTGGCCGTGTTCACGCCCATCAGGAAGCCTACCGTGACGATCAGATCATCATTCTCGCTGAGGAATTGCTGGATGTTCTTATCGTAGTCGGACTGCTGGTGGGATTCGAGATATTTGCCAGAAACTCCCAGCTGGGTGATCCCCTGCTGGACGCCTTGCCAGCTCAGGTTGTTGAAGGACTTGTCATCGATGCCACCGGTGTCGGTGACCATCCCGACCTTGATGGGGGCCATGGTCGGTGCTACCGTAGGAGCCATGGTCGCGGCCACTGTCGGGGCCATGGTCGGCGCTGCAGTGGTAGGCATAGGTGCCGTAGTGGGTGTGGCCGCGGTCCCACAGGCGCTGAGCAGCATGAGGGCTACCATTAGGGTCGTGAACAACGAGTAAGTCTTTTTCATCGATTCCTCTCCTCTTAAATATTGATTTTGATTTGATCGTACGGAAGGTTTTGGGGTATGCGGAAAAGAAGTATGGGTTCCTACCTGATCGCACCTCCTTTTCGTTTGGCTATAATATTTAATTTCATGTACTACCTTACCGCCAGAGTATACAGCCTCTCAGGTCATTATGCAAGGTAGACTCCCAAAAGCCTCTCCAATCCTCAAGGGCTTGGCCCAGCACCTCCAATCGGATTTTCTCATGACCATATGCCTGTAGGAGCTTGCACTGTCTGAGGGGAATTCACAGACCCTGCGACCCGATCCCGGCCGGCGGCTGGATGAAGGTTGCAACGATGTTTCCGGGGTTCATACAGAAGCCGGACCCGACCGGAAGATCTGGCCTTAGTTGAAATTCACTCTGAGTCTCCCGGATTGCCGCTCGAATCCAGGAATTTCCGATCCGCCTCGCTGAGGGCGGCCTCTTTTAATAAGTCCGGCCGGCGCTGGAGGGTTCGCAGCAGGGAGCGCTCCCGCCGCCATTGGGCGATCCGACCGTGATCACCGGAAAGCAGGATCTCCGGGACTCTCCAGCCACGGAAAACGTTCGGGCGGGTGTAGTGCGGATATTCGAGCAGGCCGGAGGCATGGGAATCGTCCCATGGGCCGTCCGGGTCGCCCAGTACGCCGGGGATCAGCCGTGAAACGGCATCGATCAGGATGAGTGCAGGCAGCTCGCCGCCGGTCAGGACGTAATCACCGATCGATATTTCGTCACTGACCAGATGCTCGCGGATACGCTCGTCTACACCTTCGTAGCGGCCACAGATCAGGGCCAGGCGCGTCAGGCTGGAGAGCTCGAAGGCGATCTTTTGGCTGAACACCCGCCCCTGGGGGGTCAGTAAAATGACGGGGCAAGCCGGATGGGCTCCGAGCACGCCTTCGACAGCCGCAAAGACAGGCTCGGGTTTCATGACCATGCCGCCGCCTCCGCCATAGGGCTCCTCATCTGTGGTATGGTGTCGGTCGGTCGTCCAATCGCGGATGTTGTGAACGCGCACTTGGACCAGCCCGTGCTGGCGGGCGCGTTGAAGCATGCTGCTGTCGAGATAAGGGGGAAAGACTTCGGGCAGGAGCGTAAAAACGTCAAACTCCATGCATCCATTCTAGCCGTAAGAAGGGGCTCTGACAAGACCACGGGCGAGGGGTTGACTCCCGCTTTGTTCAGATGGTAAGATGGCCGCATGTATTTACGCGGTTCAAATTGGAACATGCGCCAGCGGCGTAAGCCGACCAACTGGTTCCTCGTAATCTTTTTAGCACTTTTGATTGCTGTCGTCGTCTATCTGGACCGCTTCGTAGTGCCAACCGTGCAGCCGCCATTCATGCCGACCCCCACCGCGACGCGCAACCCCGAGTCTTACGCCACCGAGGCGAATGGGTTGTTCACCCAGGGCAAACTGTCGCAAGCCATCGACGTTTATAATGAAGCGATCAGCATCAACCCCAGCGACCCCTCGCTCTACATCGCCCTGGCGCAGGTCCAGGCCTTTGCCGGGAAATACGACGACGCCTTGACCAGCGCCAGGAACGCCCTGCTGCTCAACCCGAACAACTCGATGGCGCAGGCGGTGCTGGGCTGGGCAGAGACGCAGAAGGACAGCCTGGCCCAGACACCCGACTACACCGACGCGGATACCTCCATCAAACGCGCCCTGCAACTGGACTCCAATAACGGGTTGGCCCATGCCTATTATGCCTTCCTGCTGGGGGATATGGATCAGTACAACACCGGTCCTTACTCCGATCCGATCAGATCCGCCATCGCCGAATCAAATACCGCCATCAGCCTGGCGCCCAATAGTCTGGAGGCCCACTGGGCGCGCGGCTTCATCCTGCAGATCACCGGCAACTACGAGCAGTCCATCCCGGAATACCAGGCCGCCATCAGTCAAAACGGGAACATTGCAAAGCTGCACCTCGAGCTGGGTGCCACCTACAAGTACGTCGGTGACATCGATAAGGCCATTCAGGAGTACACCCGCGCCAATACGCTCGACCCCACCGATCCCACCGCTTCGTTGTACAGTTCACGCGCCCTGGGCCAGATTGGCGAATACGAGAAAGCCGTCCAGTATGCCCAGCAGGCCGTCACCGACAGTCCCACCGACCCCTACCTGCGCGGCAACCTGGGTGTATGGCTCTACAAGGTGCCCAACTGGGTGGAGGCCTTACCACAGCTCGCCCTGGCCATCAACGGTGGCAAGACCGATGACGGCCAAACCATCCTGCCGCAGCCGCTCACCGGTTCCGACGCACACATTGCCCAGTATTATTACACCTACGCCATCCTCCTGGCCAAATACAACCGCTGCAGCGAAGCCCTGCCGATCACCCAGCTGCTCCTGACCACCGTTCCGGATGATGCGGACGCCGTATACAACGCCCAGTATGCCCAGAGCGTGTGCTCGACCAGCCTCGGGACGCCCGCCCCCACGCCCTCCTCCACCCCGAAGGTCACCCCGACTCCATGAAAGTCACCCGCAGACGGCAGCTGTTTTATCAGCCGCGGCGCTCGAATCTGTACCGGATTTTTGCCCTGGTGCTTGTCATTCTGGTTGTCGTCTGGTTCGCCGTACAACTAAAGAGCGGCAGCCTGCGCAATCCTCTCGACCCCACCCCCACCCCGACCCGCACCAGTTCCTCGTGGGCCGAGGAAGGGGATGCGGATTTCGCCGCCGGGAGCCTGACGGCCGCCATCACCGCCTACAACGAAGCCACCCTGACCAACCCATTGGACGCAGGAGCCTGGGCCAAGCTGGCACGCATCCAGACCTACTCCTCCCGGTTGCTGACGAACGATGCCCAGCGCCTGGCGCGGCTGGAGCAGGCGCGACAATCGATCGACCGGGCGGTGGCCCTGGCGCCGGACGACAGCGACGTGCACGCCTACCGCGCCTTTGTCTTAGATTGGAGCGCAGATCCAGCCCTGGACCCGCTCAGGGCAAACGGAAGTCCCATGGCGGCCGACCTGCTCCTGCAGGCCGAACAGGAGGCCGTGGTCGCTCAGTCCCTGAACAATCAGAACCCCCTGGCGCTGGCCTACTACGCCGAAATCCTGACGGATGAGCAGAAGTGGACCCAGGCCCAGCAGGTCATCCAGCAAGCCCTCCAGCTCGGCCCCAACCTCATGGATGTGCACCGCGCCTACGGCTATGTGCTTGAATCCACAGGCGATTACAACGCGGCGATCCAAGAATACCAGAAAGCCCTGGCAATCAATCCCAACCTGACCTTCCTGTACATCTCGGTCGGCACCAACTACCGCACCCTGGCGAAAAACAGCACCATCGATACCCAGACCACCCAGCTCTACCAGCTAGCCCTGGATAATTTCGTGAAGGCCGTGCAGATCAACACGGTCAACAAGAACCAGGATCCCACCCCCTACATCGCCATCGCTAAAACCTACTCCCAGGAAGGGGAGTTCTTCATCGCGGCGCAAAATGCGCTCCAGGCGATCGCATTCGACCCGACCAATGCAGACCTCTACGGCCAGCTGGGGATCATCTATCAGAAGGGGCGCAATTATGAGAGCGCCATATATGCTCTGCAGTGCGCCGTACTGGGCTGCGACCCCGCAGTCGACAAAAACATCAACTGCCAGGCGCGTTTTGCCCGCGACTGCACCGCAGAAGATGACAGCGTCAAAGTGAACGGTCTGGCCCTCTCGCCGAACACCGAATACTATTACGCGGCCTACGGGTCCGTGCTGGCCGCCCTGAGCCCGAATCATCCGGAGTACTGCACCAATGCGGTGACCGTCCTAACCAAGCTTCAGACCCAGTACGGCAGCGACCCGACCATCTCGGCGATTGCCACGGATGGCTTGGACATCTGCACTGGGGTGCAGGCTCACATTGCCGAGACGCCGACCCCGGCCTACACCCCCACGCCGGTACCCACGCCGAAGTTTACGCCCGCCTTGAGAACTCCTCCGACCCCCTTCTTCTATCCCACCTGGACGCCCTAGGCCGGGAAAGGGCGGATGTCATAGTTTTGTTAATG
>JBEKFY010000031.1:0-47800 GCA_050013095.1 Anaerolineales bacterium | reverse complement strand
TCTTCAGACTGCCGCTTGACATCCGGCAGGCGCAGGATAACAATAGACATGGCGAGCTCCTTGAAGAGGCGACTTCGACAATCACCATCTTACAAGAAGCTCGTCTTTTTTTCAACAAAACCTACCGTACATGTTACAGATTCTCTTTTGCGTCTCGGCCCTCTGCGTTCATCTCCTTCTTTGTAGGCGAGCAATGAGGCAAGGCTAATCATCCACTCCCTGCCCCACTTTTTCGACTCGACTTTCTTGGTTCTCACAAGCCGCCGGATATATTGAATGTTATATCCAGTCAGGCGGACTGCCTCTAAGGCCGTCAACCAGACATTGAGGTTTGCCATATTTCATTCTCCAACGGGATTATACCCGTTGGGATAAGCCGTCACGATCTTTATTATTGTTTCAATTGACAGTTCGGTACGGCCATATTTGATGTTTTTCGCCCCCCACAGCCCTACTCCGTCAAGGACAACTTCCATCGGCCCGATCTGTGCGGTCTGATCGGGGTCTCAGAAAATAATGCCCGTGGGGAGGTGTTGTTGATTGTTGGAAGTACCCACTCATTTAATAAACGAACCATTCTGTAATTCGTCAAAAGCAATCCGCAATTCCTCACCCGTGTTCATGACAATGGGACCGTACCAGGCCACCGGTTCACGGATCGGTCTTCCGGACATGAGCAGAAATCGCACACCTGACTCCCGGGTCGCGATCTGGATCTGATCACCATCGCTAAAAACAATCAAGGAGGTGTTTCCAGGCATCGCTTCACGCGCCGTATCGAAGTAATTACTTCCCTCCGCCTCATACGCGTAAGGGTCATCCTCCCCACAGAAGGAGGCCTGACCATCAATCACGTATGCAAAGACTGTATGCCCAGACACGGTCGGGTGGGTATACGTCGTACCAGCAGGTATGGTCACGTCGATGTACTCTGGTTCGATGATGACATTCTGGATCAGACCTGGATGACCGGCGACTTCTCCGCAAATCACCCGGATCGTGACGCCGTTCGCCAATGTCACGACCGGGATCTGAATGCTTTTCGCTTCCTGGTAACGAGGTTTCATCATCTTGTTCTTCCGGGGGAGATTGGCCCAGAGTTGGAATACATACATCCTGCCATCCGCATCCCCGGCAGGCATTTCTTGATGGATGATCCCGCTTCCGGCGGTCATCCATTGGATATCCCCCGCGCCGATCACTCCACCATTCCCAAGGCTGTCCCCGTGCTCCACCGTGCCACGCAGGACATAGGTAATGGTCTCAATGCCGCGGTGCGGGTGCCAGGGGAACCCTCGGCGGTAAAGCTCGGGATTATCGCCGCGGAAGTCATCCAGGAGCAGGAATGGATCAAACAGGTCCGTCTCGCCGAAGCCGAAGGCCCTTTTGAGATGCACGCCTGCTCCCTCGATGGTCGGCCTGCTTTTCAATACCTTTTTAATTCTTCTCTCGTTAGCCATACAAGCCTCCTTTTCCACGTTTTGGAAAGCCATTCCCGGTAAGCCTCTTTTATTTTACAACTACTGGACCCAAACCCCAAACCGCGTCGAGCTGCGCCCCACCCCTGCCCGCCGTTTTTGGTACAATGCCTGCATGTCCGATCAACAGGTGATCTACTCCATGATGCGCGTCGGGCGCGTCTATCCACCCAATAAACAGGTCCTGCGCGATATCTCGCTCGGTTTTTTTTACGGCGCCAAGATCGGTGTCCTCGGCCTCAACGGTGCGGGCAAGTCCACCCTGCTCGCCATCATGGCGGGTGTCGACCAGGATTACATCGGTGAGATCTCTCAATCGAAGGGGTACACGGTCGGCCTGCTCGAACAGGAGCCCAGGCTGGATGATGCCCAGACCGTGATCCAGGTCGTGCGCGAAGGGGTCCGGCCGATCGTGGAGCTCCTGGCCATGTTCGATGAGATCAATGCGAAATTCTCCGAGCCGGATGCAGATTACGAAGCGCTGGTTGCTGAACAGGCAAAATTACAGGAACAGCTCGATCGGGTCGATGCCTGGAATCTGGATTCCCGGTTGGAGCAGGCACTGGAGGCAATGCGCTGCCCTCCCGCCGACACACCCGTCAAAGTACTTTCAGGCGGGGAACGTCGACGGGTGGCGCTAACCCGCCTGCTGTTGACCGAACCCGATATCCTGCTGCTCGACGAGCCGACCAATCATCTGGATGCCGAATCGGTCGCCTGGCTGGAAACCCATCTCAGGGAATACAAAGGGACGGTCATTGCGGTCACCCACGACCGCTACTTTCTGGATAATGTCGCTGGCTGGATCCTGGAGCTGGACCGCGGCTACGGTATCCCGTGGAAGGGAAACTATTCCTCCTGGCTCGAACAAAAGCGTGAGCGCCTGTTGATCGAGGAGAAGTCCGAGACCAAGCGCCAGAAGACACTGGAGCGCGAACTGGAGTGGATTCACCTGTCCGCCCGGGCGCGCCAGGCCAAGGGCAAGGCACGCCTCACGGCTTATGAAAACCTTTTAAACCAGGAGGCGGAAAAACGGCGGGAAGATCTGGAAATTTACATTCCCCCCGGGCCGCGTCTGGGCGACATCGTGATCGAATTGAAGGGCATCTCCAAGGCTTACGGCGAGCGCCTGCTGATTGACAATCTGACCGCCAGCATCCCGCCCGGTTCTATCGTGGGCGTGATCGGTCCCAACGGGGCGGGAAAAACCACGTTGTTGAAGATGATCACAGGCCAGGAGAAGCCCGATCGCGGTGCCATCCGCATTGGTGAGACGGTCCGCCTGGCTTATGCCGATCAATCCCGCTCATTAGATGCAGAGAAGAGCGTTTGGGAGGAGATCACCTCCGGGGAGGAGACATTGGCCCTGGGAACCCGCATGATGAACTCACGCGCCTATGTGGCCTCATTCAATTTCCTAGGTACCGACCAGCAAAAACAGATCGGAACGCTCTCGGGTGGTGAAAGGAACCGTGTCCACCTCGCCAAGACGCTCGCCCAAGGGGCCAACGTGCTCCTGCTGGATGAACCCACCAACGATCTCGATGTAAACACGCTGCGCGCCCTGGAAGATGCCCTCGATAATTTTGCAGGCTCAGCCATCGTGGTCAGCCATGACCGCTGGTTCCTGGATCGGATCGCCACCCATATCCTGGCATTCGAAGGCGACAGCCAGGTGGGGCTCTATTTAGGCAACTGGTCGGATTACGAAGCCGGCCGCCGCCAGCGCCTGGGAAGTCTTGCCGACCAGCCGCACCGCATCAAGTACCGGACGTTGAAACGGTAGAATCACAAAGGGTCGGCCTCGGTCGACCGATGGCCCCGGCGATGGCCTTGGCAAGCTCGGTTTTCCCCACCCCAGCCGGTCCTTCGGCCAGTAGTGGCTCACCTAATTCTTGGGCAAGATAGAGGATGGTGGAGATTTCATCGGAGACGATGTATTTCTGGGTCGAAAGCGCCGACCGGACCATATCAGGGGAATCAAAGAAAGGTGTCATAGGGGACCTATAATATCCCATAGTATACCCACTTTGTATGATTAAACGTTAACTAAAAATGAGAATATCGAATGCTTCTTTCATTGCTATTTGCAACTCGTGTCCGAAGACCAGGAAAGTTGGTTGACATTTATATGCATATGTACGATAATAAATCATCCTTTATTAAATCCGCGTTTTTACCCTAAGGAGGGCCTGTTTTGTATTTAAGATGGGGTAATTTCATTCTCTGTGGAATAATCAATCAGGAAACTGGCTGAAGACCCCCCGTTTCTGTTTTCCTGAAGCAATGAGCCATCAAAGAACCACCCCCGGTTTGTTGTTCAGAATTGCCAAGAATAAGCATTGGCGCACCACTCGTCCAATGCTTATTCTTTTTTTGTTGCTGGGCAGCTTTATGTCTACACGTCCACAGATGACGGCCTTCGCTTCAATAGGATCGAATGCCGTTTTTGAGATGAAGAATGCATCAGGTAGGATTGGCAGGGATGCCTTCCTTGACCAATCCTGTGAGAATGACAGCTATGAACCTGATGGTACTTACAACGAAGCGAAATGGATTTCCACAGATGGAATCCCACAAGCTCATGTCAACACTCCGTCTACCGAGGAAGATTGGGTAAAATTCAATGCGGCTGCTGGGCATCAGTACGAAATTAGAACACGCTTGACGAACGACATCAACGAGTCCGATACAGCCGCCAATGATACTCTCCTATATCTATATGACATGGATGGCACCTCCCAGCTGGCTTTTAATGATGATGTAGGATGGACAACTTGGTATAACGGGTACTACTACTATCGGGAAAGCATCATCTCTTGGACCGCTCCCGCGACTGGGACTTATTTTGTTCGCGAGCTTCAGTGGGGGCCTACGGCCGGAAACACCGTCCGGGATTGCCATACTTACAATTTTTGGGTAGTGGACTTGACAACCACGCCCATGTTGACATTGACAAAAACTTCAACGACAACCTTGGTGACCACCGCGGGGCAGGTCGTGAATTACAGCTATCTCTTAACAAACACAACCAATATCACGCTGACAGGAATCACCTTAACCGATAATCACACGGACAGCCTGCCGAGCTGCCCGCTAACGACCCTGATGGTGGATGATTCGATGACCTGCAATGCAAGTCACACTGTGACCCAGGCAGAGATGGACGCGGGCGGTAACCTGACCAACACCGCCACCGCCAGTAGCGACCAGAGCAGTCTGATCTCTATCCCGTTGAGCATCCCGATTCAGCAGACTCCGAGTCTCGGACTGACGAAGACGGCAAATCCTACGACATACTCTTCGGCTGGGCAGGTGATCACCTACACCTATCAGTTGACGAACAATGGGAATGTGACCTTGACAGGGCCGTTCATTGTTATAGATAACAAAGCAGGAACGGCTAATCCGTGCGGGGGCAGCGGATCGCTGACACCTGGGGCGGGGACGAGCTGCATGCTGAACTATACAGTAGTGCCAGCGGACCTGGTTGTAGGGAGTATCACAAACACTGCCAATGGGAGCGGGTATTTCGGCACTTCCCTGATCACTTCCAACAACGCTACTGCGACCGTCACCTACATACCACCCACGGCCACCTACACGTCTACCCCTTCCAACACGCCGACCGCCACCTACTCTCCTACGGCCACTTTTACGTCTACTCCTTCTAACACCCCGACTGCCACCTACACTTCCTCCCCGTCCGACACACCGACCCCTACTTCCACGCCGTCCGACACACCGACCCCTACTTCCACGCCGTCCGACACACCGACCCCTACTTCCACCCCGTCCGACACCCCCACCTACACTTCCACCCCGTCCAACACATCGACCCCTACTTCCACCCCGTCCGACACACCGACCCCTACTTCCACGCCGTCCGACACGCCGACATTTACATTCACCCCGTCCGACACATCGACCCCTACTTCCACCCCGTCCGACACACCGACCTTTACTTCCACGCCGTCCGACACGCCAACATTTACATTCACCCCATCCGATACACCGACCCCTACTTCCACCCCATCCGACACCCCGACCTTTACATCCACGCCGTCCAACACATCGACCCCTACTTCTACTCCGTCCGACACATCGACCCCTACTTCCACCCCGTCCGACACACCCACCTACACCTCCACCCCGTCCGACACGCCGACATTTACCTTCACCCTATCCTATACACCGACCTTTACTTCCACCCCTTCTGATACCCAAACCTTTACCTCCACTCCGTCTGACACGCCCACCTATACCTCCACCCCATCTGACACCCCAACGCCGTCCGATACGCCAACCTTGACCTCCACTCCGTCTGAAACACCCACTTATACTTCCACCCCATCCGAAACCCCAACGCCGTCCGATACACCTACCTACACATCCACCCCATCCAATACACCCACCTACACCTATCCCCCCACGGCGACCTCCACCCCAAGCGCTACCCCGACTGTCACCGCCATCCAGAACCCGGCCCTGAGCGTCATCAAGAGCGTAGCCTCGACCGGCCCCTATGCCCTCGGCGACACGATCGCATTCTCCATCCTCGTCACCAACACCGGCAACATCACCCTCACCAACGTCACCGCCTCTGACAACAGCGCCATCCTCGGATCCTGTGCCGCCGCCAGCCTGGCGCCGAATGCAAATATTAAATGCAACGCCACCCACGTCGTCACCCAGGCCGACCTCAACAACGGCAGCTACAGCAACACCGCCACCGCCTCGAGCACCCAGACTCTCCCTGTGACCAGTACCGCCACGGTGATCTTCGGCACCAGCAACAACAACATCAGCGGCACCGTGTTCAATGACACCAATGTCAATGGAATTCAGGATACTGGTGAGCTGGGCATTCCAGGTGTGACCGTCACGCTTTACGACCAAAGCAGCAGCGTCGTTGCCTCCACCATGACAGCATCGGACGGCAGTTACAGTTTTATCAATTTACCGCCCGGCATCTATTCGGTCGTCGAGACCAATCTCAGCGGTTATGTGAGCACAACCCTGGATCATGCCAGTGTCTTGCTGAGCTCCGGGACAATCGCCGTGGTCAATTTTGGCGATGTGCTGACCGGAGCGAGCGTGGTTGACCCGGCCGTGACCAAGTTCGGCAACCCGAGTACAGCCGCCGTCGGCGATACGGTTATTTTCACCATCACGATGGGAAACAACGGCTCCGCCAACGCCCTCAATGTCATCCTGACAGATACCAAGCCATCCTTCCTGGACATCCACAGCATCAACATTTCACCAGACCATAACTTCCCGGTAACCATCAGCGGGAACACGTTTACCATCGATTTCGGCACCGTCACTCCTTCGGATTTCTACACCGTCACGGTCGTCACGGTGGTCAACCATCTCGGCACGCCTCCAGGAGGGGACAACAACGTTTCCATCACGACCAGCTCAAGCGGCGACCCCCTCTATAATGACCAGGCCACGGCGCATATCACCATCCCTTCCAATGTCCTCCCCCAGACCGGCTTCACCCCGGGCACCCACACCTCACTGGCGGCCGAGCCAGATGGCTACTACGATACCGGCAATGACCTGACGATCGAGATCTCCTCCCTCGGCGTAAGCACCACAATCGTCGGCGTGCCGGAGGCCGCCGGCGCCTGGGATGTCAGCTGGTTGGGAGATCAGGCGGGTTACCTGGAGGGCACCGCCTTCCCCACCTGGTCCGGGAACAGCGTACTCACCGGTCACGTCTATGGAGCGGACGGCCTGCCCGGCCCCTTCGTCAATCTAAAAACCCTGAAATGGGGCGACCAGGTGATCATCCACTTCGCCGGTCAACAATACATCTATGAAGTGCGTACGAACGAGGTCATTTCCCCGACCGACGCCTCGATCTTCAGCCATAAAGACTATCCCTGGCTGACGCTTCTGACCTGCAAGGACTACAACGCCCAGACCAATTCCTATGCCCACCGCGTGGCCGTCGGAGCAGTGCTCGTCCAAATCGAAGCGGATCCGCCGGCTGGTTCGCCTTCGACCCCTCACCAGCGGTAGACCCGATAACCCATTAAAAATCCCCTTTCTCATCAGCCCGTTTCAAATCCACAGGGCCAGTGGCTGTAGAACCATCATCCAGAGGAATTTCGGCGAGAAATACCAATGAACTATCCCTGAATGGATATCTCGCTTGGGATGAGCGTCCATCCCTGCGCGGGCTGATCGTATCCGTTCAGGTTCCACTTTCCCTGATCCTCTGAATCACAGACCGCCGGGGTTGCCAATTTTCGTTGGCCCGGCGGTCTTTGTCGAGACTGAAAAGTGTCGTTAACTTTTACGGTAATTTCAGCTTACAAAACCCAGCACACCAGAGGCTTGTCAACCAGCCACATTTTGAAACGGCTTCATTAAAAGCCGACTGAGCTCGATCTTGGCCTGCGCTAAAGGTATAGAAAGAGAGAATTCCCATTCGCCAAGCAGCGAATCTGAAGCCTGTTTCAAGACAAGTTTGTCGTTATCGTTCAGCGGCTTTCTCAGCTGGTAAGAGGACAAATTGCGGATCACCCGGCAAACGGCCTCGGCTTTTCCATCCTTCAACTCCTCAACCAGCTGTGTTTTCCGTTCAAGCCGGTCATCCGATAGGGATTCGCCCGGTCCGGTCAGGATCGCGAACAGCTTTGAAAACTCATGCTCTGGAGTGGGTGGGCGCAGTCGGCTCATTACCTTCTCGTCCGCCGGAACCCACACGGTAAGATCCCGGACTTGTACGACATAGTAGAGCATCTTCTCCCCAGAAAAGGCGCGCTCCTCCAGCCGGACGATCTTCCCGAACCCATAAGTCCAGTGTATAACAGGATCACCCTCAAGGAAATCCATAAACGCCTCTGCTGTCGGCCTGCTGGGTCATGATATAAAAAGCCAGCCCTATTGAAGGACTGGCGATCGCAAACCACGATCCTAGGATAAGTGGATAGATTATATCATCAATCCTTTCACAGGCCAGTGTTGATTTAATGCAGGGGCCAACGGATACGGCATTCGGTAAAGAAACATCCCAACGGAATAAGCGCATCGTCCCGGTTTCCTTCATAGGGGATTCCTGGAGCCAAAATAAGGGGTGATTCGCCCTGCTCCTTCCCCCAAGCGGTCCTGCTCGCTGTGTGCATTTTTTCAAACCTAGAAGCCAACTTACAAAAAATTACCAATCCCTGGTGGAATTGGATCAATAGAATATTGATAAAGTGGAGTATACTTCTAAAAAATAGAGGGCTGAATGGCTCGGGTTGGAAAACTCATTTCTGCCAGTTGCGTCATAAAGCCATTTCCGTGTGAAACTTACCGTCCAGACCAGGTCCAGCTCGAATCCGCGAGATGACCCGACTCACTCCCCCTTCACACAATCTAAACCCTCATCACCGCTTCCGTATTTTTTATAATCGATCCAACCCGATATTATCCGCAGTAAAATATCGATGGGAGGAACCATGTTCGATCCTATTCTGGTCCCACTGGATGGTTCCCTGCTCGCCGAATGCGTCCTGCCCCATGCGGTCGCGATCGCCCAAGCTTTCAAGGCTCGACTCATGCTGCTGCGCATGCTGGATAAGAACGAGGCGGGGGAAAAAGGACAATTATTCGACCTGGTCAATTGGGAGATCCATAAAACCGAGGCGAAGGTCTACCTGGAAAAGACAGCCGCCCGACTGCTAAAATCCAGCCTGCAGGTCGATGCCGCTGTTTTAGAGGGGTTGGTGGCGGAATCGATCACTGAGTTTGCGCAAAGTCAAGGGATCAAACTGCTCATTCTGAGCAGTCATGGACGCAGTGGATTGAGTCAATGGGGGCTCAGCAGCGTCAGCCAAAAAATCATTTACAGTGCGCCTACCTCCGTGTTCATCATCCGTGCACATCAACCGACAGCCAGCGAATTGGTTGAACGAAAGTACGCCAGAATATTGGTGCCGCTGGACGGTTCCCGACGTGCGGAAAATGTCCTTCCCATGGTCACGCTCCTGGCGCGTTTCCATCAATCTCGAATCCACATCGTGCATGTTGTAAAAACACCCGAGATGGCGCGGCAAATGCCTCTTGCACGGGAGGATGTGGATTTATCTGAACGAATGGTGTCCCGCAATCAGGAAGAAGCCATCCGCTATCTCGATCAGGTGCGCCTGCATTCCCCCCTGGAGGACATTGACATCCAAACCCACCTATTGACCAGCGATGATGCAGCCGCAGTCCTGCATAAGCTGGTCGAGAAGGAAGGCATCGACATGGTTGTGCTCAGTGCGCACGGCTATTCGGGGAACGACCAATGGCCTTATGGAGGCTTGGTCAACAATTTTATCCTGTATAGCAAGGTGCCGCTGCTGGTCGTGCAGGACCTCCCCGCAAAAGAAGAAACAGCCAACGCGGACATGACCCCGCGGGAACACCCAGAGCACTAACCGATGCAGGTGATTCCCCTCCAAACTGCCAATCAGGCCATCCCGGATTCAGGGGTGAACCTGGAACAACTTGCACACCGGCTGGCTGAAAATCACACGGGTGTAACGAAAAGTCGTCAATCAAGAACTTTATTAATCAAGCACCTGCCCAAGTGGAAACAGACCTTGCAGGATGCTTACCAACATTTCAGGGCCACATCCTTGAAAGACCCGGTTTTTTCCCAGGCCAGCGAGTGGATGTTGGACAACTTCTACATTGTTGAGCAGACATTCCACCAGATCAAGGAAGATCTCCCCAAAAGCTATTTCGATCAGTTGCCCAAACTGGATGCAACAACCCTGAGAAGGTATCCTCGCATTTTTGCCCTTGCGTGGGAATTGGTCGGCTATGGCCAGGGTCAGCTTGACCTGTCACAAGCCACGGCTTTCATGCAGGATTATCAGCAGGTTACCCCCTTGACCGTGGGAGAACTCTGGGCATTGCCAACGATGCTCCGTATCGGGATCCTGGAGCACCTGACCGCAGCTGTCGCCGTCATCACAGGAATCGATGGGTCGGGAGGGCTGGTCGCGCAACCCATCCTGCCCATACCGCCTGCCTTGCCGAATGAAGCCATCGTCGCCAACTGTTTTCTCAGCTTGCGGCTTTTATCTGCCACGGATTGGAAAGAATTCTTCGAACAAACCAGCCGCATCGAACAGATTCTGCGGTTGGATCCGGCGGGGATCTATGCCACCATGGATTTTGACACCCGGAACACATACCGTAGTGTTGTGGAAGAGCTAGCGCGAAATTCCAGCCAGAGCGAGGAAACCGTTGCACGCTCTGCGATCGAATTCGCCCGAAAGGCTCAAGACCAGCCCCACGCCTCCCCCCAAAATCCCGGCCGAAAAACCCACGTCGGTTATTTTCTGATCGATGCGGGTTTTTCCACGTTGGAAAGAAGCATCGGCTACCGGCCGCGGCTGCAAACCCGGCTGAGGCGTTGGGCCCTCGCCCATCCTACGATTACTTATCTGGGGAGCATCAGCATTCTCACCCTCCTGATCCTCGCTGGGCTGCTGTACTATACCCGGATCTCAAGCGGCTCTCCCGCCCAATTGATTCTCACCGCTTTGGTCGGGTGCGGGTTGGCATTGGATGCCTCCATAAACCTGGTCCACTGGACCATCACCCATCAGCTTCCTCCGCGCACCCTGCCGCGCATGGACTATTCGGAGGGCATCCCGGCAGAAGACCGCACGATGATCGTTATTCCGACGCTGCTCGCGAGCGCCGGCGAACTGAGCTCCCTGCTCCAGGAGCTCGAGCTCCATTACCTGCGCAACCCCGATCCCCACTTGACCTTCGCTCTCCTGACCGATTTCATAGATGCTCCGGCAGAGCAGATGCCGGAGGATGAAAAGCTGCTTTCTGAGGCGAAGATCGGGATCGAGAACCTCAATCATAAATATGAGGGCGCCTCCCCCTTTTACCTGTTTCATCGAAAGCGGGTCTGGAATGCCTCCGAGGGGGTCTGGATGGGCTGGGAGCGCAAGCGCGGCAAACTGGTTGAGTTCAACCGGCTAGTGTTGGACACCGGCCAGACCTCCTATACCACGCGGGTCGGAGATCTCACCCTCCTGCATGCGATCAAATATGTGATTACCCTGGATGCCGATACATCCCTGCCACAGGAAAGTGCCAGCCGTCTGATCGCAACCCTGGCTCATCCTCTTAACCGCGCAGAATTCTCTGCGGACGGCCGATCGGTCGACGCCGGGTTCACGATCTTGCAACCCCGCGTGGAAATCAAACCAGCCAGCGCGAACCGCTCCCTGTTTTCGCGGATATTCGCCGGGAATACCGGTTTGGATCTGTACACGCTGGCAGTTTCAGATGTTTATCAGGACCTGTTCGGAGAAGGGAGTTACGTCGGCAAGGGCATTTATGACGTAGCTGCTTTTGAGAGAAGTTTGACGGGCCGGGTCAGGGAAAATACCCTCCTCAGCCACGACCTCTTCGAGGGTATTTACGGACGTGCCGCGCTGGTCACCGATATCCTCCTGTACGAGGAATATCCGGCACAATACCAGACCTATGTTCAACGCATCAACCGCTGGATGCGCGGTGACTGGCAGCTGCTGCCCTGGCTCTTCCCGGTTGTCAAGACAGAAGAAGGCATTGCCCCCAACCCCTTGTCGCTTATCAACCGCTGGAAAATATTCGACAACCTGCGGCGCAGTTTGCTAGCCCCGGTCTATCTTTTCTTTGCTGCCGCCGGCTGGCTGTTCCTGCCCGGTTCACCCCTGCTGTGGACCTTGCTGGTACTCCTGACGCCCGGCGTGCCGATCGCCTTACAAGCGATCCATTCCGTATGGCAGAATCTCGGACGGCTTTCGTTGAAAGGGTTGATCGATCCCATCAGCCTTCCGGTGATGCGCTGGGCACTGAGCATCCTTTTTATGCCCTATGAGGCTTTGCTGGCCCTGACTGCGATTGGAATCACCCTGACCCGCTTGCTGGTCGCCCGCAGGCACCTGCTGCAGTGGACAACGGCCGCCCACATCGACAGCTCGTTCGGAATCAATACTGGGCAAAAGGTCCGGTGGCAGCTGGCGGCTTCCCTGGCTTTTAGTGCGTTCCTGGGAATAGCTGTCGCGTTGATAAACCACACCGCTCTGTGGGTGGCGACTCCTCTGCTGCTCGCCTGGACCATCTCCCCCCAGGTTGCCTACTGGATCAGCCAGCCCATCATTCACACGTCCCCACCACTATCCGAAGCCCAATCCAAACAGATCCGGCGCCTGGCCAGACGTACCTGGGCATTCTTTGATCAATATGCCGGTCCGGATGATCACTGGCTGCCACCTGATCATTTCCAGGAAAGCCCGCGCGGCAACGTCGCCCATTATACGACCCCGACCAACATCGGACTGTTCTTGCTTTCCATTTTATCAGGCTATGATCTGGGCTATTTCGACCTCCTCGAACTGGCCGTGCGGTTGGGTTCTACTTTCGAAACGATAGACACCCTGGAACACTACCGCGGTCATCTGTTGAACTGGTATGACACGCAGACATTGACGCCCCTGCTGCCCCGTTATATCTCAACGGTGGACAGCGGCAACCTAGCCGCCTGCCTGATCGCCCTCAAACAAGGCTGCCTTGCCCTGACAGATGCACCTCTCGTGGGTGCACAACAGTGGCAGGGATTGCTCGTCATTTTAGATATCCTCTCCACAATAATGAAAAATCTAGAAAGGAACAACCCCGGCTCGAGCTCCGTCCCCTTCCAGGTGGAGCTGGACAGCATTTGTCAGCGCATCGCCTCCGTCCTGGACACCCCTGGGGAGTGGACCGGCTTGCTCGCCTGGCTAGCGGGCGAGGGGCGATATCGGATATCCCGGCACCTGATGGATTTTTTTGGCATCAAGCATCCCAATCTGGATCAAGAATCCCTGACCGATCTGCAGCTTTACCTGGACAGGTTGCCGCATCATGTGATCAGTATGCAACGCAATATCAAATTACTAGCACCCTGGCTGAGCGCTCTGAACCAGCCGCCGAGGCTGTTTGCACAGGCGGAAAATACAACCCTACTCGCCTGGCAGGAATTTCTGGACAGCCTCCCTGCGCGTCTCCCGACTCTGGGGGAAGCAGTACTGACCTACGACGAGATTACAAGTGCTCTGACCCGGTTAGTGACTCGATTGGACGGCAATCGTGATCCCGAAGACCTGGTCCGGGAGGCACTCGACTGGTGTCGGGAGCTGGACGAAGACCTGACCTCCGCCAGGTTAAAAACAACCACCGTTCTGGTCAGATTTCACGACCTGGCGAGGCAGGCAGACGGTTTCGTCGAGGCGATGGATTTCAAGTTCTTGTTTGACGAGCAACGCCACGTGTTCCACATCGGATACAACGCCACCACTGAAAAGTTAGACCCAAACCACTATGATTTGCTGGCCTCCGAAGCGCGCCTCGCCAGCCTGGTCGCCATTGCTAAAGGTGACGTTCCCCAAAACCACTGGCTGCACCTGGGGAGGCCTGTCACGAGAGTGAACGGAAAACAGGTATTGCTCTCCTGGAGCGGTACGATGTTCGAATATCTCATGCCCGGCCTGCTTACCAGGAACTATGAAGGGACTTTTCTTTCCGACAGCTGCCAGGTGGCCATCGATGCTCAGATGGGCTACGCCCAACAAAAACACGTTCCCTGGGGCATGTCTGAATCGGGCTACTTCGCCTTCGATGCCAACATGAACTACCAATATCGCGCGTTCGGAGTGCCTGACCTTGGCTACAAACGCGACCTCTCGAGTGACGTAGTCATCGCCCCCTATGCGTGCCTGATCGGGCTCTCCCTGCGGCCTCAAGCCGTGGTGGCCAACCTAGCACGCTTGGAAAGCCAGAAAATGCTCGGCCGGTATGGTTTTTACGAAGCGCTCGATTACACGAAATCACGCCTCTCACCTGACCAACAAAACGCCAGCGTTCAATCCTTTATGGCCCATCACCAGGGTATGATCCTGCTGGCTGTCAACAATTACCTGTCGGAAGATGGGATGGTCCGACGTTTCCACGCTGATGAACGCATCCAGAGCGTCGAACTGCTCCTCCAGGAAAAGATCCCCCAAAATTCGCATATCGAGTATCCACATCCGGAAGAACCAGTTGGAGAACGAACAGGCCAGAGGTCCGTGGCGCTCGCGCCGTGGCGCGTGGCCGCCGACAGCTCCGTCCCGCAGGTCCATTTCATTTCCCAAGGGCGTTACGGCGTCCTGATCACCAATGCCGGGGGTGGGTACAGCCAGTGGGAGGATCTTGCCCTGACGCGCTGGCAGCCCGATACGACCCTGGACGAGTGGGGAACGTGGATCTATCTCCAGGACCTTGAGAGCGGTGCGCTCTGGTCAGCCACCTGCCAGCCGATCGGGTGCCCATCTGAAAACCAGGAAATCCTGTTCTATCCCTATAAGGCCGAGTTTCGCCGCTGGGAGCAGGGTATTTCCGTGCACACCGAGATCACCGTCGGGGCGGAGGATGTTGAGATTCGGCGGGTGACGCTCTTGAATGACAGCGACCGGGACCGGCGGCTGAAGGTCACGAGCTACGGTGAAGTTGCTCTTGCCCCGCAGGCCATCGACCGACGCCATCCGGCATTTAACAAACTCTTCATCGAAAGCGAATATCTTTCAGAGGGGAATGCGCTCCTCTTCCACCGCCGCCTCCGCTCGGCCGATGAAAAGCCCGTTTTTCTGGCGCACGCTCTGGTAATCGAACCGGATCAGATCATTACCGGCGAGTATGAGTGCGACCGGGCTCGCTTCCTGGGGCGTGGCCGAACTCCCAGGTCGCCGGCAGCACTCCAAGGAAAGGACAACCATCTTTCCGGAACGATGGGCGGGACGCTTGACCCGATTCTATCCCTGGCGCAGGAGATCGATTTAAAGGCACACAACAGGACCCAGGTCACTTTCATCACTCTGGCGGCAGCCTCCCGTACGGAAGCACTGGAATTGGTGGCCCGTTACCAATCAGCACCGGCCATCAACCGCGCCTTCGATGAAGCGCGCACATACAGTGAAAGGGAACTGGTCGATCTGGGGCTGGATACCGCTGCCGTGGAACACATTCAGCAGCTCCTGTCCGCGATGCTCTATCCCTCCGAAGCCCTGCGCGCGGCTCCGGAGGCACTGGCAAAAAACATAAAGGGGCAGTCCGGCTTATGGGTCCACGGGATCTCCGGAGATTATCCGATCCTACTCGTGCGTGTTCGCGAGAGTGACAACCCGTTATTACTGGAAGCCCTCCAAGCTTATACCTATTGGCGCGACAGGAGGGTCAAGGTCAATCTGGTCATCCTGAACGAGCAGGATACGGGTTATGCGATGGACTTGCAAAATCAAATCCAACGGCGGATTGCTCTCATGGGCGCGGAGGCGTGGTTGAACCAGCGCGATGGCATTTTCCTGTTACGCAGCGATCAGATATCAAAAGACGACCGGATTCTGCTCGAATCGGTTGCCAGCGTTATTCTGGATCCCCAAAAAGGGACCTTGGCGGAACATACCCGGCGTCTGACGACTCCCCCCATCCGTCTGCCGGCCTTCACGCCGTCTCTTCCCATTGCACAGGATCCCGAACCGACACCCCCGCTGGCTCGTCCGGCCGACCTGCGGATGGACAACGGCCTGGGAGGCTTCAGCCCGGACGGGCGGGAGTATGTCATCTTTCTCCAACCCGGCCAGAGTACGCCCCGTCCATGGGTGAACGTGATCGCCAACCCGCAATTCGGCTTTCTCGTGTCCGAAGCGGGATCCGGTTGCACCTGGGCCGGTAACAGTAGCGAGAACCGGCTGACACCCTGGCGGAATGATCCACTGTCGGACCTTCCGGGTGAAGCGCTGTACCTACGGGATGAAGAAACGGGCCTGGTCTGGTCACCCACCCCGCTGCCGGCAGGAGCGGAGAATGCCTGTATAGCCCGCCATGGGGCAGGCTATTCGATTTTTGAGAGTCAGAGCCATGGCCTTAACCAGTACATGCGCCTGTTCGCCGCGGCCGAGGCGCCGGTTAAAATTGCCCATCTGCGACTCGAAAACCTGTGGAAACGCCCGCGGCGCATCACCGTGACATTCTATGCCGAATGGGTGCTGGGTACAACCCGGGATGCCAGCCAGGCCTACATCGTGTCGGAGTTCGACCCTGCCCGGCACACCCTGCTGGCACGCAACCGTTACAACGCCGAGTTCGGCGAGCGGGTGGCTTTCCTCGCTGCCAACAAAAAGCCCCACGGCTTGACCGCGGACCGCAGCGAGTTTCTGGGCCGCATGGGCAGTCTGGGCCTCCCGGCCGCCCTCAACCGGATCGGACTGGGAAGCACGGTGCGCGCGGGACTGGATCCCTGCGCCGCGATCCAACTACACATCGATCTCGCCGCCGGGCAGGCGGAGGAAGTCTATTTCCTGATCGGCGAGGGGACCAATCGGGAGGAAAGCCTGGCGCTCATCGACAAATACCAGGGCCAGGGCCAGGTCGAGCTGGCCTGGCAATCCATGCGGCAATCCTGGGAGGACCTCCTGACCGGAATCACCGTCCAGACCCCTGACCCGGGCATGAATCTAATGCTCAATCGCTGGCTGCTCTATCAAACAATCAGCTGCCGCCTGTGGGGACGGACGGCGCTGTACCAGTCCAGCGGGGCCTTCGGGTTCCGGGACCAGCTCCAAGACATCCTGGCCGTACTTCACGCCAGGCCGGGGTTGGCACGCGAACAGATCCTGAACGCGGCCCGCCGCCAGTTCGAGGCGGGTGACGTCCTGCACTGGTGGCACCCACCTTCCGGGCGGGGAGTGCGCACCCGCTTCTCGGATGACATGCTCTGGCTGCCCTTCGTCACTGCCGAGTATGTCGCCGCCACCGGGGACAGCTCCATCCTGGACGAGAAGATTCCCTTTCTGACAGGGGAACCGCTCAGGCCGGAGGAGGCTGAACGGTACGGTGAATATGAACCGACAACCGAAACCTTTCCGCTCTACGAACACTGCCACCGATCTTTAGTGAAGGGATTGACTTCCGGTGCACACGGGCTGCCCCTGATGGGCTCAGGCGACTGGAACGACGGAATGAACCAGGTGGGTGCGAAAGGGCGCGGCGAGAGCGTCTGGCTGGGTTGGTTCCTGCATGCCACCCTGACGCGTTTCGCGGCGCTTTGCGTGCAGAAGAAGGAAGACCCCGAGCCGTACCGCAAAGAGGCGGCCCGTCTGGCCCGCGCATTGGAGATGCACGCATGGGATGGGGATTGGTACCTGCGGGCCTTCTACGATGACGGCGCAAGGCTGGGCTCGCACGAGAGCGACGAATGCCGGATCGATTCCATTGCCCAATCCTGGGCGGTCCTGTCGCACGCCGCCGATCTACAGCGGGCGACCCGGGCCATGGAATCCGTCAACCAACTCCTGGTCCGGGAGGCCGACCAGCTGGACCTGCTGCTTACGCCTCCCTTTGATAAAACTCCCCGCGACCCCGGCTACATCAAGGGCTATGCCCCCGGTGTGCGTGAAAACGGCGGGCAGTATACCCATGCCGCCATCTGGACTGCCTGGGCATTCGCCATGCTCGGTCAGGGGGATCGCGCTGAAGGGCTGTTCCGCCTGCTGAACCCCGTTTATCACGCCGACAAACCTGAAAAAGCGGCACGCTACATGGTTGAGCCATTCGGGATCGCAGCCGACATCTATAGCGAGCCCCCACACACCGGAACCGGCGGCTGGACGGGGTATACCGGCTCAGCGGCTTGGATGTACCGCCTCGGCATCGAAGCCATACTGGGCTTCACCCGGCAGGGAGATACCTTAAAGGTCGCCCCCTGCATACCGGGGAATTGGCCGGGGTTCCAGCTCACCTACCGTTTCGGCAGGACAGCCTACCAGGTCCGCGTTGAGAACCCCGACAGAGTTAATCGTGGCATCCGGCAGATCATGCTCAACGGCCTCTCCTTGCCGGACAACCGGATTCCCTTGACCGATGACGGACGGCAGCACGAGGTCCGCGTGATCATGGGATCTGCAGATCCCACCAAAAAGGAGGGAAAAAAAGGCGAATATTAATCGGGGGAAATCCTTGTACCGGTGTAAAATGAATAGGATCTTGAAGAAATCGACCCAATAAGGATTCGGACCAGACCTATTTCCAAGAAGGAAAACAGAATGAGCGAAGGCCAAAAAACACACCACGATGAGCAGGAACAGGAACGAATACAACGCCAAAAGGAGCAAAAAGACCTGGAGCAGGAGCAGGTTCAGGAACGAAAGCCGCAACAGGACCAGCAGCAACAGTTGGAACAACAGCAGGAACAGGAGCGCAAACAGCGCCAGCAGGAGCAGCAGCAACTGGAGCAGCAGCAGGAACAGAAGCGAAAACAGCGCCAGCAGGAGCAAATAGAACTGGAAGAGCAGCTGAAACGCAAGCGGCAAAAGGGGTAGGCTCGTCGCGAAGGCCTTCTAACGGAAACCAAATTTCAGGCTTCCCAGGCCTCCTATCCAGACGAGTCTTAATGCCGAATCCCATCCCCGCGCGCACCAAAACCGGCGCGCCCTTTCGGGACGCGCCGGTTGTTTTTAGAAAGGATCCTCTTCAAGACTTTCCTGCGCAGGGAGCCTCGCGGTGTGGGTTCTGTTTTTATATGGATGGATAACCCGCAGTAGTCAGCCTATCCCGGACTCCTCAACACCTTGACAGACCGGCGGTCCTGGGTTACCCTATGATCACTTAATCGATTTAGTTCAGCAGTCGCTGCTGTTGTACGTTTTGAGCTCCGCTCGATCCCCCAACACCCGCACTTCTGAAGAAAAGGAATATCGTGAGTTTTGACCAGTTCAATCTGGATCCACGTCTGTTGGCGGGGATCCGCCGGCTAGGCTATTTGACGCCTACGCCTATACAAATGAAAGCAATACCCGCCGCAATGGCGGGTGATGACCTGATCGGTACTGCACAAACCGGCACCGGCAAAACAGCGGCCTTCGTCCTGCCCATCCTGAACAAACTGCTGACCGGCCCGCGCCGCCGTGCCAGGGTCCTGATCGTCACACCCACCCGCGAGCTGGCTGAACAGATCCATGAAACGGTGCGCGACCTGGCGACCGGCACCGGGCTGCGCAGTGCCACCCTGTATGGGGGTGTGAGTGCCTCGCCCCAGGTGCGCGCCCTGCGCGAAGGCACCGAGATCCTGGTCGCCTGCCCCGGCCGCCTGCTCGACCACGTCCGCCAGGGCTATGCCCGGCTGGAGACCATCGAGATCCTGGTCCTGGATGAGGCTGACCGCATGCTGGATATGGGCTTCCTGCCGGACGTGAAACGCATCCTGCAGCTCGTTCCGGCCAAACGCCAGACCATGCTCTTTTCAGCCACTTTCCCGCCCGAGATCGAGCAGCTCGCCGCAAAAACCCTGCGCAGCCCAAGGCGGATCGCCATCGGCCAGAGCCGCCCGGCGCATACCGTGGCGCATGCCCTCTACTCCGTCCCGCCCCACCTGAAAACGCCCCTGCTGCTCGAGCTTCTCAAGCGCACCGAGACCGGCTCGGTGCTAATCTTCACCCGCACCAAGCACCGCGCCGAGAAACTCTCCAAACAGATCGGGAAGGCCGGATTCCGAGCCACCAGTTTGCACAGCGATCGCTCACAGGGACAGCGCCAGTCGGCACTGACCGGATTCAGAAGTGGCCATTACCAGGTCATGGTGGCCACCGACATCGCCGCCCGCGGCCTGGATGTCGAGGGCATCTCCCACGTGATCAATTTCGACATGCCCGCCACGGCTGACGATTACATCCACCGCATCGGGCGCACGGGCCGTGCCGAACGCAGCGGGGATGCCTTCACCCTGGTCACCCCGGACGATAAGGACATGATCCGGTCGCTGGAAAAGATCATCGGAAAACCACTGCCCCGCCAGACCCTGGAGGGCTTCGACTACTCCGCTCCAGCCCCGATCGTGCTCGCCTCATCCCGACCACCGGCGCAGAGCATCAGGGAGTCCCCAGCTCTGCATGCGAGTCGTACCCGCCGTCCGGCCGCCTCCCCCGGCAGCCTGCGACGAAAATATGCACGCAGCAGAACGAGATAAAACCCTACCCGGGCAGGGATCGTCCAGGCAGGGTTTGGGATTCAGCTGATTCTGTGGTGGGCTGTGGGAATCCTCACGACACTTACGAAAGAGGGATTCCCGAGACCGTTAATGGAGCGTTGAGCAATAATCCTGCAGCGGGTTGCCTTGAATGGTCCAGGATTCGATTTGGATCGTTTCCTGTGCCTGGTTGAGGTAATTGTAAACGGATATCCGCGCCTTTCCTTTGATCGGTATGCTCACCGACGTATCAAAAGGGGCCGGGGTGCCGGAGGGGCATTTCAAGTTGACACTACCGGTCAGGATGGTGGACAGCGTCCCGGTATAAATCGGATTGACCGTTGTGGAAAGTTTCTCATCCTTCTGCATGTCGGTCAGGCTGTCAAACTTCCAACGGAGATTGCTCAGCGGGGTCAAATACGGCGCCAATTGTTTGCCGATCACAACTCCATCCAGGGTATACATATTCGAAGTCGTGCCGGCCCAGTATCCTGGACAAAATTGGGTCAGATCGATGCTGGGGGCATAGTTAAGATTGTTGGTGAGGCAGTTGAAGGCATCCTTCAAGGCCTGCATAGCAACGGTCGAAAGCGGCAACGTGGCTGTCGGAGATGGGGTGATCGTAGCCGGGACGACGGTCTGCGTAGCCGTGGGGACGGGAGTAGCGGTATCCGAAGCGACAGGGATTTCCGCGGGTGCAGAAGTCCGGGTCGGGGCAGCTGGCTTGACCTGAGAACAGGCTCCCAGCCCGCCCGACAAGCCCAATCCGATCAAGAGCAAGCCTCGGATCAGAATCGGAATGCGTGCTTTCTTTCCCCCCCGAGCGATACTTCCAACAGCCTGGATATCCATAGTTTTTTTCCTTCTTCGAAATTCTAATGCCTATTCTACACCATGATCGACCGGGGTCTGTCGATCATCCTGGATGGGTTATCCACCCGCCAGAGACCGGTGCCTGTTTTCCCTTCCACCCATTGGACAAATCTGGCCGGGGACAGGAGCCATGGAGGTGAAGACCGCTCACAATCAACCCCGGTGCATTCAGCGCATCAGGAGCTCTGTAACCGCGAGCGGCATGCCAAACACCCTGGGCTCGTCTCCTGCTGAATGGCCGGCATCAGGGCAACCCCTCCGCCTCGGAATAGGTCATGAATTTGAGTTTGTCAGTCTTGTTGAGGAGGCCGCGCCTCCCATCGTTAATCGATACCCTTGCTTCCGAAGTGGTTATGGTGGCTGAAATCCCCTATATCCCGGCGCACTCTCAAATAGCGCGACGGCGCTGCAGCCGCATACCCTAAGCGGACGGTGAAGGCAATTTTCAGACGTTCGGGGACGTCCAGGATGCGCTTGACCTCTTTTTCGACCGGGCCATTGGCCAGGGCGCTGATAATCTGGAAATCGATTCCTAACGAATTGGCCTCCAACCACAGGTTCTCCATCATGCAGCCCAGACTGATGATGCCCAGGAAATCCCCCTCCGAGGCAGGAGCCCTTCTGGCTGGGTCGTATAGCACGATCAGCAGGGTTGGACATACCGGAAAGGGTCTAGATCGGCCCTCTTCAACAACCGGTTTGACGCCGGGTGTCCTCCAGGAAGGCGGGAACATGGCCGCGAGCACCCCAACTTTTTTCTGGAGCAGCTCTTCCTCTGAAAAAGACAGCTGCTGGTAGTTTTCCTGGATGAAGATGTCGGAGATCGTGCTTTTTATGGCTCCGATCTGCTCCAGAATTTTCTTATCATCGACGATGACGATTTCAAAGTTCTGCATATTGTGAGCGGTGGGCGCCCATCGGCCTGCTTCCAAGATTTTCTGGAGATCCTGTCTGGCAATTGGTCGCTCCGGATCGAAAGGCATCCGGACAGAGTGCCTTTCCTGGATGAGCTTTAAGATGTCCTGCATGGGTGACTCCTTGTTTGGGTTGAGATCTTAGGTTCCTGTTTCGGAAGAATTCAAGCGTTCCCGTCCATCTTTAAAACCGATCTGAAATGCACTTTCGATGACATCATTTTTTCAAAAGCCAGGGTGGCCTGTTCCAGTGGAAAAACCTCGACCATCGGCACGATGCCGGCGATCACGCTGAATTTGAGCGTGTCTTCGGAGGAATTTCTGGCGGGGCGGGCGGTCCAGCCCTTCACCGAGCGTCTTCCGCCCAGCAGCTGCCAGGGTGAAATTTGCATCGGCTCATTTGACCAGGCCACAATGATCACCTGGCCATCCTGGCTAAGGCCGTTGATCACCCCGGAGATTGCTTTGCTGTTGGGAGCGGTCGCCAGGATGAGGCGTGCCCCACCGAGTTTCTTGAGCTCTGCGGCCGCATCCGTGGATTCTGCATCGATATAAGCGTGAGCGCCCAACCGGTAAGCCAGGGCTTCTTTTTCCTTGCCGCGGGATATGGCCACTGTACGGTAACCAAATTTCCTGGCGAACTGGACCGCCAGGTGCCCGAGACCGCCCAGGCCCTGGATCGCCACCAGGTCGCCGGGCTGAGCCCCGCTGCTACGCAAGGCCGTAAAGGTGGTCCGGCCGCCGCACAGCAGCGGGGCGGCTTCGACAGAGGCCAGTGTCTCCGGTATGGCTGCCATCCCCTGCATGGGAGCGGTCATATACTCCGCGTACCCACCGTCAAATGAGATCCCGGTTGTCAAAAAACTCTCGCAGTTCGAAAAATCACCCCTTTTACAGGCTTCGCACTTGAGGCAAGGCCCGCCGTACCAACCGACCCCCACCCGCTGGCCGGTCTCCCAACCAATAACTTTGGAGCCCAGTTTGTCAATTTTTCCGACCACCTCGTGACCGGGAACCCTGGGATAGGTGATACCAGGATAATGTCCTTCTTTCACAACCGCATCCCCATGACAAATCCCGCATACTTCCACCTTAATGCGAACTTCGGTATCCCTGGGTTCCGGAATAACTTTCCGGACCAGCTCAAACTCAGCACCAGGCGCAGCTACCTGTACGGCTTTCATAAATGGCATCTTGTATCTCCTGGGATTGGATCGAATATTAAACTTGTCCGGCCCTGGTTTTCTGGGTCTCCAGATGGTCCTTCAAGCCGGTTTTATCCTTGTCAGGCGCCGCTTGCAGAGCAACTTCGCGCAGCAGGAATATCAATTGTTCGATTTTTCGATCGCCCAACCCTTTCAGGGCTTTCAGGAGCAGGTCGCTCTCCCCCACCTTTGGCACACGCTCCAGAACTGCCGTACCCTGAGGGGTGATCATGAGAGGCGTGCGGCGGCGGTCCCTGGGATCCTGCCCGCGTTGGAGCATGTCCTTGGTCTCCAAAGCGTCCACGGCGGGCAGAAGCGTAGCAGGTTCACGTCCCATCAACCCGCTTAATTCACTCAGAGTGCAGTTCTTATCGTTCAAGACGGTCAGAATACCGTACTGGAGCGCACTGATGCCAACTTCGCTGACAGCCAACCGCTGTTCAGTATCATGCCTGGCCGCTTTGAGAATCCTGGCGGTCAGTGAACGCAATTCGCCAGCTGCTGTTTGTAATTCAATCGTTTTCATAGCAAACCCTTCCAATATTTCAATGGCGAATAATTCGTATCCTAACTATAAGGACCCAAACCATTTTTGTCAAGGGAAACCCAAAGTTCCGAACACCGGGTAACTTACATTCTTATTGGTCCCGTTTCCAGAACATATTTTTACCCGGTAACTTAGACTCGCAGATTCCATGCCACTGGTGAAGGACGGGGAGTCAGCGGTTAAAACGTGATTTAACAGATCTTAAAAATTCCTTTCCCGATGACCAAAATACACGGGATCAGGAATATAATATCTGGCCTGGAGGATGGCTCGATGTCCGGCGACCTTATCATTACCGTGAATGGCAAACCCCATGTTGTTCTGGCAGAACCCGATACCCCGCTGCTCTATGTCTTACGAAATGAGCTGGGATTATATGGCCCCCAATTTGGCTGTGGCGGGGAAAGCTGTGGCGCTTGTACAGTGCTCGTGGGGATGAAACCCGTGCGGTCCTGTCATCTACCCGTGTCGGAGATCGGCCGCTCGAATATCACGACCCTGGAAGGGCTGATCGAAGATGGGGAATTGTACCCTGTCCAAAGAGCATTCATCGATGAACAAGCCATGCAATGCGGCTACTGTATCAATGGAATGATCATGACCGCAGCAGCCTTGTTATGGAAGAATCCGCATCCCACTGACGGACAGATCCGTTCCGCTTTGGAAGAGAACCTGTGCCGCTGCGGTGCGCATTTACGCATCTTGCGTGCCGTTAAACGCGCAGAGCAGCTTATGTCAGGAGGGGAAGGCTGATGGCAGGCTGGCAAAATAGAGCTAGGGGAGGAAATCGTGCCGGCTCCGGCAGGCGGGAAGCCTTTTGGGGGGAACTGACCAAAAACCTGGACGATTGGCTGGCGATTGAACCGGATGGAACCGTGACTGCGTTCAGCGGTAAGGTCGAATTGGGGACCGGCGTGCGTACCGCCCTGGCACAGATCGTGGCCGAAGAGCTCGAGGTGCCCCTCGAACGGGTAAAAATGGTCATGGGAGACACGGCCCGAACACCGGACGAGGGTTACACGGCCGGCAGCATGACCATCAGCTCCAGCGGCTCCGCTCTCCGACAGGCCGCGGCAGAAGCCAAGAAAATATTGTTAGAACTGGCTGCAGAAAAGCTGGATGCCAACCCGGACGAATTAACCGTACAAGACGGCACGGTCCTTGTCATCCGCCATCCGGAGCGAAAGATCACGTATGCCGAGCTGATGAGCGGCAAATTGTTCAACCATGAGGTTTCTGACCGGACCCCTCTAAAAAAACCGGATGGGTATCGGATCGTGGGAACTTCGACGCCTCGCGAGGACATTCCTCGGAAGGTCAGCGGCCAACCCAGCTTCATTCAAGATCTGCACGTTCCGGGCATGCTGCATGCTCGCCTGGTGCGTCCACCGAGCGTGGGGGCGAAACTCATATCCCTGGATGATAATTCGGTGAAGGGACTCCCCGGCTTAATCAAAGTGGTTCAGCGCGGTAATTTTATTGGTGTGATTGCCGAGCGGGAAGAACAGGCCATTCGAGCTGCCAAGCAGCTTAAAGTGGAGTGGCGCGAGTCGCCGACTCTGCCGCGGATGGAGGACTTATATTCCTACCTCCGCTCCCAGGAAACGGACGACAGTGTTTTGATCGATGAAGGCAAGGCCGTAACGACCCTTCAGCACGCTCCCCTACAGCTGCAGGCAACTTATTTCCAACCATACCATGCGCACGCCTCGATCGGCCCGTCGTGTGCCGTCGCCGATGTCAAAGGGGATCGGGTAACCGTCTGGGCGAGTACGGCGGGCCCATACCCATTGAGTAGTGCCCTGGCGGAATTGCTCGAACTACCCGTCGAAAACATCCACCTGATCCATATGGAAGGCGCGGGAAGCTATGGACAAAATGGGTCGGATGATGCCGCGGCGGACGCCGCCCTCCTCTCGCAGTCCGTCGGTCAGCCGGTGCGCGTTCAATGGTCGCGCGAAGATGAGTTTATCTGGGAACCGAAAGCTCCTGCCATGGTGATGGAAGTGGCCGGTGGATTGAATGCGCAAGGCGATGTGCTTGCCTGGGACTATCATGTCTGGTCGCCATCGCATGTGGCACGGGCGCGCTTTGCGGGTCAGCTGGTGGCGGCGCAACTTGTATCCGGACAGCCTGCGTCTCAGGCTAGGTTTTCGTTTGGCGCCGAACGCAACGCCCGCACGAACTATTCCTTCCCGGTCCAGCGCGTCACGGTTCATTACCTGTACGATTCGCCCTTGCGCGCTTCTTCCTTTCGCAGCCTGGGAGGCGCCGAAAATACATTCGCCAACGAATCCTTCATGGACGAGCTGGCGGCTGCTGCGGGTGTCGATGCAGTGGATTACCGACTGCGTTATCTGGCTGATCCACGTACCCGGGAGGTCCTGAAAGCGGCGGCACAGAGCGCCAACTGGGAGACCCGCCCCGCCCCTCTGTCCAGGGAAGGAAATCTTGTGGAAGGACGCGGTGTTGCCTTTGCACAGTATGAGAACGATCAGGCGATCGTCGCATGCATCGCCTATGTCCAGGTGGATAAATCCAGGGGCGCCGTGCATGTCAAACACATATTCATCGCCCATGATTGCGGGTTGATCATCAATCCCGACGGATTGAGGAACCAGATCGAGGGAAACGTCATTCAATCTTTGAGCCGAGCGCTCAAGGAAGAGGTCAAGTTTGACGAATGGCGTGTGACAAGCCGGGATTGGGATACCTACCCTATCCTGACATTTTCAGAAGTCCCGGAGGTCGATATCACCCTGATCAACCATCCCGACCAGCCGGCCGTAGGAGCGGGTGAACCTTCATCGGTTACGACCGCGGCTGCGGTCGCCAACGCCATATTTGACGCAACCGGGGTTCGCATCCGACAGATCCCCTTTACGCCGGATCGAATCCGGGCGGCTCTGGGGCCCTAACCGGTCCATCGTTCTACGATCGGATCACGAGAACGTGCAGCCGGGATTAGTGATTGGGTCTGGAAAGGTGTGCCCACATGCTAATCCCTGGCAATATCATAGTAAAATGGGCGACGATTGACATTGCTGCTGGAGTAAAATCCTTGAAGAAAATCATCTGGATCCCCTGCTACCCATTTCTTTTAGCTCTTTTTCCTGCACTCGCCCTACTCTCTCACAACATCACCCAGGTCAAATACCTTGCCGCCCTGAGGCCGGTGATCTTCTCCTTCCTGGCGGCTGGACTGCTTTTTTTGATCTTCCGGCTGCTTTACCGCAGCGCCCACCGGGCGGCATTTGTGGTAGCGGCCTGGATGCTGCTGTTCTTCACCTATGGTCAAGTTTACGACACCATCTGGGCGAAGTGGAAGATCCCCCATTTCACGATCTGGATGCTTGCAGCCTGGCTCTTGCTTGCCATCCTGGTTCTCATCGTGGCCGCCCTACACAGCCTCCACTTAGAAACGCTCGCCCTGGGACTGAACATCGTCTCGCTCGGGCTGGTGATCTATGCCCTCGTCCCTGTGGTCAATTGGTCCTTGATCAAAACCGCCCCGACCTCCGCTGTCCAGCCTCCATCGGTCCAGGTGCTGAACCCCCCCGCCGGCGACACGCTGCCGGATATCTATTACATCATGCCCGAAGATTACGGCCGCGTTGATCTGCTGCAGCAATGGGACCAGCTCGATACCAGCCTGTTCCAGCAATTCCTGAAAGATAAGGGTTTCTATGTGGCTGACTGCAGCCAGAGCAACTACATCACCTCAGAACTGTCGCTCGGTTCTGCTCTCGATATGGACTATTTGCAGAACCTGGGCCTGGGCTTTACCGCGACCAACGAGGACCAGAACCCGATCTGGAACGTCATCCGCTACAATGCCGTCGAGGCAGACCTGAAGCAGATCGGCTACAAAACCGTCGCCTTCGCCACCGGGTTTGCCTGGAGCGAGCTGGACAACTCGGACGTTTACATCAGCCCACCCCAATATTGGGCGGGGATGACCGGCTTCGAAAGTATGCTGTTGGGCACCACGCCGATCCGTCACCTCGAAGATGTAGGCGTGCTCAACCTTTTCAACCTTGACGCCGAGCGCTACCGGGAGCGCACCCTGCTGGTGTACAACAGCGTCGTCGGCCTGGCTAGCATGCCGGGCCCGAAGTTCGTCTTCATGCACATCATCAACCCTCATCCGCCCTTCGTCTTCGCCCCGGACGGCACCAGGATCGACGCCTCCAGCTTCCTCAACCAGGACAGCCTTTACACCGAGGAGAAATATAAGGAAGGTTACAGGGACCAGGTGCCCTTCACCGACCAGATGCTCGAAAAAGCCATCACTACCCTGATCGCAAAATCCACCCGCCCCCTGGTGATCGTCCTGCAGACCGATACCGGTCCCTGGTTCACCAGCGGAGCCGATCAATTCAAGATCCTGAACGCCTATTACATGCCCGGCCACACCGACCAGCTCTATCAGTCCATCTCGCCGGTCAACACCTTTCGCCTCATCTTGGACTCCTATCTCGGCGCGAACCTACCGCTGGTCCAAGATGTCAGCTACTATTCGCCAATCCCGTATATTTACAACTTTTCCGTAGTTCCGACCCCTTGTACGGGCAATTAGCACGCGAGGCGTTCAGGTCGGAAACCGGGGACTCGCACCCCTGAACTGAAAAACCTGACGGGCTTTCCAATCCGCCAGGTTTGGCGTTTCGAATCGAAGCGATCGCCTACCCGCGCGGACCGATGAGACGATCGGATCCTGGCCGCGGCGACCCACTCCAGCCGGGCCCAGGATGGGGGTCGGCGAGCCTACATGTTCAAGCGGTGATAGATGCCTTTCATCTGCTTGTAGATCTGGGTGAATACGTCGAAGCGTTCGTCGTACAGAGCCCGATTCTTCTCATCCGGCTGGTAAACCTGCTTGAATTGCACCAGCCGGGGCACATCGCTAAAAGTGATTTCGCCGAGGCCGACCGCCCCGATCCAGGCTGCGCCGCGTGCGTTGGCGTAGATCGGATCAGCGACCTGCCGGATCTGTAAGTTCAACACATCGGCGAAGATCTGGCACCAGATGTCGGACTGGGCCCCGCCCCCCACCATGTGAATAGCCGGAACCTTGCGGCCCAGGAACTTTTCGACGGGGCCGAGCAACCAGCGAGTGTTGAAAGCGATGCCCTCCAGGAAGGCCCGGAGGATGTCCTCGCGGGTGTTGTTGAGGGACAGGTTGTACAATCCCGCCCGCAGCCTGCGATCCTCCACCGGGGCGCGTTCGCCCCAAATCCACGGGGTGTAGAGCACACCGTTACACCCGGCCGGCGTGCGCTCGGCGATTCGGTCCAGCACCTTGAAGATATCCGGTACCTCGGCTTCCTGGAGCAGCTCGTCCTTGTGATACAGGATGTTGTCGCGCAGGTAGGTCAGGTTGCCACCGGCTGTGGCCTGCAAGGCCGTCAGCAGGTAGCGTCCCGGCACTGCACAGGGAACGGATGCAAGGCTGGAGGCCACATCTGTTTTTTTAAAGGGCACGTGCGCCGCAATCCAGGAGGAGGTACCGATATACAGATGAGGGACGAAATCTTCGACCGCGCCCGCACCGATGGCAGCTGCAGTATTGTCAATGGCCCCAGCCACCACCTGCACGTCCGAGGAGAGGCCCAGAGCCCCGGCCACGGCCGCCTGGAGGGTGCCGAGTACCGCGGTACACGGGACGATCTCGGGCAGTTTGTCGGCATCCACGCCGCAGGCCCGCACCAGCTGCGGGGCGTAGCGGATCGCGTCCGGGTCACGGTTGTCGGTCACCCAGGTGGTCAGGATCGAGTCGAATGTGGCGGTGAACCGTCCGGTCAGTTGCAGGTTTAAGTAGTCCAGGACATTCAGGAATTTATAGGTGCGAGTGTAAACCTCCGGGAACTGTTCCCGCACCAGCAACATGTGGGCAGACGGGTCTTTGCCGCTCATGGAGGGCATCCCGCCGGTGAGGCGGATCCAGCGCAGGGTGTTGCGCAGACCCGCGCCAGTGATGTTGATCAAACCGCTAAACTGTCTTTTCAGAAATGGCGCCCCGCGCATGTCCATCCACAAGATGCAGTTCATCAGGGCGTGCCCGTCCTTATCGACCGGGATGGTGCCCTCGCCTTGGGTGGAACAGCATACCACTCGCAAGTCGGACTTCTTCACCAGTTCGCGTCTGAGCAGCCGTTTGGCTGCGAGTAGGAAGGCCGTCCACCACTCGCTCGGGGATTGTTCCGCCCCTCCGTCCGGGGTCAGGTATAGTTTGACCGGTTCGGATTCCCAGCCGAGAACCCTCCCGCTGAGCGTGATGAGGGCCACTTTCATGCTGGAGGTGCCGAGGTCGACTGCGAGGATCGTGGGTTCTTGGGTCATCCTGTGCTCCTTGCGAACGGGCATGTATGCGGACTATTGTGGAATGAAAAATCTATATCGATAATTATCGCGCCAAGCTGCCGATCGAGCCAATGCCCGCCCTGGTTAATGAACGATTGCCTCGAGAAGGTTACGCCTAACCTTCCGAAAGGACTTTCAAAGATTCATCCCTGAATATGCACTGCTGTGGCTCGGCTTTCCCATTGGTTGAATTGTTGATATTGCCTTTCTTCACCCTGAATACAAAGCGCCCCGCACAGCCTTGGGGCGCTTTGTATTCAGATCGGGCCTCATTATTTGCAGGGCACCAGCGAGACGTCAGCGTATACCTGGCTGCGCCCGATTATAATCCCCTGCAGGTCGGTTGCCGTAAACTGGTATTCCAGCCAGGCCGATCCCCCACCGGTGGATATGGCGGACAGGTTTGGGATTTGGTCCGCAGAGAGGCTTTTGTCATAGCTGCCATTTCCCTGCGGGTTCATGTTGACCCCCGCATTCCACGAGGTTTCCTCTCCATTGGTCTTGTTCTTCAGGCGGAAGAAAAGCACCACACCGTGAACCACGGATGGGTTCGAAACCACCACGGAGATATCGACCTGAGGATTTTTCAAGAGGCAGGCCCGCAGGTTCGTCTGGATCTGGTAATTGAACACCAGGGGCAATACCCGGGGGTGGAAAATGATGAGAGAAGAGGTGGGCACCTCGCTTGGCCTCAGTGTGGGCGTCAAGCTTGGCACCGGCGTATGCGTTTCGCTCGGCGCAAGTGTGGAAATGAGTATCGGCGGGTTGGGGAGCACGCGGACGGCGCCACCCAAGGTCGGCGTGGTTGCACTTCCGCCGAGCCATTTGAACGTGTCGACAATCAGGATGAAGACCCCTGACTCGGCCGGGTAGTCGAAGGTAGGGGGAGGCGTGGCAAACATTTCCGGGTTGTGGGAGTGCAGGACGAAGGTCAGGATGACACAAACCTTCCCGCTGACAGTCGAATAAGCGGTCCAGTCAAAGAGCGATCCGGCAGCACCCTCCGAGGCATTTTCCTTGACCCATGGCAGGCCATTGATGGTCATACTGACCGGCGTAATGATTCCGGGCGCATACCCTGCAGCCAGAGGGCTCTCACAGGTGGGGGCGCCAACTTGCACATCAATATCCAAGTATTTTTCTGCAAGATTGGTGCCGGAGGTGATCGGGAGCTGGATACGGACGGAAGTATCGGTCGCCCCGGCGGCGATACTGCCTCCCGGCGGATATTGCAATTGAAAGCCATAAGCGGTATTGGAATACGTGGGCCAGCCCGAGAAGGTGCAGCCTGCCAGCACCGCCAAAACGGTCAGGATTGAAATACCAGCCATTATATTTCTCATACGATCTCCAAGACAGTATTATTAAATTCTGGGAGGACGGCTTGCTTCGAAGCCATACTCCTCTGGCTCGCGGCTCCACTTGAAGGGCTTGCCCATTTTCACTTAAACGATAGCTATACGCAATACAGCCATTACCTGCACCGCCGGGATCCAGGTTGGACCGCATGGATTGCAACTTAAATTCTCCCTATTGGATAACCATGGCAACAGATTACTGTATATATTGGACCTATTATATCTCTTTATGAGGGGCTTCCCAGTCTCTCTTGAGCTTGTTTTTAATAGTGGAACGGTTTTATGCGATGGATGATTCGTTCAACAATCTCGCGCTTCCAGCAGCTCTTCGGGAGCAGGCTTTTCAATCCCCCCTATTGCTCATGGGTACGCCTGCAGTGGTTTCCCACGTCGATCACTTAACTTGATTGTTTCCTATTTTGCGTGCAGATCCTAGTGGATTGGACAATTGATTTGGTAGAGACTGGCCGTGGGGAGGTTGAGCAGGCTTGAGTACCAGGCGCCGTTCGTCTCAAGAACGCTCGCATTGAAACTCCCGTCTTTGCTCCCAAGAAATATATAGCCGACCTGGTCCCTGCAAAGTCCGCTATAGATGGGTCCACTGGAGAAATCGGTGGTGCGTGATTCCTGCACGGTTCGGATGCCTGTCAATGGCGTAATCCAGATGCCGGCATCGGTTGACACCACCTGATTGTCTACTTCTTGAACCGATATCAATATGCGCGAATCCGCAGGTAGATGAGCGCTGATCCAAACCACAGCAGAAATATCATCATTAGTAACCAAATCGCAGCAGGCATCAGGCCGGTAATCACCGTTCTTCATATGGAAATAGACGGGAAGAATAAGAAAGATCAGAAAAAGGAGGCTGCCCAGCATGGTCCCATGGTTCTTTAGCCATCCAGGCAGGAAACGCCGCAATCCTTCCAGGGCCACCAGCCCCATACCAGCCAATATGGCCAGGGGCGCAAAAATGATCAATTCAACCATCGGTCGATCCAGCAACATATTACTATCCAGATAGTTTTTCAATGACCCGGGCAAGGGCGTCAAACAAAAAATGAAAACGAGCATGGAAAATGTAAGAATGGCAAGACTGCGCTTGGGATCGTGATAAACAGCGAAAACGGATAAAAAGACCGCGATGCAAGTGATGATGAGATCTGTACCGGTACCATAAATGGTTACGGCGTAGGTAAGATCCGGGCTCCTGTGAATAAGGGTGATCATGAGCGCAATCTCGATCAGGATGACCACGATCACGCCTAATTTTCGATTGAGGTAATGGGAGAGAAGTTTTATCAAGGCAAAAGTAATCAAGGCGGCCAGGAGCAGGAGCAGCATACGGCTGTGGAGTAGCAGGCTGGCCACACAACCGATGCCGGCCATAAACCAGGCACTGCCTTTTCTGCCGTCTCCGGTCACAAGAACTGCCAACCAGGCCAGCGCCAACGGGAAGATTGCAATACCGGCTATCGCTGGATATTTTCCCCAATTAACCGCATACAACGGCATTCTCCAACCAATGCCGGCGAAAAGTGCCGTGAAAACCCCAGCCCATGAACTGCCCGTGAATTCTTTGGCAAAAAATGCCAGAGAGAAGGTTGAGATCAGGACCATTAACTGTCCAACGATCAGCATGGCTTGTAAAGCGTCCTGGATGTTTCCAAATGCGGATAGCACCGCGACGAAGCTGTGAAAACCAAAATGATAATAGTGAAGCGTGAATAATTTTCCAATCGTAAACTGGGCCAGGGGGGGTGCAGCTGGATTCCGTAAATCCTGGATGATCTGGAAATGAACCGGAGAATCCAGGTAAGGAGGAAAATTCAAATGGTACAGAAAAGAAAACCGGGTTATCAATACGGCCAAAAAAACCAGGAATATAAATAAACTCGTTTTCGAAATGACAAGCTTCTTGATCAAGGGGAAAAGGCGGATTGTGAGCGCCAGCGTGGAAAAAGCGGCGATCGCGAACAACAGGCCAACAAAGTACCGGAAGAAGGCTGGCAAAAAATGGGATAGGACTACCACACCGAAGCAGATTAAAATGACTAGGCTGATCCCCCCGCTAACTGCTTCTGCGATTGGCAAATGATCCTGAAAGGTTTCAAGCCTCCGCAGCCCAAAAAATATCAGACCTCCCAGGCCTGATACCAGGACCACAGCCTCGATCAATATCAACCAATTCTCATGCAGCACCCATAAGGATTGGCTCAACATGGATCAAAAGACCTCCAGAGGATATGGCCCAGTCTACCACTGTGCATGTCCGATCGAAAGGCTTCTAATTCCGTCTGGCTAGGCGTATTATTACTGATTTAAGCGATGACGGCCATTACCTGCGTGCATCGTTTGAAAGGAACCGTATCACGCAAATGTCGTATGTTTATCCGGGATGACAATCCTTCTACGACCGAAGCCTTTTTCACACCCACTGGCGAAGGAATGCTAGAGAGCAAGTTCTCCTGGACGAGGAAGCCTGGGGAAGGGATTATGAGTCCAAAGAAAAGGATTGACCTTGTATCAAAACAGATTAATATTGCCTATTCGTTTAAGAAACATCATCTCCGTCGTCTACCTGACCCATACCCGCAAGGATCATAAGGGCGAACCGCGATAAAGGAGATGGTGTAACGCAGCGATTTGTCGGAGAAAAGTGTCCCAGGTTTCCAAAAAGGCCCGGCAGTTCATCATAAGGCACCGTCGAAAACCTGAACGGTTGTGGGCCTCATCGGACCTTCTCCGGCAATCATGGGACTAGGAAGGAGTTGTATATCATGTCCCATCAAGAAGTAATGTTTCCGTTGAATAAGGCCTATCAAGATTTTGTGGAGCTCATTCTCTCGCTGTCCGGAGACGAGTTCCTGTCCTCCATGAACGGCTGGTCTCCAAGGGATGTTGTTGCGCACCTGATCGGCTGGAACAAGCTCATGATCGAGGCTTCGTTATCCATCCTTGCAGGAAAGCCGCCATCGTACTACGACGACGCTCCGAACGATTACAGCCAGATCAACTCAGGCTTTACCGCGGAATACGCATCCCACGCAAAGCAAGAACTACTCGCCGAGCTCAGGTCTTCGATGGAAAGTTTTGAGGCCTTTGTACTCACCTTGCCAGAATATAAACTGGTGGCGCATCACGGGGTCCGTCACTATAGCGGCAGCCCCGCCACGGTCAGCAAGATTATCGCATCCCTTGCAGGTGACTATCAGAACCATACTCAACAGATACGCGAGTGGTTGAACAAAGGTTGACAGAACCCGCGCGAGAAGCGCCCATTCGTTTCAACCCAAGACGTCCAGCAGCTATGTATATTGACAAGGACGAAAAGGTCGAGAATAGGAAGGTGATTCCTATCCGCCCGGCCAGCGCTTAGTATTTATCTGGCGTAGGATGAGCGACCATGCCAATACTCGCCAATCTAATCCGGCGAGCTTCAATTCTTGGCGGATCTCCAAGGATTACAAACCGCCGGGCTTGCCCATTTTTACTGGCCCGGCGGTATTGGCTGGCTAATCTAGTATAGGCTAGGGGGTTCTGCTCAGGCGATAATACCTTTCCCCGGCGCAGTCCGCGCACAGGATTTCCCCCTCCAGCCACACCTCCCGCGCATTGATGATCTCCTCCCCGCAGCGCTCGCACGTCACCCGCAGGCCTGGACGACTGAGGATCACGTCCAGAGACGGGGTCAGGAGGACTGGCTGGAAGCGGAACAATTCTGCCTCCGGCATCACCTGATATCCATTTAGTTGAGCCTCATAGGTTTGCATGGTCTCTGGCACGTAGCAGAGTACCCGCTCTCTCACCCCCGCTTGAGGTGCCAGGCGCACTGCCTCGCCGGTCCTCACATTGGCGAAGGTGGCAGCAGCCTTGCCGAAATCCTTAACCCGCAGGGTGCGATGCCCAATCGTCGCACCGCTCGCCACTTCAATCCCGTCCGCAAAACAGCCGTCGGTCTCGATGATCACCACGGCAGCTTTGGGAGGCATGGGCGAGGGCAGCCCAATGGCCGCGAGGCCGGCCAGCCCCATGCGCACGCCCAGGACCTGGCGGGGACAGAGATGGTCATGCCGGGCAGCGCTTTGCTCGAGCAGAGCGGTTAATCTGCTTGAAAATAGAAACTTTCGATCGATTTCCGTGAAGGCGGTTTCAGGCTGTGTGTACATGGATTTCTCCATCAGAGGTGATTTCAACGCGCAATCTATTCAAGGGCTGATTGGCCGGTCCATGGATGACTTTCCCGTCCAAGTCAAAGCGGGAGCCGTGGCACGGGCAGACCAATCCTTCCGGCTGGCTGGCTACCGTACACCCCAGATGGGTGCAGATCAGGCTGAGGGCCGTAAAGCCGTCCGGGGTGTGCTGCAGGAGAGCCGGAACCTGGGGAAAGACCGTCCGTGAGCCAACGGCATAATCCGCCGCCAGACCGAGCTCAAAATCGGTCTGTGGGGCGGGTTCGGTCTGGGCTGCCAGAAACTGCAGGATCCCGCTCAGGCCGAGCAAGCCGCAAACGGTCAGGATGGCATCGCGGGCCAGCTTCAAATTTCCTGAACTCCAAGCCACCGCAATCATACCTTGTGGCGTAGGAGGATACAAGCAGAGACCGATAGGGTTTCCGTAATATCCGCCTTGGATGACTTTAAATTTCCACTCTAAACCCTGGCTTCCTGCATGGAATGACCGTTATTGCGTAAAACAGTTTTCTTCTGAGAGGACTTCCGCCCCCTTCTCTGAGACCTGTCCTTCCACAAGGCTAGCACCACTATGGCTGATATTCAAGGAAAAGATGCGCGCCTTGAGGCCCGCCTGTTCAAAGGTCCGTTGCATGGCAACCCCGATGCGGGCATCGGCGGGCTGACTGGAAAATGCAATCAAACTGGGACCGGCACCTGAAAGCGCCACCGCACTGGCCCCGACTTGCCTGGCTGCCTTGATTGCGTCCAGAGCCCCAGGGATAAGCGGCAGACGGTAGGGTTGGTGCAGGGAATCTTCCATGACCTCGCCGAGCAATTCCAGATCACCCACCTCAAGGGCCTTGATGACAAGGACCGCCCGACTCAGGTTATAGATAGCGTCCTGGCGCAGGACGTATTCAGGCAGGATCTCGCGGGCAATTTTGGTCGGGAAATAGAAGTCCGGCATGACCACAGTGATCGCCATCGGACTGACCAGCAGTTTGCGGGAGATCACCTCACCATGGGTGATAGCCGAGGCCACCAGCCCCCCCAGCATAGCTGGGACAACATTGTCCGGATGGCCTTCGCTCTGGGTAGCCAAGGTCAGGATATCCTTGCGCGCGAAGGGGTTACCGAGCAGGGCGTTGGCTCCCAGCATCCCGGTCAGGAGAGCGGCCGAGCTTGAACCCATCCCCGAGACCAGCGGAATGCGGTTGAGGCAGCGGATCGCCAGGCCATCCGGCTTTTTCCCGACCAAGGCATACAGCTGCAGTGCCGCGGCGAGGATCGCATTCGTTTCGTCGGTCGGGAGCGTCCCGGCACCCTCGCCTGTGACGGCCATGGTGATCTTCTTGCCGCGGCTCTGGCTGAACTCCGCTTCGTTCCAAAGGTCCAGAGCCAGCCCGATGGCGTCAAATCCGGGACCCAGGTTGGCCGTGGTGGCAGGGACGCGTACACATACTTTTTTCATGAGAGGATTACCTCCTCCAGCGCCTCCAGGCGGGGCGGAACGACTAGCGGTCTGGTCATGTCTTTGGTGATGATGTCGGGGTCTTTCAAGCCGTGGCCGGTACAAACCGCCACGACGCGCTTGCCCCTCGCATCGAAGTGACCGGCAGCGATCTCATGCGCCAGCCCGGCCAGCCCGGCGGCGGAGGCTGGTTCCACCCAGATGCCCTCCAGATTGCACAGGCTGTGCTGCATGGACAGGATCTCGTCGTCACTGACGGCGATGATGCGCCCGTGAGACTCTTCTGCCGCCTGAAGGGCCTGTTCACCTCGGGCGGGACGCCCGATGCGAATGGCCGTGGCAACCGTTTCGGGCTTTTCCACCGGGTGCCCCAGCACCAGCGGGGCGGACCCTTCGGCTTGCACTCCCAGCAGCTGCGGAAGGCCACTGGATATCCGCTGGTCATATTGCTTGAAGCCAGCCCAATAAGCGGTGATGTTTCCGGCGTTGCCGACCGGAAGGCACAGCCAATCGGGTGCTGCCCCGAGCACATCGCAGATCTCAAAGGCCGCACTTTTCTGACCTTCGATGCGGTAGGGGTTGAGCGAGTTAACCAGGCAGATGGGATATTTGTCCGTGATCTGTACTACCAGGCTCAGGGCGTCATCGAACGAGCCATCCACCTGAACAACCTGAGCCCCATAGGCCAGCGCCCCGGCCAGCTTGCCAACGGCTACCTTCCCTTGCGGAATGAGCACCACGGCGCGCAACCCGGCCCGGGCGGCGTAGGCAGCGGCCGAGGCGGCCGTGTTGCCGGTGGAGGCGCAAATGACGGTTGTAGCGCCCCGTCCGACCGCCTCGCTGACCGCCGCGGTCATGCCGCGGTCCTTGAAGGAGCCGGTCGGATTCAGCCCCTCGAACTTGACGAACAACTCAAATCCGCCACCGATTTGTCCGGCTAAACGAAAGGCAGGGATGAGCGGTGTGTCGCCTTCCTGCAGCGTGACCGGGCAGGTGTGCTCAGGGAGGTCGAGCAGGCCTTGATACCGATGAAGAATGCCTTGATAGCTTTGCATGAGTCTCCCTTATGAATAGATTCGGATTTCTCACCACGAAAGATACGCCATCCTGTCCGATGAGCAAGCGCCACAAAAAATCCGATTCATCTTTTAACATTCGATGATTACGTGCCAGCTTGCCCACGATTTCTGGGGGATGTGGTTTTAGAACTTCATCCATGCAACAGATAAAAAAGGCTTCTGAAGTGAGTGGACTTCAGAAGCCTTCAGGTGCAATCAGATAGGGGCTATCGTCCGCTCATGTCCATGGCGGGATTGTAGTCGTGGCAGTCGTAAAAGAAGTAGCTGGTCTAACCATACTGGCTCTTAAGGAGCGCATTATACTCTGATTTCCGTGCTCGGGTAGCATGACTTTTTGGATCATCTTGATCACAGCCTCGCAGGGTGCAAGAAATCAGCAAAGAAAAGTTGATTCGCGAACTTGCAGCAATTCCATTCCTATCTTCAGTCTTTGTTGGAATGACCCCTCATTCCTGATTGAGGATAAAAACATCGCAGCCTTCAGGAATCCGTGTTCGGATGTTTGCAGGGGATCGCAGAAAGGCCTTATAGCTTATTCTTCCCGACAAAAGCCCTTTGTAGCCACTGAAACCCCGGGAGCAATTGGGGAACTTTCCGTTGGTATTCCACATATTGCTCGCCAAATGTTTCGAGCATCAGCCGTTCTTCCGACGGTATTTTCACGATCACAATAATGATTCCAATCAATGCGGCAATAGCCCAAAGCCCATTCAGCCCACTCACAATTAATGAGGCCAGCAGCATCCCGATCATTCCAGTATAAATGGGATGCCGGCTGATCTGGTAGGGACCGCTTGTACGTAACTCGTGGCCCACTTTTGTTTCTGGCTGGTTGGACCACATGGTGCCGATCGCTAGGCGCGCCCAAAGCGTCAGCCCCGTTGAGACGATCAGGCAGATTGTCACGATGATCGTTATCCAATCTGGAATTGAAATGGCGAAATGGAAAGAATAGATATGAGCTACACGGACGAGGAGGATGATCAAAATCACGCCGATGGTCGAAACGAGGCCAAAGGGCGACCTCTTTTCGACCCGGGGAGCTTTCACCAAATTATAGATCCAACCCATACCCCAGATCAAAATAAATAATCCCCAGCAAATCGCCAGGATAATGAAAACCATAGAATGCAGCATAACAACTATTCTTCATGGATGATACCATTTACCTTACCCACTGAGCATCTGGGGAGTTAAAAACGGAACGATAGAGCTCGCCACAGCAGGTATCGGTACTAAATATATTCTTATTCATCACATTATCCATTTCTCAACCTTCCATTTTATTATAGGATTGCTATCCGTTTTCAATGAAATGGACCTCTTTCACACTAAAATTATTCTGGGTGGTTATCCTGATTCTCACGGTCAATCTCCTCCGGGGGATCGTTTCCCGATCAGGTTCCTATTTCCCCGCTGAAACATGAAGGGGGTCGCGATAGAAATGGTTCGCGAAAAAACCGGTGGAATACGCCTACCCACGCGGATAGAAATACCCTGCAAAAGGCGTCGACATACAAGGAAAATTCGGGTAGACTCATGTCCTGCGGGTTCCTTCCAGTCTGGACTCTGGAAAGTTTACCTGACGGTGAACTCCACCCGCTTCCGATATTCACCTGATTTCACGGATTACAGGTAATTTCAGGGTCTTTCTAAATCAACCCTACTGTGACCTCCCGGTATCAATAACATATGTTCGCTCCATTGCGGCGTACATTTCTCAATCCATCCCCCAAAACCCGGCGCTGGCCCTGGCTGCTCGGGTTGGGCGCATTGAGCTTGTTGATCTATTGGATCGGGCTGATCATTCCCTATAATTTGTTTACACTCCAACTGAAACCGCTGCTGGACATCGCCAAGTTGAGCGTTCACAAGCCCCTGGCCCAGGTCGGATTTGTGTTGATCCTCGCTTCGCAAAGCGGATTGTATTTCCTGGCCTGGTGTCTGTGCCGTCCGATGGGAATGCGGCAGCCGCGAGCCATGTGGCTGGTACTTAGCGTCAGTCTGGGATTGCTCGCCCTTTCGATGCTGTGGCTATATCCGATCGGAGCTGCGGATGTTTTTGATTACATCATGCGCGGCCGGATCACAGCAATCTATGGCGGGAATCCGTTCGTTCTCACTCCCAGGTACTTTCCGCTGGATCCATTCCGTCACTATGTCGGCTGGGTAGACACCACGTCCACCTACGGCCCACTGTGGGAGCTCATGGCAGCAGCTATCAGCCGCCTCGCTGGCAATGGTATTCTGGCGAATGTTCTGGGATTTAAACTCCTCGCCCTGATTTTTTATTCCGGCTCCACGGCTCTGGTCGCACTGATCCTGAACCGGGTCGCCCCCGAGCGCGCCCTGCAAGGTGTGGTCCTGTTTGCCTGGAATCCGCTCACCCTTTATGACAGCCTTGGGAATGCTCATAATGACATCGTAATGATTTTTTTCATCCTTCTGGGTGTTTACGCCATTCTCCGAGGCCATTTCAGCTGGACGATGCTGGCGTTGACGGCCGGCGCGCTGGTCAAGATTGTCCCCGTCATACTGCTGCCGCTGGCGTGGACAGCTGGATTGGGCGCGCTGAGTGGGGTGCGGCAGCGTCTGCGCTTTACGTTCCTTACCGGCGTGGCGTGCGCAGGCCTGGCACTGGTGTTATTCGTCCCCTTCTTGAAGGGTTGGAACCAATTGGTGCTGATGCCGACACTTGACAACCTCTTCACCACCTCCCTGCCTGCCTTCATTGAGGCACAACTGCAGCGCCGCATCGGGGTCAGGTTAAGCCATCTGATCGTGGGCTGGGCAGCCTATGCCGCCGTCGGGGTGGTCATTCTTTATCAAATGCGGCGGATCTGGTTGGGGACCTCTCCGGGCGAAAAGACCGCCAAAGGCCAGCACCCCGGCCAGGTAGATACTCCGACAAGGGGTCTCGTATTCATCCGGGCAGCAACCTTCACGCTGTTGTTTTATTTGATCTTTGCCTGCGCCTGGTTCCAGGCCTGGTATGCGCTTTGGCCGCTGGCGCTGGCTGCGCTCCTGCCCATAGGTCCAATAACTTGGACAGCGATGCTGCTTTCCTATGTCAGTTTGTGGAAGACCCCCATCTTTAATTTTTTCCTTTTCACCAGCAGTCGGTACCTGCCTCCAGCCATCTGGCGTGAGACTTTGCTCGGTCCGATCACGCTGGGGCTCGTCTGGTTATATCTTGCCGCCCGGGCAGCCACCCATTGGACATCCCGTCCGTCGTTGAGGCACACCTCGATCAGATAGAAGCCAGGGACGAGGCTGACGACGAGCCGCCCCCAAAATTTCCGTTGGAATGCCAACTGCCTCTTAATCCAATATTATAGGGGTAGATCAGCGAACGCACTCCAGCACCGAAGGAGCCAAAACACAACGGCTCATTCCCTTGTTCAGACCTCAGCTCGCACCTGATTATCTGCTTGAAATCCCCTCGGTTATGATTTCTACACCCATCCCTCCTGTCTTTTATTTTGCCGGGATGTAGGCCAGTGAGGCGCGCTCGACCTTCTGCAGCGGATAGACGTCCACCAGCTCGTACGCGCGGCTGCCCAGGCCGAGCTGCTCCCCAAATTTTGTAATCAGGTAAGGGTCCTTGAGCGGCCCATGGACCTGCTGGAAGGGATGCCCTTCACGCGTGACCACCTCCATGCTCAGGGGTAGATTCTCTTCGATCAGCTTCGACTTTCCAGTGATGTCGAGCACGGCCTGGTCGATGGCAACAATGTCCTCCGAGCCGAAGATTCCGGCATCCGGCAGGATCTGCATGCTGGTGAAACCGAAGCAGTCACAGACCGGCGTCATGTGCGTCGCCAGGCTCAGGTGGATGACCTTTTGGGGGGCAAAGGTCGACAAGGTAATGCCAGCCGAGATGGCGCAGGCCTCGAAGAAAGCGTGGAAATTGACCGCATCGATCTTGAGGCTGCCTTCAGGAGCGACTTTCAGGCAGCGCCCACACTCGTTGCAGCGTTCATTGTGCAGGTGCAGCCGATCGGGTTGATTTTTATCCACGACCAGGGCCTCGAACGGACAGGCGGCCATGATGCGCAGACGGGTAGCCTCGTCGGTGCATTTTTCGGGGAACCAGTAAGGATCGAACTCGAAGGTGTCGTGCATAGCACTACGCGTCTCGCCGACCATACAGCCCAGGGCAAGGTTTTTAAAGGCCGCGCCAAAACTGCAGCACGGATGCCCCTTAACATGCGAAAAGTTGACCAGGAAGGATGAATCCTGGACCAGTCCCGCCACTTTCCATGTCTTGAGATTCTTATAGGGGTGCTGGTGTTCGTAAAAATACTTTTCTTCCGGTCCGGCCGCTGGATAGACCGGGCAGCCAATCACTTCTGAAGCGTAGCCGCGTTGTTCGGCTCCGGCTGCATCCCAGGCCACGTCGACCACATAGGGCTTGCCGCCGCCGTCCTTGATGGCCTGGACGACCCGGCGGACAAATACCGGGTGGATGGTCGAATATACCATGTTGTTGCCGGTATGCATTTTGATGACCACGGTTTCCCCCTTGACACGTTCCCTGATCGAGAGCTTTTCGAGGATCAGATCAAGCTTGGCCGGCAAGGTTTCCTTGGCTTCCAGACGTGCCTGCCGAGCGGAACCAAAATAAACTTTACTGGGCATAGGCAATCAAGATATCCTTTCTAAGGGTGTGACCAAACGATTATAACTTGCATTCGGCAGGAATAACTGAATCTGGGTTCAGGGAGTAGAAAAACCTGCTTGAGCTTAAAAACAACCACAGGATCAGTTCGTATGGGCAGGTAATGGCGGCAGGGTGGAAAAATTTCTCCGGATTGTGTTTTCACATCCCAAGGCCTGCTCCCAACGATTGCGTTCAAAAAGCTTGATACCGCCTAGCTGCCTGCCGGGCAGACTCAGCCTGCCGTTTTCGTTGGACCCGACCCATCGTGCGGACTCGCTGATTATTTTAGCCAACGCATCTCGGAGAGTACTTCGTAGTCCGTGGAGCGAGGGATCAGGTTGAAGGTTTGCAATAATTCAAGCGTTGGAGGGACAACTTGGCGGGTGGTTAGGTTGAGAATGGCTCCTTCAAGGTCCAGGCTGACAGCTTTTTTTCCATTGGATTTGATGAAATCATGATGCACTTTCCAGCGCGCCCCTTTTGGTGAAAGACCGGACATGGAATAGGTTATGCTAATCGTTTCCCCCATGCGCACCTCCCGCAAAAACCGGGCATAAATGGCAGTGTAAATTGGCCCGATCCCCAATTGCTCAAATCTTTCGGGCGGAAAGTCGTGCTCGGTAAAGAAACGGTAGCGCAAATCACCCGCGGCATCAATATAGGCGGCATAATTCACATGGCCGTTAGCGTCGAGGTCTGACCATCTAATTTCGTAGCTGTGAGAATATACATTCATACGGTTTCTCCAACTTTGATCCTCAGGATACATCTTCGCCGCGCCTAAAGGGATTCAGGATCGGTCGCATGGAAAGTCCAGCCAGTTACCTGCCCCGATAGTATCACCAGCGGCCGGACGGCCATCCACCTGATAGCGCAAATTGATACCCGGAAATCTTTTGGCTGAGCGGACAGAAAATGGCAGCGAACGAGAGGTGACTGCAATGAGCATGAATATAACCGCGATCATGAATTAATGGTAGATTTGTACATTTTCCATGAGCGCTCAGGAACTGGTAGATGGCCGCGGCCGACGTCCGCTCACGTGGACTTGCATAGACCACAGTGACCAATCATTAAACACTCCTCCCGATGAATATCCCTGGTTGCCCAGCGACCTGGAGGGTTTGCAAATATAATGTACCCCACTAGCGATCACCAAACCATTTCAATCGGCTGACGCGTGTTATACTGCATTGCCTGGCAATCCAGCGCAACGAGAAAGCCATTCCCGCCTGGAAGCAATCTTACGCCAACATGGCTTATTAATAATTGGTCAATCTTTTATCGAATAGTAGAAAATTCCCCTATGACACGTGGAACAAGAAAAATCATTTCTATTTTTACTACTGTCCTGGCGGCCTTCTTTTTGCCGGCCTGCGGAATGGCCATCATACCGGTTCCCACCTCGACCGCCACAGCCTCAGCCGTTCCGACGCTGACAGCCACACCATCCCCCCTCCCGACGGCGACTGCCATTCCGACCCCCACACCTACCTCGGAGCCGGCCTGGTACCGGACCCTCAGCCCGTCGGAGGCTAACTCGAAATATCAATATGCCCAGGTGACGAACCCGCACGCCAGGGTGTACCCCACTTTCCAGGACGCACTGAACAAGTCCTTCAATTACGGCCACCTTCCCTACTCCCCGGCGTATGTGGCCTATATGGCGACGAAAAACCAGGACGGGCGCACTTTCTACGACTTGGCGACCGGCAACTGGATGGACGGCCAAGATTTGCAATTATTAACCCCCTCCCGCTTCAGCGGGGTCCTGCTGACCCGGCAGGTGGATTTCCGCTTCGGCTGGGTGCTGGCCAGCACCCAGAGCGTGAACGCCGCGGGGTCCGCGGTCCGCGCCTACTCCCGCTACCAGGTTGTGCACGAGATCTCCGGTGCAGAGGAGAGACCGGACTACGTCGCCATCGGCGCGGATGAATGGCTGCCGGAGAATTCGGTGGCGTGGATCAAGCCGCAGGTCCCCGCGGATGCGGATCCGCATTACTGCCGCTTCCTGTACGTCAACCTGGCCCAACAGACGTTGAGTGTCTACAATGGATGCAAGCTGGTCTTCGCCACGCTGATCTCGTCCGGTGCGGATCCTCTTCCAACCTACGCCGGGCAGTTCAACATCCTTTACAAGGTGGATTACACCACCCTTCAGCCGCCGGAGGGGTCCATCACCCAGTATTACCTGGAAGGCGTGCCGGATTTCATGACCTATTATTACAACCTGGGCTTTCACGGTGCCTACTGGCACGACAACTTTGGCGCCCCTGCCTCCCATGGCTGTATAAACCTGTCCCTTACGGACATCCAGTGGTTGTACGCGTGGGTAAACCTTGGGGACCGGGTCATCATCAGCCCAGGGAAATAAAATGGAAATCCCTTCGGATTTCCACAAGGGCATGATTCCTGCATCCTTGAGCGTAAAACTTTTTTTCAATGGATGACTCTTCAAATGATGAGCGCATCCTTTGCTAGCTCATCTCATCTGCCGAATTGTCACCCTTTCCAACTCTTCCTGAATTACAGATCGCCGGGCTCGCCAATTTTCATGGGCCCGGTGGTTTTTACTATTCGAGAAGATGATCGCCTTGGACTCACCGCGAATAATTCTTCAGCCATCTACAGTCTCCAGAGACGCTGTGTTCATCGAACATCCTGAGAAGCACTGCCCGGTTCACACCGGTTTTTATTCGTTCTCGGCTGTGGCCGATTCCCCGGCCTGCAGGTTGCGCAAGGTGACCGCTCCTAGAGCAGCTGCGATCAGGGCGGCTAGACCGCCCAACGCCAGACCCCAGCGCGCCCCGGCTGTTTCGGCAAACCAGCCGACGATGGGCCCGCCGATGGTCGTCGAGCCCAGGAATGCCACCGTCCAGAATGACATGACCCGGCCGCGCATTTGCGGCGAGCTCTCCAGTTGCAAGATGCTGTTGCCGAGCGATGAGAAATTGATCGAACAGATTCCCACCAATACCAGGGCCAGCCCTGCGAACATCAAGCTTGGCATGAAAGCTGCTCCTAAAACCGCCAGCCCGAACAGCAAGGCGGCGCCGACTAGTTTATAAGGCTGGATGCCTTTGCGGCTGGCGAATAAAATTCCTCCTAGAGCTGCTCCGAACCCCATGGATGCGGACAGGAAAGCGTAACTGCTGGCATCCCCCCGAAATGTAAACTGGGCGATCAGCGGCAGGCTGACCTGGAATTCGAAAGTGAGCGTACCGATGATGGCCATCATCAAGAGGGTAGAGCCCAGAATAGGTGTGGAGACCACGTACTTGAAACCCTCCTGGAGTTGGCCTTTGGCGCGCGGCACCGGGGGAGTGATGATCAGTTCGTCGCTGCGCAGCATGCCTAGCATGATCACCACAGCAACGTACGAAATCCCATTGATGATGAAACAGGGTGCCAGCCCAAAGACGGCAATCAATGCCCCGGCGATGGCCGGTCCGATGATGCGGGCCAGATTGACCAGGGTCGAATACAATGTAATGGCGTTCCTGAGGTTGTCTGGCCCGACCAGTTCAATGTAGAAAGTCTGGCGCGTGGGGTTATCGAAGACATTGACCACGCCCAGGCAAAAGGCCAGGATGTAGACCATCCATACCTTTACCAGACCGGTCGCGACCAACACCCCCAAGATCAGGGCCAGCACGCCGGATATGGATTGGGTGAAGTAAAGGATCTTTCGTTTGGAGATGCGGTCGGCGATGACGCCGCCATACGGACCCAGGAACAGGATGGGCAGACACTGCAAGGCTGTGGCGATGCCCAACGCGGTGCCGGAGTTGGTGAGCTTAAGCACCAGCCAGGCCTGGGCGATCGATTGCATGAAGGTGCCCGAGGTGGAAACGATCTGCCCGATATAATATAAGCGGTAATTCCGAACAGACAGTGACGAGAAGGTCCCCCGGGTAATTTGTCGTAAATAATTGGAAAGCTGTCTCATGATCCCGTCGGTTTATACCTTTATATCGAATAATTATACTATTTTCCAAACCCTTCGCTATTTGCGGTACCTTCACAGGCTTTTTCGTCTGTTATCCTGTTGCTCCAATGGGGGATACCTTCCCTCAATCGCGCGCAGCGGTGCTCGTTGCGGATATTTTCCTAGGCCGCGACCGGCGTACCCGTCGCTACATGCAAACCTTCCGTCAGATGACGGCTCAGGCAGACGGTTGATGGCGTAGATACGCTTTAATAAAAGCAACGAGGCGATTTGTCGTGAACCGTCTCGTTGTTTTTTCATAACCCAAACCACCCCAGGGAATGAACGACTTCTATGATAGGGATTCTGTCAAGGCCTGGCTGAATAAATAAGCTCTGAGGACCGGCCTTGGACAGGTCGATTCTGGAGAACTGCCAGCTGGTCACAGCACACTCCCTGACCGCCAGCAACTGAACTCCTTTTTAGAACATAACCTTCAACAGCGTTCCCCTACTCTCTGGTCCCACTTCTTTTGAATGAATTCTTGGCAGCTTCGTGAAACGTTGAGGAGAAATTCACTCCTACAAACTAGTACTCTGTCACACATGGATTGATGGGTAGAGTTTTTTAAGTTTGATCCGTGCATCATCGGTTGTAAAACGCCAATCAACGGTTGCGTCGTTTGTATTGCGTTCGGTCTCCCAGGCATC
>JBEKFY010000030.1:0-47841 GCA_050013095.1 Anaerolineales bacterium | reverse complement strand
CCCGCTTGCTTCGTCGACTCATCATGTTCTCCTCCGGCAGCTCTTTTCTCTCTGCCGTAGGGTAACATTCTTCTTGAGGCAACGACCCTACCTAGAGTAACATTTAACTTGAGGCAATGCGTGCGGCATATCCCACCTGCGGAGTGTGTTATACTCTTTTGTCGAATATTAAGAATTCCCCGATCGGTAGAACAATCATGGAGATCCAGTGAGATTGCGAGGTTCTTCGCTGATCCTGCGGGGAGCTTCCCTGCTCTTCGCTATATTGGCAGTAATTTTGACAACCTTCCAGTTGGTGCGCTATAGCCTGCTGCGCGCGGACTATCCACCGGACATGACCATTGCAGGTGTGTCAGTGGGCGGGACAGACCCGCAGACCGCTGAACAAAGGCTCCTGCAGGTGTATTCCATCCCGGTCGAATTGGATTACGGGTCAGCAGTCATCGACCTGGCCCCAAACGTGATCGGATTCCAGCTTAATACCGACAGCATGCTCGCCGCCGCCGATTTGCAGCGGACCGGCTCCTCTTTCTGGGGAGGGTTCTGGGATTATCTGTGGAATCGTCGATCTGCTGCCAGTCAGATCCCGCTCGTGGCCACGTATTCGGAACAACGCCTTCGGGATTACCTGCGTGACGAGATCGCCTCCCGTTATGATCAACCCTCGATCCCGGCCCAGCCGATCCCAGGCAGCTCGAATTACAATCCTGGCACGCCAGGCCAGAACCTGGACATCGACCGGGCGGTCACCTTGATCGAGAGCGCTATGCAGTCGCCGACGGACCGGAAGGTGATCCTCTCCTCTCAATCGACCGCTCCGGGCCGGCCATCCTTGCAGCAGCTCGAGGTCCAGCTTAAATCGATCATCGCCGCGAATGGATTTAACGGCCTGGTCGATCTCTACTTCCTCGATCTCCAGACCGCTCAGGAATTACACTTTGCCACCCAAGCAGGACAGGATGTCTCTCTGTCACCGGAGATATCCTTCGGGGCCTCCGGTACCATCATGATCCCGATCATGGTCACGACCTACCTGTATTACAACAGTAAGCTTGATCCATCGACCAGCGCCCTGCTGCAGAACATGATCACGCTTTCCGACAACACCGCTGCCGACACCCTGTCAGACAACACTGCTGCCGATGCTTTGATGGAGGGCATTAATAAGGCGCGCGGACCGCTGCTGGTCAGTGAAACCATGAAGAAGTTGGGCCTTGCTAACACATTTTTGGCGGGTTACTTCTTCTCTGGCGCTCCGGTGCTGGAGCTATTCAATACGCCTGGCAACTCCCGGCCGGACATCAACACCAACCCGGACACCCACAAACAAACCACGCCTGCCGATATGGGGATGCTGCTCGAAGACATCTATCAGTGTTCGCAGGTTGGCGGGGGAGCACTGGTTGCAGCTTTTCCTGGCCAGATCGACCAAGCCGCCTGTCAGCAGATGATCCAAACCCTGGAGCTGGATAAGGTCGGTGTACTTCTCGAGACCGGCGTCCCGGATGGAACGGCGGTTGCCCATCAGCATGGTTGGGTGACAGACCTGACGGGGGTCATGCACACGGTCTGCGACGCAGCCATCATCTACACACCGGGTGGCAACTACATCCTGAGCGTTTATAGCTACCATCCAAACCAGATCATTTGGGAGGATCCGACGACCCATCTCGGGATCAATCACATGTATGGGGACATATCCCGGGCAGTGTATAACTACTTTAACCTGCCAACACAATGAACTACCCCACCGCTCAAGCGGAGGCTTCCAACTTCAACGGGTGTTGCCTGAAATCAGGTCTCGCATGCTCTCCATCGGCCTGTACGTTCGGGCGGTTCCCACCCTGCGGCAGTGCAACGGTCCAAGGTTTACCGGTGGACCGGTTGATCCACCGAACCTGGGACTTGTCAGGTCCTATTCTTAGCATCCTACATTTGTCCAGTTTTGTGCTTATCCTCAGACTTGAAGTTCGGGGTTTTACGGCGCAATATGGATGAGCACCGAACCCACCGACGAGGATGTCGGCGGGCTTTTTGCCTCCTCGAAAAATATGCCTGTGAATTTCCCAATCGGTATATAATCTAAATATGAGTCAAACGCTGAGTCTCTATCGGCTCCAGTTGATCGACCACCAGATGGACCAGATCCGGGACCAGCTGAAGGTCGTTCAAGCAAAATTGGAGGACGATCTGGCCCTGCACCAGCTCAGCGAACAGGTCCAGGCTGCCGAAGGCCGATGCAAGTCAGCCGAATTGGCGCTCCACCAAGCGGAGGCGGTCGTAAAGGATCAGAAGGTTAAAATTGAGCAGACCGAATCCAGCCTGTACAGCGGAAAGGTGCACAATCCCAAAGAACTTCAAGATCTGCAAAGCGATGCGACCTCCCTGAAGCGCCGAGAGAGCGAGCTCGAAGACCAGCTCCTGGAGGCGATGGTGCGGATGGAAGAAGCAGAAAAAACGGTCGCAAGCCTGCAGTCCGACCTGCAGAAGGCACGTGCCACGAGGGCGGAGCAAAACCTCGGCCTGCAACAGGAACAAAAGACACTGGAGAAAGAGCTCCAACGCCTCTCTACCGAGCGCAGCGCCCTGGCATCCGTGCTCACCACAGACAGCCTGCAGCTGTATGACCGGCTCCGCCAGCAGCACCGCGGGGTAGCAGTAGTGACGATCAGCGAGAATACCTGTGATGCCTGTGGCTCGCGGTTGACCCCGGCGCAGGCTCAGACGGTGCGCTCTGCAAGCCAGATAGCCTTCTGCCCGTCTTGCGGTCGCATCCTGTTCAGCGGTTAGACGAATCTCAGGTGCCCTATGCGCTTCAGCTTATCCCACATCGATGACATATCCTTTTGGTTAGGTATTATCGTGGCTTCCATCTTCTGGTGGATTGTCATGGCGCTGCGTCCGATTCTCGATCAGATCGGCGAGACCATACGCGCCAGACAGGCCGAAGCGAAGGAAAAAGCGCGGGCCTCCAGTGCGATCGAAGAGCATTATCGCCGTAAGGTGCTGACCCAAGCCCAGGGCTGGCACCTTGCCTCATCTCTCTTCTCTCTGGATGAAATCATCCAGCCGCCTCTACTGCTCGCTCCACCGCCGCGCATCGAACCCGGCAGCCCGCTTTACCTGGAGGACATCACCGAAACCGCAGTTCCCTATCTACCTGCCTGGCCGGAGCTGGCAGGAATATACTACGCTCCGACCCTAACCCTGGCTCAGGCGCTTTCCGGTAACTCGGACATCGTTCTGACGGGCCAGCCCGGGATGGGAAAAACCGTCGCCCTCGCCCATCTCGCCTCCTGCCTGGCGCGCCGCGAAAGCGGTCTCGGGCTGCCTGAGGATACCTTGCCCTTCCTGATGCATGTGGCCGACCTCAATCTTCCGATTAAGCGAGATGAATCGCTCAACCCGATCATCGAGTTCATCTCGAATCAAGCTGCAGTTTTTGATGTCGCACATATCCCCGATATGGTCCGCGGCGCGTTCGAGGACGGCCGGGCCCTGGTGCTGTTAGACGGGACCGATGAGTTGACCCCTGAGGCTCTCAAGGAGGTCGTGGAGTTTATCAAGTCCATCAAACGATCCTATCCAAAAACCCGCATGGTGACTACATCATCGCCGGAATATTTGGACGGATTGGTCAGCTTGAACTTCATCCCCTTCTCACTGGCAGCCTGGACGCCCGACCAGCGCATGAAGTTCCTGGAAAGGTGGAGCGACCTGTGGAACCGATACGTGGCGACCGAGACCTGGGCACAGGTGGCGGGTCCGAGCCATATTGATCCCCTGCTGGTCAACAATTGGCTGATCACGGATAGCCTGTACTTAACCCCCCTCGAGCTGACCCTGGAAGCCTGGGGGGCATACGCCGGGGATACACGCGGCCCGCGACCGATAGATGCTCTGGAAACGCACCTGCGCCGGCTCACACCCGCGAATTCGCCTCGTGAAGCGCTCGAAATGCTTGCCCTGCAGCTCGATCTCGCCACGGAGCCCATTTTTGACCCGCACCAGGCCCGTGATTGGATCAAATCCTTCGAACCTCCTGAACCCGTGGCTGTGCCAGAAAGCTCCGAAGGGAACAAAGGCAAAAAGGCCAAGAAACAGCAGAAACAACAGGCTCCTTCCCTAGGCTTGATCAGCAAAATGGTTGACAGCGGATTACTCACCCAGCATCGCAATAACCGGATGCGGTTCTCGCACCCTGTTTTCGGTGGATATCTGGCTGGACGAGCGTTGATCAATTACAAACCCGAATCCCTGCTCGAACAGCCGCCCTGGATCGGGAAATTCCTTTCAATGCAGTATTTCGCTGCTCACGGGGATGCTTCCTCGTTAGCCACGGCCCTGCTCGCCAAACCGGATCGCCCGCTCTCCCGCAACCTGCTGACCATCGCACGTTGGCTGCGGGATTCACCGCGCCAAGCGCCCTGGCGGGGAAGGGTGATGTCCAAAATGGTGGAGCTGCTCAAGCACGAAGGACAACCGCTCGGCCTGCGCGGACAAGCCCTGGCCGCCTTCGTTCAAAGTGGAGATCCAAGTATCGCCTCCCTCCTGCGCCAGCTGCTCACCGAACAGTCCGGCGAGCTGCTCCAGCTGGTTGCCCTTGGTTGCGGTGCTCTTCAGGATGTCAAGGCTGCAAAAGATCTGGCTGGATTGCTGGCGAACATGAGCCCGACCGTACGAAGGGCTGCCTGCCTAGCGCTCGTCAATATCGGGACTGCGGAAGCTTTGGATACTGTAGGCGCTGTGCTCCTGCATGGAGACGAAGACTCACGCAAGGCCGCTGCTGAAGCCCTGGCCAACCACCCCGGAGAAGGGCATGCCATGCTCCGGGAGGGAGCGCTCATGAAGGACGACCTGATGGTCCGCCGGGCAGCCGCCTACGGGTTGGGACGAATCTCGCAACCCTGGGCGGAAGAGCTCCTGGCCAAAATGCAGGTAGAAGATGACCAATGGGCGGTCCGTAATGCCGCCGTCGAGATCGTTGAATTTCACCTGCATCCCAACCCCTCTATACCCAAACACCTCCCCATCCCCTCTGAATCGCCCTGGTTGATTGCCTACGCTGGCAAGCAGGGCCTGGGCATCTCTCCGGACAAAACACCCATCGACCTCCTGCTGGGTGCTCTTAAAGCCGGGACCGAAGAGGAGCGCCTGGGTGCGCTGACCTACCTGCGCATGATGCCCATGGAAGGTGTCTTCGGGGCCCTCTATCAGGCCATGTATAGCGGCGAAACCTACCTGCGAGAGGCGGCCTACCAGACCATCTTCGAGATGGCTGCCCGCGGCGTCGAATTGCCGGATCCGGTTCAATTCGGTTTCGGCGTATGAATTACCCGCCGATATGCCACGCCTCCTTGAGGGGCTCAGTCTTTCTGTCCCAAGGAACGGACTTGATCCTTGGAATCTTCATTGATTCGAGGTAAATTGATATGACCTCACCTATCCTGTTAACCATCGGGATCCTGGGGGGAACCGGGAAAGAGGGCAAAGGCCTGGCTTACCGTTGGGCAAAGGCCGGATATCGGGTGTTGATCGGTTCACGGGTCGAGGACAAGGCGCACACCACAGCTTTGGAGCTTTGCGAACTGCTGGGCGGCAAAGCGGTCATCGAAGGCACCAGCAATAGCCTCGCCGCAAAAAAGGCCGACCTGGTTGTTCTGACCGTCCCTTACAGCGCCCACCGCCAAACCCTGGAGTCAGTCCGGGAGGAACTGCGAGGAAAGGTATTGATCGACGTAACCGTTCCACTCGTCCCGCCCAAAACGACCAAGGTGCAGATGCCACCGGCCGGCAGCGCAGCCCAGGAGGCGCACCAGATCCTCGGCGAAGGGGTCCAGATCGCTTCGGCTTTTCACACGATCTCGTACGGGTCGCTTTTGCACGACGATCCGATCGAAAGCGATGTGCTGGTGACGGGCAGCAGCAAGGAGGCCCGTAGCGAAGCCCTCAAGCTGGTCGAAGCAGCTGGGCTGACCGGCTGGGATGCGGGACCGCTCGAAAACTCGGTGGTGGTGGAGGGTCTGCCCTCCATCTTGATCGGCATCAACAAACAGCACGGCACGCTGTCCGCCGGCATCCGCATCACCGGAGTCCCCCGTGACACGAGATAGCCATGACACTCACGCTGACCCCCCTGCCCGACCTGCCTCTGATCCGCCCAGGAGATAACCTGGCGGATATTCTTCTAACCGGGTTAGCCGCTGCCAACCTGACATTAGTAGATGAGGACATTCTCATCCTCACTCAAAAAATTGTCTCCAAGGCGGAAGGCCGGCTGGTCAATCTCAAGGACGTTATTCCGGGTCAAGCTGCGGTAGAACTGGCCGAGCGCAGTTCAAAGGACCCCCGCCTGGCCGAATTGATCCTGCGTGAAAGCCGAAAAGTGCTGCGGGTTAGGTCAGGGACCATCATCGTCGAACACCGGCTAGGATTTATATGCGCCAGTGCCGGGATCGATCATTCCAACGTAAAAGGCGAAGGCGGGAAACCTGAGGACTGGGTGCTGTTACTCCCGGAGGATCCGGATCGTTCCGCGGCAGAGATCCGTGCAAAGCTTGAAGCGAAAACGGGCACACACCTGGGCGTATTGATCATCGACTCGCACGGACGTCCCTGGCGGCTGGGCACGGTCGGTGTTGCCATCGGCTTGTCCGGCGTCCCTGGGATTGTCGACGAACGCGGCTGGGAGGATCTTTTCGGCTACCATCTGAAAATTACCCTCGTCGGCGCAGCGGATGAACTGGCTGCAGCTGCCTCACTGGTGATCGGTCAGGCAGCTGAGGGCACACCGATTGTTCGCGCCCGCGGTTTTCCCTATCCCCTGAGAGAGAGTTCGTTGACCGAGATCATCCGTCCGGAGGAGCAGGATCTATTTCGATAAGCCCCCTATCTAGAATCGAAAGGAGACATCGACCGTGCCCGATCCACGCATTACCAAGCTCGCCAGGGTGCTGACACATTATTCCCTGGAACTTAAAACCAATCAGCAATTTGAGATACTCACGCACCCGCTGGCCGAAGAGCTGACCCTGGCCGTTTACGAGGAGGCGATCAAGGCTGGTGTGCACGTCTTCATCTCGACGGCCACACCGGGGGCGAAAGAGATTTTCTACAAATATGCCTCGGATGCCCAGCTGGATTACGTTTCCCCGATCCGCAAGCTGACGACCGAAACCTTTGACGCCACTCTGAGTATCTGGTCCGAACACAACACCCGTTCGCTATCCGGCACAGATGGTAGGCGCATCGCCCGCAACAGCCGGGCTGGTGCACCCCTCGAAAAGGTATTCCTAGAGCGGGCTGCCAAACGCGAGTTGAGCTGGTGCCTGACCGTCTATCCCACCCATGCTATGGCTCAGGAAGCCGATATGTGCTTGGCGGATTACCGCGAGTTTGTCTTCGCGGCCGGCATGCTCAACGAGGACGACCCGGTAGCTTTCTGGAAAAAAGCCGGCCAGGAACAGCAGAAATGGGTCGACTGGTTCCATGGCCGCGAGAAGGTGGTTTTGAAGGGCACCCATGTCGACCTGAAGATGTCCATCAAGGAGCGTGCCTTCATCCCCTGCGCCGGGAAGTACAACTTTCCGGACGGAGAGATCTTTACCGGCCCGGTCGAAGACTCGGTGGAAGGCTGGGTGCGCTTCAAGTATCCAGCCATCGAGTACGGCCAGGAAGTCACCGATATCGAGCTGTGGTTCGAGAAGGGTCGGATCGTCAAGGAGACCGCTACCAAAAACCAGGAGCTCCTGACCACGCAGCTGAATACGGATGCGGGAGCGCGTTACCTGGGCGAGTTTGGCATCGGCACCAACTACGGGATCACCCGCTTTACCAAAAACATGCTTTTCGACGAGAAGATCGGCGGCACGATTCACCTGGCAGCCGGGGCAGGCTACCCGGAGTCCGGATCCAAGAACGACTCCGGCATCCATTGGGATATGCTTTGCGACATGAACGATGCCGAAATCAGAGTGGACGGGGATCTTTTTTACAAAAATGGCAAAGCGGTTGTTTGATTCATCTTTGGAAGCCCGAGGAACGAACCTTATCGAACTTATGCCGATAAACAGGACCGAAAGGTTGACCGATTCGTGAAGGACGATTTTTGGGAGCGGCTTGACCAGCTCACCGCCGAGGAGAAATTATACATCGACCGACCAAAAGGTTCACGCCATCCCATCTATCCGGATAGCATTTACCCTCTGGATTACGGCTACCTGGAAGGGACGCACTCGCCGGACGGCGAGGGGATCGATGTCTGGATGGGTACCGCAGGGTACCGTACACTCACTGGCCTGATCGTGACGTTGGATACCTTAAAACACGATACCGAGATCAAACTCCTGCTGGGGTGCACAGAGCAGGAAACTCAAGCAATCCTCGCATTTCATAACCAAAATAGGATGCGGGCGATTCACATTCCGCGACCCAAGGATGATGCATGAATACGATCCCCGATTCACACCTGGACCTCCTGAAAGATCAAAGAAAAGCATTTGTATATCTGGCGACCCTGATGGCGGATGGTGCGCCGCAAGTGACCCCCGTCTGGTTCAGCACAGACGGGACGTACATCCTGATCAACACCGCTGAAGGGCGGGTGAAGGATCGAAATATGCGCGCCCGTCCGAGGGTCGCCTTGTGCATCGCGGATCCCGACGACCCCTACCGGTATCTGCAGATCCAGGGGAAAGTGGCCGAGATCACAAACCAAGGCGCGGATGCACACATCGATGCCCTGTCATTCAAATATCATGGGATCCCGAAATACCAGCACCGCAAGCCGGGTGAAAAGCGCGTCATCTACAAAATCCTCCCGATCAAAGTGGACGCACACGGATGAGCAGCGACCTGCACACTTTCCTGCGTTCCAGGCGCTCGGTCCGGCATTATTTGCCACAGAAGGTACCGGAAGAGGTTCTGCTGCGCGTCCTGGAAACGACCACCTACGCTCCATCCGCCCACAACCGGCAACCCTGGCGCATTGTGATCCTGGCCAGCCTCGAAGCAAGATGGCACCTGGCAGAAGCCATTTCGAAAAAGCTCGCGGCGGATATGATCGCGGACGGGTCGGCACCGGCTGAAATCCAGACGCGGGTGGAGCGGACGATCCGGCGGACAAACGATGCCCCTCTCGCGATCCTGCTCTGCCGGGATGTGACTCAGGTGGAAACCCAACCAGACGCTTCCCGTAAGGAGATCGAAGCGGAAATGGGCCGGCAGTCCGTAGCCGCAGCCGGGCTGCAACTCCTATTAGCATCCGAGGCCGAGGGGCTGAGCGGGACGTGGATCTGCTGGCCGCTTTTCGCACAAGCTGAAACCCGGCAGGCTCTCGACCTGCCCTCCGAATGGGAGCCGCAGGCGATGGTGTTCCTCGGTTACCCGCGTGACCACCCGGAGCCACCTCCCAGAAAATCCCTTTCGGAAATCGTACGTTATGTATGATGTTCCCGGTCAAGAACGATATTTATCCGTAACAACAATGAAGAAAAACAACGAATGAAAATTGTCGCCCTAGCCGGCGGCGTCGGTGGCGCAAGGCTGTCCGACGGTCTCGCCCAGCTCCTGCCCCCAGGAGATCTAACCGTAGTCGTCAATACCGGAGACGATTTTGAACACCTGGGGCTATTCATTTGTCCTGACCTGGACACGGTCTGTTATACCTTGGCGGGGTTAGCCAATCCCGAGACCGGCTGGGGCCGCCAGGGCGAGACATTCCGCACTTTGGAGAACCTGCACAGCCTGGGAGGGCCGGACTGGTTCCAGCTTGGCGACCTTGATCTTGCGACCCATCTGGAGCGTAGCCGACGTTTTCACGAAGGCCAGCCGCTCAGTCGGATCACGCATGATTTCTGCTGCATTTGGAACATCCCCCAGACCATCCTACCGATGAGTGACCAGCCTGTTCGTACCATGGTCCAGACGATGGACATGGGTGAATTGCCTTTCCAGGAGTACTTTGTTCACCGCCAGTGTGAACCGGTGGTCAAAGGGTTCCGTTACGCAGGCATTGAGGCGGCCCGACCAGGACCAGGCGTCTTGGAGGCGATCGACCAGTCCGATGCAATTGTGATCTGCCCATCCAATCCCTGGGTAAGCATTAATCCGATCCTGGCCGTGGGAGGCATCCGCCCTGCCCTAAACCGCAAGAAGGCAGTGGCCATATCCCCGATCATTGCGGGGAAAACTGTGAAAGGGCCTGCTGCCAAAATGTACGCGGAGTTGGGGATCCAGCCCTCCGCTCTGGCAGTAGCCCGACACTACGGGGATCTCCTTTCCGCCTTTGTCATGGACACTCTAGATGCCGCTCTCGCCAAAGAGGTCGGAGTAAGGACATTCTTGACCGACACCCTGATGAAAACTCGCGAAGACCGACGCCGATTGGCCCAAGATGTGTTAAACTGTGTTCAGAGAACGACATGACTATCTGGGCTATCGTCCCCGTCAAACCTCTGAGGCATGGGAAATCCCGTCTCGCCGGGGTACTTACCGAAGACCAACGAACCCGCCTGAACCGACGCTTACTCGAACATACATTAACCGAACTTTCCGAAATTCCCGAAATCAGCAGTACCCTGGTCATCAGCCGGGATCCGGCTGCTCTGTCCGTTGCTCGCAATCTGGGGGCGCGCACTCTACTCGAAGATCATGCACCCCAACTGAACACTGCGCTAAACCGCGCGATGGCAGTGGCAGGAGCTCATGCGGCTCACGCCATCTTGATCCTGCCTGCAGATCTGCCCCTGGTCGAATCAAAAGATATCCGCATTCTGATCAATCTCGGCAAGAATCCACCAGTGGTCGTAATTGCCCCTGACCGCAAGAAGGATGGGACAAACGGTCTTTTCATCAGCCCGGTGGGGTTATTGGACTTTAGTTTTGGCCCAGGCTCGTTCAATCGACACTGTGAACGCGCCAGGCTCGCCGGGGCGACATTGAAGATCGCAAATTCGCCTGGCCTGGAGCTCGATCTCGACCTGCCGGAAGATCTTGAAAAGCTGGGCGGCCTGGACGAATTGAAGCTGCCCTGACCTCAAAACGGCTTCTTCCCCCGATTTCTGTAACACTGGCTGATAATATGACATATCGCATGGGCGATATGGAGTTTCTTCACTGATTGCATCGAGACCGGATGCTATAATGAGATTCACAGTATGTGGCTGCCATTCCCAGGCTCGTCCAATCACAGAGGTAAATCATGAAAAAGAATGTAAAGATCGATTCCCGGATCATGACCCCACGCCAGCTCCAAGCTGAACTGCTCCGCTGCGAGTACTGCGAGGAAAAGCCATGCAAGCAGGCCTGCCCCGCCAATTGCTCACCTTTCGACTTCATCATGGCCGCCCGCGTTGGGAATCCCTCGGACATTCGGCGTGCGGCCGCCGAGATCATTCGCAACAATCCGCTGGGAGGCGTATGCGGGATGGTCTGTCCGGACACGCTCTGCATGGCAGCCTGTACACACAAGAAATTCGACGGGGCGATCAACATCCCGCTGGTTCAGGCAACCCTGGTTGAGATGGCAAAAGGTCTGGGAGGCATCCCCGAGTTTTCAACCCCGGCACCGAATGGGATGCGTGTGGCAGTCATCGGCAGCGGCCCGGCAGGGCTAGCTGCAGCCGCGGCACTGGCACAGATGGGGTATGCAGTGGATATTTATGAAAGCCGGGAGCGATTGGGCGGAATGATGAATCTGATTCCCGCGTCCCGTCTGAATAAAAAGGTGGTGGAAACGGACGTCCGGTTCCTGCTCTCACTGGGCGCCATCCAGGCGAAGACCAGGACGAAGATCGAGGACCCCAAGCAGCTCCTCAAGAAGGGCTATGCAGCCGTGTGTGTCGCTTCCGGTCTCTGGAAACCCATCCAACTGGGCATCCCCAATGAGGGCCTGACGATCAAAATGGTCGACCTGTTGGTCCATCCAAAAGGTTATCACTTCACGGGGAGCGTGGCGGTCGTCGGCGGCGGGGCTACAGCGGTGGACTGCGCGATCACGGCCCGGGCTCAGGGGGCCCAGCATATCGAAATGTTCATGCTGGAAAAACTGTCAGAAATGCCACTCACCCACAAAGAACGCCAGGAGCTGGTGGATTACGACATTGAGGTGAACGGACGCATCCGCTTGACCCGGATCAAGAAGTATAAGAACAGTGTTTCAGGCATCGAGACGATCAAAGTGGAGCTGCCGGAAGGCCAGGTATTCAGCCCGGCCCATGTGCGCGATATTCCGGGGACAGAAGGTGTTAGGGCTGGTTTTACAGCGGTCATCGTTGCGATCGGAATGCGCTCCACTCTGCCGCGCGAGCCCTTGGACGGTGTTTTCTACGCCGGCGATATCCTGACAGGTCCCAGGACCGTGGTTCAGGCAGCAGCCTCTGGGAAGAACGCGGCCCTCGAGATTGACGCGTATTTGAAACAGAAGAACAATGCTGTGATCGAGCAGGTCACCAAATCCTATTATGCTCTGCCAGGTTACCAACCGGTCCCGATCTCACTGGCAGCCGATTTCTTCGGACGCGGGCTCCATTCGCCGTACCTGCTTTCCGCCTCTCCAATGACCGACGGCTTGGAGCAGATGAAAATCGCGTACCAGGCGGGCTGGCCGGGTGCCATCATGAAGACCGCCTTCGACAATGTCCCGATCCACATCCCCGCTGAGTACATGTTCACTTTTGGCTCATCGACCTACGCCAACGCCGATAACGTCTCCGGACATCCGCTTGAGCGTGTCTGTCGGGAGGTCGAACAGCTGGTCCGCAAATGGCCGGACCGCCTGACCATGGCCTCCACGGGTGGCCCGGTTACCGGCCACGACGATACCGATGCGGCTGGATGGCAGTCGAACACTCGGAAGCTTGAAACGGCTGGCGCCATGGGCATTGAGTACTCCCTTTCCTGCCCCCAGGGCGGCGACGGCACGGAAGGGGACATCGTCTCCCAGAATGCCGTCCTGACCGCCAAGATTGTCGACTGGGTCCTGGAGACCGGATCTGCGGATATCCCCAAGCTCTTCAAATTATCGGCGGCGGTGACCTCTATCGTCCCGATCATCCGGGCTATCCGACGGGTCATGGATAAATATCCCGGCAAGAAGACCGGCATCACCCTGGCAAACTCGTTCCCAACCCTGGCCTTCCGGCCATATGACCCCACCAGGCGCTGGGAGGAAGGTGTCATTGTCGGCATGAGCGGCGAAGGCGTCACCCCCATTTCGAACCTGACCCTGGCCCAGGCAGTGCCGGAGGGGGTGGAAATCTCGGGGAACGCCGGGCCGATGAACTATAAAGCCGCCATGGATTTCCTAGCCCTCGGCGTTAAAACCGTTCAATTCTGCACTCTACCCACCAAATATGGGTATGGGACCATTCATGAGCTAGAGTCCGGAACCTCCTATCTGATGCAGGCACGCGGTATCCGTTCTGTCCGTGAGCTGATCGGGATCGCCCAACCTCACCCGATCACCGACTTCATGGCCCTTTCCCCGGTGAAAAAGGTTTCTGATTTCAATCACGACCTGTGCGTATCCTGTGGAAATTGCGCCCGCTGTCCTTACCTGGCGATTATGCTCGACGACCAACGTCTGCCTTGGACGGATCCTGCCAAGTGTATTGGCTGCTCACTCTGCGCTCAAAAGTGTTTCGTCGGCGCGATCAGCATGCGTGTGCGCCGGCCGGAGGAACTTGAAGCCTTGAAAGAAAATTAAGCCAACCTGTCCAAGCTACCGGAGAAGGCACACCGACAGAAAGGATCGAATATGGCAATTCGCTTCGAGAACGGAATTGTAACCACGCTCGGCCAGGACAACCAGGTGATGTGGAACGCCACGGTTGTCACCGAAGAGGACCGGATCGCGGCGGTCGGCGATTCTGCAAAAATGAAGAAGCAATTCCCCAATGCGGAAGCGGTGGACTGCAGCGGTAAAATCATCCTCCCTGGTTTTCTGTGCACGCATCATCACTTTTATTCCACCATGTCGCGCGGCATGGCAGTGCCGGGTGAACCGGCGTCGAATTTCGTGGAAATCCTTGAAAGGTTGTGGTGGAGGTTGGACCGGGCGCTGACAGAGGAGGATATCACCCTTTCCGCTCAGATCCCCCTAATCGAATGCATCCGCAATGGCACAACCACGGTCATCGACCACCACGCTTCTCCGGGAAAACGCGAGGGCTCTCTTGACCTGATCGAAAAGGCCGTCCGCCAGGCGGGCATCCGGGCTTCCCTGTGCTACGAAGTTTCGGACCGCAACGAACCGGGAGGCGGGATAGCCGAGAACGAACGCTTCATCAAGAAAATCGGCAGGGGAGATGGACAGATCGCGGCCATGATGGGTCTGCATGCCTCCTTCACCCTCTCTGACAAGACCCTTGAGACCTGCGTCGGAATTGCCAGGCAGGCAGGAGTGGGCTGCCACATCCATGTGGCGGAGGATGCTGCCGATCGCGAGGATTCCCTCAAAAAGTATCATACGCCCACTGTCAAACGGCTGGAGAAGCTGGGCGTAACCGGCGAGCGTTCCATCTTCGTACATTGCGTCCACATTGACACCTCCGAGATGGATATCCTGGCCGCGACGAAAACCAGCGTGGTTCACAACCCCGAATCGAACATGAACAATGCGGTCGGGGTGACCCAGCTTTTCGAGCTCCTGAAAAGGGGCATCCTGGTCGGAATGGGAACCGATGGCATGTCATCCGACATGCTCGCCCAGATGCGCTGTGCTTACCTACTGCACCGGCTGGCGAACCGCGATCCACGCGTTGGGTTTCTCGAAGCACCCCAATTGTTGCTCCAGAACAACGCAGAGATCTGTGAACGGCAATTCGGTCTGCGGCTGGGAGAAATCAGTGAGGGCCGCCCAGCCGACCTTGCGATCCTGGATTACCAACCCCCGACACCGCTTAACACCGGGAATTTCCTTGGGCACCTGATCTTTGGGCTTGTGGATGCGGTTGTCGATACGACCGTCTGCCGAGGAAAAGTCCTGATGAAAAACAAGAAGATCCTCGTAATGGACGAGGAGCGGATTGCGGCTCGTTCACGTGAGCTGGCCGCCCGGATGTGGAAACGGCTCTGACCTGATCGATATCTTTCATCCGGTCTCAACATACTTAAAGAAGCCTCCCTTACATTCGAACCGTCCCTGCTGATCGGGACGGTTTTTTTATTTAATTGCAGGTTCTCCCAGGATGCACTGAGGAGTGAACTAGTTAAAACGAAGAGTTCATTTTTAGATTTATAATTGGTGATCTGGTTCAACGATGGCGCCTTCTTCGTGGTGGAAGCAGGCGAAATGATTAGCTGCTACGGATAAGGAACTACACCATGATCCAGGTACTGATTGGTAACCTGCGGTCGACGAACGATCAATAAACCCCGCTCTTATGCTATACTGAGTTCATTGATCAACTGTTTATCCTGTACCTTTATCCACCAGGGCAGGGTTTCGATAAGGGCAGAACGGTCTTCTGGTCAACCCATTCCTGAGACTTCGGAAAGACCTCACCATAGAATGTCCGGTAGAGCCCGCGCACGGTTTAATGGCTAAATGACGGATAGGCGGACCATTTTATTGTAAAAGGATGAATCCGGATGGAAAAAGTGGCACTTTACTTGCAGGATACGCACGATCTGCGGGACGGCCTGGAGTATGCCCGCTATGCGGAGGAGGCGGGAATTGAAGCCATCTGGCAGGCGGAATCACGGCTGGTCCGGGATGCCATTGTCCCCATGGCGGCCTACGCGGCGGTGACGAAGAGGATCAAGGTCGGCTCGGGCGTGATTAACAATTGGTCCCGCAACATTGGTTTACTGGCTTCCACATTTCTAACCCTGGACGACCTCGCTCCGGACCGCGTAATTTGTGGCATCGGGGCCTGGTGGGATCCTCTGGCCCACAATGTCGGCATCGATCGCAAGAAACCGCTCACAGCGATGAGAGAGACTGTCATGGTCTTGCGCCGTCTCCTGAATTTGGAGAATGTCACCTTCCAGGGTGAATTTATCCATGTCGATGGAATTGAGCTGGATGTAGTCCACGGCCGCCGGGAACCGCGCCATGTGCCCATCCTGATCGGCGCCACCGGTGACAAAATGATGGAGCTGGCCGGCGAGATCGCAGATGGTGCCTTGTTGAACTACTTTGCGCCTCCCGAGCACAATGACCGCGCCCTGGAACTACTCGAGAAGGGTGCCAAGAAGGTGGGACGACGGATAGAAGATCTCGATCGACCGCAACTGGTGGTCTGCTGTGTCGATCACGACCATGATCGGGCGGTTGATCGAACCAAGATGCTGCTGGTCCAGTATCTGGCTCAACAACCCCACATTGCCGAGTCTTCAGGCGTCTCTCTGGATGTAGTGGCAGAAATCAAATCGATCCTGGGCTGGCCGGCCAGCAAAGAACAAATCAATAAAGCCAAACACCTGGTGCCGGACGAAGCGGTGTACCGCGTGACCGCTTCCGGGACACCGGAAGAGGCTTGCGCGAAAGTAACGGAATATCGCAACCACGGTTGTACCTGCCCGGTCCTCTATGCAGCCGGTGGCGATGTGAAATTATTGATCGACAGCTTCCGGCAAGCTTGTCCTTGAATCCGTGAAAGACCAGCGGGTCGCCGAAAATAATCTTTAGGAGAGCGGCAATGGCCGATCAAATCCACGGTTTGCATGGCAGTCATTCCCCCGGTTCCCCGGCAGATCAGCTGGGGGAGGAATACGAACAGCAAAAAGCCTTTTTTGAGACCCAACCGGCCATCGTCCAGCGATTCCTGGAAGCACAGGCGCGCCAGGTGGCAGAAGCCTTCACCGAACGGAGTCTGCATGTTCGTTTTGTGCTCCCGGATCGGGTTGTCGTGAACACTGGTGCGAACAGCCCGGCCCTTCCCGTGCCTCCAGACCAGCGCGAACAATCGGTCGGCAGGTACACCGACCGATTGTTCGGTAAAACCGTTTATGACACCCTGCGGGAACGCCTGGCCGCTTTGGAGTTATCACCAGAACCCTATGTGGCTGCAGGCGCTCAGCTGATCCGCTTCAGTGCAGCGATGTATATCATTCATAACATGCTCCCTGCAGGCAGGTCGGTCAGCTACACGACCGCAGAGGATGACGAAATCCCCACGCTTCCTATCGTAGAAGAGACGGAGCCTGATTCTGCCCTCATGTCTACCACGGATGCCATCACAGAGGAAGGCACGACCGAGACCAGCCGTGGTAGCTTGCAGGTGCCTTTCGTACCGGCCGCACGGCGGTTCTATCTGCCCCAATGGGTGGCTTTCGACGATCAGGACCGTCTGCTGGTAAATTCGCTTAGCGAAGCGGAAGCTCACATTACCTCCATGCAGCACTACTTGAACATGCTTTTTGCGGCCAGGTCACTCGCCCCCTACGCCATCGCCGATGAAGAATTTCAAAAGAAACGCTACGGCATGCTTGGCCAGCTTGTCAACCAGGGCCGCGCCATGGCACGTTACCAGACCCGAGAGATCATCCGGGCCATCCATGCGCGGGCTGAGGCGCAGAGTTTGAACAGGGGCCTCAGCCTGGACCTGCCTTACTTCGACGACCAATCGCTTGAACGAAGAACCCATCACTTCGTGATCATCCCGGCTGGACGAATCATGTTCGTGCCAGCCTTTGTCGTACGGGCCGCCATCGAAGAACAGGCCAAGATCGCCCAGGATACGCGCTTCAATCATTCCACGCGCAAACATCTGCTGGCGGAACTTCAAGAGCTGGGAGACGCGTTTGAATCAAGCGAAGCCTGAGCGTAAGCTGGGCGTCCGGATGCGATCCAACCAAACGGTGCGCGGTTTTAATTCCAGTCGCCCTCCCCGGTCCAATAGATTGAGCAGGCCAGGCGCGAGACGAGCGCAGTGAACTCGTATCTCGCTATTTGCTTATTATGAGCCTCGATCCGATCTACACGCTACGCGTTCCAGAGGTTATTCAAGCCCTGGAAACCTCCATAAAGGGACTCAGCCAGGAGGAGGCCCAGGCGCGGCGTTCCCTTTATGGGGAAAACATCCTTTCGGAAAAACCAAGTACTCCGATCTGGACCAGGTACATCCTCCTGGTACGCCATCCATTCATTATTTTAATGATCCTGGCTGCAGCCATCAGCTTGCTGGAAGGGGACCGCACGCTGGCTCTGGTAATCCTGCTGCTCTCGATCATCAATGCCGCTTTTTCATACTGGCGGGAGCACCGTGCCGAGCAGGCCATTAATAAATTGCGCCGTCTTCTTCCGACCTATGCGCGCGTCATTCGGGATGGGCAGGAAGTCCATGTCCCGTCCAATGAAATTGTTCCCGGTGATGTGCTTCTCCTGGCCGAAGGCGATAACATTGCCGCGGATGCACGGGTGGTTGAAGAATACGGCCTGCGGGTGAACAACGCCTCCCTAACTGGCGAATCGGTTGCCGCCCGGAAAACTGCGGATGCTTCGGTCTTCGTCGGTCTGAGCGAGCTGGAGCGGCCTAACCTGGTGTTTGCGGGTACCTCGATCGCTTCCGGGACAGGCAAGGCGGTGGTCTATGCCACGGGCATGCTCACTCAATTCGGCCGCATCGCTCATCTCACCCAGACCGTACAGGAAGGCCCTTCCCCGTTCCAGACGGAACTTGAACACGTAAGCCGTATCCTGACCTACCTTGCCCTCGGGGTGGGCGCCATCGTCTGGATCGTGACCAGGTCCAACCCGGTAATCCGCAGCGAGTATGAAAATCCCCTCCTGCTCGCCCTGGGGACCATTGTCGCTGTCATCCCCGAGGGGCTCCCGGCAACCCTGACGCTCTCCCTGGCGGTCGCCTCACAGCGCCTGGCCGCTCGAGGCGTGCTCGCCAAACGATTGAACAGCGTGGAAACCCTGGGTGATATATCTGTCATCTGTACCGACAAGAGCGGCACCCTCACCCAGAACCAGATGACCGTCCGAGAAATCTGGTGTGCACGGCGGCGCTTCCAGGTAACCGGTGTCGGTTACGAACCGAAGGGTCTGTTCCTGCCTTCCCCGCAAGACAGTAGCCACCGAGAGGACCTGCAGGACCTGCTCACAGCTGCCTTAAATTGCAACAATGCCCGCATCAATCCTCCTTCACCTGAACATCCCACCTGGACCAGCCTGGGCGATCAGACCGAGGCGGCCATGAAAGTGGCTGCTTTGAAGTTCGGTCTGCAGGAGAGCACGCTGGAGGGGCAATCTCCGCGCATCCATGAGATCCCATTCGAAGCCCGTCGCAAACGCATGTCCACCATCCATCGCTCCCCCCATGGGGAAATCGCATTCATCAAGGGAGCGCCGCGCGAGGTCCTTCAGCTCTGCTCGCAAATCCTCATTGACCATAAATCGCAGCCGCTCGACAAGGATCTGGAAAATGAAATTCTCTCCACCAATGACGAGTACGCACGCCGTGCCTTACGCGTGCTTGCCGTCGCACGCCGGGAACTGCCGCCACGCTCCGGAGCGTACACAGCCGAATCCGTGGAGCGAGATCTGACCTTCCTGGGTCTGATGGCCATGATGGACCCACCGCGCCCAGAGGTCGAGCAGGCTGTAGAGACCTGCAAGCAGGCAGGCATCCGCATTGTGATGATCACCGGCGATTACGGCCTGACTGCCGAATCCCTGGCGCGGCGCGTTGGCATCGTCACGACCGATAATCCACTCATCCTGACCGGCGCAGAATTGGATGAGATGAGTGAGGCGGCCCTGCAGCAAGCGCTCAAGCAGGAGGTCATTTTTGCCCGAATGGCTCCCGACCATAAACTGCGATTAGTGGCCGCCTATCAGGCGGGCGGAGATATCGTCGCGGTGACTGGAGATGGGGTCAATGATGCCCCCGCCCTGCGCAAGGCAGACATCGGGATTGCCATGGGTATAATCGGGACGGATGTCGCCAAGGAAGCAGCCGATATCGTCCTGACGAACGACAACTTCGGTGCGATCGTCACCGCTATCGAAGAGGGGCGCGCCATCTATGACAATATCCGGAAATTTATCACCTATATTTTCTCCAGCAATATCCCGGAAGTGCTGCCATTTCTGCTCACCTCCTCCCTGGGCATTCCCCCGGCCCTGACCGTCCGGCAGATTCTGGCAGTGGACATGGGGACGGACATCCTCCCGGCGCTGGCCCTTGGAACTGAAAAACCCGAACCGGACATCATGCGGCATTCCCCCCACCACCGCTCACAGCACCTGTTTGACCGATCCCTGATCAGGCGCTCCTTTCTCTGGCTCGGCTTGATCGAAGCCGCCCTGTGCTATATGGGCTATCTGGCGGTCTATCTGCTCTCCGGCAATGCCGAGCGGCTCAACCTGGAGATCCTGGCAGGGGTGAATTTCCCGCACCTCTTCCAGATCACCGGGGATGTCACTCAAATGGCTCGCACGGTCTTCCTGACAGGCCTGGTCACCGCCCAGATCGGAAATGCCTTCGCCTGCCGGACATCGAAATCACGCAACACGAAGATCGGGTGGGGCAGCAACACCCTGTTGATAGGCAGCGTTGTCCTGGCCCTGGCCATCATCCTCGGGATCGTTTATTTCCCGCCCCTGGAATCCGCCTTTAATTCCCGGGTATTTCCTGCATATTTCTGGGCTCCTTTAATCCTGTACTCACTCGTAGTGTATACAATGGAATGGTTCCGCAAAAGTGTGGCGCGCAGGCGTGATATTGCTCATGAGGTCCGTCCTTCCGAAACGACAGAGAGGAGGTAGATCATGAAAGTCATAGTGATGGGATGTGGGCGCATCGGCTCACTGGTCAGCATGCTCCTGTCCGATCAGGGACACGACGTAACCGTCATCGATCATGATAACAACGCGACCGGCCGTCTAGGGCCGAATTTCAAAGGCCGGCTGGTGAGCGGTCTGGGCTTTGATCGCGTCGTTTTAACTGAAGCGGGCATAGAAAACACCGACGCCTTTGTCGCAGCAAGTTCTTCCGATAATGCCAACATCGTCGCAGCAAGGATCGCCCGGTATATCTTTCACGTTCCCCGTGTGGTCGCGCGCTTGTACGATCCCCGCCGCGCGGAGATCTATCAGCGCCTCGGCCTGACGACGGTCTCTTCAACCAATTGGGGAGCGGAACGCATCTTCCAGGCCCTGACGCATACCGATCTGGATGTGGGAACTACCTTCGGGCGCGGCGAGGTTTCGATCGTCCACGTGGAGACGCCTCCCCATCTGGTCAGGCGTAATGTGATGCAGCTGAATGTGCCCGGAGAATTGATCGTCGTCGCGGTCACGCGCAATGATCAGGCCTTCATCCCCACCTCCGGCACAGATTTCCGGGAAGGGGATCTCATCCACCTGGCAGTGCTGTCCTCGGCCATGAATCGGCTGGAAGAGATGCTTGGGATGGAGAGGAGGTAAGCATGTTCGTCATCATCGTCGGCGGTGGAAATACCGGTTCTTCTCTGGCAAAAATCCTGCTCTCGGGGGGGCATGAAGTCAAGGTCATCGAAGAACGCCCGAACCTGCTTGAAAAACTGCCAAACGAAATCCCGGCGGAGGCGATCATCACAGGGGATGGGAGCTCGCCCCTCACCCTGGAGCTAGCCGGGGTGTTGAAAGCTAACGTGCTGGCAGCTGTGACCGGATCGGATGATACCAATCTGGTCGTCACTTCACTGGCCCGCTTCGAGTTCAACGTCCCACGCGTCATCGCCAGGGTTAACAACCCGAAGAACGCTTGGCTCTTCACCAAGGAGATGGGTGTGGATGTGGCCCTGAACCAGGCCGAGATCCTGTCGAGGCTGGTCGCCGAAGAAATGTCCCTGGGGGATATGATGACCTTGCTCAAACTACGCCGCGGGGAATATTCGCTGATCGAGGAAAAGGTCCATCCCTTAGCGTTCGCGGCTAACAAACCTTTGCGGGATCTGAAAATTCCGAGCGAATGCGTGGTGGTAGCCATCATCCGCAAGAACCAGCTGCTCATCCCCCATGGCGACACTGTCCTGGAACCGGCGGACGAAATGCTGGCGCTTGTTCACGCAGCCCAACTGTCTCAGCTGGCTGCTTTGCTCGGACCAAAGGAGCGGATCGTTCGCGATGGAAAAACAAGCTAACTCCCGCAATTGCTTCGTCTGCGGGGTCGAGAATCCGTTCGGCCTGCACTTGAAATTTTACTCCTCGGGTCCAGGGGAAGTGACGGTAAACCTGACCATTCCCGAACAATATCAAGGCTATCCTGGCATCTTGCACGGCGGGATTGCCGCAGCAATCCTGGACGAGACAGCCGGTCGGGCCCATATTGGTGGTTATCCTCCACGCTTCATGTTCACTGCCAAAATAGAAGTGCGCTACCGGAAAAATGTGCCTGTCGGTGAACCCTTGAAAATCATTGGCAAAGCCGGGAGAAGCCGTGGACGAACCGCTGAAAGCTGGGCTGGAATTTACAACCAGGATGGTGCCCTCCTGGCCGAAGCGGATGTCCTGCTCATCGATGTGCCTGCTCCTCCGGACGACGTCGAGCTGGAAAGTTTCGGCTGGAAGGTATATCCGGACTCGTAAGCATTCACCCGGTTTCATTGAGAAACCGGGGTTTTTTCCTCGAATAGTTGTCGGACAACTACACGCCGACTCGAAGATGGGTATAATTAAGCTGCTTGACAGGAGAAGCCTGCATGATCATCGAATATCACCGGCCAAAAAGCCTGGAGGCAGCCTTAAAATTGATCGGTCGGACAAAAACGCCCACATATCCCATGGGCGGCGGGACCGTGCTGAACCGGCCTACCACGGACCGCTTCGCGGTCGCAGATCTGCAGGCGCTCGGTTTGGACAGAATCCGCAAAAGTGGCAATAATCTGGAGATCGGTGCCACGGTCACCTTACAGGCGCTCCAGGATTCAGCCCACCTGCCTGAAATGTTGAAGCAAATCCTCGACCGGGAAGCAAACTACAACCTGCGCCAGGTGGCCACTCTCGCCGGCTCACTGATCAGCTGCGATGGACGCTCGCCGCTGGCGACCGCCCTGCTCGCCCTGGACGCGAAACTGAGCTTGATACCGGATGAAGAGGAAATACATCTGGGCAACCTTCTTCCCCGAAGAAGCCTGACAAAACACGGCTGCTCACTACCTGGAAAACTCATTACCAAGGTCACCATCTCATTGCAGCCCCAATTATGTTGGGAAGCAGTTAGCCGCACGCCTGCAGACCTCCCGCAGGTTGGCCTAGCCCTGGTCCGTTGGCCGTCCGGCAGGACACGCCTGGCCCTGGCTGGATGGGGTAATTCGCCGCTCCTGGCCATGGACGGCAATGAACCTGGAGGTGTAATGGCTGCCGCCCAGAATAGCTTCGCAGAGGCGGAGGATGAATGGGCCAGCGCAGAATACCGCTGCGAGATGGCGCGAGTGCTGGCACAACGGTGCCAGGTGACCCTGGAGAGACAAGGATCCTGAAGCAGCGGAGCACTCCCTATGTCAGAAAACGACCTGCCACCAAAGAATCGCTCTAATGGACGACGGACTTCGCTGAGCGAAGCGCCTCATCGGACCCCGGTCGACCTGGAGATGTTGAACCGAATTGAAGCACACATTAAGGAGCACATCCCCGGAGAAGGCACCGTTTCCCACGAGATTATTACCAGCCAGGTCCATATTGATGTTCACATCCGCATGCCGACTCCCTACCGCCAATTCATCACCCTGGTCACCTGCGGGATGAGCTCAAGGCCGATGAATGCACCGTATGATTTCCAGAAATTTAAATTCGCGGAACTCTTGATTTGCCTGCCGCCAGATTGGGACCTGTCCGAAGGTGTTTTCAATGATGAGCAAAAATACTGGCCCATCAAATGTTTGAGAAACCTGGCCCTACGGCCGCATGCCAATGACTCCTGGCTTTGGACAGACCACATAGTTCCGAACGGGGAGCCGCCCAAGCCTTATGCCAGCGATACCAAGCTCTGTGGCGCTCTGATTAGCAAACCAACCCTGTTCCGGCAGGATTTCGTCTTCCTGAGGCTGGATGACAACCGGATCGTTCATTTCCTTTCCGTGGTTCCTCTTTACAAGGAAGAAATGATGGTCATGCGCCGCAGAGGTCAGGAGGCGCTTCGCGAAATGTTAGACGCGGCCAGGGTCAATGAATTAATGAACATCCACCGCAGGAATACTGTCAAGTTTTTGGGACTCTTTTAATCGATGAAATCCAGACTGCCTCTCGACCAAGTCCTGCATGGGGACTGCCTGGAGCTCCTGCCGGAACTCCCCGAAAATTCGGTGGACCTGATCTTTGCCGATCCACCGTACAACCTGCAGCTGCATCACGACCTCTACCGACCGAATATGACCCGCGTCGACGCGGTCGATGACGATTGGGACAAGTTCGACAGCTTCCAAAAATACGACGCCTTCACCCGCGCCTGGCTAACCGCCTGCCAGCGTGTGCTGAAGGAAAACGGCACCCTTTGGGTCATCGGCACCTATCACAACATCTTCAGGGTCGGAGCGATCCTGCAAGACCTCGGGTTCTGGATCCTGAACGATGTCGTGTTCGTAAAGGCGAATCCCATGCCCAATTTTCGTGGCGTCCGCTTTACGAACGCCCACGAAACCCTGATCTGGGCACAAAAAAAAGAGGGCTCCAAATACACCTTCAACCACAAGAGCATGAAAGCTCTTAATGACGATCTCCAGATGCGCTCCGACTGGTACCTGCCGCTTTGCACGGGTCATGAACGCATTCGCGTCAATGGTCAGAAAGCTCATCCGACACAAAAACCGGAGGCGCTGTTATACCGTGTCCTGCTGGCGAGTTCAAAGCCGGGGGATGTCGTCCTCGACCCATTTTTTGGAACCGGCACGACCGGAGCGGTTGCGAAAAGACTTCACCGGAGCTGGATCGGCATTGAAAAGCGCAAGGATTATGTGAATATCGCCAGGAAACGCATTGCGGCCGTTCAAACGGACATGTTTCAGGATGACCTGTATTCATTTGATTCTTCCAAAAAAGCCCGAGTCCCCTTTGGGGCGCTGCTCGAGAATGGACTGCTTCAGCCAGGCCAGACGCTCTACTTCGGTCTGAAAGGGACTGTTTGTGCCACCGTCCTGGCCAATGGACATATTCGGGCAGATGGTTTTACCGGATCCATTCACGCGGTCGGACGGCAGATCCAGAATGCCCCCTGCAACGGCTGGGAGCACTGGTATTATGAGGATGAAGAGGGCCAGCGTCATCCTCTGGACGCGCTGCGGGCGAAACTGCTCGAAGCGGCTCCTCCCGCAAGCCACTAACGATGCCCCTTGATTCATATAATAAAAGCGGATACAGATCCCGATTAACCGTTCTTGAAGAAAGCTCATGCCACTTTAATGTTATGGAGACTCCATGAATATCCATCTGAATGTCAACTCCGGCTTACAAGAAATCATCGCTGTCCCCGGTGAAAGTTTGCTCTCCGTCTTGCGTCGCCTTGGCTACTTTGGAACCAAGCGCGGTTGTGAGGACGGATCCTGCGGTGCGTGCACGATACTGATGGATGGAAAGCCGACCAACTCCTGCCTGATCCTGGCCGCGCAGGCTGAAGGTCATTCGATCACCACGATCGAATCCATCGGTCAGGTTGCCGAACAGGGTTGGAGGCAGACAGGGGGCCTGCACCCCATCCAGCAAGCCTTTGTAGAGACCGGAGCCATTCAATGCGGCTACTGCACCCCCGCCCAGGTGCTTGCAGCCAAAGCCCTGCTCGACCGCAATCCCTCCCCAACGGAAGCCGAAGTCCGCCAAGCCATCTCTGGGGTGCTTTGCCGCTGCACGGGATATGTGAAACCGGTCCAGGCTGTCCTGCGTGCTGCCGCCGTGTTGCGGGGGGAGCAGCTTGAACCGGTGGACGGCGCCATCCCCTTGCCAACGAATTGGCAGCCAATCCAGGGGCCATCCGAAGAAGAGGGGCCGGCCAGCAGTGGACTGAACGCCGAGACCAGGGTCGTACCGAAGATCTGGGTCACACCCGAAACCCGACCCTACCAGCGCATCGGAAGGCCTGAGCCGAAAGTCGACGCGGTCAAGCTGGTTCAGGGTAAACCCGCCTTTACCGCGGATATAGAGCCGCGCGGCCTGCTCTATGCCAAAGTTCTGCACTCGCCGCATGCCCATGCCCGGATAAAAAATATCGATGTACGCAATGCGATCGCCCTTCCGGGGGTCGCGGCAGTGCTGACCTGGAAAGATATTCCACGCGTAGTCTACTCGACCGCCGGCCAATCCGATCCGATACCGGGCCCGCTGGATACCTTTTCCCTGGACAACAAGGTCCGCTTTGTAGGCGACCGCGTGGCGTTTGTCGCGGCCGAGAGCCCTGAAATCGCCGAGCAGGCACTGGGGCAGATCCAGGTGGAGTACGAAATCCTGCCAGCACTACTCGACCCGGCGGAAGCGATGAAGCCAGGCGCGCCCCTTCTGCACGACGAACCAGAATACGTGAACTTTGCAGACTCGGACCCCAAGCGCAACTTAGCAGCCAAGATCCATATCGATATCGGCAACCCCGATCAGGGGTTCGCGCAAGCGGATGAGATCTTCGAGGGCGTGTATGAAGTTCCAAAGGTCCAGCAGGTGCATATCGAACCACACGTGACCATCACCTATTGGGACGAGGATGACCGACTGGTGATCCGTACCAGCACGCAGGTGCCGTTCCACGTCCGCAGGCAGCTTGCTCCGGTTCTAGGACTGCCGGTCAAGCGCATTCGGGTGATCAAACCGCGCATCGGAGGAGGGTTCGGGGGCAAACAGGAAGTCTTAATGGAGGATGTGCCCGCTCATCTGACCATCGCAACCGGTCATCCGGTCCTATACGAATATACCCGCGAAGAGGAGTTCACCGCAGCGCGTTCACGCCACCCCATGCGCATCTGGATGAAAACCGGTGTCAAACGCGATGGTACATTGACCGCGAACGAGATGCGCCTCCTGAGCGACACCGGCGCGTACGGCTGTCATGCCCTGACCGTTAACGGCAACACCGGCCAAAAGTCGATGGCCCTGTATGTGGGAGATGGTGTCTATCGCACCGCACCCAATATTCGCTTCCATGCGGACGTTGTCTACACGAACCATCCCCCAGCTGGGGCATTCCGCGGCTACGGCGTCCCCCAGGGCTTCTGGGCCGTGGAACGCCATATGGAAAAAATAGCCCGCGCCCTCGACCTGGATCCTTTGGAATTCCGCCTTAAGAATGCCATCCGACCGGGCGAGTACCAGCCATTCAGTACCGCCTGGAACGAAGGCCACGAACCACATCCTGAAACGATCCATACCGTGGGTCTGGAGCAGTGTGTAGAACAGGGAAAAGCGGCCATTGCCTGGGATGACAAATACGGCAACTTGGAATGGCATCAGCCGCGCGGCAGCCTCCGCCGGGGCATCGGTGTGGCCCTGCTCATGCAGGGCACTGCCATTCCCTACCTCGACATGGGCGGCGCCTCGATCAAAATGAACGATGATGGTTCGTTCAACCTGCTGATCGGCGCGACCGACCTGGGTACCGGCTCGGATACAGTCCTGGCCCAGATGGCCGCGGAGGTGCTCGGCGTCCCCACGGACGATATCATCACTTATTCGTCCGACACGGACTTCACGCCGTTCGATAAGGGGGCGTATGCCTCGAGCACGACCTATATCTCCGGTGCAGCGGTGGTAAAGGCCGCACAACAGGCTGCGGAGCGGGTCAAGCTGCGTGCAGCCAAATTGCTGGCGCTGTCCGATCCTACTTCGATCCACCTGGCCGATAAAAGGGCTCTCTCTCCGGATGGGCGTTCGGTCACGCTGGCAGAGATCGCCCTCGATACGCTTCACCACAGCGAACAGGAACAGATCATGGGTGTGGGTTCGTTCGTATCCCCCTCCGCCCCACCTCCCTTTGCTGCCCAATTTGCCGAAGTGAGCGTGGATATTGAAACCGGTACTGTGCGGGTGGACAAGCTGGTCATTGCTGTAGACAGCGGAGTCATTGTCAACCCCCTGACCGCTTCTGGCCAGATCGAAGGCGGCATGGCACAGGCCCTCGGATACGCGGTATGCGAAGAGATGACCTATGACCCAACCGGTGCTGCCCAGGAACGGAATTTAACCGACTATCATATCTTCCGAGCCGATGAGATGCCTGAAATGACCACACTCTTTGTCGAGACCTACGAACCGACCCACCCTTTTGGGGTCAAGGCTGTGGCCGAGATCCCGATGGACGGGGTCGCACCCGCGGTGGGCAATGCGATCCTGGATGCCATCGGTGCGAATATTGACCGGAACCCGGCCACGCCGGAAAGAGTCTGGCAGGCAAGCCGGGCATGATGAAAACCATGTTCCAGACGCTGGCAGAGCTCGAATCGAACGGCAAACCAGCAGCCCTATGCACGGTCGTATACACTAGCGGATCCACCCCGCGCCATTCCACCAGCAAGATGCTGGTTCTAGCGGACGGCTCCATTCAGGGAACCGTGGGCGGAGGGGAGCTTGAAAACCGTGTGATCCAGGAGGCCCTGGTCAGCCTTCAAGATGGCCAGCCGCGCCTGCTCGAGTACAGCATGACTGACCCCGCCCAAGGGGACGTGGGCGTATGCGGAGGCCAGGTGGAGGTGTACGTGGAACCTATTCTCCCAAAGCCCTTCCTGATCGTCATCGGAGGCGGACATGTAGGTAAAGCAGTGGCGCACCTCGCCAAATGGCTGGGATACCGTGTCGCCATCTCTGATGATCGTCCTGAGTTCTGCACCCCGGAAGCCAATCCAGACGCAGACGAATTCTATGCCGGCCCGATGGCCGAGCTTCCCCTGCACCTGAATATCACACCCCAGACCTACCTCGTACTGACCACGCGCGGCACGGCGGTGGATGCGACGGGTTTGCCCACCCTGCTGGAATCTCCCGCCGCCTATATTGGAGTAATCGGTTCACAGCGGCGCTGGTCAATCACCGTCAAGGAACTGAACCAGCTAGGTGTTTCCGACGAGCAACTCAAGCGGGTTCATTCGCCGATCGGGCTTGAAATCCATGCGGAGACGCCTGAAGAAATCGCGGTCAGCATCCTGGCAGAAATCGTGATGGCCAGGAACGGTGGAAACGGAAAATCGATGAAAAGCTAAAACCTTTCTAAAATTGTTGCGTATATAGAACTGGACATCCGAGCTTGTCTCAATATCCTGCTTAGGCTATAATCAGCCCAATCGTAAAGCACCGACAAGGAGAAGACCAAATGGCAAGAGTATTTGATGTCATCGAATATCCGAACGAAATGGCGGATGAGGTCGTCCATCGCTTCCCGGACTCGACGGCCATCGGCGATTACCGGATAGGATCCCAGGTTATCGTACGTGATGGTCAGACCGCGCTCTTCTTTCGCGACGGTCAGGCGCTGGATGTTTTCGGTCCAGGCATGCACACCATTGCCACAGCGAACATTCCACTGTTGATCAATCTAATCGGTAAAGCCTTCAATGACCGGACACCCTTCCCGGCGGAAGTTTACTTTATTTCCATGAAGGAGTTCGCCAACCGGAAATGGGGCACCCCTCAACCGATCATGGTCCGCAATCCGGGAATGGGCCTGGGTGTGGCGCTCCTGCAGGGTTTTGGGACCTATAGTTTCCAGGTCAAGGACCCGCAGCAGTTCGTCATCCAGATCGTGGGGAAGGAAGCGGTCTTCAAGATCGAAGAGATCGAGGAGAGGCTTCGCACCATCCTGCTCCAGAAACTCCAGGATGCCCTGGGGGAGTGGGCAGCCAAAACCGCTGTCCCGGAGATGATCGGCAGAACCAACGAATTGAGCGGGTTCGTCCGTGCGCAAACGGAAGACGACTTCAACGCCATCGGCCTGACGATCAAATCCTTTTACATCGCCAACTTGAAGCCATCCGACAAATCCGCCGAAGAACTGCGGGCGATGGGCATGCTCGACATGGCCACCTATACGCAGCTGCAGGCGGCGGACGCCATGCGCGATGCGGCTCAAAATCAAAGCGGCGGAGCGGGGTTGACCGCCGGGATCGGCGCCGGCATGGGCATTGGCAACCTGATGGGGCAGGCATTGCAAGGTGGTATGCAGTCCGGCTCGGCCCCGCAAAAGGGACCTTCGGGCGGCGCACCGGCTGGCGGATTGCCGGACGTGATGACCCCCGCCGAGGCAGCCGCGATCCTGAAGGTTACTGAAGCGGATGTCCTGGCCGCGATCAACGATGGCTCCCTGAAAGCCAAAAAACTTGGCGCCTCCTACCGCATCAGTAAGGACGCCCTGGAAGCATTCTTAAAAAGCTAGACTCGGTCACGGAGATATCCAAAAAAAGGAGTCCTCAACGGACTCCTTTTTTTGGATCAAAGCACTTGCTAGTTCGGATAGGTGTCCTCCGCCAGCCCAGAGATCACTTCGGATATCGCTTCGAGGATATCGCTCGCCAGGATCGAGGCGGAATTGCCAAGTGCATCCCCGGCAAGCAAACCTGCCTGCGCATGGATCCATGTCCCTGCGACCGCGGCCTGGAACGCCTCCAGGCCCTGCGCACGCAGCCCAGCAATCAAGCCAGCTAACACATCCCCGGAGCCGGCCCTGGCCAAGGCCGCAGTGGCCACCGGGATGGTCATGGTCTTTCCATCCGGCGCGGCGATCACAGTGAAGGCACCTTTCAAAACGACCACGTGCCCCCAGTTTATGGCGAATTGCCTGGCCGTCGCCAGACGATCCTTTTGTATGTTTTCAATCGAAAGGCCGGTCAGAACAGACATCTCTCCGGGATGAGGCGTCAGGATGGAATTAGCCGGAAGCAGCTTAGCCCAATTATCCAATTTCGCCAGCAATTTCAGCCCATCCGCATCGATGACCAGTGGAGGCAAACCCTGAAATTTCGATTTCTCGGGCGCTTCACTCGATCGGATGAAGCCGATCTTCCCGCTGGATTTCTTGGCAGCACGGGGGTCTGTGAGCAAATTCTCAAGAAACTCACGGGTGGTATCTTCCAGGCCAAATCCAGGCCCAATCAACGCCGCCGTAACCCGCTCCAGGTTCTGAGCCACCACATCCACCGCCTGGGCAGCAATCACCCCCAGCTCATGCGGCAGGAGCAGCCAGGTCGCTTCCGGGAAGTGTCCTGCCAGCGCAATATGCAGGGGCGCTGGCACAGCCAGGGTGACCAGACCCACGCCCCCGCGATAGGCCGCTTTTCCGGCCAGCAGGGCTGCCCCGGTGAAGTTAATGGACCCAGCCAAAATGAGGGCTGTTCCGAAGGTACCCTTATAAGCATCGGTGGGGCGCTTCGGGAGCCACGAATCGACCAGGATCTCATCGGCGACTTCATTTTGGACCGATTCCCAGGATGGGTATTTGTCCAAGACGCCGATGTCGACCACCCGGATCTCGCCTGCCAGGTCGAATGCGGGCAGCTTAAGCAGGCCTTGTTTGATCGCGGCCATGGTGATCGTGGCATCCGCCGGGATAGTTTCAGCAGCTGCCTCGCCCGTATCGCAATCGACGCCGGAGGGGCAATCGACCGCGATCATATAAGGCGGCCATTCCATTCCTTCAACGGCAGCTTTCGTGCGCGCCAGAATGGCGCTGATCTCTTCCTTAAGGGGCAGTTTAATTCCGGTCCCCAGCACGCCGTCCAAAACGACATCCGCGTTCTCAAGAAAGGTCGTCAGCCTTGTAAAATCGGTGTCCTTGTCGGCGAGAACAACCTCCCCGTCCGCCTCCTCAAGCTGCTTGACCAATGGGTCTGCACCTGCCTTGCGGCGGATGAGATACGCACGCGCTTTCCAGCCTTTTTCAGCCAGATAGGTCAGGGCCACCAGGGTATCGCCCCCGTTATTACCGGAGCCGACCAACCCCAGAACCTGCATTTCTTCTTCGTCATCCTGGCTGTATGCCAGGCGCAACACCTCTCTGGCAAGGTTATGCCCGGCATTTTCCATCATCAAGGCGTAGGTCAACCCACCTGCGTCCGCTTCCTCTTCGATCGCCTTCATTTCCGTTACAGTGACAAGTTTCATGATGCTATCCTTTTCTTTTCCTTTTCATCCAACAACCCGTCTCGATTCTACCAAATCTAATCACCGAAAAAGATCAACTCAAGGCATCAACCCCAAAATTCCTCCGCCACGTCCTCCAGGCTCAGGCTAAGAAGCTTCGCCCGTGTCGGGCGACCGGTAACCGGGTCCCAGCCTCGCGCTGAATAATATGCCGCCAGCATCCCATCGATATCGGGGACAAAACCAACCCCCGGTCCATCCGGGAACGGTTCCAGCAAGGCCTTGGGCAGTCGATCGTTGCTGCGGGTCAGACCCATGCGGTTATTAATGGCCCGCTTGAGATTCCAGCCTCTCTCACCGCTCCGCATCATCTCTTCCATCCCCCAATCCAGGCCGCAAACCGCGTTAACCAGTTCCAGAGCGGTCTCTGCGGGAACGTTCGACAACAGGCACATCACCAGAGAATCTGCCACACAGCGCCAGTCCTGATGGTGTGCGACATTGGCAGATTTTTCAGCACCAGCCTGCTTGTCGAAGAGGGCGATCCCTAAATTTGGCGCCACCTGGCCCCAATCCACAAAGAAGTAATCCGATTTATTGTGGCACGCGCCGCGCGGGCTGGTTGCATAGACCAACGCCATCCCGGAGACGCCGCGCGGATCATGGTAAGGGACTTCCAGGCCGTTCACCTGCACGGCTTCCTCTTCGGCACCGAAGTCCGCGCCAAAACGACGGCACCCGTTCGCCAGGCGGTCTCCGATGCCCTCACGGCGAGCGATTAAATGGACCAGCCTTTCGGCGCCTTGAACATCTCCCCAGACCAGTGGGAAGCCAACATCCTTTTCTGTAAGGATGCCCAGCTCATATAGATGATACGCCAGCCCGATCGTGTTGGAAGTACTGATGGTGTCCATGCCGTACCGATCGCAAAGCTCACCCAGCCGTACGATCGATATCAGATCCGTGTTCATGAGATTCGGCCCGAACCCGACGATGGTCTCGTATTCCGGTCCTTTACGACGGACACCATCCCCGAGATCGACCACCCTGCCGCAGGCAATGACACAGGCGTGACAGGTGCTCACCCCCTTCAGGATAGTCTCCGCCATGGTCGATCCAGAGACCTGATCGACACCTTCCATGGTCCCCCGGTGAAAATATTTCTTGGGCATCGTCCCCAAATAATCTGCATAATCGGCGACGCCGGATGTACCCAGCGCATGCAGGACATCGCCAAAATTGTCAGCTTTCACGGCACGGTTCGCCTCAGAGCGCCTCGGCGCATAAAGCTCCGACCGTGCCAGGGGGAGATCTTTTTTACTCCCTCTAACGGCCACCCCCTTGAGGTTTTTGGAGCCGGCAACCGCACCCAATCCCGTCCGGCCGGCCGTGCGACCGTGGTCGCAGAAAAGTCCGGCGAAGAGGACTTGCTTCTCGCCGGCCGGTCCGATTGTTAAGACATGCACGCCGAGCTCCCCAATCTGCTTCTTGATGGTTTCCTGCGACTGGTAGGTATCCAATCCCCAGACGTTCTCGGCGCTACGGAATTCAAGCCGCCCGTCCTCCAGCCAAAGATAGACCGGCTGTTCAGACTTGCCAGTGATCCACAAGCCGTCATAACCGGTAAAGCGCAGTTCGGGCCCCCAGAAGCCTCCGCAGTTGGATTCGGCCCACAATCCGGTGGCCGGCGATTTTCCACAGACGACAAAGCGGCCCACTGTCGGACCAGCCGTCCCAGTCAGTGGACCGACCAGGAAGAGCAGCGGCGAGCCGGGAGAAAGCGGATCCAAATCCGAACGGAGATCCGTATAAAGAAGCCGGGCGGCCAGCGAAGCGCCGCCGAGAAACTCCCGCTCCCAATTGGCAGGAATCCGATATTCGCTGGCGGTATGGGCTGTGAGATCGATTTTGAGGATTGGTTGCATGAATCAAATAACTCTAAGTCAGGATCTCCGTGGTGATCTCCCGCGCACAACGGACAAAATCCAGCACGACTGGTATGCTCCGCATCATCACGGCCATATTGCCCTGCACGCTGAGCTTCCGGGTCAACATGGCTGTCATCGGTTCGATTTCACCTTTGAGAATTTTAACGAAGTTTTCGTAGGGAGCTGTCAGAACGAAGGCAGATTTGATGCTCAAGCCATTCATCACCTCCGCCCGGCGGCAGGTCCCATGCCAGAGGTCGAAATAGTAATACTTCGTCTCCTTGACGGGGCCAGAGGGTTCGATGGCGAAGGTGATATCACCCTCCCATTTCTTGGCGATCTGGGCATAATGCGGATCGGAGTTCAATTTCTGACCGAAGTCTTTTACCCATTCCGGACTGGGAAAGGTGGACGCCATAGGGTCACTCCAAAATTGAATAGGCCTATTCCTTCAAAGGGGAGGCACTCGAAAGATCACCTACCGCTTCGAAGCTGCTTCAGGTCAAAACTATCAAAATTGCCGTCCACGAGGACGGCCTTCAAACCGGGCTAGTTCTCGATGACCAAGACACGCCTTGCCGACCAGGGCGAGTTTAGAACGGAGGGCCATCACAATGTGGAGGCCTTTCTCCGATCTGATCTCCTCCAGATTTCTAGGTGAGGATCTTGCTCAGAAAAGCCTTCGTGCGCTCTTCGCGCGGGTTATTGAACAACCCATCAGGGGTGGTATCTTCAAGAATGCGGCCTTCATCAACGAAAAGGATGCGGTTGGCCGCCGCGCGCACAAAGCCCATCTCGTGGGACACAACGATCATCGTATTTTCCTTGGCCAGTTCCTTCATGACATCCAGCACCTCCCCGATCATTTCTGGGTCCAGGGCGGAGGTCGGTTCATCAAACAGCATCAGGGTCGGTTTCATCGCCAGGGCCCGGGCAATGGCGATACGTTGCTGCTGACCGCCGGAAAGCTGGTTGGGGTATTTATCCCGCTTGTCGGATAATCCCACCCTTGCCAGAAGGCGTTCTGCATCGGCCTCGGCCTGATCACGCGGCACCTTCCGAACATTGAGCGGCGCTTCGATGATGTTCTCCAGGGCCGTCAGGTGAGGAAACAGATTAAAGCGCTGGAACACCATGCCGATCTCAGCCCGCTGCATGGCGATATTTTTCTCGGAATCCTCCACCAGTTTTCCATTGACCTCATGGTAACCGATCATTTTCCCGTTGACAAAGATGTGCCCGCTGTTGATTTTTTCCAGGTGGTTGATACAGCGCAGCAAGGTGCTCTTTCCGGCTCCCGAAGGTCCGATGATTACCACTACCTCGTTTTTGTGCACCAGCATATCGATGTCTTTCAAGATATGCATGCTGCCGAAGAATTTATTCACTTTTTCGGCCTGGACCACTACAGATTCATCCGACGGGATTGAGGTTGAATAAAGATTCGTGTTCATCAATGCGCTCCCATCCTCACGCCGGTAAGGCGTTCAAAAAAGCCCGGTACCCTTTCAACGCCTTTGCGTTCTCCAAGCCCTGCCTCGATGCGACTCTGAATATATGACCAGACCGTTGTCATCGCCAGGTAGTAAATCGAAGCATCCAGATAAAGCTCGAACGGTTTAAACAGCTGGGCATTGATCTGCTCGTACGCATAGAAGAGCTCACCGGCCGAGATTACGGTCATCAGCGTGGTGGTCTTCATCATATTGTTGAACTCGTTGCCGAGAGGTGGGATGATCACCTTGGCCGCTTGAGGCAGGACGATGCGACGCATGGCCAAACCGAAGGTCATCCCGAGCGATTTAGCGGCCTCCATCTGGCCGGTATCGACGGCCTGGATCCCAGCCCTGACGATCTCGGCCATGTAAGCCCCCTCATTAACACCAAGAGCTAGAACACCCGCCTGGATCGCCCCAATGATTGTCAGGCCCCAAATGTGGACATCAGGAAAATTATAGATGTGGGTGACCCCAAGACCATAGTACAGTAGCATCATCTGTACCAACAGCGGTGTCCCCCGGAAGAACCAGATATAGGCATCGGCGAGGGCGCGCAGGGGCGCGAACTTGGACATCTTTCCAAGGGCAGCGAACAGCCCGAGGATCACGCCCATCACCTGGGCAATGATGCTAACGACGATCGTCGCGATCAGGCCATGCAGGACGAGTGGGTTTTGAAACGCAGTAACCGGCCACAAATATTTCCAGAATAACGCCCAATCAAAATGATACATAACGGCCTCACTCGACCCCGAATATGATCATATCCCTTTCAGCTGAATACCCTCGGCTGTCTAGGCTGGAGTAAAGCGGCGGGGATAGAGTCCTGCTGACCCCAGATCAAGGGATAATTCTTGGGTTTTATTATCAAGAAGGGATGTCCCGATCATATGCACCGTCCAGGACATCCCTTCTTTTTCTGTTCACGTTACGGCAGGGTCACTGCCCCGTTGGTGAGGTTCCATTTGGTCAGGATCTTAGTGTAAGTTCCATCTGCCATCATGCTCTTAAGAGCGGTTTGAATGGCGGCCCCAACCGGTGAAAGAGGCGCATTGGTGCAGTCAGTGGCTGAACCGCAGGGGACCCCGATCCCTTCCAGGGCGGGTTCCAACACCTGACCGCCAGCCGCCAGCTCAAACTGGTCGGGGTGCAAGACGGTATAGTAGGCTGCAACCGGTGAGTCGGCCGAATAGATGACCACCTTGCCGGATTGGAGCATCTGCAGTGCATCCGTATCCTTCTGGGCCACGACGACATTGATAGGCTGCTTGCCCGCTGCGACGCACTGCTGGGTCAGGCCTTTGCCTGTGTAATCCCCGGTGCCTTGCAGGTAGTCGGCTTCGGTCGTGCCACTTTCCGCCGCGGCTGACTTTCCGCACAGGTCCATAGGCGTATTGATCTTGTTGGGGTTGCCCTTGACAGTAACAAATGATTGCCCGGCTTGGAAATATTTGATCTGGCTGATCTGCTTTGAGCGGTCGGCAGTGATGTTCATGGCAGAGATGATCGCATCGCATTTGCCGCCGGTGACCGCCTCGATGATCGAGTCAAAAACACTGTTGACAAACACAGGTTGTAACCCCAGTCGGTTCGCGATCTCATTGCCGATCTCGATATCCATGCCCGCGGGGTTGCCCTTATCGTCGAAATATTCCTGGGGAGGGTAAGGGAAATCCGTGCAGAACAACAGGTGTCCCTTCTGAGCCAGCTGGTCCGGAGGGATCGTGGCAACGGGCGTCCCCACAGCCGTTGTGGTGGTGCTGGCTGCCGGTGCGCAGGCCACTAGCACTATGGCGACCAGCATGATCAAGCTAGCAAAACGAATGGCTTTCATCCTCTTCCTCCTTAATGTTCGGAACAATGGTTTTTCAGGCTAACCAACGATGGTCCACCTGACCAGTGCGCTGGGAGGGACTTGAACCCTCACGCCTTGCGGCACATGGCCCTCAACCATTATACTGGCTGAGCCCAATTCCAACACAGGGATACCTGGAACAACTTGACTATGTGCTCATAATCTCGGAAAACCGTGTGCCCAGTCACACGGTTTTCCTCCGTGTGGCCGGGCACTGATTTGGTAGAGTAAGTCTATACGCGAGGGTTCGTAAGCTGACATCTCTCGGGGAACCATATTAGATTTTAGCGCAATACTTGAAAGCGGACGGATTCTTTAAGATTCCAATATTATGCGCTGTCTAGTGGATTCAACCGGGTTTTGGTTATCGGGAGGCAATAGTGATAGCTAACACACTCATCGCCTTCTGCCCTCCACAACCCCAGCTGAATGGCTTACGATCGGGGGCAAGGAGAAAAATCATGATTACTCAAATTACCCCAATCCTCGAAATGACCGTCCTAGAAGCAACTCTATTTGTCCCGGACATTCGCTATCTTTATCCTGAGCGGCGGCATTGATGAGGCCGCCACGAAACAAATGAGCTTGGCAGAGTACGAGGCGGCCGAGAATCTAATGAACCTGGTAAGCGCCGGTACGTTGTCCTGGTATCCAGCCGAGCCGGTCCCAGGATGGGAGAAATAACCTTGGACGTCTCCAGACGTCGAAGCAATCTGAATCCACCACGGACCAGCTCAGCCCCGCCCTCACCCGGCGGGTTTTGTTTTGGGCCGGTTTCCACGGGAACGGCGCGATAATGGAGACAATGTAGTCTTGCCATCAGGCTTTTCCAGAAGAGTGAAATATGAAGAAATGCCCATACTGCGCCGAAGAGATCCAGGACGAGGCCATTGTCTGCAGCTACTGTGGACGCGAATTGACATCTCAGGCAATTCCGGCACCCGTTGTTCCTGTAGCGGCTGGGGTCCAGCATCCCCCAAAAAAGAAATCATGGCTGCAGCATTGGCGAATCCTAGCATTTGTCATCGTGGTTGCAGTTCTAATCATAATCATCCGGGCCAGATCCTCCACTACCTCGACCTCAACAAGTACGCCAATACCGGCGGGAACGATAGGAACGATAAGCAATCCTTATCCCCTTGGCGCTTCAGAATCTTTCCACTTAGGCACAGGTTCGACTCCTATAGCAACCATTACACTTGAAGTTGTGCGGGTTGTACGTGGACAGGGTATTGTTGTCGATAACAGTTATACCGAAGAACAATTATCCAGAGGAATGGAGTGGATCGCTGTTCAAGTGAAAATCACGCTTGTATCTGGACAATATAATGCAAACTGGGCGGACTTTGGCGTCACATCCAAGGGACAGCTCTTCGGTGATATGAAGGATCCGTGCACACGGGCCGTAAATTGTCAATCTAGCTATCAGGTTATAGATGCGAATTTGGTTAGGCCTGTGTCGATAACTGGGTGGGTTATCGAGCCAGTATTCCAGGGTGACTCCAATCCACTCTTGGTTTTCTATACATCTGCACCATCCTACTTCTTCGCTTTGAAATAAGAGAATAAGTTGTATGACCAGAAAGCGGGTAGCTCAACCTCCCCGCCCTCACCAGGCGGGTTTTTGTTTCTGCGCGATAATTGGACAATACAGAAAGGTCGATTATATTACTATAAAGGGCATTCCACATTGGGATTATCGTTTCGAACTGTACGATAGAGGGCAGATATCGGACAGTAAACTCGAAGAAGAGGTTAAAAAACTTGGGGAGGATGGATGGGAACTTGCCGCAATAACTAAATCACATGGCATCACTACCAAAGAAATATGGGTGTTCAAGTACCAATCTTTTGCCTGATCTAACAATCCCCGCCCAATCAGGCAGGGGTTTTTGATATTGCGCTGTAATGGCATTCTAGAAGGTGAGCGCGATAATGAATACATGGTAGATTGTTGAAGAGAATTGACAATGAAAAACAAACTGCTCGTTACTATTGCCATTCTGGTTATTACTGGAAGCGTCCTGGCATGCAGTTCGGGTATATCGCCGGCGGACATTCAAGCCGCTATTGTACAAACCGAGACAGCCTGGACGCCTGTTCCATCACAAACAGCTTATCCTACCTATACACCGTATGTCGTCACGCGCGTGGTTATACAAACACCAGCGCCGAATTTAAACAATCCGAGCTGTAAACCCATTACAGATATGGACTATTCCGATAACACAAAAATAGCGGTTGAGCTTCAGTATTATGTGAGCAACTTGCCCGACGTGCACCAAGTCTCTTACACAATTCCAGAAAAGCTGTATACCAACACTGTATCTGAATTGATCTTTGTACAGTATGTCGGAACGGATGGTAAACCATACGCCAAAAGATATATTGTCTACATTAAGGAATTTGGCTGGGAAAACGCAGTATTTTCGATTGACGGGCAGTGTTGGATTGATCCGCCTCATTGAGAGGGTATAAGGTTGCCTGACGTTGTGAAAACCTATTCCGTCCGCGCTGGGTTATCAGCCTGCCCAATCACGCCTCCGCCTTCACCCTGCGGGGGTTTTGTTTATTACGGACTTGCGCGCGTTTTGCAATATATGGCGCGATAATGGCTACAAGGATCATTATTGGAGGGAGTAGAAAATGGACAAGATAATATTTCTCATATAGTTCTAACTATAACTGATGGATTGGAGTGTAAAAATGCAATTTTCACAGTATGAACTATATGACCTGATAAACAGGCCAGGCCCGTTATGGTTATACAAGGCCGACCTCTCCGGGGCCCGCTTGGCAAGGGCTAACCTGCACGAGGCTAAGTTGAGCAAGGCTAACCTGTCCGAGGCTGATCTTGAAGGGGCCGACCTAGCTGGAGCCGACCTGTCCGAGGCCAATCTGTCCGGGGCCGACCTGTGCGGAGCTAACCTGTCCGGGGCTGATCTGGAAGGGGCCGACCTGTTCAAGGCCGACCTGTCCGGAGCCCGCTTGACCAGGGCCGACCTGTCTAGGGCTAACCTGTCCGGGGCTGAGCTGGAAGGGGCTGACCTGTTCAAAGCCGACCTGTCCGGGGCCAATCTGTCCGGGGCCGACCTTTCCGAGATTAAGCTGCTTGGGACTAAATATTCTCAAAATACAAAATGGCCTGATGGTTTTGACCCAAAGGCGGCCGTGGTATAACTCAAAACATGAAAATAATAGCGATTGCCAACCATAAAGGTGGCTTCGGTCCAGCTGCAGAAGTATTCCCCCGCCCGGCGGGGGTTTTGTTTTGGATGGGCGTTTGCTCAGTAAGCAAGCGGTCGAATAGTCTAACGCGTCAGACTATTCATCCGTAAAAAATACCCCAATTGGAGAATTTTTACCAGGAGGCAAGCGATCAAAAAGCCACAGTTGTGGCTATTTCAGTCGCGCCGGGTTGTCAGCCGGCCTAGTGGGTGCCGAAAGATAAGGATCGAAAGGAAGCGAGGTCAGGTGCTTTTATTGGGGTTGGTCGCCCGCATTCGAATGCCCACGCCAATCAAGGCGATGATAACTCCAACAACAGCCATTGTTATCTTTTTCCATCCGAATCCCAAGGATGGAAATCCGATGAAACCCATCAGTAATACAGCTATAACCATAAGAACACCCACAACGATCAGGACAACGCCAAGAGTTTTGTTTGACATGTGAGTCTCCTTCGACGTAACGCGTGGTTTTCCAGACTGCCATTTTCTAGTAGATAACCCTTTGTTGCTAGCTTAATGATAGTGTAAGATTTTTCTGGAAAAATGTCTTCGACATAATTATAAACAAATTCATCTCGGCACGGTTGCCTTAAAACTGATCCCCTTTCCTCACTTTGGTGGTCATCTATCCAGTCGGACAGGGTTATGCGTGCGGGGTTATGTATGATACGTCTACCGGAAACTGGATAATGCTATACATGCGGTGATGGATAGGGGGTTTTTTTCAGCCGTGCTGGGTTGTCAGCCGGGCCGGTTGGCAGATAAGTACAAGTGCCAGCGTGCGTTTTTTCGGCAACGGCGCGATAATGGTAATAAGGTTTGATGATTCATCTCGGCTGAAAAGCTTTTTAAATAGGTTATTCGGCGGCCTAGAATACACTAATCTTATATACATGAATACTCCCACTCCTGCCCCGATTCGCTGGGCTGAGGACCTTCCCGACGGCAGCCCGCCATCTGATGCCCTTCCCCCACAGAACGAAGAATTCTTTCGTCTTGTCTCAACTATTCCACCTAGTGAACGGGACTTTTAGTCACAGCGTAAACTTCACCCCGGAAAGCTCTGGCACTTGGATGAGTGCATAGTCAGATCCTGCTCCCTGACCACTTCATACCAAACTTGTGCTGACCTCTTAAAGTTACCGACAAATAGGAACAAGCAGGTTGTATCTCTCGCACTACCGCCAGAATCTGGGGCGGTCAAACCCACTGGAAGGCAACAGTACCACATCTCGTGGTGGCGCTGCCACGATTTCGACCCTATTCCTTGTTGTGCAACCGTCAATTTAGATAGCCACGATGGCGGTTAACGATGAGACAGTTGATATTGCGGGACACCATAGTTTTCTACGACACTCCACAGGTGTTTACTGCACTTGATCAGTTTGGTTCGACCTATCTCTGCCTTCTTGTTGAGGAGGGTGATCAAGAGGATAAGTACCTTTGTACACCAATTTCTAGCGCCACCTCAGCAAAACTCACTGACGGACTTCTCGACCTTAGGGAGGTTTTCGAGCACCCAGAGCTTCCCGACTACTTTATTGTTCAAGCGGAGTCTGGCGATATGTCGAGGATGACCGCAACCGCTATTGACCCAAACTCAATTCCTTCGAGCTGGCTTCCCGATCCTGGTTTTCGCATCACCCCCTCGCGGCGGCCTAACATCGAGGTAATCCAAGAGTCCCTTCAGCGCAATCGTGCAGTAATTCATTGAAGTCTGAACCCCCCAGAAGCCAGAGATGATCCAAAGGTTTCCATTGAGCATCTCAGTCAGGCTGGTAAGTTCATCCAGCGACTTGTAAGGTATGCGTACCGAAAGGCTCTACGGGATGTATCTGGTATAACCCACGAGGCAATCCTAGACCCAGCTAACTACGAACTCCAAGTTTTTGCTTTCTCTCGGGGTTCCTTCACGCTTCACATGCAATCTTCCGCTCCGGCGGATCTCGTTGGTTACGCACAGATCGCTAAGGCATTTGACATCATAGACTCCGTTGTTAACCTCATTGACGACCCTGAATCCTCCGTTGAGCGCGTCGCTCAAATCGGAGGCCATTTCGCCACGGCATATAAAGAATTGCTCGCGTTCATTGCAGACAGTGAAACGAGCATTGAATACCAATGGGCTATGCCAGAAAAGAAGATACCAACAAGTCACCGAATTGGAACGGTACAAGCTAAACCGGTCTACGAGGCGATCGCTCGACGAGTCGATATCGGCATCGAGCGCATTACCCTCTCCAGGAGGCTCACAAAAGTAGACGAGAAATACCAGAATTGGCGACTTGTGAACGACCAAGATGGGAAGGAATACAGTGGTAGCTCCGATATAAACCTTGCTGGGCTCATTATTGAAACTAAGAAGTACCTTTTTGAGTGCGAGGAAAGGCTTGGGGAAGAGAGGGGAACAGGTAGGGAAATTGCCCGCCTGTTCCTAATTTCCTTCAAGCCACTCTGACGATCCGCTTCGCTTAGGCCATCATTTACATATTATCGACCGAGCCGGCTACGTTAGAGCGCCCAACCTTCGACTGGCGATGCCCGGCGGTGCGCGGCGTCGATATCCACCTGCGCGAGGGCGATATAGCGTCTAACCATCTCCATCGACGAATGCCCAAGGATCTCCTGCAGGGTGTACGGATCTCCCCCGTTTCTTAGATACATGATTGCGAACGTATGCCGGAAGCAGTGCGGGTTGGCAGAGATGCCGGCGCGCTGACCGATCCGCTGGACCAGGTGCGCGAGGCTGTTCCGGGTGAACGGGAACGGCTTGCCCTCACTGCCGGCCAGATGGCGAAATAGAGCCGAGCCCGTGCGCGGCGAGAATGGCAGCAGGCGCTCCTTGTTGCCCTTGCCGAGCACTTTAAGGCGCCTGTTGACCTGGTCGATATCGTCCCGGATGTCGCCTGCAAAGGTTAAGAGCCTCCTGAGCGTCCTGGAATAATCTATAAGTGTGTTCGAGGAAAGCCGGCGAGCTCGACACGCCAGTAAGAAGCCCTCAATCGCTTTAGATAGAGCCAACCCTGTGTCCATTCGAACGCGTCTCCTCTCCCCCGCGCTGCCTGACCCCCTTTAAATTCGCACAGGGACACCTGCTGACCGTATCCCTGTGTCGTTTACCAGTGCGCTGGGAGGGACTTGAACCCTCACGCCTTGCGGCACATGGCCCTCAACCATGCCTGTCTGCCAATTCCAGCACCAGCGCATTCGAGAGGGTATTATAATCACATTGTAATGCATGTCAACCTAAATCGAAACGGTCATTTTCGAGAAAGCTATTTTTAGGCTTCCACCGGATGACAAGTGAGACAGGCTGGAGGAACGGCTCATGACCAGAATTGTCATAGACGCCATGGGGAGCGACGACTATCCCAATCCAGATGTGGCCGGGGCAGTCATGGCCGCCCGGGAATACGGCCTGGATATCATCCTGGTCGGTGATGAGGTCAAGGTCAAGCCCGTCCTGGATGCACAGAAGCCCGAAGGCCTATCGGTCCGCCTCGTGCACGCGCCTGAAATGCTGACCATGCAGGATAAAGGCATGGGACTGGTGCTTAAGGCCCGGCGCGCCAGCTCGAAGAACTCCATGGCGGTTGGCATGGACCTGGTTAAAAACGGAGAAGCGGATGCCTTCGTCACAGCCGGAAATACCGGCGCGGCTTCCGTAACCGCTTACTTCCGCCTCGGCACCATCCCGGGGGTGGACCGGCCGGGGTTGGCCCCCGTCTTTCCAACCGCGACCGGGTCGTGCGTGGTCATCGACATCGGTGCCAATCCTAACTGTAAACCGGTAAACCTGCTGCAGTTCGCCATCATGGGCAGCGTCTACGCCGAACGGGTCCGCCGGGTCCCGAACCCCAGAGTGGGCTTGCTTTCTAACGGCGAGGAGGCCGGCAAGGGTAATGAGCTTATTAAAGGAACCTATCCGCTTCTCGAAAAATCCGGTTTGAATTTCATCGGCAATATCGAGGGCAAGGAGCTGATCGGCGGTGCAGCGGATGTTGCCGTTACCGATGGTTTTACCGGCAATGTGATGCTCAAATCCTCGGAGGCGATCGCCAAGCTCCTGGTCAATAAGATCCGGGAGGCGATCCGTTCCGGAGGACCGCTGGCGATGCTCGGCGGCCTGCTCGTCCGACCCGCCCTGGGATCGATCAAGAAAATGATGGATCCGAGCGAGGAGGGGGCGGCCCCCCTGTTGGGAGTCAACGGCTTGGTCTTTATCGGCCATGGCCGCTCGGACGCCTTTGCCATCAAGAACGCGGCCCGAGTAGCCATGAACGCCGTGGAGGCCAATATCCTGGATTCGGTCCGCACGGCCATCGAACAGTCTTTAAAAAAAGAAACGAGAGATAAGATATGAAATCGGTCGTCAATGAGAAACTCATCAAGCGTAATTCCCGCATCGGCCAGGTCACCAGCATTGGAGCACTGGCGATCCTGGGCATCGGCCTCATCATCACCTTCAAATATCCGGATAAATTCGTTTATTCCCTGGGCGCCCTCCTGGTGGGATTCATTCTTTCGCAGGTCGGCATCTATTACGGCAACCGCTGGGGACGCAGCCCGCGACCTTTCGAAATCATCGATAAAAGCCTAAAGGGACTCGGACGCGAGTACATCATATACCATTACATGACTCCTGCCTCCCATCTGCTGGTGGGCCCGGCGGGCATCTGGACAATCCTGCCTTTCTATCAAAAGGGAACCATCACGTATGAAAAAGAGCGTTGGCATGCCAAAGGGGGCGGATTCCTCCAGGGTTACATGCGCATTTTTGGACAGGAGAACCTGGGCCGTCCGGACCTGGAAGCGGGAGCCGAAACCCAGGCGGTGAAACAATATCTTGAAAAAAAGCTGCCGGAAGGGGTAGAGGTCCCAGAGATCAATGCTGCCCTCTTGTTTGCCCATCCCCAAGTGGAGATCAAAGCCGAAGATGCCCCCCTGCCCGCCCTGACGCCCAAGGACCTGAAAGATTTTCTACGGGGGAAATCCAAGGAAAAACCCATCGGGTCGCTCACACTGGCAGAGGTGGAGAAAATTCTACCTCAGCCGACTCGGGAGGAATAATAGCCGTTCGATCGGGTTGCATTCGGCCAGCACTGGGAAGTTGACCTTTTATGCCGTGCATGATCGGCGAGGCCAGCCTGCCATGGATGCGATGCAGATCCTGCCCGCCCTGCAGGGACGGGCCATGCATGACGGTTGGAAGAGCTATTTCGTCTATCCCTGTGCCCATGCCCTGTGTAACGGCCATCATTTGCGGGAACTGAAGTTTCTCCAGGAACGCTACCCGCAGGCATGGGAGACCGGGCTGATCGATCTGCTGCTGGAGATCAAAGAGGCCGTGGAAAGCTCCACAGCCGTCCACCGTTCCAGTCTGCCCCCCGCTCAGCGGAAGGCGTTTGAAAAACGGTATGATGCCCTGCTCCAACGGGGCTATCGGGTCAACCCTGCACCCGCCAGACCGGACGATCAGCCCAGGAAGCGAGGACGGATCAAACGATCGCCTCCCCTCAACCTGTTGGACCGCTTTCGGGATCACAAAACCGCCGTCCTGGCTTTTATGTACGATTTTAAGGTGCCATTTGATAATAATCAGGCAGAACGCGATATCCGTATGATGAAGGTCAAGCAAAAGATCTCCGGCTGCTTCCGCTCCAGCCGTGGAGCGGAGATTTTCTGCCAGGTGCGCGGATATCTATCGACCGCTCGGAAAAATGGCCAGAACGTTTTGATGGCCTTGCGCCTGGCATTCGCTGGAAATCCCTATTGTCCTCCGTTCGTCTCATTACCTGCCTGAGCAGTTACGCATTCAGATTATCAAGTAAGGTAGACGATATGACAGATAACTTTGAAGAAAGTAAAACACGCTTGAAAAAGGCTAACGAAGCAATTGCGGTTCCCACCCCTGGACATCCGCCCATTCCAAAGTGGGAGTATGATTTCGTCCTGTATAACAGGGTGCAGTTATCAAATGCGGACCTAGAAAAAGACGTTTCGAAGCGTGGAGGCGATGGGTGGGAACTCGCAGCAATCACCAAACCGCGAGGGGTCGCTGCCAAGGAACTGTGGGTGTTCAAGCGCCCCTATTATTCCTGATCGAACAACCCCCGCCCCGGCGGGGGTTTAATTATGCGTCAAATAAACGAGACATGCAAATTTGCACGTCTCGTTGGTATATACTTATTCGCTTCAAACAAGGGATCCTTATGTCGACCTTCAAAGTTGCACTTGGACGCTGAAGCTAGGCTCTCAAACAGTCAGAACTTTCATATTGATGGAGATTTAGACAGCGGTTAATCACCCAGGTAGTCGTGCAGTTTGCGGTGGATGGGCGGGTGACGCAGGCGGTTCAAAGCCTGGGCTTCGAGCTGGCGGACGCGCTCACGCGTCACGCCCATCTTGTGCCCAACTTCCGCCAGCGTGTAGGCCTGCCCATCGAGTAATCCATAGCGCAGTTGCAGGATGCGCACTTCGCGAGGCGGTAATTCGTTTAAGACTTCGCGCAAATTCTCACGCAGCAGATTATATGTCGCGGTTTCATCGGGCGGAGCAATTTCGTCATCTTCAATAAAGTCGCCGAGCACCGAGTCTTCATCATCACCAGTTGGCGTTTCCAACGAGAGCGGCCGGCGCGCAAGCCGGATTAAGTTCTCGATAATATTGGGTGGCACTTCCAGCGCTTTGGCCATCTCCTCGACGGTTGGTTCGCGGCCCAGGCGCTGAGTCAACTGGTACTGGACGCGCAAGAGCTTGTTGATCCGATCACTCATGTGAACCGGGACGCGGATGGTACGTCCCTGGTCAGCATTTGCGCGCGTCACGGCCTGACGGATCCACCAGGTGGCATAGGTGCTAAATTTGTAACCCCGGTGGTAGTCGAATCTCATAGTGGCGCGCATGAGTCCGATATTGCCTTCCTGGATCAAGTCAAGAAATGTTACGCCGCGCCCCATATATTTTTTAGCGACACTGATCACCAGGCGAGAGTTGGCTGTAATAAGGTGCTCGCGGGCAGACCAACCGTCTTCGATGAATTGACGCAATTCGATCCGGCGGCGGGGGCTGACCTTGCCACGCGCCAACTCTTCACGAGCCGTCCGTCCGTGCTCCATGCATTGGACGAGTTCAACTTCTTCTGACCCTGTCAGCAGCGGGACTTGGCCGACTTCTTTGAGATACAGCCCGATGGTGTCGGAGGGATCAATATTGGCGAGACGATCATCCAGCGAAAGTTCTGGCTCAGGCCTGGCCTCGGTTTCTTCCACAGCAACTAATTCATTCTCTGGAGGTTCACTGGCGGGGGCGTCTTCAACGAAAGCGACTCCCGCGCTCAAGAGCGCCGAAAAAG
>JBEKFY010000029.1:0-47908 GCA_050013095.1 Anaerolineales bacterium | reverse complement strand
GATCTTCAAACCCATCGCCGCGGTATTGCCGTCCCCGGCGGATGTCGTGCAGGGTGGTGGCCGGGTCGAGACCGAGCGCCGTCCAGATCCGGGTGGTGACCAGCGCGCCCATGCCCGTACCCTCGTCCACTTCGTTGAAGTGCGGCAGAGCCTGGCCCGGGTACAATTCAACGCTAGTGGTTGGATGATAGACCGGTGGGCGTCCGACGTTATTGAACGGTCCCTTGGCCAGGTCGGAGGCGGGGGTCATATCCTTTAATCCTTGCTGGTACTGGATGCCAATCAGGTCACACCCGAAGCAATCAGCCATGCGCTTGGCGGCGATATACATCTTCAATTGCCTCGTCCGTCTCAATGACGAAGGTCGGGCAGACCTGGTTGGCCGACAGGTGCAGGTCACCGCTGGCGATGAGTTAAATAGTGTTCTGAACGGCAGACATTATTCATTCCTTCATCCAGTGCTGGCGTTTTTACACCTGATAGGTCATGTACTTCTTCTGGCGGTGTTGTACTTGTAACCTTCATCCAACATCGCAATGAAATTGCGCGGCGGTATGTAATTGGCGATACTGTTACCGCTTCCAAGGATATAGCTTTGGCTCGAGGCGCATGCCTCCAGGATCTGGCAGGTCCGCGCCCGAACTTGAGCTTCTGTCCCCCCCGCAAGAATATCCATATCTACTCCACCGATTACGGTTATCCGTTTTCCGAAACGATCACAGAATCGTTCAACAGGCTCGATTGCATCCTCGAAAGAATGTTTTGCGTCGATGCCGACATCTTCAATCAGGTCTTCCATTATTAGGTCCAATTTTCCGCATGAATGAAGCAGGAAGGGGAACCCTTTTGCGTGCGCAATTTCACCGATCTGCTTTTGAATAGGAAAAACGTATTTGCGAAGGTGTTTTGGCGAGATCATTGTACTGGTCTTAAAGCCCATGTCATCTCCCATCCAGAGGGCAACGACGCGGTCTGCTTCCACTAGGGCGCGGGCAAGGGGCACATAGATTTCTGACAGGCGTGTAAAAATAGCTTCAACCAGGTCCGGTTGATCGTAGATTGCCATGGCGAAAGTCGCATAGCCCATCAACCACATGGCTGGCTCGAGGATTCCGCTACACTGGGCGATTAATGCCATCCCTTCCGGAAGATGCCGGGCAGCATATTCCAGGGGATAAAAATCGACATCGGCGAACGAAGGCCAAGGATACCTCTCAAATTCCTCCCAATTGGTGATCATTCCGGCTTTTTCGTTGACCCATGTGCGTTTTCCCCGTGAGAGGGCGGCTGAATCTCCCGCCTCTAGCGAATGCAGGCCTGGCCAGTTCAGATTTGGTCCGTGCCAGAAGGCGTCGTAACCCAACTGATACCAAAATTTCATTTTTTGGTCGAACCACCTGTTTAGAGTCTCCCGGTCCTTGATTTTATCTCTGGTTGGCGAGGGGGTTTCTTCTAAAATTGCGCCCACGATCTCAGGGTCGGCGAACAGCTCCAGCCAAACGACACGCTCAGGATCTCCCTGCCGGTGTAAGGCATCCAATAATCTGTGGTAATCAGGATTAGGTTTCCAGGGCAAGTCGATCATGTTACATTATCCTTCTTTAAACCTTTTTCAAAGCAGCGAATTGTCTCTTAAAGCCAGCGCTTAACATCGCAAAACCCTCGTTCCACCTGGCGATGCGTGGGTTATTTTTATAATCCGGCAGCACCCTGGAGTTGTCGGCAATAGCAATAACGTCCTCATGGGTCAAACCCAACTCTGCTCGCTCAAAAGGAATGAGCGGCGTCCCAAACAGAAAGATTCTGTGGCCTCCGCGCAGGAGACCCTGCATAGGGTTTTGCGGGCGCGCCGCTCGATTTCAGTATAGCACCCCTGTCAAGAGCCTGTTCGCCAACCGGCGAAACAGGGGACGATATTATTTTGTAAAGTGCCTACGAGCGAGCAACCTTCTGCTCATGTTTGGTTATTCTTCCCTTGTCGCTTGACAATCCATTACATCTGTACATTGATGGATTTATTACCGATGAGCGACATGCCCCCATGGGGATTCGAACCCAAGTTTTAACCTTGTTGAGAGTATGATAGTTTGGAACCTACCCATCCTTTCAGGCCTATGCATAACCCATCATGCAAAACACCTCCTAACAGGGTAATATCCTCGGTATCCGCGACGACAAATCCGCCGACGCTACCACGTAAACCATTTGCGGCGTTGGGTTTATCTCCCGTCCAGGCGCGCCTAGGCATAGCCGGTCACCGTGACGACCCCTCCTCCCTGCAACAGGGACGGCAGGAGCGGCGAGAGGTCCGCGGTCACGCTCACCGCCACCACCCGGCTGGCTTCATCGAGGCGGATGCCGCTCACCGAGACGGGGATCGAGCGGCTCGCGAGGTAGGAGGAGTTCGCACTGGCAAATCCCTGGGCATAAGCATATACATCCGGCAGAAACAGGATCTGGCCGGTATCGCGGTACCTGGCAATATCCACGCGCGAGGCGGCTGCCAGGGCAGCAGCATCGGCGGCCTTGGCCACCTCGCCGCGGGCGTAGGCGAGGCGCCCCACCTCCAGCACCACGGCCGTCAGGACGGCCAGGATCACCACGAATGACGCAAAAAAGACGGTAGACTGGCCGCGTTCCCATCGCGCTCGTGAGGCCGCATGCATGGCTACCACCCCTCCTGCCGGAAGGTCGCCTCGGAGGAGACATTCAGGACACTCTCCAGGCCGAAGAGCGCGCCGCCGGGGACGATCAGCGGGATATGGGCCGTGACGCGGATCTCCACCACCGATCCCACCACCCCACCCGGGGCAAGGATCTCAAAGGAAGGGTCGGCAAGGACCGGCGCACCCTGCGCGGAAGCCTGCGCGGCCTGGACCGCCTGGCAAGTCGGGCACTCCTGGGCGACCGAGCCGGCGCGTGCCCCGTTCCTGGCAGCGTTCTCTACCACGCTCAGCCCGTATAGGTACAGACCGAACTGCATCATCCCCAGGAACATGATGATCATGGCCACGACCAGCAGGCCGAACTCGACCGAGCTCTGCCCGGTCCGTTTGTTTTTCGAAGATTTTTCTGCCATCTCTGGCTCCTTATGATTCGACGGCCGGCAAGGCGCGGCGCGCGCTGCCGGCCCACAGACCGGATGCTCCTTGACCTCCCGACCACCCGCTACCCGCCGGTGATCAGGGCGGCGACCTTCTCCCAGAGGGTCTTGAGGGCGCCGGTGAAGATCCCGACCACGACCAGCACCACGACCACCACCCCGGCGATGAAAACGCCGTACTCGGTCGTGTTCTGGCCGGAGTCTCTCCTTCCCGGGCCCTTCAGCTCGAGGCCAGCCCGGGAGACGGGCAGGAGCACGATGACGATGGCCTGCTTGAGACCTGCCAGGACCCGGGCCAGCTCCTCGGGGGTGGGAGCAAGATCGGCAAAGACGATCAGCAGGTCCGGCTCCCCCAACTCGAGGGTGGAAACCAGGCTCCCCATGTTATTGGCCGTGGTGGAAAAATGGAACCGGGTGCCGTTGGTCAACGGGGGCGGGAAATCCCGCATCAGGGCCTAGTAGGTATTTTCAAGTCAGTCTATTTGACTTGACTTTTTCCTAGTATACCAGTATACTAGTGTACTACTTGGCTTGAAATGTGGATTCCCACTTCCATAAAATAAGTATTTCTTTATCCTATTGGATTCTGTTAGGTGCTTTATTTGCTGCAGGCTGTTAATCTGCAGCCCACATTCCGCACCCCTTGTAGAGCATTTTGGGTAATTATTTGCTTACCATAATTGATATGACACGTTTGATGTGAATTGAGCCTAAAAATAGGAATCGGACACCCCACCGATCAACATGGCTCCGGAGGTATATATGTACGATTTTCTTGCGGAAGCCCAAGAGCTCTTTGAATACACCCGCTCTCTGCGGCGGGATTTCCATATGCACCCTGAACTCGGATTTCATGAAGTCCGCACGGCGGGGATTGTCGCGAAACAGCTGACCGCTCTGGGATTGGAAATCCACACCGGAGTGGCCGAGACCGGGGTGGTCGCGATCCTGGAGGGGAAAAAAGCCGGACCGGTCATTCTTGTCCGGGCCGACATGGATGCCCTGCCGATCATCGAAGAGACCGGCGCCGAGTACGCCTCGCAAAACCGCGGCGTGATGCACGCCTGCGGGCATGATGCCCATACCGCCATCCTGCTGACCGTGGCCAAGATGCTGACCGCCCACCGCGCCGAGCTGTCCGGAACGATCAAACTCGTTTTTCAACCGGCCGAAGAAGGCCTGGGAGGCGCCGAACGCATGATCCAGGCGGGCGTATTGGATGATCCGAAGCCCGCGGTGAGCCTCGGCCTGCATGTGTGGAACGAACAACCCCTCGGTTGGATCGGGATTGCCAACGGTCCAGCTATGGCCGGCGCGGAAATATTCAAGGTCACGCTATACGGGAAAGGCGGCCATGCGGCCGCGCCGCATCTCTCCGTCGATCCGGTGCTCGCCGCGGCGGAGACCATCACCGCGCTGCAGTCCATCGTGGCCCGTAATGTGTCGCCGTTCAAACCGGCTGTGGTCAGCGTCTGTACGGTCCACGGTGGCGAAGCCTTCAACGTCATCCCCCAATCGGTGGAACTGACCGGGACGCTCCGCACGTTCGAACCCGAAGTGCGGAGCGTGGTCGTGAGCCGTTTCCAGGATATCGTCCGAAGCACTGCCGAGGCATTGGGCTGTCGAGCAGATATCGATTTGAAGCAACTGACCCCTGCAACCATCAATAAGCCCGAGATATCGGCGCGGGTCCAAGCCGCCGCCCGCCGCCTTTTTCCGGAGGCGCCGATCGAGACCGGCAATTACATCACGATGGGGTCCGAGGATTTTGCTTCCTTCCTGGAGAAAGTGCCGGGTTGCTTCTTTTTTGTCGGCTCCGCGAATCGGGAGAAAGGCTTGGACGCCGGCCATCATCATCCGAAGTTCGATATCGATGAGGGAGTCCTGCCGCGGGCCGCGGCGCTGATGGCGACCGCGATCATCGAGCTCACCGGAACCCTTTGAGAATGACCCGGGCTTTCCAGGTCAGGATCCATATACGGGGATATAACCTCAATCCGCGAATTTAAGGTTCGGAATAAGCACTGGTGAATCGATGATTGAAGGTTTACCTCTTTCGCCCATCACAAAGCAGAGCAATAAAACATCCGACTTTGTGTTTGAAGCCCTATGCAAATCGATCGTTGAGGGGGAGTTGAAGCCAGGCCAACGCCTGCGCGAGCTTGAGATCGCTCAAGCTTTGAGAGTTAGCCGAACACCTATCAGGGAGGCTCTCATTAAGCTAGAACAGCAACATTTGCTTAGACATCAAACGAACGGAGCTTATTTTATTGCTGAATGGGATAAGAAAACCCTGTGGGAGCTCGCCACCCTACGGAGTGCTCTGGAAGGCCTTGCAATTAGTCTTGCCATAAAAAATATTAATCAAGAGGATTACTTTGTTCTTGAAACATTGATCGAAAGCATGGATAGGTTAGTTAAACTCAAGGATTATGACAAATTAATACTGCTTGATATCCAATTCCATAATTACATTTGGTCTCGTTCAGGTCACAGCCTTCTCCTGGGGACCCTTGAGCAAATGAATCCCCAGATTCGTTATTTCATGATGATAACCAAGCGAGGCGATGAGGAGAGTTATCCAACGACGCATCGTCAACTGATCGATGTTTTAAAGCAAGGTGATGCAGTAAAAGCAAAGGAGGTGATTCAGGAGCACATTCTGGAGACAGCAACGCATTTGATTTCACAGCTAAACATTGATTGAAAACAAGTATGTAGCTCTTTGCTCGCCATGTGTCTTTCCTGTTACCTTGTGCAAAGAATTGCAATCCGGAAATATCAACAGATCCTTCCGCATTCCGATGGTTTTCATCTTTCTCGGCTGGGGGAACGAAGTCGTGGGTGCCTGCTGCGTGAACTGCCGCCCTCGCTTCAACATTGACGCGGCGGAAGCTCTAAAAGCCAGTGTCGAGCTGCACGTCGGCATGACATTGAGATATCTGAGTGCTGGAGGAAGATAGACATGAAAGGTCAAGCCAAAACGTCCAAGGAATCCGCCATCGCCAAGGCCTCCGCCGCCACCAAGGCCTTATGGGCCGGCGAGGAAGAATCCCTGGTGATGGGCGCCACCCAGGTGCCTATTGTCTACAGCGCCGCCTACGGTTACCCCGATGTTGACGAGTGGCTGGATGTGGCCCTGGGCCGCAAGCCCGGCCACATATACAGCCGCAACACCAACCCCACCGTCCACGCCTTCGAGGAAAAAGTGCGTTTGCTGGAAGGCGCAGAGGCTGCCACCAGTTTCTCCTCCGGTATGGCTGCCGTCAGCAACACCCTCTTCACGTTGCTGTCACCCGGCGACCGGGTGGTCTCGGTCAAGGATACTTACGGCGGCACGAATAAGATTTTCACCGAGTTCCTGCCGCGCTTCCATGTGGATGTCAAATTATGCGATACCAGCGACCACGCGCAGATCGAAGCCGCCGTGGCCCAGGGCTGTCAGGTGCTTTATCTGGAAACGCCTACCAACCCCACGCTCAAAATCGTTGACCTTGCCCGCCTGGCTGCCGCTGGTCACAAGGTCGGCGCGATCGTTGTTGCCGATAATACTTTTGCCACGCCCGTCAACCAGAATCCGCTGGCACTGGGAGTGGACTTGGTGCTGCACAGCGCCACCAAGTTCCTGAGCGGTCACGCCGACGTAATGGGCGGTGTGGTCTGCGGCAAGCCGGAACTGGTGGGGAGAATCTACCATTACCGCGAGATCACGGGCGCCACGCTCGATCCGATGGCCGCCTACCTGATCATCCGCGGCATGAAGACGCTCTATCTTCGCATCCGACAGCAGAACGAGAGCGCCCTTAAGATCGCTCGCTGGCTGCAAGCCCAGCCGGCCATTGAGGCCGTTTACTATCCCGGCCTGGAGGCGCACGTCCACCACGAGATTGCCAAACGCCAGATGCGAGGCTTCGGTGGCGTGCTCAGCTTCATGCTGTGCGGCGGCTTCGAGAATGTCAGACGCGTCCTGCCGCGTCTGCTTTTTGCGCATCGCGCCGCCAACCTGGGCGCGGTCGAGACGGTTGCCGGGCCGCCAGCCACCACCAGCCATGTGGAATGCACCGCCGAGGAGCGCGAAGCCATGGGAATCCCAGAAGGGCTGATCCGCTACTCGGTCGGCATCGAGGACCCTGATGATCTGATTGCAGACCTGGCCCAGGCGTTTGAAGCGGCTCACCGATAAAAGGTTAAGTCTTGTTATCTGCAAAAAACTCCATCGGGGTTGGATGCCGGCCTAAGGAACGCCTGCACCCATCTACAAGACGAGCGGCACTATCGATGCACCCCTAAAATAATCGACACTGCGCGGTTAACGGAAGCCGCATCTACTCGCAGGTGTAGCTTCCGTCGTCGACAATTCCTTTCTTATTCTTCTATTTGGTTAATCTGCCAGCCCGCCACCGTCCACGACCAAGATGGTGCCGTTGACAAACGATGCCGCATCGCTGGCAAGATACAGCACCGCCGCGGCAATCTCCTCCGGCCGCCCCACACGTCCGAGGGGACGGCTGGCTGACTCCTTCAAAAAGGCCGCCTCCGGTTCGCCCAACTGCCTGGCTTCTTCCCGCAGCATGGACGTGTCGGTGTCGCCGGGCGCGATGCAGTTGACGCGGATGTTCTTCGGCCCATAATCGACAGCCATCGCCCGCGTCAGGTTGACCACTGCACCCTTCGAGGCGCAGTACACTGCCGCACGCGCTCCTCCGGTCAGCCCCCAGCCGGAGGCGTTGTTGACGATCGCACCGCCTCCCACTTTTTCCATGAACGGGATGGCATATTTGCTCATCAAGAATATGGATTTGACATTGATCGCCATGACGCGGTCCCAATCCTCTTCACTGATTTCGGTCACGGTGGCGCGCCGGATGACCCCGGCGTTATTGAACAATATATCCACCCCTCCATGGACCTCCACCGTTTCCTGAACCGCATTCTGGCAATCCGTCGCCCGGCTGACATCTCCCCGGACGAACATAGCCTTTCCGCCCGCCTTCACAATCTGGCGCACCACCGTCTCACCGCCGCGTTCATCCAAATCCAGGATGGTGACTACGGCTCCGGCCTGGGCGAGCAAGATCGCGGCAGCGCGTCCAATCCCCGATGCTCCACCGGTCACGATGGCTTTCTTCCCGGTCAATTCATACATTCTTATCTCCCTTCGATTTAAGCAGTCACCTTGTACATCACGCTTTCCTTGTACCCTGTGATGACTGCAAGATAACCGCTCAGCAACTCGTCCACGGCACGCTCACCGCTATCCACCCAAAGCGGCTGGCCGTTCAAAGCCTGGATTTTTTCAGGCGTGCTCACCACGCGGACGTGCGCACGCCCGGCTCTGCGGATCACTTCCGGACTAATCGGCTGGTTGCCGCGCCCGAAGATGCAACCCTGTCCACCAATAGGCGTAACGACGATCTCTGCCGGGCGATTTCCTGCAAGCAATTGAAGCAAGTCGGCTTCGCTTGCGTCTGCGGCCGCGATTTTTCCATCCAATACGGCATCCACCCCAAGCAGGGTCTTTTCCAGGCCGAGATGGACGGCTACGGCATGAGTGGTCGAACCCGGACCAAAAATGTAGAGCCAGCCGGGTTTCATCCATTCGGCCAGGTCTGCAGCAATAGCTTCCAGTGCGGCAGATTCGCTCAGCGAACTTGGTGCTTTGGCCCCCTGCACGTAGCGTTTTAAAAATGGCATCTGGAGATAACCATACAAACGCGGCGACACGTGTCCGGCCCGGAAGGCATCCTCGTCCAGGTCCATCACTTCGGCCCGACGCAGTTTGACCTCATCGTCCAGGAACGCGGCGGCCAGCTCACCGGCTTGACGAGGGTGGGTGGCATAGACCGCCGAATGGATTTTGACCCCCGCCGGAATGCCCAGCGCTGGCACTTGCAGTCCGACGGCATCGCATATATTCCGGGCGGTTCCGTCACCCCCTGCAAAGAGCAATAGCTCGGCGCCGTTTTCCATCATCTGTCGGGCGGCACGGACCGTGTCTGCCGCGCTGGTCCGTCCGAGTTGTATGGTACCAAGCACATGTGGGTCAAGGCCGGTTTGCCGGGCCGCGTCTGCCCCCATTTCAGAAGGATAGGTCAGGATTTCCATCTCGGGGCGCAATTGCAATAGTGCCTGCAAAGCCTGCGCGGCGCGGTCCGCAGCATGGGGAACTGCCCCCAACTCCAGTGCCTTGCGCTGGATCTCCGCACCGTCGCTGCCTTTGAGTCCCACCCGTCCGCCCAGCCCGGCGACAGGATTGACGATTAAACCGATGATATGCTTTTTCATTCTACAAGTTCGGTTGGCTGGCCAGACCACCGCCTATCCCGCCGCCGTCGATAAAGAAAGCAGGCAACTCATTATCAACCTGCTGACAGCCTGCCACATCGCGGTCAAGCACGGCGAGGCGGGCACCTTCATTGAGAAAGCGCTTTGCCGTTGCCGCGCCGATCCCGCCCGTCCCGCCGGTAATGAGAACACGTTTATCTAAAAAACCACGCATAGAACCCTCTTTGGGGACATGTAATGTCATCGCTGCTTATGCCCTGTCTTGCGCAGATAGGCGCGCCAGGTAATCGCCCATTGCTGCGGGTCATCGAACGGATGGGGATCGATGGTGTGCACCGTGCTGTTGTGCGGCGCGGACTTGACCAGGTCCGGGTCCGTGTACGCCTCTTCCGCCACATGCTCCAGGATGTCAGCGTATTCGTCCAGTTCCTCCTTCGAATACGACTCGGTCGGCTCCAGCGTGCAGGGCTCGGGAACCACGAACGGGTGATGGCTGGTCCAGTAGTGCACGCCGAAATCGGCAGCGCGGATGCCCAGCTCCTCCGAGTGAACACCGGTCTCCTCGTAAAGCTTTTGCCAGGAGTAGCGCACCTGCTCGACGCGGCGCTTGCCTGGCGCATACGGCGCGCTGGCCCCGCGAATGGCCGTGACCTTTTTCATTAAATAATTGTTATTTAGAACGGCCACTTCGGCGACCTCGCGCAGGCCGGCCGCCCCAAGGGCCATGACCCAGGCATAGGCCTTCAGCACGACCGGCGCCACCCCGTAAAACGGACGGATTTTGCCGATGCTCTTCGGCAGGTCGTAGTTCAGGAAATACCTCTGACCGTCGAAATTCACCAGGGGCACCGGCAGAAAGCCTGCCAGCTCCTGCGTCACGCCGGTCGCACCGACCGCCGGACCGCCGCAGCCGTGCGGGGTGGAAAAAGTCTTGTGCAGGTTGAAATGGCACAGGTCGAAACCGGCCTCCCGGGCGCGGGTGATACCCAGGATGCCGTTGGCGTTAGCCTGGTCGTAGGAGCACAGCCCACCCGCCTCATGGACGATCCTGGTGAACGCGGCGATCTTTGGGTTGAAGATGCCGGTATCCTCCGGGTTGGTAATCAGCAGGGCGGCCGTCCGCTGCGACACAGCCGCCTTGAGCGCCTCCAGGTCGGGATAGCCGTCCGCATCCGGGTAGAGGGTGATGACTTTGTAACCGGCCACTTTGGCGCAGGCCGCATCGGAAGGATGGGAGAAGATCGTTGTGATGATCTCGTCACGTTGGTGCGATTCGCCGCGGGATTCATGATAGGCGCGGATGATGGAAACATTGGTGTAGATCGCCGCCGAACCCGCCCCCGGCTGGAGGGTGAAGCGATCCAGTCCCGATATCTCTTTCAGGATTTGCTCGAAACGGTACATGATCTCGAGGATACCCTGCACGGTGGATTCGTCCTGCAACGGGTGCAACTCGGTCATCTCCGGCATCCGTGCCAGCTGGTCGTTGACCTTCGGGCTGTACTTCATCGTGCAGGTGCCCTGGCCGATATCGATATTGAAATCCACGCCCAGGTTTTCCTGCGAGAGATGGTCGTAATGCCGGAGGACCGCCGGCTGGGACATTTCTGGCAGCCTCGGCGGACTCTTGCGCCGCAGTGCATCTGGGATACCCGCCAATGCATCGCCCACCTGGGATTTGATCTCGTCCTCCACCTCCGGCACCAGGATGCCACGCTGGCCCGGTTGACCCAGCTCGAAGATGACCGGCTCGTCCCAACGCGCCTGGTGAAAGCGGCGCAGGTTGGGCTTGCCGTTCGTAAAACGTTCCGCGGTGATGTTTTTCATGCCAGCACCTCCTCGAGGGCGGAAACCAGCCGGTCGATGTCTTCCCGAGTGTGTACTTCGGTAACACAGTACAGCGCACTTTCGCCGAGCCAGGAAAATTCCCGGCTCAAGTCTTTCCCGCCGAAGATGTCCCTTTCCAGAAGCGCGGCGTTGATGTCTGCGACTTTCTTGCCGCTGCCGTCGAAGTTGACCACGAACTCCTTGAAATGCGGCGCGGTGAACAAATCGGTGCGCACGCCGCGGACCTTTCCGATCTCCTGTCTGGCGTAGCGGGAACGCAACAGGATGCCCTCGCCGATCTCTTTCATCCCCTGCGGTCCCATCAAGGCCAGGTAGACTCCGGCGGAGATGCCCCAAAGGGCAGCGGCCGTGCCGACCCATTCGTTGCCCTCTTCTCGCTTCGCAAAGGAAGTGCGCTCGTAGGCTACGTCGCCGAAGCCGTATTCACCCGGGAGGCGGGTCGGGGCGATCCCGAACAAGCGGGATGGATACTGCATGACGAACTTCTCCTCGTCAGCCGAGGCGATGAAACCAGCGTGGCCGCCCCCGAACTGCATGTGCATCCCAAGAGGCTGGATGTCCCCGCAGACGAGGTCCGCGCCGTAGCGGACCGGGGGATTGATCACGCCCAGCGAGATGGGGTCCACGCTGACGACCGACAGCGCTCCCTGCTTGTGCGCCAGCTCGGCAATCTCTGCCCCCTGCGTCTCCAGGTAGCCCAGGTAGGATGGATTTTCAAAGTAGATCGCGGCGACATCGTCAGTCAGGAGTTTCTCAAGATGTTCAAGCTTCGTCCCGCTGGTCTTGGGGTCGTGTTCGACGAAGGTGATCTCGATTTCGGGTTTCAGGTAGTCGCGAATCTTGGAGAGTTTGTCGCGGCCCAAGGTCGCGGCGAGCAGCACTCGGGTCCGGCCGGTGATGCGGCAGGCCATACGTAGCGCGGTGGCCGAGGCCTGAAAGCCGTCATAGGTTGGGACATTGACCACGTCCATTTCCAACAATTCACCCATCATGCTGCAATACTCGAAGAGAGCCTGGAAACGGCCATGGTCGTCGTATGGCTCCCCGGCGTAGGCGGTCAGGAACTCGCCGCGCTGGTTGACCTCGTCGCAGACGGCGGGGACGTGGTGCTGGTAACAGCCTGCGCCCAGAAAATTGAGGCACTGCTGCGTGGTCCTGTTCTTGCGTAATAAGCCTTCCACGTGCCGGCGCAGGGCATATTCGGATAGGAACGGTGCCGGTAGGTTCATCTGCTTTCTGAGGCGCAAGTCTTTGGGCACGTCGGCATAGAACTCCTCGACGCTTGTGGCACCTGCCTCACGCAGCATTTGTTCCTTGACTTCCGGAACGGAGTTGGGGATAAAGGGATAGACAATTTTCTTTTTGGTCATAAATCACTCCTTGGAGAAATGCGATGCCTACTGGTATTTTATATCAGATTGATTTCCCGGGAAATTGACTGGTCCTGAAGCTGGGAATTCTTTTTTCCGGTGTCAAAGTATCGGTATATTAAGTCTCCTCATCTCTCCTGGCTGGTCCCGCTTGAATAAGCAAGAAAAACTGCTGGAACAGCTTAATACGGTACGAATTGTTGAGGGGCCCTTACAGATCTTCAGGGTATGCAACCGAATCAAGGCGACATTTCATAGGAGCAAATACTGCGTACGCCGATCGAATGAGGACAGCCCTCTTGCAAAATGCTGGTGTTAGCCCCCGCCAAAGAGCTTGGAACGCTTCTTCTGCATGGCTTGAGCCACTCCCAGCGAGTTGTCATCCGTTCGCTTATACAGTTCCTTGATGATGTTGTCGTAATCCCGCTCATTGCGATTCTGGCTGAGCTTGAAACTGGTATCAATGCGCGTGACTTGCATTTGGAAGCCGACGATGGCATTCATTTGTCGTTCAACAAAATCTTCAGGTAAGGTCTCTAGGTGATAAGATGGTTTTGCACCCGAATTGGCTTCGTATTTATCAACCAATCGCGAGAGCATCGCATGAAGTTCGGCGTGGTCCGTAATGAGGCGTGGCTTGCCATATACATGAATGGATAAATAGTCCCAGGTAGGAACGTTGACATGGTCATACCACCGCGGCGAGATGTAAGTATGCGGCCCAGAGAAAATCGCCAACACTTCCTGTTCTGGGTTGAAGGTGCGCCACTGCTCGTTGGCACGCGCCATATGACCATTGATATAGAGAGTGTCGCCCTCTCCATGTTGGAATTCCAACAGCAAATGCGAAGCAACGGGGCGTTCGCCATCGAAACTGATGAACATGGCGAAATCATTGGACCGAATAAACTGTTCGATCGTATCCTGGTCTAGTTCGCGGTAGGTTTTCGGAATATACATGGCGACCTCCTCTATATAGCGATGACAATAGTTTGCGCGGGCATTGCGATTTGCATTTGTGGTGGCGGGTTGCACCACGCGCTTTCAATGGCCTATTACCGTCGGCAATAAATAACTCGCTTGAAACCTCCGCCTGGACCATGCCTGGCTTTGAGTCGCGAGCCACACTCAAAGCCGGTTGGATTTAGGACATATTCAAAACCTTACGAATACGCGGCAGCGCCCAGTCGATCGTCTCTTTCTCGATCACGAGCGGCGGAGCGAAGCGGATGACGCGTTCATGAGTCTCCTTGGCCAGGATGTTTTCCTTTTGCAGAGCTTCGCAAAAACGGCGCGCCCCGCCGGCATCCTCCTCCAATTCCACGCCGATCAGTAAACCCCTGCCACGCACTTCCTTGACATGCGGGCTGGGTATCTCACTAAGCTGCTCGATAAAATATTCGCCCAGTTGTGCAGCGCGCTGAACGAGGTTCTCGTCCGTGATCACCTTCAGCGCGGCCCGGGAGACCGCCGCTGCCAGGGGGTTGCCGCCGAAGGTCGAGCCGTGCTCCCCGGGCACGAACAGCCCAAGCAGGGGGCTATCCGCCAGCACTGCTGAAACCGGGTAAAAGCCGCCCGCCAGTGCCTTACCGATGACGACCATATCCGGCCGGACATTCTCGTACTGACAGGCGAACAGTCTTCCGGTCCGCCCCAATCCGGTCTGAATTTCATCTGCGATCAAGAGGACATTATTCTTCTTGCAGAGCTCCGCGACACGCCTGAGATATCCGGCAGGCGGGATGATGACGCCGCCTTCTCCCTGGATCGGTTCGACGAGCAGTGCGGCGGTATTCGGATTCATCGCCTTTTCGACCGCCGCGGCATCCCCGAAAGGAACGGTCAGAAAACCCGGCGTGAACGGACCAAAATCATCCCGATAGAGAGGTTCGGTGGAGAAGGAGATGGTCGTCACCGTGCGGCCGTGGAAGTTCCCGGCGCAGGTGATGATCTCCGCCTGATGGCGGGGGACGCCTTTCACCTGGTAGGCCCATTTGCGGGCCAGCTTGATCGCCGTTTCGACGGCCTCTGCCCCGCTGTTCATCGGCAGGGACATTTCATAGCCGGTTAATTCCGAGAGTTCTTGATAAAAAAGCGGCAGCTGGTCATTGCGGAAGGCGCGCGCGGTCAGGGTGATTTTAGCAGCCTGTTCCTGCAGGGCTGCCAGAATCTTCGGGTGGACATGGCCCTGGTTCAGTGCAGAATAGGCAGACAGGCAGTCCAGGTATTTCCTGCCCTCCACGTCATAAACCCACACCCCCTCCCCACGGGTCAGGACGACATCCAGAGGAAGATAGTTGTGCGCCCCGTAGCGTTCCTCAATCTCGATGTACTGGCGCGTATTCATCAAGCCACCTCCAACAATCTGCTAAAGTAACAAACGGAATGGCAGGTTCGCGACACTCTGCTACCGTTTTTGTTTTGGCTGAGGTGCATAGTGGCTATGCGCATTTTCCTGCTCCCACACCCAAGCGAGTCATGTTCATCCTATATGATCTCACCTACCTCCAGGTTGCCGATAGAGAAATCGGTCCAACGCAAAAGATCACCAAATGCACTGCCAGGATTCCTTTTCTCACTCCAACCGCAAAGAGATTGCTGCTACTTCGTGTTTGTGGCTGAATTAATTAAGCACGATTCAGTCATTTTCAGCCGAATTAAATAACGGATGGCTGAGCATACTTTGGGTGAACCACTTCATACGCGGAAGCTCTATCCGAAGGCCGGGGCCCTGTCCAGGGCAGCGCAGCTGTCCCGTAGGGATGCGTAGCGTAGCGAAGCACCCTTGACAGGGTGGTCGGAGGATACACAATTGCTAGCGGAAAGTGGTTCACAAAAAAGTACAGCACCATTTAATTAGGCCTTATCTCGCCAAACAAACCGGCCGGTGACAACTTCGAGAGGTGACAACCCGAATACGGCTTTCCCGTTGGCCACTTTTGCTTCTTCTCAAGGGTGTGCCTTTATGATGTCGAGCTGCTCATAGGAATTGGCAGCCTTGGCGTCTGGGCCTGTGAACTGTACAGCTTTTTCCAGGGCCAGGATCGAAAAGTCAGCGAGATGAATGTGGATAGGTGCAGATTCAGTCAGACTGCGATTGATTACAGCGCACACCTATCCACGGTCTCTCTTGTTCGAGTCAGGCAGTTCGCCCTGGCCTCTGAGTTGAAGAGATCGGTAATTTATCTTTGGACTGCTTGCCGGTCATTTGGTCAATGGATATGCACCAGGTCCTTATCTGCGCCAGCATATCCACTTCGAAGTCCCACTCTTTCCCGGAATAGTGTTCCATGACCCGGTTTAGTGCGAAAACCTTCCGGGAAGTCTCCGTGAGCTCCTGGACCTTGCCAAACCCAATGACGCTGTAGAATGAATGGGACCATCCACACGCTCTGGTGTCGTTCGTCAATATCCGGACATCATATTCCAATTCAAAGCACACCTGGTTATTGGAGGATAAATAATCGATGGCCATGCCATCTGTCGCCGTATGGAAATAGATGGAGGTACCATCATATCCGAAGGAGACAGGAACGACATAAGGCTCGTTGTCAACGCACAGTCCAAGTCTGCATACCTCCGCTCTTGCTATGACCTCATCCATAGAGGCTCTGTCCTGGATCTCCTTTTCGCTGCGTCTCATGCTGCGTCTCACCATGCATCTCCAATGTAAGTGATTTTGCCAAAGCCGGATACGAAAGCAACTCCTAAGAACCGGCTTTCTACTAGCCATTTCTTGTAAACTGCCGCCTCGCTTACCTACCTGGGGCAGGTCACACCCCCGTGGAGTGCAAGCTTCTGGCGCGAAGATACGATCAGTCGGGGAGCCGGCCAGGGGCGTGTCCCAGCATCGCCTCGAACTCTGATTTCGCCGCCGCCAGGAAAGCTGGATCGACCAGCACATCATACCCAGCCAGAGCCAACCCTTTGCCGGCGCGTACAAGTGCAGTGTCCGCCAAGGGCTGGGCTGCGGCTTGCGCAAACTCGCGTGTATGCAGTCCCAAGGGCTCGCTGCCGGTAATGTCGATCAGCAGGTGTACCGCTGGCACGACGTGAGATACATTGCCCATGTCGGTTGAACCAAATGAATCCGGCGCGTGCTTGAACGGAGCACAGCCCAGCTCCACCAGGTAGTCGCGGACTCGTTCGGCCAACGTGGTGTTGTTCACTATGTCGTCAAACCCGCTCTCATAATTCACGAACTCCACCCGAGTGCCGGTCGCTTCGGCCGCTCCGCGCGCGCATGCTCGAAACTGCTCGGAGAGCAAGTTCAGATAGCCTCGCTCCCTGGCACGCACGTAAAAACGCGCTTCTGTGTGATCGGGGATGATGTTGGGCGCCACGCCGCCTTTGGTGATGACGCCGTGGATGCGCGCATCCGGCCGCATCTGCTGTCGCAGTGCGTTCACACTGGCGAAGGTCAGCAGGACCCCATCCAGAGCGTTTTTGCCCTCCCACGGTGCGGCTGAAGCATGAGACGCTTTGCCGTAGAACGAAATCTGAATCGCATCATACGCCAACGCTTCAGTATGAGTGTAGTTGGCGTTGTAGGGGTGGATCATGAGGGCCGCGTCAACCGCGTCAAAACAACCGCTGTTGACCATTGGCACCTTGGCCCCGTCCGTCTCCTCGGCCGGCGTCCCGAACACAATCACCTGCCCAGGCAGCTCCGGTATGAGGGCCCCGAGGCCTACGCCCGCCGTGAGCGCGCTGGTGGCAATGATATTGTGCCCGCAGCCGTGACCAATTTCCGGCAGAGCATCGTATTCAGCCAGAAACGCCACGCAGGGGCCCCGGGAAGATCCCTTGCGCGCGCGGAATGCCGTGGGGATTCCGGCAAAGCCCCGCTCTACCTCAAAGCCCAATTCCTCCAACGTATCGGCCAGAAGACCAGAGGCGAAAGTCTCACTGGAGCCCAGCTCAGGCCGGTCATGAATCTGGTGCGACACCGAGATCATTCGGTCGGCCGCGCTATCGATCGTCTCTAAGATCCGCCTTTGCTGCTTGTTTAACTGCATAGCTGCTTCCTTCGTGGTTATCGAGTGAATCTGACTCGGGGCAAAGCTTTAGCCCGGCTTCTCGACCAAACAACTGTCGCGCTTTCAAAGCGGCGGCGACTCAACTCGGTCACAGCCGATACAGGCGTTTGGCATTCTCGCCCAAGATCCAGGCGGCAACCTGGCGCGCATACGCTTCGTCCATGGTGTCGTTTTCAATCAGTCGATCCAGCGCGCGCCCCAGCGATTTCTTGAGATAGACCGACGCGAACCAGAAGAGTTCAGGGATATTGTACCCATCTGATCCGTACATGATCTTGGTCATCGGCGCCATTTCCATCAGCTCGAGCAGTTTGGGCTCGATTCCGATGCCGGCGAACGGGTTCATCTCCGAGATATCCACCCAGACGTTCGGATAGTTGTTAACTAAAAAGCCGGTTTCGCCCGTGTACGGATAGCCGGCGTGAACTATGACGTACTTGGCCTTGCCATAGTGCTCGTCGCTGAACATCCCGAACAGCAGAAGCGGGTTTGATAACCGGACATCGATGAGCGGCGAATCCCCCATGCCCGTGTGCATTTGAAGCGGGATGTCGTAGCGTATGCACGCCTCGAGCGTTTGGAGCACCAGATAATCACGCATACCTTTTTCGGCCGCTTTGTTGGACTTGTCAGCCCGGTAGGCGTCGTAGGCTTTGGCTGCATCGTCCCGGGAGACTTTTTTGATCTCCAAGCCTGTCAGGTAAGCGATGACCGTCTTGAGCGCCACGGCCCGGTGCTTGCGAATGTCTTCGTCCAGGGTTGTATTAAACTTATCTACAAATTCAGCGAACACCAGGTCCTGGCTGAGAAGACGGAAGATAATGGGCTCGATGCGGACAATGATGCGGGCCATGCTGCCCGGCAAGAGTGAGGTGAACTGGTCGATGTCCACTGAGTATCCGGTGAACTCTTCAGCCGGATAGCCGATATCCAGGATCAGGGTGTCGATGTGCGCCGCCCGGAACAATCGATCCAGATATCCCTTTGGATTTCCCTTGTAGAGCTCGTTGCGCTTATGAAGGATCTCGTCCTCGGTCGCGCCGGGCCCGAGCTCCAGAAAACCTCCCAACTCCTTTAGAACGAGCCGGTACAGGAGTGTGTTCTTCATATCCATGGGAGGGATGGGAAGCATGGAGAGTGTCCAGTACTGCTCAAAGCCCTTGTCTTCGCGCTTGGGATCAAAGGGATGGCAGTGGTCGTCCACGATTTTAAGATTGGTCAGATCGAGCTTCATGGTTATCCTCCTGAACAATGTCCGCTGAGGTGGCTGGCTGAGAGCCGAAACAGCTACAGAGTGCTTATGCGGTTCAACAACTCTTTGGTTGTTCCGCCCCGTACATAGACATTCTTGATGGCCTTGATCTCGTTCAAGTGGCCATCCAGCAAGACCGCCATCGTGGCGTCTTCCACGACCATCGTGTCGTAGCCCAGGTCGGCGCTCTCGCGTGCAGCTGTCGTGACGCACTGATCGGTGTAAAAGCCTACAATGATGACCTCTTTGATGCCCAGATTGCGCAGCACCTGATTCAACATCGTACCGGTAAAAGCACTCGAGCAAGTCTTGGTCATCACGATCTCACCGGGCAGCGGCTTGACGTCGGGGATGAAATCCCCCCATTCGCTCCCGGGCGGCACCAGGAAGCCGATTTCCTTGTGGAGCAGGCCGGTATCCGACGCATCGCCGGAGAGAGACTCTATCTTGATATGGATAGGGCGGATCCCTTTGGCGCGACACGCCTTGAGGATGCTGGCCGCGTTCTTGATCGCCACGTCGAATCTCCGATCAAATTCCTCGAACGCTTCGCGCGCTTCGGCCTCCGGAACCCCGTACTGGGTCACTGCTTCATGGACAAGATAGTCGCTGAGTGCCAGCTTCTGCATGTCGATCAAGACAAGGGCTGTCTGCTGGGGCACCAACTTGAGCGGCGTGTGCTGAAAGGCCATTTTTTCCAGAACTTGTTCGAGTTTCATATTTGTTCTTCTCCTTTTCTGCCTTTGTTTCGATGACCAAGCACCAAAGCCTGGTTTCCTGACAGGATTTCCACATCCCCGGCACCGCGGCCGGTTCGTTGGCTAGGTCCCTTTTACCGTATCTTCGGGCTTTGGTTGAGCATGGACACGCAGCCTCCGGAATAGTTTTTGCAGACCCGGGTAGACACCCTCCGGGTAGAACAGGAGCACGCCCACGATAATCGATGAGACGATGACGTAACGCCATGGGCCAAGGCTGACCAGAAACTCGGACACAAAAGTCAGCACGAATGCACCCAGGACGGAACCGTACAAGGTGCTGATGCCACCCAACAAAACCATGCTGATAAGCGTGGCCGTGTACCCAAAGCCGAACAGCTCGGGTGAAACGACGCCCAGATAAAACCCATAGACAGCGCCGGTCGCGCCGGTGAAGATAGCGCTCAGCATGAAGGTCAGCAGCCGTTGGCGCGCCAACGGCACACCCCGGCTGATAGCATAGTCCTCATAATCGCGCAGCGCCATGATGCTGAGACCGAAATGCGACCGGATCACCAGGGCCAGGAAGACCGTGGACGCCAGGAACAGGGCCACAGCGAGATAGTAATAGCCCAAATCTTGGTTCTGCATGAAAGAGTAACTGCCGATGGTGATGGGCGGAATCAACACGAGCCCCTGGGAGCCACCGGTGTACTGACTAAAGCTCACGACAATATGCAGGCACAGTTCCCCGAACGCAAAAGTCACCAAGGCTACATAGAGGCCCTTGACACGCAGGACAGGCAGGCAAACCAGCACGCTCGCCACAACGGCGACCGCTGCACCCGCGAGGATACACAGCCAGGGGGAGACACCAAACGATTTGGCTAGGATGCCGGCCGCGTAGGCGCCCAGCGCAAAGAAGGCAATATGGGCCCAGTTGAACACGCCCGCATATCCCAGCGTCAGATCCCAGTTGCATGCCAGGACTGCGTACAAAAGGGCGACGATCACCAAATGTTGCAGATACTCGCTTGTGTTGATCAACGGGAACACGATCAGGAGAACAATGCCGACTATTACGACCAGTACTCGCGGCATCCGCATCCAGGCGGCCAGTTTGTATGCCATACTCATTCCTTCCCGAAAAGCCCGGTCGGCTTGAATACCAGCGTCAAGATCATGATGGCAAACAGCACCACTGGCGTCCAATACAGGCCCAGAAAGGTCATGCACGTGGCTTCAATCAACGCGATGATATAGGCTGCCACCATGGTCCCTCCCAGGCTTCCAAGCCCACCCAGGATCACAACAATAAAAGCCTCCAGCAGCGGAGCATCGCCCATCGTAGGAGTGATGAAACGAGTGATTCCCAGAATGACTCCGGCCACGGAAGCCAACCCGGCCGAGAAACCAAATGTCAGCGAGTAGATCAATGGGACATTCACGCCCGCCAAGAGAGCGGAATCACGGTTCTGTTCGACGGCCCGGATGGCCCGGCCAAGGCGGGTACGGTACAGGAAAAGGGCTACCAGACCCAGGACGATGGGAGCGCTGATCATGACGATGACATCCTGGAGGTCGACCATGGTGCCCAGGAACCTCACATTGCCCTGGACCATGGCAGGCAATTGCTTCAGCCGTGGGCCCCACAGGATTTGCGCCCCGTTTTCGAAGAAAAGCGAGGCTGCCAGGGTGGTGATAATCGCGATAAGTGCGACGTCGCGCCTCTTGATGAACGGCGCGATGAGGATGCGCTCCGAGAGCATGCCCAATGCGATCAGGACAGCAATCGCTATCACGACGCCCAACCAGATACCAGCGCCCAGGGCGCTCTTGTCAGCTATCGTCCAGGCCACATAGGCGCCCACTGTCATAAAGCTGCCATAGGCAAAATTGAAAATGCGGAGCGTACCCCAGACCATCGAGAGCCCAGTTGAAATGAGAGCGTACAACGAACCGAGCACAAGGCCTGTCAAAAGGATGGCCTCCAGACTTTGCACCGTCATGTGATCTTTCCTCCGAGAGCCAGATCCGGCTCCGCCTGGTCTAACCCGCCAAAGTACATTTCGAGAATCCGGGCATGCTCGATCTCGCTGCTGGCATGGGTCTTTTCCAGGACGATGCGGCCTTCTTGTACAAGGAGCAGCCGGTCGGTGAGGGCGAGTAAAAACTCCAGGTCCTGCTCAACCAGGATCATGGGGACTCCTGTGGCAGCAATTTGCTGAATAGCCTCGCGTAACTCGTCCTTAATCTTGGGAGCCAATCCTAATGTCGGTTCGTCGAGCATCAAGACCTGGCCATGGCCCATGAGTCCAACGCCCATGGCCAACATTTGGCGCTCACCGCCGCTCAACGTCCGGCACAGCTGGCTTTTTCGCTCGGCCAGGCGCGGGAAGAGCTCAAACACTCGCTCCAGGCCCTGCCGGCGCTTTTTCCAGGCTCGATCGGCGTAAGCCCCGATCAGGAGGTTTTCCATCACGCTCATCCGGGGAAAGAGCGTGTTGCCCTGTGGAACCTGGATAATTCCGACCTCCACCAGCTCCCGCGGGCTCTTGCCGCTGATCACCTTCCCCGCGAAGCGGATCTCGCCTTTCCATGGTCTCAGCAAACCCGAGATGGTTTTTAGAAGTGTAGTTTTGCCATGGCCGTTGGGACCAAACAAACCGATGCGCTCTTTGTCCTGCAAGTCGATCGAGACGCCGCGCAAGACCTGAACCTCTCCATAGCCTACATGGAGGTCCTTGACTTCAAGCAGCGGAGGGGCCATGGTTGCTCCTCCTTCCCAGATAAGCTTCAATCACGCGCTCGTCGCGCACGATCTCGGCTGGCAAAGCCTCGACCAGTTTCTCCCCCTGGCTCAGGATCATGATGCGATGCGAGACGGTCAGAAGCAGCGGCAAGACATGCTCGATCAGAATAATCGTGATCCCGTCGCCGTTGATAGAACGGATCAGATCGAGCGTCTGCTGGATTTCCATCCGGTTGAGCCCGGCTGCCGGCTCGTCCAGCAGCAAGAGGCTGGGTTGCGTGACCAGGGCCGATGCCAGCATCAGGCGCTTTTTATCAAACAGAGAAAGATGCCAGGCCTTCTCGTCTTGCCTGTCGGCCAACCCGACCTTCTTCAAGACCGCGACCGCCATATCTTCAGGTGTCCCGCTGCCATTTGCCGGGTGGCCGAAGACCGCACCGACCATGACGTTTTGCATAACCGTCAATGTGTCAAAGACGGTCTCTTGTTGGAAGGTGCGGGCAATACCCAGATGGCAAATGACATGGGGGTGGACCTCATGGATGGCTTTGCCCCGAAAAAAGATTTTTCCGGTGTCGGGATGATAGGGAATCCCGCTGATGGCGTTGAATAACGTGGACTTCCCCGCACCGTTGGGCCCCGCGATTCCGTACACTTCTTTCTCACCCACTGCAAACGTGACATTATCGACAGCTCGCATCTTGCCAAACAACTTACTTACCTTGTCGACCACCAGCACATCGACCAAGGATGCACCTCCGTTTGCCCAAATCTACAGGTTGCGGGTATGAGCCATCCCGATCTCGGCCCATACCCGCAGCCCTGGTTTCATTCAAACTGATTCCGGAACTATTCGCCGGACATCCGGCTCACTTGATCCAGGGTGGAGTCTGGATATCACCGGTCGCAAACGCGGGCGGGTAAATCAGAACCCGATTGCCAGCTTGGAACTGGTAGAACAGTATAGGTATGTAGCTATCGCTCTGCAGCGCCAGGTGCGTGGCCGGGTCAAACTTGACCGTGCCGGCAGGCGTATTGAGCACGACATTGCCAATCGCCTTGCCGACCGCCAGCCGATCCTGGGGATTGCCAACTGTCTTGAGCGCTGCGACATAGAAGTAGACGGATTCATAGAGTGTCATGCCATAAACGCCCGAGTCCACTCCGTATTCGGTTTTGAATTTCGCGAGGAAGTCGGTGGCCAGGGTATTCTTGGGCGACATGATGATCCCACCCAGTAAGTTGTATAGGACACCGGTGGATTGGTCCTTGGTCAGGTCGTAAAACTCGGGCACGGACGGGCCGTACTGCATGAAGACGTAGGAGGGTGTGGGGTTCTCCAGGAACTGCTTCAGGAAGGAGGCATCGTTGGCAGGCAGATAGTCCGTGTTTACCACCAGGTCAGGCGGATCCGCCTGGATCTTAGCGATAATGGTGTGCCAATCAAGGATATCCTGGAAGGGCACTGTCTCGTCAACGGTGATCGTCCATTTTAGATTCGTAAAGTTCTTTTTCAGTCCATCCGAGATCGTCTTGCTGTAGGGGTTGTCCGAGGTGATAATGGCAACCTTGCGATTCTTGAGGGTGATCTTGCCCGCCGTATTCCACTGCTCCATGAGCGTAGGCAGCTCGGTCTGGTAGGCATCATACGAAGGAACCAAGCTCCACACGGTGGGGAATTTGTCCCCGTTGTTACCGATGATGCCGCTGGTCGAAGCCGAGTTGGCCGAGATGATGTAGGGCATATTCATGGTTGCCATGTTCTGGATCTCAAAGTTGGTGGTGCTGGCATACCCCGTCATCATGGCGTCGACATCGGGATCCGCAGTGAGCTTCTGGATTGCGCTGACAACCGCATCGGGCACCTGATCTTGCGTATCACCCGAAACCACCGCAAAGGTGTAACCCAGAACGCCCCCGGCCGCGTTGATCTCTTTGACGGCTAACTGGGCACCCCGGACCATCTCCTGGCCGTCGGCTGCCGACGTGCCGGTCAGCGGAGCCAGCACGCCGATCTTGATTACCTTGCCCACGCCAGGCAAGGCCGTCGCGACGGGCGCCGACGTAGCGGTGGGCGCCGCCGAGGTAGCAGCGGGCGCCGACGTAGCAGTGGGTGCTGGTGCTGGGGCCGGCGTGCAGGCGGCCAAAGCCAGGCTGATGGCAATTAGAGCCGCGACCAGCCGTACACCCTTGCTCCAAACATCATGCTTCTTTGGGCTTACGTTCATCTGTCCTCTCCTCTCATAAGTGGGAAACCGACATAGCTAGCTCGCAGTGTGTCTTTTGCGAGCGTTGAACCCGATCTCACCAGATCTATAGGTCTTCTAAGCCCTACCCGAACTAATCTGTCAGTCGAAATGCCGGTAAAAACCACCCGGTCAGGGGAAGCTACGCCAGCGCAGAGACGCATTTGGTTGGAAATGCAGTGACTCTACTTTCATACTAACACAGGTGGTTTGACCATACATCTCCTGTTCAGGGGATAGCAAGTACCCCAAATGAGGGATGCGGGGTTTTCTTGATGTAGATTTTCGAGCTGGCAGGTTCAGTAAGGTGAAACGCAAAAGCAGTTAAAAGCATAATGTATTGACATTTCCTCAGCACTTTTCTCATAATTTGAGGCGAAAATCGACTACGAAGCGTGTAATGGAGTTGTCACACGCTACTTTTAGCAAGCCGTGGGGTGACTGTTCCAAAATTGGTAAGGCTCTTGCCGAGTGGCAAGGGGGAGCAAGGTGGAAGTCTAACGAGCGTTGTATCAGGCTAATAAGGTGGCCAGGTTCAAGCCTGTGGAGAGGTGATTCCCACAATGGGCGATCAGGCGACTAACGTTCAAGGCAGATTATTGGCGCTTGTAACCGCGCATCGTGCGGTAGCGCTCTTTGATCCACCAGCCGATGGCGCGTTCGGTGGCATTATTGGTGCCATCCAGAATGGGATTGCCAGCTGAGTCTTTCCAGGTGCGGTAGAAAGTCAGACGCCCCCAGAGGTTCCAGCGGTCGAGGAACAGGTTGCGCATGCGATAGGCAACGCTGGTGCTGGCGCCCTTGGTGGGAGCAGGTGCTAAGGCATACCGTTCATACAAGGTCTGGACTTCGGCCTGCTGTTCGGGTTGTCGGGAATGGATCAGCTCTCCCATCCGACACAGATCGGCCAAGGCCTGGGAAGCCTCGATGTGCAAATTTGCCAGGGAAGTATCCCGTCCGAGCTGGATGGTCTGGCTGAGGCTGGCGATCAACTCGTCGGTGTTGCGACCGACATGGCTCTTGCAAACCTGATGGTTCATCCCGTTGTTATCAGCCGCTGGCTTCAAAGCATCGGCATCATCGGTGACCAGCGTGCGCGCTCCGACTGTCTCTGCGATCGGCTCGATCCATTTTTGCAGGGTTTGTGCATCTTCGGCTGGCAGTTGGTCGATGCTCAATACCCAACCGGTCAGGGGATCCACCGTTACTCCCAGGGTCAGCCATTGCCCTTTGCATTTCACACTGGTCAGGTCCGCTCCCAGCGCACTGGTCTGGTAGCCCTTCAGCAACTCCTGCTGCTTCATCCCAGGCACCGCCTCGCCTGCCGCCTGCACGCTGCGGTACACACTGCTCTTGCTCAGATACACCCCCAAGGCCTCCAACATTAATACCACCGCCCCGTGGCCTCAGGCCACCTGCGGTAACTCATCCCCAGTAGGTAAAGCATCACCGCCATGCCTTTGACCCGTTGTGAAACCTGCCCCTTGCTCACCCCTCGTGGATAGACCCGAAAGGTATGCCCACATCGCAAACACTTGTATCGCCGCGCCTTGACCTCTGGGTACACCTTGTCCCGCATGTTCTTCCGTACTTCCTGGAATGGAATAAAGCGCTTGCTCGGGCAGCCTGCCTTGGGACACTGCTTCGGCTCTTCATACGTGTTTGGCTCAACGACTGGTAGAATCAGTTTGAGGCGCATGTCGCTGATGTGCCTTTCTTCATGGATTTCCGGGGCAACGCCAATTGCCCCGGAAATCTCTTTATACCCTCAATTTACCAAAGTTGGAACAGTCACGCCGTGGGACGCATGTAGAAAAAGGTGCTAGAATTGGATTCAATGCCAGACTCCCGTCCTAGCCCCTTAGAGACCAAGTCCACTCGCAATGGATGGAGTGTTCGCGATGGAGCCCGTTCGAGTCCTACTCGTTGAAGACCACAGTATCGTCAGAGAGGGGATACGACAACTGCTCGAGCAGATACCGGGCTTTACCATAGTGGGTGAAGCAGCAGATGGTCAGCGAGCTGTAACCCTGGTAATGCAACTGAGCCCCGACGTCGTGGTCATGGATGTCCATCTGCCCAGCTTGAATGGCATTCAGGCTACCAAGGCGATCAAAGCCTGCTGCCCCAATACGCATGTTCTCGCCCTGTCGGCATTCGCAGACGATCGTTATGTCTTTCCATTGCTTGTAGCAGGAGCCAACGGCTACCTCCTGAAAACGTCGAGTGGAGACGACTTGGCTCGGGCAATCCGTACAGTACAAGCAGGTGGGACAGTGCTGGATCCCCAAATCCAAGCCAAGGTGGTCAACCGCTTGGCCAAACGCCAACCGCAAGGCAAGGTGATGCGCGAGGACCTGACAGAACGTGAACTGGACGTGCTGCGGGCTGTGGCACAGGGCAAGAGCAACAAAGAGATCGGCGAAAGGCTGACGATCAGTCCCCAAACAGTGCAAGCTCATCTGAAGAACGTCTACGGCAAGTTGCACATGAACAGCCGGACCGAGGTGGCTGTCTACGCAATCTGTCGCGGATGGATCACTTCTGAGCACATGGAATGAATAGTCGCAAAGTAACCGGGTTGAGGCTCCGCCAGCAACTCATCCTGACATCGATGGTGCCGCTCGTCCTCATAAGCATCGTCGCCACCCTGCTCAGCACATACGTCCTGTTGCAAGCCTCGCTCCTCATTCTGTTACAGCAGAATACGTCACGCGCCCAGGCCATCGCCGCCGACGCAGCCACCAACCTGAATCTTTACATGCACTTGCTCGATACCACCGGGATAGCTCTCGCTCGCTATTCAGGGGATCCTCAGCAGCAACAGCGGACCCTCCAGGATTTCTCCCCCTATCTGGTCCGGTTCGACAGCGTCACTCTGCTAGACAATGCCGGTAATGTCGTAGCCTCCACGTCCGACCCAAAGAATCAAATTGGGCTAAACTATGCTTCGACCGAGTACTTTCAAGTTGCCAACAGTCGGCGCCTGGACGTTTTCTCTAGCGTAGTCCACGTGCAACCAGTAAACCAGGATGCCATAGTGATTGCCGTTCCGGTGCTGCATAACGGAGATTCGGACGGCGTGCTGTTGGGAATCTTTCTTCTGAAGTCACATGACTGGGCCAAAGACCTGGGGCCACAGTATGCGCAAAGTTCGATGCGCATAATACTCGTCGATGTTTCCGGCAACGTTATTAATAGTACAGACCCGGCCCACGTTGCAGGCAACATCATGAGCGACGTTGCATTATGGCACATGGTGGCAGAGCGCGAGCCATCTAGCATCCTCACCGGGCAAAGTTTGTCCACCAAGCAGGTCGTCGCGTCATTCGCGCCATTGCCCGGTATGTACTGGGGCCTGATCGTCGAAGAACCTTTTGAGGCTATTAACGCACTGCTTTCGTCGTATCAGTGGAGAGTTCTCGCGCCGTTGCTCGTCGGAATCATCCTGCTCCTGGCTTTGCTCCTGATCAGCGTCAACCGTATTTCCAAGCCAGTATTGGCTTTGGCAAAAGAGGCAACCCACGTATCGGTGGGCGACCCGTTCGGGCCGCTGAAGGTGGAGGGCCCGGTCGAGCTCCAGACCTTGACCAACAATTTTAATCAGCTCGTCAACCGCCTGGAGGATCAGCATGCCGCTCTCCGCCAATACGCGAAAATGGTGGTACAGAGCCAGGAAGAGGAGCGCAAACGAGTAGCGCGCGAGATGCACGATGACATTGTTCAATCTCTCGTCGGTCTGGATCAGCGTATTCAACTTTGCCGCAATATATTTGAGAGTGACCCGACACTCGCTAAGGGTCGGCTGGATGACGCCCAACGCCTGGCAAAGATGGTCGTGGAAGATGTGCGGCGCATCAGCAATGACCTGCGCCCGATTATCCTGGAAGATCTAGGCCTACCGGTCGCACTTCAAGCTGTGTGCGACGACCTAGCCTCGGAGATGCCGGCAGCATCCGTCCGATACGAAACCCAGGGGGAAGAAATGCGCCTGGATCCCGAGGTTGAGCTAACCGTATTCCGCGTGGCACAGGAGGCACTGACGAACATTCGTAAGCATGCCCCTGAAGCCACTCAAATCGATGTCAAGTTGTGCTTCGAACTCAAGGAGGTCTCGGTTTCAATAAAGGATAATGGCCCGGGCCTTCAGAACACCGATGCGAGGATGCTGGTCCAGCAGGGCCACCTGGGCGTGGCTGGGATGCAAGAGCGGGCCCGTCTGTTTGGTGGAAACGTAGAAATTAGCTCAACCGAAGGGATAGGTACGGTCGTGATTTTGCGTCTTCCGTACGACCGGGACACTGCTCCAGAGACAACTGTACACATAGAAGGGGGTTAATCAGCAACCAAGCGACTATGAGTCTCGGGTAAATTTTTCGCAAAAACCCTTCATGGAGGGCTGGAGCCCTTAACCTGGCGGTTAACAACCCCAATAACATACAACCTTTCCTTCCCTACCTCCCATCCAGGCGCGCCTGAGCATAGCCGGTCACCGTGACGACGCCTCCCCCCTGCAGGAGGGACGGCAGGAGCGGCGAGAGGTCCGCGGTCACGCTCACCGCCACCACCCGGGTGGCATCGTCGAGGCGGATGCCGTTCACCGAGACGGGGATCGAGCGGCTCGCGAGGTAGGCGGAGTTCGCGCTGGCAAATCCCTGGGCATAAGCATAGACATCAGGCAGGAAGAGGATCTGGCCTGTGTCGAGGTACTGGGCAATATCCACGCGCGAGGCGGCTGCCAGGGCGGCGGCATCGGCGGCCTTGGCCACCTCCCCGCGGGCGTAAGCGAGGCGTCCCACCTCCACCACCACGGCTGTCAGGACGGCCAGGATCACCACGAACGACGCAAAAAAGACGGTAGACTGGCCGCGCTCCCGGCGCACAAGTGAGACTGCGCACATGGCTACCAGCCCTCCTGCCGGAAGGTCGCCTCGGAGGAGACGTTCAGGATGCTTTCCAGGCCGAAGAGGGCACCGCCGGGGACGATCAGCGGGATGTGGGCCGTGACGCGGATCTCCACCACCGATCCCACCACCCCACCCGGGGCAAGGATCTCAAAGGACGGGTCGGCCAGGACCGGGGCACCCTGCATGGAAGCCTGCGCGGCCTGGACCGCCTGGCAGGTCGGGCACTCCTGGGCGACCGAGCCGGCACGCGCCCCGTTCCTGGCGGCGTTCTCGACCACGCTCAGCCCGTACAGGTACAGCCCGAACTGCATCATCCCCAGGAACATGATGATCATGGCTACGACCAGCAGGCCGAACTCGACCGAGCTCTGCCCAGCCTGCATCTTTCTCAAAGATTTTTCTGCCATCTCTGGCTCCTTATTGTTCAGGGACCGGCGGGGCGCGACGCGCTGCCGGCCCGCAGGCCGGATACTTCCCGGCCTCCCGCCAATGCTACTGGCCGGTGATCAGGGCGGCGACCTTCTCCCAAAGGGTCTTGAGGGCGCCGGTGAAGATCCCGACCACGAGCAGCACCACGACCACCACCCCGGCAATGAAAACGCCGTACTCGGTCGTGTTCTGGCCGGAGTCTCTCCTTCCCAGGCCCTTCAGCTCGAGGCCGGCCCGGATCAGCAGGATTTGCAATCTGGTATTCAGCTCCTTCATAACAGCCTCCTTAACCTCCAGATCAAAAGTGCATTCTCAAACAGTCATGGCCGAACACTCTCCATCCGGCCTTCCGATGGGGCGCGCGCCCGCGGGATCAAACCCCGGTCTTGGATAGGATCTGGGTGGTCTCGTCTCACGAAGATCGTGACGAGGCGGTCCGTTCATCCAGACAGTTCGGAAGGCCATCCAGGAGAATGGTCTGCCGGATTGTCTGGATGAACCATCCATCCAGGTCACCTGACGAAAATCACGAGGCCACCCAGAGCCTACCGGCGTGCCCCAAGTCCTGTTAAAGAGCGAAAAGCGCTCCTCCAGACATGAACGATGCGGCTTCCATCCAAAGCCTGCGCGGCGTGCGGCGCGGGCACCTCAAAGAGCACCATGCGGTCCACGCCCAGGTCCTGGCCGTGCAGCCTCTTCCAGGCCTGCGCAGCCTCCACGTCGAAGAAGGTGCCGGCCGTGACGATGGTGAGCTCGTAGACGGGCACGGACTTCGGATTTGGGCCCAGGATCGAACCCTCGGCGTTTGCCAGGGCCGAGGCTGCCCGGCCCCAGGAGCGCCTCGGCCGAACCGCGGCGCGGAAACGCCCCTCCGGCATGGGCGTGACGACGAGCTTGCGCCCGTCGCTGCAGGTGGCGACCATGGCCACCGCCTCGCCCGGCCCTTTCCAGGGGACGAGCTCCGTCAGAGAGGGCGAGACGCCGAAGATCCCCGTGGCGACCCGGTCCAGCCAGGCACGCGGGTCCTCCACCGTGACGTCCTTCGAACCCCGGGCGCGCTTGATGGAGAGGTCCTGCTCGGCCCAGCGCGCTGCCTGGTCGGCAATGGCCTGGATGGCCTTGCGCTGGCGCTCGTTACCCACGAGCAGCAGGGCTCCAAAGAGAATCACAGAAACGAGCACAACGACCGAGAGAAAGACATCCAGCATGTTCATGGAAAATTCCCTTTCTGGAACGGATCAGTCCTCATCATTCGGGAAGCGGAGGCGGGCCCTCTCCTTCATGATCCTGTCCATGGTCGCGCCAAGCTCGCGGAGGGCGCGCGGACGCCCGTCGGAATAGACCACCACCGAGAGCACCGCCATGAGCGCCCCGAGGGCGAGGGCCGGCCAGAAGTAGACCGATTGGAACCGGTTCATGACGATCTTGAATGGGTTGCGGACGTTGACCACAACCTGGGCGGTATGCTCTTCGTTGCCGGCCAAATCCAGCGCGCGCACCAGAACGACGTGCCGGCCGTTGTAGGTCTGCGTCGTATCCCAGGGGTAGATCCAGTCACCCCTCGGATCCAGAGGGAGATCCAGCCAGGTGCGGGTACAGAACAGGCCGCAGTCCAGCGAAATGATAGCGCTCGCCGGCCCCGAGGTCGCATCGTAGGTCTCCCCGACCAGGGTGAGCAGGCCGCGGGCGTCAGTGCTCTTTCCCTCGGATGGGGTCACAAACCACGAGAGCGGCGGCGTGGTGTCCACATGGATAAGGGACAGGGTGGTCGAGAGGTTGCCGGCCGTGTCCTCGGAACGCATGTGGATGGTGTAGACCCCGTCGGCGCTCAAGTACAAGGCCGGATTCCAGCGACTCCCATCCAGCGAGAGCGCCTGGGAGGCAAGCCCCGACGTGGCATCCGAGCCCGCCGGTTTAATCGTGACCGGCACAGTTACATACCAACCGTTCAGACCGGTCGGGCGGGGTGTTATAAGGGCATTCACCGGCGGGGTGGCATCCACCTTCACGGTCCGAAGGACTGCGCTGGCGGGGTTGCCGGCGTGATCGACGGCCCGGACGTGCAGGTCATAGATGCCATCAGGAAGGATGAGGGTGCCTGCCCAGCTCTGCCCGTCCATGGAAACTTCCTGGGAGGCGATCCCGGAGGTGGCGTCCGAGCAGTCCGGGGCAGCCGTGATGTGGGTGTCATACCAGCCGTTCAGGCCGTTCGGCGATGGGACAGAGACTTTCAATATCGGAGGTGTGGTGTCGATGCGGATGTTCACGCTCGTCGTAGTGATGAGGCCGGCCGCATCCACGGCCCGGAAGGCAAGGGTGTGGTCCAGATCGCCGGAAACCATCACGGAAGCAAGAGGAGCAAGAGGAACCGCTGAGGAGCCCGTCTCCTGAGGGAAAATGGAGGAAGTGCTCGTCCCCTGTAAAGAATCAGAGGCTGTACTCGTTCCCTGCGCTGTGTCCTCCCCAATGTTCGCCTCCTGCCAGGTCCCGCCGTCCAGAGAGGACTCGAGGCGCGCCAGGCCCGAGGTGGCATCCTCGGCGCTGGCGGTCACGACCTGAGGCGAGCTGCGGTACCAGCCCCCCTCCCCATTCACGGTCGGCGTATGCACAGTGAGCACGGGCGGAGTCGTATCCACACGGATGGTCAAAGTCCCGGACGTGGAGGAGTTTCCGGCGACATCCTGAGCCTCGAAGGAGACCGTGTGGGTCCCATCACCGGAAACGAGGACCGAGTTCCCCGAGGAGAGCGCGCCTCCATCCAGGGAGACCTGCACGGAGGCCAGGCCCGAGGTCGCATCTTCGGCCCCCGCGCTCACCGTTACGGACGAGGTGTACCAGCCCCCGGCTCCAAGTGTGCCGGAGAGCGAAGGCGAAAAGACCGGCGGTGTGCGGTCCATCTTCACCGTCCCGGAAGTTGTGGAGGTATTCCCGGCGTTGTCCCTCGCTGCCGCCGTGATGGTGTGGGTGCCGTCCGAGGATATCGTGAGCGATCTGCCCTCGCCGTTGATGGAAACGCTCGCCACACCCGAGGTGGCGTCCGTAGCGGAGGCGGATACGGTCACGGGGAAGCTATCCCAGCCGTTCGAACCGTTCGGGGAAGGAATGTCCAGGCTCAGGGAAGGCGGGACGGTGTCTTCCCGGAAGGACACGGTGCCGGAGGCGGACGAATTGCCGGCCTTGTCCGTCGCCTGGAAAGAGACGGTGTGGCTGCCGTCGCCGGAGACGGAGACCGAGCTTCCAGAGGTGGCCGCGCCGCCGTCCACCGCGTGGGACACATTCGCCAGGCCCGAGGTCGCATCCGCGGCACCGGATGCCACCGTGACCGCCGAACGGTACCAGCCTCCTGAGCCCGCGGTCCCGGATAGCGTTGGCGAGAAGACCGGCGGCGTGCGGTCCATTTTCACCGTCCCGGATGCAGTCGCCGTGTTCCCGGCGTTGTCCGTCGCGACCGCCGTCACGGTATGGATACCATCCGAGGAGACCGTGAGCGTGCTGCCCCCTCCGTTGATGGAAACACTTGCCACGCCCGAGGTGTCATCCGTGGCCGAGGCGGATACGGTCACCGGGGATCGGTTCCAGCCGTTCGAACCGTTCGGGGAGGGGATGTCGAAGGTCAGGGCAGGCGGATGGGTGTCCACCTGGAAGTTCACCGTGCCGGTCGCAGAGGAAAGGTTGGAGGTGGCCGAGGTGGCGTGGAAATGGGCGGTTCCCACGCCCTCCGGCAGGCCCCGCGAGCAGGTCGGGCCCGGGCAGGAGAAGCCGGTCCCGTTGATGTCCCCGCTGATCGTGGTGGCATAGCCCTGCGGGTCGGAGGCGCTGAGGCTCAGGCTCGCCCCTCCCCGGCACCAGCCCCCGTGGCCCGACGTCCCGCAGGAGATGGAGCCTTTCACCGTGGGCGGGTCGTCCACCCACACGTTCTTGCAGACCGTATTGCAGTCCTGCCCGTAGCGCATGCAGCAGCCAACGTCCCACGGGAGGTGAGGTTTCCCGGCACAGCGCGGGTCCGAGAGGGGCAGCCACCAGGTGCAGTGCACCGGCCCGCAGACCGTCTTGCAGCTCTGGACCCAGTGCGCGAAGACGCGCGGCATCCCCCCGCAGCCCGGGGCCAGGGCATCCGGGAAGAAACAGACCAGGCCGACCGCCTCCAATACGGCAAGGGCGATCCAGGCTCGCGAGATCCAGGTGTGGGTGCGGCGCAGGAAGAAGCCAAAAGCCACCACGCCGAGAACGCCAATCACGAACAGGGCTGAATAGATCCAGTGCGGAAGACGCAGGCTCGTCCAGAGCTGCAGCCAGGCGCTGAGCGCGATCAGGCCCCCGCAGGCGGCTCCCAGCAGGACCGTCTGGATGTACGGATCCACGCGCAGCTTACGCTCCGCCTTCATCGTAATGCTAACCTCCCATCAACGCCTTGAGCAGCGGGTACCCGACCACCACCAGCACCGCGATCAGGAATGGGATGGCGTAGAACAGGGCGGTCGCCATGCCGAGCGTGTTGCCCAGCTTCTCGGCGCGGATCGAAGCCGATAAAACAAAGTCATTGGAGTATCCGCGTGCCAGGCCCTCCAGCAGCGGCCGGATCCGGACGCCGTGTTTCGAGGCATAAGAGAGTTGGATCGCCAGGATCGCCAGGGGCAGGTGGCCGCTTTGCATGGCCGCGTGGTGCAGCAGGCCGTCCGGGTCCTCTCCGATCGGCGCCAGGAGCGACCGGCCGTGCTGCTGGGAGAGCACACCTCGCACCCAGCTCGCCACCATGCTGGTGCCTCCGGAGGCGGTCCGGATCACCTCGTCCAGGGCGGCGCCGCTCGCCGATTCGGCTGCCATCAGCTGGACGAACTCGGGCAGCTCCTGGGAGATGCGGTTGCGGACGGACGAGGCCCTCCCGGAGAGGTCCGAGCGGGTCAGGTACCAGCCCAGGGCGAAGCCTGCCACGAGGGAGATCGGAGCCTTGAAGGCAAAGAGCGCGGCCAGGGCCAGGAGCAGCGACATGAGGAGCTGCCTCCCCAGCACCCGGGAGGCATCGTCCGCCTCGACCCGGGCGACGATCGAGCGCACGCCCCTGCGGTACTGGACCAGGAAGGCGGACCAGTACAGGTCGCGCTCGAGCGAGCGCACGTAGCCCGGGAGGAAGCGCCCGAAGAGTGCACCGAGCCGGGTGTTGAAGGTCCGGCGCCTTTTGGCGGCCTCACCCGCCTCCGGGGCGGGGGCGTTCGCTTCCTGGACCTTCCCGGCCGCATCGTGGCTGATGACCGTGACGACCTGCCACCCTACAAAAAAGGCGAGGATGCCGGCGAGCAGGGAGACAAGCAGAATGGAGAACATCAGACGACCCTCCTGACCTGGTCGCGCATGAAGAGGTAGCCGGCCCCCATGACCAGCATCACGGCCGCGATCACGACCTGGACGATCGGCTCCCGGAAGGAGGCGCTCACGGCCGGATCGGCGGTGAGGCTGACCAGGATGAACAGCATGATGAGCGGCAGGATGACGGCCGACTGCATGGCCTGGGCGGCTTTCGTGCGGGCCTGGTTGCGCACCTCGATCATGCGCTGGATATTCACGGCCGATTCGGAGACCGCCTCCGAGAGCTGCGGGCTGCCGGCGCGGGCGAGCGATTGCAAGAGCATGGCGGTATTGGAAAGGGAGACGGACTGGGAGCGGGCGGCCAGCTTCCCGAAGGCGGACAGGGGCCCCTCCGTGTCGATCTCCTGGGAGGTGCGAAAGAGCTCCGCCGCCAGAGGGCTCGTTGGGGAGAGGTGCCGGGCGGCGTCCTCGAAGATCTTCACCATGGAGGTCTGGGTCTGCAGCCCGACCGACAGCCGCGCCAGGGTGACCGGCAGGTCTTCGTCCAGGCGCACCCCGCGCGTGGCGATGCGGTCCCGCAGGTAGGCAAAAGGTGCGTAGGCAAGCGCCGCCCCGAGAACAATGGACGGCACTCCCGGGATGAAGAAGATCCAGCCGGCCGCGGCTCCGGCAAGGCCAAGTCCCACGGAGAGCCAGATGAAGCGGCGCACCGGGATCTTGAGATCCGCCTCGACGAGCTGCCTCGCCAGGCCCTGCAGATCGCGCGGGTCCGGCGGGAGGGCCGCAGCCTCGTCCTCGTTGCGCGGGGCCGGTTTCTCGGCAGCACCCAGCGCCCTCTGCGGGTGGGTCCTGAAGAGGCCGGCGCCTCCGGCCAGGGTCACACCCAGGAAGAAGACAAGCACCCCAGCGAGCAGGGCGATCAAAAAGAGGATCAGGGAAATATTCATGGACTCCTCCTTCCCCCTTGGATAGGCAGAGCCTCGGCCGCATGCCTCAGGAAGCTGACCAATGCCCCCAATGCAAATGCCGCCCCCGCGATCCGTACGGTCGCGACGACGCGCGTGTTCAGCTGGATCGTATATTTTGGCTGCATCGCCGGTCTTCCATTCCCCCGCCCCGGTCCGCTCTTGTTAAAACAAATCGCTGGTTTTCGAGCCGGGACGAGATCTTCGATCCGCACTAATGCGGTAGCTTACCTCCCCGTTTTGGGGAAGGGCCCCGGTGCTAACGAAGATCTCCCAGCTAAAAACTACCAGCGTGGGACTGACGAAAAATTACCGGGATCTTATTGCAATCATTTTATAACAAATGACAAGTCAAAGTCAATAGGCGTTCGAAAAAGGTTTATGTAACACATCCAGTTAGCGAATTTAATGAACCCATTTCATGATCCATTTGGGTCGCCAAATCACCGAAGTCGCCAGAAGAACTCGAACCATCTGGCCGGGATAAAAGACAAGGGTTACAAAAACCACCGCAGTACGTCCCCTAGGGTCCAAGATCCCTTTGCAATAGTGTAAACCAGCTGTAGATGAAGTGTAAAGCCCTAACCATTGAGTTCGGGAGTGATCTGTTCTATACTTCGGATCAATCAGACAGCAGTGGGTAGCTCAGTTTTTATCATCAATTTTTGGTCGCATCATCGGAGATTCATTATGGCTCAAATCAGCATCAATCGCACGCAGGTCAGTGTCAAGAAGAACCGTCTCGGATTGGCCTTTGGGTATTTTCTCATCGCCAGCCTGTTCTTCACAGCGGTGATCATGCACCATGTGGTCAGCGCCACGGTAGTGATATCTTACGCAGCTCTCTTCATTGTTTTCGGCCTGGTTTGCACGGTTGCTTCGATCAGGAACAGCTAATCATTTCTGAATAAGGCGGGACCTAGCGGTGGCGATGAAATCTTTTGCCCCGCGGCCTAAGTGAGAATCGGTTCACCTGAATATAACTCGGGGCGGCCCAGCTGGCCGCCCCGAGTTTCATGCCGGCCGATTGCGGCCGCGCTGGGCAAGCTAAATTTCGGCCCGGCCGAAAAGCTGGTGCGCATCAACTCGGTCGGCTCCAGCCTGGAGGCCGAGGACCTAGAGGTAATTTTGCTAGATTGTCTATGTAACACCGTGATTTACAAATGGATTGACTTGCCTCGACAAGGCCTTTGTGCTAGACTTTCGACGAGGACTCGGCCATGGCGGAAAAGATCCTGATCATCGACGACGACATTACCACCCTCAAGATGGTCGGTATGATGCTGCAGAAACAGGGTTACCAGATCGTGGCTGCATCGAACGGGGAGCAGGGGCTGACCCAGGCTGAGGCGGAAAGCCCCGACCTGATCCTTTTGGACGTGATGATGCCCGGAATGGACGGATATGAGGTCGCCCGCCACCTGCGGGCCAATTCGTTCACGGCCCACATTCCCATCATCATGTTCACGGCCAAGAACCAGCTGGATGACAAGGTCATCGGCTTCGAAGCCGGCGCGGACGACTACCTGATCAAGCCCACTCATCCCACGGAGTTGCATGCCCATGTGAAAGCCCTGCTGGCACGATCCGGCAAGGAAAAGGCCGCTGGCGGTCCCACCCTGTCTGAGAAACGGGCATTCACGATCGGAGTGCTGGCGGCACGCGGCGGTTTGGGGGTCACAACCGTGGCGCTGAACCTGGGGGCCTCGATCCGGGATGCCAGCAAGCAAGAGGTCATCGTGGCCGAATTACGACCCGGTATGGGCACAATGGGCCCTGGTCTGGGGGAAAACGACCCCCGGGAGCTGACCGAGCTCCTGCAGGCCAACCCGGCCGGCATCACTCCCCAGAAGGTCAGCGAGGCGCTGTATACCCACTCAAACGGGTTCAAGCTACTCTGCGGCTCCGTCCATCCCAAGGACGGCATCCTGCTCAATTCGACCGCCGCCTTCGAAGCGCTGGTCAACCGCCTGGGCTTCCTGGCGCGCTATCTGGTCCTCGATCTGGGGGCCGGCCTTCCGCCGCTAACTCAGAAGCTGATCACGAGCTGCAACCAAGTACTGGTGGTGATCGAGCCGGCCGCCAGTTCAGTCGCCCATTCCAAAGCCATGATCTCCGATCTGTCCGACCTGGGATTTAATAAACACACGATCCGGGCGGTTGTCGTCAGCCGGATCCGTTCGGATACTCAGATGAACTGGTCCCAGATCGAGGAGATGCTGGGTCAGCCTCCAACCGTCGCAATCACCCCCGCTCCAGAGCTGTTCTATATGGCCGAAAGAACGAAAACCACGGCCATCGCCTCTCGTCCGGACAGCCTGACAACCCAGCAATTTGCCAACCTGGCCACTGCCATCCTCGAAATCGAAAAACTCAAAACCTGAACGCCTTCTCCGCCTAACCACGGGGGTCCATCCAACAGGTGCTGGAGAGGTGATCATCTAGAATCCTGCAAAACGATTGAGTGATGAATCAACCTGAGGCGTACCTAGAAGATCACCGCCGGATAATCGATATCTCCCAGGATCTGGCCTCGACAGTTTGACCAGGACCTCCTGCCGGATCACATTGTAAGGGCTGCCACCACGATTACCAGGGCAAAAATCGCCTTGATCCTCCTCTATAATAATGCGACTTGACAGCTGCGCTTACTTAACAGAATGTCAGATATTGTGGCGTCATTCTGCTCAATGAGGGGGGCGTATCTTTTTTTGCGAAAAAGGTGAGATCGGGGGAAGGGGAAAGCAAAGAGGATGCCCCTCCACCGAAGAACATACCCCCCAACTGAGAGAACCGGGGGATGCCACACCCCTTACTTGACGATCGGCTTCGTCAGCCTTTTTTGAAATCTCATATTCAGGAAATTCTTCACCACCGCCGGGTCAAAGTGTATCCCGGACTGCTCCTGGATATACTGGCGCGCCTGGGTATCCGACCAGGCCTCCCGGTAAGGCCGTGGGGAGGTGAGCGCATCCCAGACATCGATCACGGCAAAGATGCGAGCCGCCAGCGGGATTAGCTCGCCCTTCAAGCCGCGTGGATAGCCTGTGCCATCCCATTTTTCATGATGACAGTACGGAATATCCAGCGCCGGATAAAGGTAGATAATGGAGGCGAGCAGATCGTAGGCGTTCTGCGGGTGCATGTGTATGATCACCCATTCTGCCTCCGTCAGTTTGCCGGGCTTCTTGAGGATCTGCTCCGAAATTCCCATCTTGCCGATGTCATGCAGGAGCGCACCCCGTTTAATATGCATGAGATTCTCTCCGCGGATGCCGTGCGCCCTGGCGAGCTCGACGGTCATCTCGGTCACCTGAGAAGTGTGGCCAACCGTCTCCCCCTCGCGCAGGTCCAGGGCGCGGCCGAAGCCCTCGATGGTGGCATCATAGGCCAGGGTGAGTTCGATCAAGGAGCGCTGCAGAGTCTGGGTCTGGGAAGAGCCCTCTTCATCCGGCATCGTATACCTCCTTTAATAAGATTTCGACGAGACGACGATTTTCTAGGACACACCATGCCGGGGTCAGCCCGGGTAATTGGAGAATTTGATTGCATTCTTGCTGCCATGCTTGACTGAGTACATCAACTCATCAGCCAGTCTAATTAGTTCGTCTGGTGAGGGTGGCGCGTCAGTGCACGTCAATACCCCAATGCTAAAGGTCACCGGCCAATTGCTTTGCTGCATCTCGACTAACAGGCCGCCTTGAATTTTAGAAATAACAACTTGCGCGGATTCCTGGTTGGTTTCTGGCAAGAGCAACGCAAATTCATCGCCGCCCAGCCGCGCCACCACATCGGTTTTCCGCAAATGCGTTCTGGCCTGATTGGCCACTGCCCGGAGCACTTGGTCACCGGTGATGTGTCCGAACTTGTCATTCACGGTCTTGAAGTTGTCAAGGTCAAGGTAGACGATCGTAAATGGATGGTTATAGCGCTGGGAGCGGTAGATTTCCATGTTCACCAAATCAAAGAAGAAACGAGAATTCACGGCCCCGGTCAAAAAGTCGATATGGGCTAAGTCTCGCTCGTGGTCCATGGCTCGTCTTAAGGCCGACAACAGGAGCGCGAAGATAACAAAGGTACTGAATATGATGAGAGTATTCCATATATAGATGCCCAGCTGGGAGTTGGTATGCCCACCTGCCACATCGGCAACAAGCGAAACAAAGGTACTAGCAAGAGAGGCCACCATTCCGCCCCGTCGGCCTGCAAGCCAGGTGACTAGAGAAATGGGAATCAAATAGAACAACAATAATACGAATTCCTCACCCGTCAGGAAGTCAAGCACGCCGACAACGCCGATGAGCGCAAATCCGACGATTATCAAGAAGAGCTTATTTCGTTTCTCGAGATTGGCTAGAAAGTTCACTGCGGTTTGCCTCTTGGTCCACAAGTGGGATGTGTGGCCCACAGGCTCCCTCTCGCGCAGATCCATGGCGCGTCGGAAACTTCGATCGTGGCATCATAAGCCGGGGTGAGCTCGATCAGGGAGCGCTGCAGGGTTTGGGTCAGGGAAGAGCCCTCTTCATTCGACACTGGATACCTCCTTCAGGAAGATCTCAACGATACGCGGGTCAAAGTGCTTACCTGCCTGCTCCTGGATGTACGGTCGGACTTTGTCCTCCGGCCAGGCTTTCCGGTAAGGCCGGTCGGAGGAGAGCGCATCCCAAACATCCACCACGGCAAAGATGCGTGCCGCCAGCGGGATCTGCTCACCCTTCAAACCCCGGGGGTAACCTGTCCCGTCCCACTTCTCATGGTGGCAGTAGGGAATGTCGGTTGCTGGACGCAGGTAAAAGATTGGGGCGAGCATGTCGTATGCCAGCTGCGGATGGCGGCGCATGATCACCCATTCTTCGTCGGTCAAAGGTCCAGGTTTGCGCAGGATGTCGTCCGGGACGCCCATCTTGCCGATATCGTGCAGCAAGGTGCCCCGCCGGATGTGGACCAGCTCCTCAGCCCCAAAGCCCATGCTGTTCGCCAGCCGCAGGGTCAGTTCGGTCACCCGCTGGGTGTGACCTTCGGTCTCCTTATCCCGCAGGTCCATGGCCCGCGACCAGCCCTCGATGGTCTCGTCATAGGCCATCATCAGCTCGGAGTTGGAGCTCTGCAGGTCCTCGAAGAGCCGCGCGCTGTCGATCGCGATCGCCGCCTGACCCGCCAGCATTTCCAGGAAGGCGCGCTGCTCCTGATTCAGTTCGAGTGGCTCGCGCTGGAAGATCTCCAGCACCCCTTTCACCTGACCTTTGGCAATCAGGGGTACCCCGACATATGTATAAAACCCCTCCTGGAGGAATTCAGCCGACCTCTTCAGTCCCCCGGTGTTCCTGGCCAGATCTTGAATGATGACAACCTTCCGTTCACGCGCGGCCCGCCCAGCGTAGCCATCTCCCAGACGGAGGTCGGTATGTTGTAGGGCTTGTGTATGAAAACCACGTCCGGAAGCGAACTTGAAGCTCTGGGAGGTGGCATTGAAAATCAGCACATCAGCCGCATGGACACCCAGGGTTTGGATCGCTTGCTCCACCAGGATCCCCATAGTGAGATTTATGTCCATGCTGCTGGATATCGCAATATCGATGGTACGCAGGGAGCTCAGATTCTGCATGCGCTGCTCGGTCTGGGCGTACAAGCGGGCATGCTCAAGCGCCAATGCGGCCCGTTCGGCAAAAGTGGACATCAGACGTTCGTCATCTGGTTTGAAGGCGTCCGGCTCCGAACTCTGGATATCAATCACACCGATCACGGTGTTACCCACCTTGAGCGGGATGGTCAATTCCGATTGAGCCGCATCCCAATTTGGAATAAAGCCAGGGATCGATTGAACGTCATTGGAATGGATCAGCACGCCGGTCTTAATCGCTTGTGGAACCAGACCCGGCCCATCGAGGGTCAACTTTTTGTTTTTCACCTGGTCTGCATAGGGCCCGCCTGCCGCCAGGCGTACCAACTCGTTTGAATCCTTCTGGACGATGATCAAGCTGCAATCGGCCTGCCCAAATTCCTTCAGGACAACATCGACGATGGTTGTCGCCAGGCTTTGAAGTTCAAAAGGCGTGCTGGAAAGGAGGGACCCGGAGGCGCGGTACAAGCGGCCGAGCTCTTCGTTGCGCAGGGCTAGCTCTTTGGTCCGGAGCGCCAGGGTCTCCTCGGCCTGCTTGCGCTCGGTGATATCTTTAAAATTAATAAGTAAATATTCCTTCTCGTCAATCGTTAGAAGGGCAGGGCTAAGATCTGATGCAAAAATACTTCCATCTTTTCGCTTGAAATTAATGTCACTACGAATACCCTCTTCTCCTCTGCTAAACTTCCCGATTTGCTCGTTTATAAAAAGCAAGTCCTCCCCAGGATGTATATCGGCAATATCCAGATTAAAAAACTCATTTTTAGTATAGCCCAGCATTTTCGCACACATAGTATTACACATGAAGAACTTTTGAGTCTTCAGATCAACAACAAACATCCCGTCGCTTGCGTTATTGAAAATAGCCTGGAACTTACCTTCTGACTTTTTTAGCTCCTCCTCAGCCTGCTTACGCTCAGTGACATCAATCATCGATAGGAGAATCTTGTCCAGAGTATCTTCATGGCCCGGGGCAGCCGACCAGCGCATGTCGACCACCCGCTTGTCCCCGGACAGCGTATAGTTGGTCCCCTTCCATTCAAAGACGAAGTTGCCTTCCGCGATATTTACTAATTCTTCCTGCAAACCCTCACGGTATTCACCCAGGATCAAGGTCAGATTATTCATGATTTCCGTTTTACTCTTTGCCCCGAACAATTTCATGGTGGCCTGGTTCACATCCACGACCTTGATCTGTTTCATACAATCCATAACCTGCTCCGGGTGACTTTTAAAATAAGCCCTGAAATCCGCGATACCCTGCTTGCGCAGGTCTTCAACACACCGCTTCACCGCCGAGAAATCTTCCTCCCAGAGCGATACCGGCGAGTCCTCAAACAGGCTGTGATAACGCTCCTCGCTATCGCGCAGTGCATCTTCCTGTCGCTTTTTTTCGAGTACGGCATGGATAGTGAGCGGCAGGCGCTGGATATGCTTGGGTTTTTTGATAATATAATCCGCCGCTCCGCCCTGCATGGCCTCCACGGCGATCTGTTCGGATCCGGTGCCGGTTACAAGGACGACGGGCAGATTCAGGTCCTTGGCATGAACCGCTTCAAGAACCTGCAAGCCCTCGAAACCGAGGATGTTGAAGTCGCTCAGGACAATATCAAATTCCCCATTCGCGAGAGCAGACTCAAAGTCGGCACGTGAGGCGGCTTCCGTCACCTGGAATCCGCCATGTTCGATTTCCAGCGCGTCGCGCACCAGTTCGCGGTCGAGCGGATTATCGTCCACATAGAGAACACGAATGGGTTGATTCATAAGTCATTCTCCGGCGGGCCAACATTCAACGTCAGCCAGTATCCATTAATTTGTCGAATTACGCCCAAAAAGCCGTCGAAGGAAACAGGTTTGACAAGGTAGCTGTTCGCGCCGATGTCATAGGAAAGCGCACGGTCGCCCTCTTCTTTGGAGGAGGTCAGGATCACAACGGGCAAGCGTTTAAGGAGCGGCGTGGATTTGATCTGACGCAGAACTTCAAAGCCATCCACGCCGGGCAATTTGAGATCTAGCAGAACGAGATTGGGGAAGGGGTAGGTTTCGCGGTCAGCATACTGAGCGCGCCCGAAAACATAGTCGAGCGCCTCCTGACCGTTTTTGGCGACTTGAATTGTGTTTTTGAGCCGCGCCTCCTTGAAAGCGTCGAGGGTCAACTCAATGTCCATGCGTTTGTCCTCCACCAATAGGATGTGAGCAGGTTTTTCCATGGTGTTACTCCTTTGGCATTCGGACGAAGAACGTGCTGCCTTCCCCAACTTTTGATTCAACCCACACACTTCCGCCAAGCAATTCAACGGATTTTTTCACATTCGCCAACCCAATGCCCGTTCCCGGATATTCGTCTTCGCTGTGCAGGCGCTGGAACATAATGAATATCTTATCCTGATATTCAGCGGGAATGCCAATGCCATTATCGCTGACTTGAACGATGACTTGATCGTCTTCGATTCGCCAGGTGATCGCCACTATCGGCGGCAGGTCCGGTTTGTGGAAGGTGATGGCATTCTCCAATAGATTGGTGAAGATCTGATTTAATAAGGTCTGGTCGCCAATGACGGTGGGCAAACCCTCTGCGATTTCAATCGTGCCATGAATTTCTTCCAGACGGCTTTGCATGTTCTTGCGAATCTCGATCATCAAACTTGCGAGTGAAACAGGCACATGGCGAATGCCTTCCCGTCCGAGGCGGGAATAGTTGAGCAGGTCATCGATCAGATGCCCCATCTGCTCGCTGGCTTGGACGATGTTGTCCACGTAATGTTGACCTTCCTCGTCCAGCTCCGCGCGATGGCGGCGGGAGATGATAGATGCAAATCCGTTGATCGCCCGCAAAGGCGCACGCAGGTCGTGTGAAACAGAGTACGAAAAAGATTCAAGATCCTTGTTGGCAGCAGTGAGGCGCGCGGTGCGTTCCTTGACACGCTGTTCGAGGTCGGCGTTGAGTTTGCGGATTTCCTCCTCGGCATGTTTGCGGTAAGTGATGTCGTGCACGATCCCAATGAGACGGAAACAGTTTCCGTTGGCATCCAGAATCGGCGTGACAGAAACCTCGCCGTACTTTTTGCCGGCCGGATAGACAGAAACTTCTTCCCAGCCAACCGCCTTTTTTGTCCGGATGGCTTCCTTGTAATTTCCAAGAACCAAAGCTTGAGCGGGTTCTGGAATAACTTCTTGAACCAGCTTGCCGATAATTTGGTCTTCCGTTAAGCCGGTCGCGGTTAGAAACGCTGAATTGACCGAGATGAAGCGAAAACGATCATCCGGTTCAACCGCCAAATAATATAGAACATCAGAAATGCTCGCATAAATCTGGGAGAGTTGGCGTTCACTGGCTTGCAGCGCCGCCTCCGCCCGCTTGCGCTCGGTGATATCGGTGATCGTGCCCACATAACCGACTAACTGATTCTCGGAATTCATTTCGGGAACCACCTGTCCCATCACCCAGGCAACCGTCCCGTCCGGGCGCACGAAACGATAATCCGAAAAAGATGCTTTTCTTAGTTTGGTTGACTCCTGCCAGCCTTTGCTTAGATCTTCTTTATCGTCGGGGTGAACCGCGTTGAGCCATCCATCTCCCAGCGCCTGGGCAAAGGATAATCCGGAGATGGTGCCCCATTTCGGGTTAACATAGGTAGTGGCGCCATTTGGGTCGGTACGAAAGATCCCAACGGGAGAAATCCCGGCAAGGGTTTGAAACCGTTCTTGGCTTTCACGTAACAATAGTTCAGCCTGCCGTCGCTGGTCCTCCTGCTCGGTGAATTCCATAGCGAAGGCAATGTCTGCCGCCATTTCGTCGAGAAGTTTGAGCTCGTCGTCATTGAAAACATCGGGTTCGGAGGAATACAGGTTGAGCGTGCCGCGCACCTCGCCCGCAACGATGAGCGGAAATGCGGCCATTGTTCGGTATCCCAGGAGCAGGGCGTCGGCGCGCGTCAGAATGCTTGGGTCGTCTGCAATATCATTCACCACGATATGCTCGCCAGCGCGCAGTGCGGTGGCAATGGGTCCACGCCCATGTTCGCTGTCGTCCAGCGTGATGTTTAATTTTTCCAGATAACCATCGGTCTTGCCCGCGTGTGCAACAGGGTTCACCCGCTTCGTCTGCGGGTCAAGGAGGCCGATCCACGCCATGAGGAAGCCGCCCTTCTCCACGGCGATACGGCAGGCGACATCGAACAAGACCTGCGGCCCGCGAACGCGCACGATGGTCCGATTGACTTCGCTCAACACTGCATAGGTGCGATTGAGTTTGTGGAGATGCGCTTCCGCCCGCCTGCTCTCGGTAGTGTCCCCCTTCTGAGCATCTAATAGAAGGATGCCGTCTTCCGCGGTTGCAAATTGCTGACGGAATTTCTCTTCAGAACTGCGCAAGGCTGCTTCTCCCGAACCGCGGGCAGACGCTTTTGGTTTGGGGGACGCTCCACCCTGCCTCACTCGGGTAGTATGAACGCTCGGTTTCTTCTTTCTCACTCCTCGATCGGGTTGGGTTTTATCACTGCTTTTCATGAGCACCTCGAGTTTTTTCACTCAATGATTGCTCAACTTGCGAATCGATCCTTAAATCCCGTTAAACAATAAACACCTTCTGCCATCAGCACAAGAAGGTGTCCGCAATGAAGAAGAACAATGTCGGCAGAATCAGTCAAGACTACTCGAGCGACTTTAATATAAAGATAGCATGCTTCGTAGTGAATAATAATAGTAGCTCTATCACAATTTATCCATCAGGAAATAATGCTATGCGCAGCCTCTTGTCAGCGCGGGGCGTAAAAACTCTCTCCTGAGGGAATTTCAATGAGAAATGCGATGAAGCTACTAACCCTAAATTGATGCCTCCCCCAGGATCAATGCTCATTCCTGTGCTTGCTGATCTCATCCGTTGAGCTTCCACTCTGACGATTCGTTCTTTGTAAGATACCCCGATACCTCCTGCATCCATCATGTTGGACAGATAAACATCTCTATCATGGGCCGTGAGTACAAGCGTAATCGTTTCAGAACAATGGGCGCGCAACTATTTTTCTGTTTCCGCCGGTCGGGGACCAGGCATCTCCAAATCAAAAAGCAAGATACGCGGCTGGTGCTGTTCGACTAGTTTCTCGGCTTCAAAGCCATCCTGCGTCTCACTTGCAATTTGAATGTCGGGAGCTTTGCGAAGAACTGCACGTAGGCCTGCCCTTGTTGCCGGATGTTCATCAGCCATAACGAGAGTTATCATAGATCCGTCCTTTCCCTTAGAGATTGCTTGGCCTGTGGGTTGGTGTTAGTGGCAGGGCGGGGCCTTGTCAGGATGTGGGGCTACGGGCGAATAGAACGAACTTAACCTGTCGGGTCATTCGAGCGGAATTTAGTAAATCCATGACTTTGCCCGAATGAGCAGGTTAACCGTAAGGTAAACTGTTGAAGTTGCAGACCGCAGAGAGCCGACAAAGTGAGGGCCGCTACTTAATGAGACCGTTTTCTCCTTCCCAAGTTTAATTGTACAAACTTTTACTGCTTTGACTAATAGGCGTTTGTACTTTCTTGGCACGGCATTCTTGAAGTAATGTCAGACAATCTTGCTTGCACGCTTCATGGCCGATAGGCACACTTGGCTATCAATCCACCCGTAGCATATTGCAACTTCTGCTGCGTCGTTATAGGTGATATTTGGCTTGCAGTGGACTTTTAATAGAAAATCGGCCAGATTTCATTCTTTCGCCCATGATATCGGGCAGGTAAGCGCAGTTCTTATTCCTGTCCTGCCTCGGCCGCGCTCACGCGTTCCCAGCGCGGCGCATCCACGGGGGAACTCTCATCGAAGCGGAAGACAGGCGTGCACCAGGGCCGGCCATCCCTGAGCTCCTTCTCGACGCGGGCGATCTCGGTCACGCGCCGCACCTCCTGGATGATCCTGATCTGGACGATGAAGTCGATGCTCTCGGCGGTGGCAATGTAGGCGTCCCGCACCGGCACCTGCTTGGCAATGCCCATCAGGTTGGCGATGCGCTCGAAGGCGTGGCCGGGCGAGCGGGCGTGCAGGGTGCAGCAGCCGGCATGCCCGGACTGCAGGGCGCTCATCATCGCCTCGGCGGCGAAGCCGTCCCG
>JBEKFY010000028.1:0-49265 GCA_050013095.1 Anaerolineales bacterium | reverse complement strand
TGCTATGCATTGTAAAAGTGCTAGAATGTCTGTCATGGGCTTCTCGGCATAAGTTGTTGGGTGAGACCTCAACTTTATCCGAAAAGCCCTATTTCGTCAGTTCATTTTTGGCGAAGGTATTGTTAGATGTAATCCATATAATTAAAGGAAAGATTGGTATCTTTACCAATACCACAGAGAGAAATCCAATGACAAGGCAAAAAACGAAAAAAGCGTGGGTAAAGCCTGAATTGATCGTCTTGTGCGCAGCAAGCCGGAGGAGTCAGTGCTGACTGCATGTAAGCTGGCAGCTTCGGCTGGCCCAAACAGTGCTGGAGGTGGGTGCCATTCGGGTGGCGGAAAAAAATGCAACATGAACGGGAATAGTTAGCTCACCTGCCCTCTAATCCAGAATGCCCACCGTTGACGGTTCAAACCCAAAACACTGGATTAATTGACTACCTGGGTACACTCCAATTAATTTAAGAGGAAAGATCGGTGTCTATATCGTGAGTGAAGGAGTAATCCAATGAAAAAGCAGAAACCGAAGAAAGCGTGGGTAAAGCCCGAGCTGACTGTCTTGGTTCGCAGCAAACCGGAGGAGGTGGTATTAACTGCGTGTAAGACCGTGAGTATTGTAGGCCCATCAGTCTCATGTGGCGCGTCAGCCATGTCCTGCAAATTAAGTGGGACCAGTTAGCCTTCCTTTTCTTGATCCAAGGCCTTTGTCACCTGGAAATCCGTAAAGGATGTTTCGGCACCCGGTGCTGAGCAAAATGAAAGGGCTCCATCCTGATGTAGCTGCATCGCCATATAGTGTTGTTGTGACGTCGCCTATGTTCGTGCCTCGCGAGCACATGGACAAATGACGGCGCTGGTACTGAAGCAGGAGGATAAACGCTACACCCTTCTGCTTTTCTGTCTTCCGCCGCGGTGAATGGAGCCAGCTTTATTAGAAATTAAAGGAGCCGATGCCCGAACCAACCTATGTGGTCAAGCTGAAACAGGACCAAATCCCGCGGCGGGCGGCACTGCTTGGTCAAGTGGACATTGAACTGACCGAGCGGTGCAACAATGCCTGTATCCATTGCCTCATCAACCAACCCGAAAGCGATGCGAACGTGCGCGCCCGCGAGATGGACACCACGTTCGTCAAAGATATTTTGAGGCAAGCTGCCGACCTGGGTTGTCTTACCATCCGTTTTACCGGCGGCGAGCCGCTCCTGCGCGACGATTTCGTGGAGCTGTACCTCTTTGCCCGGCGTTTGGGAATGTACGTCCTTCTCTTCACGAACGCGCGGCGGATGACGCCGGAGCTGGCGCAGCTCTTCGCTAGGATCCCGCTCGGGCGTGCGATCGAGGTGACGGTCTACGGGATGCATCCCGAATCCTACGATGCCGCTGTTGCTTCGTGCGGCGCGTTCGCCGATTTTTGGCGCGGCGTCGAGTTACTGCGTGCGCATAACGTCCCCTTCATTGTCAAGCAAAGCATCCTGCCGTCCAACCGCCCTGAGATGGCCGAGTTTGAAGCGTTCGCTGCGACCTTGCCGCATATGGAACAGATGCCGGGGTATGCGATGAACTTCGAATTGCGGGGGCGGCGCGACAACCCGGCGAAAAATAGGTTCATACAAACCCTGCGCCTTTCACCCGCCGAGACGGTCTCGATGCTGAATCGCAATCCACACTACGTCAAGGAGATGCGCGAGTTTGCCGGGAAATTCATGGGACCGACCGGCGACAAACTGTTCAATTGCAGCGCAGGGCGCATCGCGTGCATCGATGCCTACGGCAACGCGCAGATGTGCATGGGATTGCGCCACCCGGCGATGGTGTACGACTTGCATAAGGGTGTCGGATCAGTGCCTAATGCCTGCCCCGATGGGGGCGACCTCAAGGATCTGCCCCTTCGTTACGCCCTCACTGAATTCTTCCCTCGCCTTCGCGAACTGCAGGCGACGGACCCAGACTATTTGAAACGCTGTGCGCGCTGTTTCCTCAAAGGCTTGTGTGAGCAATGCCCGGCTAGATCGTGGCAAGAATACGGGACGCTCGACACGCCAGTCGAATATCTGTGCGAGGTAGCACATGCCCAGGCGCGCGATCTAGGCCTGCTCGGCGCGGACGAACACGCCTGGGAAATCGAACGCGAGGAGTCACGGGAGAGGGTGGCTCGGTTTGTCAAGGAGGAAGGCTAAAGGACGAGTTTAATCACCCTCTTCTTCCCATCCTTCCTGTGGGCAGGGAGTTTATATGAATGAGAAAATGGCTGACTCACTGACTCTCGATATGATCTGCGCGGCATCCGATGATGTGGTGGCGCGCGAGATAGAAGGCGAACTCATCCTCGTCCCGCTTGCAGCTGGCATTGGTGACCTGGAAGATGAACTTTACACGCTGAATGACACCGGCAAAGAGATTTGGGGCAGGCTGGACGGTGTGCGCTCTCTGCGCCAAATTGCCACTGAACTTGCTAACGAATATGGCGCGCCTACCGCCGAAATCCAGCGTGATGTCACCGGCCTGGTGGGCGAGCTGGTGCGGCGCAAGATGGTGGTGGTCCATTAGACGAGATGAATTGCTCCATCACCTCTTGTCCCCAGTATGCTGTCGATCGATCGATTTGTACGCTCGACACATCGCCTGTCACCGGAACGCCGCCCATGGTGCGCAATCGCAGCCTGGCAATCGTCTCGCCGGAATTGGGTCGTGTACTGGCAGAACACGGCAAGGTCACCTTCCACGCACAGGGTACATGCATGTTTCCATGCATCCAACCGGGCGATGTGCTCCACATCGAAGCGCGCATCCTGGAGCAGGTGCAGGTCGGTGACATTGCTGTTTTCCGGCGCAATCATTTACTGTTCGGACATCGGGTGGTCGCCAAGGGCACGCGTGAGGGCAAGCTGTATATCCTGACGCGCCCTGACCGCACCCGGCAGGGGAGCGATGGCCCCATGTATGCCAACGACGTTTTGGGGGTTGTCACCGGGATCGAGCGGCGGGGGCTGCACAAGCCGCTGCATCTTCAGCCTTTGCGCGGCGTGGCCGCCTGGCGCGCCGCAGCTTGGGAATGGTGGCAGGGGGAGGTGCAGCCGCGCTTGATCGAACGCCTCGGTGGACTCCAATGCCGGGCGTGGTATCGGTACATCGCCTCGGTTTGGTTCAGAATCGCGCAACCGCGTTTTTCGTTCGTCGTGCGCGTGCCGCTGACCGCCAACCAGTCGCATGATCTCTATCGCAAGATTTTGCCCGAAACGTTCGTTTTATCACAGACATCGTGGCAGGGAAAGCCGGTCACACGTTGGTTGTTGGCGCTGCACTTGAACGAAGCGCGCCCTCCGGCAGCCTCGGCAACGATCAACTGGCATCCCGAAGGCTGTCCGCACGGTGCAGGCTGGTGTATTGACGAGATGCAGGTGCGGGTGCGTTATCGCGGCGTGGGGCTGGATGAGGCGCTCATCCGTCAAGCGCAGGCGATCCTGGCGCGTAATGGGATGTCATTTCAAGGGATCAATCCATGACCAGGACACTTGAAATTCAGGACTTTGCCCTGTGGGACAAGATGAAGAGCAAGCGCGCCCTTTTCTCGTTCGACCTGGAACTGACCGCCCGCTGCAACCTCAACTGCCGTCACTGCTGTATCAACCTGCCGGCGAACGATAAAGCCGCCCAAGGGCGCGAGCTTTCTCTGGCCGAAATCGTCCACATCGCCGACCAGGCCGTGGAATTGGGCGCGGTGTGGTGTCTCATCACCGGGGGTGAGCCGCTGCTGCGCGACGATTTTACGGATGTGTACATGATGTTAAAGCGAAAAGGATTGCTCGTCTCGGTGTTCACCAACGCGACGACCATTCGTCCCGAGCATATCGCGCTCTTCAAAAAGTACCCGCCGCGTGACATCGAAGTGACGATCTACGGCGCGTCGCGCCTATCATACGAGCGCGTCACACGCCGTCCCGGTTCGTTCACCGCCTTCAAACGCGGGCTGGATGCGCTCTTCGAGGCCGGTGTGTGCGTGCGCTTGAAGGCGATGGCGCTGCGCTCGAACCTGGAGGATATGGAAGCGATTGCTGCGTTCGGTCGCGCCCGCACCAAAGACTATTACCGCTTCGATCCGCAGCTACACCTGCGCTTTGACGGGGATGTGGATCGCAACGAGGAGATCCGGCGGGAGCGCCTGACGCCGGAAGAGATCGTCGCACTCGAACGCGCCGATGAACAGCGTTTCGGCGCCTTGCAAAAGAGCTGCGGTATGCTCATCAACCAGGATTTCACCCACCTCGGTTGCGACCATCTGTTCCACTGTGGAGCGGGCGATGGCAGTTTCAACCTCGGCTACGACGGTACCTACCGGCTGTGTTCGTCGCTGTGGGCGCCAGGCACAACCGTGAACCTGCGCGAGACGCCTTTGCGCGAGGCCTGGGAAACGCTTGTGCCGCGTGTGCGCGACCTGCGCTCGCAGCGGCCGGAGTTCTTGCAGTCGTGCCGCAAGTGTGCGCTTGTCAACCTGTGCTTGTGGTGTCCTGCGCACGCCCACCTCGAGACCGGCGCGATGGATGGGGCAACGCCGTACTTTTGCGAGGTGGCACACGCCCGTGCCGTGGCGATAGCGAAATAGACCGTGGAAAAACCAACCCCTCTCCGCAGTCCCCTCCAAACCGCTCTGCAACTGAAACGCGCCCTGCGCTTGGTCTGGCAAACCGCGCCGCGCTGGACGCTCGTCAACATTTTGCTGGTTTTTGTGCAAGGGGCGCTGCCGCTCACGGCGCTTTACATGATGAAGCGTTTGCTGGATGCTGTCTCGTCCAGCCTTGCTGCACCCCACACGGCCAGTGCCTTCCAGCCGGTCGTCTTCTGGATCCTGCTCGCCGGCGGCGTTGCGCTAATCGGCGCCTTGACGCGCTCGCTCGGCGAGTATGCCTCCGAAGCCCAGTCCCTGCAGGTGACGGACGCCGTTGCCGACCGCCTGCATGCGCAGTCCATCGCGGTGGACCTCGCCTACTACGAGGACCCCAGTTACTACGACACCCTGCACCGCGCCCAACAGGAAGCCCCGTATCGTCCTACGCACATCGTCAACGGGCTGATCCAAGTTGCGCAGAACGGAATTTCCCTGCTCGGAATCCTCGGCTTGTTGTTCTCGTTCAACTGGCTGCTGGTCGTGGTTTTGTTCCTCGCCGCCCTGCCGGGTGTGTTGGTGCGTTTGAGGTACTCCCGCCGCCTTTATGGTTTTGACCAGGCACAAACCGAGAAGGAACGCAGGGCCTGGTACTATCACGCCATTCTTACTGAATCGCTCTTCGCCAAAGAACTTCGATTATTCGATCTAGGTGCACTGTTCAAAACGCGCTACCATGACCTGCAACAACAGGTGTGCGCGGGCAGACTCGCGCTCTCGCGCAGCCGCGTGTTCTTTGATCTGCTGGCACAGGCACTGGCGGTCGCCGCCCTTTATGGCTCGCTGGCGTGGATCGCCCTGCAGACGGTGGGGGGCAAGGTCACGCTCGGCGACCTCGTGGTGTATTTCCTAGGATTTCAAAGCGGCCTGGGTTTCCTCCAGGCGGCCCTGCGCGCCCTCGCCGATCTGTACGAAGATAATCTGTTCCTGACCAACCTGTACCAGTTCCTCGATTTGGCACCCGAAATTGCTGCGCCATCGCAGCCGCGCCCTGTGCCGCAGCCGATGCCGCGCGGCATCACCTTCCACCATATCGGCTTTACCTATCCGAGCCGCGATCAAGCAGCGCTGAGCGACATTGACCTAGCGCTGGAACCGGGACAGGTGATCGCCCTGGTCGGTGAAAATGGCTCGGGTAAGACCACGCTGGTCAAACTGCTCTGCCGTTTGTACGATCCAACGCGCGGGGACATCACCGTGGATGGCGTTGACCTGCGCGACTTGGATCCCGTCCAGTGGCGGCGCGAGATCAGCGTCGTCTTTCAGGATTATGTCGACTATGCCCTCACGGCCTGGGAGAACATCTGGCTCGGTAATGTCGAAGCGCCGCCCGACCGGGTGCGCATCGCCGAAGCTGGCCGCCGCTCCGGCGCAGATGCGGTGATCAGCCGCCTGCCGCAGGCCTACGATACAATGCTCGGCCACTGGTTTCAAGATGGACAGGAGTTAAGCGTGGGCGAGTGGCAAAAGATCGCCCTGGGCCGCGCCTTCTGGCGTCGGGCGAGCATCCTTATCCTGGATGAACCCACTAGTTCGCTCGACCCGCTTGCCGAAGCGGAGCTGTTTCAACACCTCCGCGACCTGCTCGAAGGGCGCAGCGCGATCCTCATCAGCCACCGCTTTTCTACGGTACAGATGGCGGATTGCATCTTTGTGATGGAACAGGGACGCATCGTCGAGCGCGGCACGCACGCAGCACTGCTGGCGCAAAACGGGCGCTATGCACGCCTCTATCGCGCCCAGGCGCAATATTATCAAGAGAGATGACCTTGGATCCAACCGCGACCTCGATATTACTTGCCTGCCTCAGCTATGCAGACGAAGCCGCACGAGCGGAACAACTGGCACACGTCTCAGCCGAGACATGGAGCCAGGTGACTGAATTGGCGCAAAAGCAGGATGTTGCCACGCTTCTTTATCGTCACATAAGATCATTGAATATTGCCCTGCCCGGCGATGCGGCTGAGAAATTGAAGCGGATATATCGACAAAACACGCTGCGTAATTTGCGCTGGTATCAACAATTGGCCAAACTCTTACGACTTTTGCAAGATAGGGATGTCCCGCTGATCGTGCTGAAAGGAGCGTATCTGGCCGAGGCAGTGTATGGCGATATTGGGCTTCGGACCATGGAGGATGTTGACCTGCTGGTAAGAAAAGATGACCTACTGCGAGTCGAACATGAACTGCTGGCGGCGGGCTGCATACCACAGCAGTACCATCGCGTAATCTCTCCGGATAATCATCATTTTCAGTACGCGCTCCCCGGAGGCGGTCCTCTGGTGGAAATCCACTGGGCGATCCTTGATCCCAGTTATTCATCGCAGATTGACATGGATGAATTATGGAGCAGGGCGCAACACGTGACGCTGGCCCAATCCCCGGCATTAGCGCTCTGTCCCGAAGACCTGCTGCTGCACCTCTGCCTGCATACAGCTGTGCATGCATTTGACATGCGTACCCGGATGTTATGCGACATCGGTGAGGTGGTGGGACGCTGGGAAGCAGAGCTGGACTGGCAGGGAATAGGCACACGCGCCAGGCAGTGGGGTCACCTTCGTGCGATCTATGTGATTTTGCGGTTGGCGCGGGAGCTGCTGGGAGTGGCTGTGCCTGCAGATTGGCTCATTTCGCTCCGACCGGAGGGTTTCGACGAATGCTATCTCGAGCAGGCACGGGAACAAATCCTTGCCCCGTCCGCCGAGGGGGATATAAACCAGCTCAATGTTGCACGAATGTGGAGGCTGAAAGGATTAGGCAGCAAACTGGCGATGGCTCGCGATCGTCTCTTTATTTCGCGTGAAACAATGGCGCTCCAATATCCTGCGCCCGCTAATTCGTGGCGCATTTTCCTGTACTATCCCGCGCGCATTCAGGACGGGCTGCTGCGGCATGGCGCAACACTATGGCGGAGGGCGCGCGGCGATCAAGGGGCCCAGAATATCGCCGAGCAAACGGACCGGGTCTCAACGCTTCTGGATTGGCTGATGTCGGGCTGAACTATCCGCCTGGAGTCTGGATATCCTGCGGCTGCAACCGGTAGGCCGGAGTCGGGCGAGGCCAGCGGACACCGGCCGAAGGTTGTCTTATGTTTAATATATTCCGCAGGAGAAAGTAAGGGTAAAATAATATAAAGTCATGCCTGTGATACCCAACTCACACAGGTCAATTTTGATATGGTCAGATACAAGCATCCCAAACCAACCGACGCGCTCGATCCGGGCGCAATTGTTGAGGAATCTCCCGCCGAGCAGGCCCTGGAGGAAGAAACCTTATCCCGGGAACCACTGACCAAAGGCGATGCTCCCATCTGGAAAGAGCTGCGCATCCTGGTCGCCGCCAAGCTGTACGGGTCGCTGCGTTTGTCGTCGGAGCGTGCCGCCAAACTGGCGGGGATCAATCACGTGGAATTCCTTTTGAATTTGGGCTTTTATAAGGTCTTTCCCCTGCAGGCAGAGCTGAACGAGTTGGAGAACCAGCGTGAATAGGGCTGCCTGCAGCGTCTCCCCGGTTATCTATCTCTATCGGGTCGGTATCCTGGAGTGGCTTCCCAAGCTTTTTGATCAGATCTGGATGCCCACCGTGGTCCTTGAAGATCTCCTGGATGCGCGCTTTATCGGATATGATGTCCCCAATCCATTTAATATTCCCTGGTTCGAATTCCAGGATCCGGAATTGACCGTCCCGTCTGCTTGGATGGCGTTGGATTTGAGCTCGGGGGAGGTCGCCGCCATGTCCCTGGCGTTCGAGAACCGGGACTGCATCGTTTTAATGGACGATCCGCTGGCCCGGCGGGCAGCACGCGATGTCGGGCTTCAGTGCTGGGGCACGATCCGGATCCTACTGGAAGCCAAGGCGCACGGCCTGACCGAAGAGATCACAACATATGTAGACCGGCTGGCGAGCTCGAGCCTTCTCCTCTCAAAAGAAAATCGGCGGCGGATCCTGGCGCTGGCAGGAGAAGATCATCCGGCGCCGTCGGAGGAGGAAGAAGAAGAAGCCGAAGGTGCGGTCGGGATTGAAAAGACCCCGACGACCGAAACGACCGCAGCAGAGGTGATGCCTTCGGTCCCCGCGGAAGCCCCGGTCATCCAAGTGACAGATGTGGTTAAAGATGTCCAAAAAGACGATGGCGCCAAAATCACTCAGCCCCCCAAAGAGATCGAAAATCCCGAAAATTAAGAATATACATCACGTGGCGGTTGTCGTCGCGGATATGGAGCAGGCCCTGTCCTTTTGGCGGGACCGCCTAGGCTTAAGTGTGGGTGAGCTGCGTGATGTGCCGGCGCAAAGAACACAGGTGGCGTTCCTGCCGACCGGCGGGGGGGAGATCGAACTCGTAAAGCCGACCACGGATGATTCAGGAGTGGCCAGGTTCCTGGCCAGGCGCGGACCTGGCATGCACCATGTCTGCCTCGAGGTCGAGGATATCGAGGCCATGCTGGCTCACTTGAAGGCCCAGGGGGTTCATCTGATCGATGAGGTGCCCCGCATGAGCGAGACCGGGAGGCGCTATGCCTTTGTCCACCCCGAGTCGACCGGCGGAGTCCTGTTGGAGTTGTATGAGGCAGGATGAAAAAGTTCCCGCTGCACGGCTGGATCGGACTGGGCTTGGTAGGCCTCTTCTGGGTGCTCAATTGGGGCCTGAATGGGCTCCGCACGCAGTGGACCTTCTTCCCGCTCTGGACGGGGTATTGCCTGACGCTGGATGCATTGGTGTTCTGGCGCACCGGCACATCCCTGGCCACGCGTAACCGCAGGGCGTATGTTATCCTGTTTCTGGCCTCCTCACCGGCCTGGTGGCTGTTTGAGCTGGCCAACACTCGCTTGCAGAACTGGCAGTATGTCGGCGCGGAGGCCTTCTCCCCCTTCATGTTCTGGTTCTGGGCCACCCTCAATTTCAGCACGGTCATCCCGGCAGTATTCGGGAGCACCGAGCTCATGCGCAGTTTCCTGGCCAGGCCCCTGCGGGGTCCGATCGTGCGCCCGACGAGGGGGACGACGATCGGTTTTTTCCTGGCAGGCTGGGGCATGCTGGTCCTGATGATCATTTGGCCGAAGCTTTTCTTCCCTTTCATCTGGTTTTCCCTGTATTTCATCTTGGAGCCGGTCAATATCTGGCTGGGCAACCGTTCCCTAGTCGAGTGGACACAGCGCGGCGATTGGCGCCCGGTGGTCTCCCTGTGGTTGGGCGTCCTGCTGACTGCGTTCTTCTGGGAAATGTGGAACTACCTGTCCTTCCCGAAGTGGGTCTATCACGTCCCCTGGGGGGGATGGTTCAAGATCTTCGAGATGCCGCTTCTGGGCTATGGCGGCTATCTCCCCTTTGCGCTGGAATTATTTGCACTCTTTCATTTCTTCGCCGGGTTAGCGGGTCGGAGACGAACCACGTACGTGATCGAGCTTCCGGATCATTGAGGTAGGGTGAGGGTGTGGTTAAAATTGTCTGATGCTTGAAAATATCCTGCGCGACCAGTGTAAGTTAGATCCTCAGAAACCGGTCCTGGTGGGTGTCTCGGGCGGTCCGGACAGCCTGTGCCTGATGGACATTTTACGGCGGGCGGGCTATCCGCTCATTGTGGCGCACTTCAACCACCGCTTGCGGCCTGAAGCCGAGCAGGAGGCAGACGCTGTTGCAGGACTCGCACGAACCCTGGGGCTGAAGTTTGTGACGGACTCGGCCGATGTGCGCGCCCATGCGCTCTCGCAGGGATTGTCGCTCGAAGAAGCTGCCCGGATGTTGCGGTACCGGTTCCTGTTTGCCTCCGCCCGGGAGCACGCCGCCCAGGCGGTGGCGGTCGGCCACACTGCCGACGATCAGGTTGAAACGGTATTGATGCACTTTCTGCGCGGGGCCGGGCTGGCCGGGTTGAAGGGGATGGAAACGCGCAGCCTGCTGCCCCTTTTCGATCCGCAAATCCCGCTTATCCGCCCCCTGCTCGGGATGTGGCGAGGGGAGACCGAGGCGTATTGTCGGGAGAACGACCTCCAGCCTCATCAGGATGCCTCCAATGCCGACCAGGTTTATTTCCGCAACCGCCTGAGGCACACGCTGATTCCGGAACTTGAAAAATACAACCCGCGGTTGAAGGAGTCCCTGCTGCGCAGCGCCCAGGCCTTGCAGGGGGATTACGTGGCTTTGCAGGAAATACTGGATGCGGACTGGAACAAGGTGTTCGCTGACCAGGGGAAGGGCTGGATCGCCTTCCAACGACCCGCGCTCGTGAGGCTTTCGACGGGCATCCAGCGGAACTTGATCCGCAGGGCAGGGGAGATCCTGCGCCCTGCGAGCCGCGATATCGGTTATCAGGCTCTGGATCGGGCGGCGCGCTGGATCGACTCCCCGACCGGGAAGCAGGTCGACTTCGTCAACGGTCTGTACCTCTTGCGAGAGCAAGGCACTCTGTACCTGGTAGCTTACGAGGCCGATCTGCCTTCGGCGCAGTTTCCGCAGGTTGCTGCCCTCCGTTCTCTGCTAATGGACACCGCGCTTGAGTTGGGAAATGACTGGAAGCTGTCCGCCGAAGAGGTGGACGGCGATGAGGCCCTGTCGCAGGCTGCGAGGAACGCCGACCCCTTTACCGCCTGGCTGGATGTCGGGCAAGCACAGGGTGATATCCTGGTCCGGAAGCCGCGCCAGGGTGACCGCTTCCAGCCCTTGGGGATGGAGAGCGGGTCCATCAAGCTTTCGGATTTTTTCATCAATGAAAAACTGCCCAGGCGTGCCAGGGGAAAGTGGCCGCTGGTATGCAGCGGGGAGGAGATTGTCTGGGTGGTGGGGTACCGCCTGGCGCATCCGTTCCGCGTGACGGAGGCGACGAAACGGGCAGTACGACTTACCTTGCGGCGCTCCTGAGGGTGGTCAGGGTTCGCGCCGACCCGGGGACTGGAGGCGCGTTGAGGTTATTCGGTATTTCCTGCCAGTTGGCGCAGCTTCAGATTGATCTCCCGCCACTGGATCTTGGAGATTCCCAGTTTTTGACGGATCTTCTCTGGCTCGATATTGTTCAGGTAATCCTGCAAAGCGCATGTCCAGCGGCACATATCAAAGGAAAGGTGCTTATTCAGCCCAGCTTCCCGACCGATGTCCTCCAGCAGGTACTCCAGCCGGCGGGGCGACCAGGGAAACAACCGGTCCGAGGGGTTGTACTGGGAGAGATATTCCTCGTAGGCGGGAATCCATTCTTCAGGGAGAGTGAGTTTGCGTTCCTTATAGCGGTTGGTCGGACTGGCGTAGCGGATAAAGAGGATCGGCCCTTCGGCGGATGGGGCAAGGTCGATATGATTCAGATGGATGCCCAGGCATTCGGACTTCTTGATCCCGGTCGCGAGCAGCAAGGCCAGCAGGGTGTAAGGCCGGGCGTCAGGCCGCGCCTGGCGGCGGAAGCGGTCCGCTGCCAGCAACACAGCTTCGGTCTCCACATCGGTCAGAACCTCCGGCAGGGGGCTCAATACGGAGCGCTGGACGATTTTCTCTGCCGGGTCGATCAGGATCGCCCCGCCTTTGTTCAGCCAACGGAAGAAGGATTTCAACGCCGTGATCCGCCGGGCGAGCGACTTGGGGGAGCAGGGGATGCCCCGTTCCTTCTCCAGCCAATTCATGAAATTGTTCAAGTCGATGGTCGTAATGTCACCCAGCGTCCGGTCGGGGGGCAGGAATTCGGTCAGCAGGCCGATATCCGATTTGAAGGCCTTCACGGTGTTTGGGGAGCGTCCCTGGTCGTACAGGAAGATCTCCCAGGCATGAATGGCTGGGATCAGGCCGGTCTGGGGGGTCAGATGGGCAGTTAAATCCGAGTCGGTCATAAACCACCTCCGCTGGCGACTCCGAGGCAAGCAGTCCGCTGCGTATAGTTTAGCTTAGAAAAGGGGGGATGTCAAACGGGTGGAGAGGGGCTTGGCTGAAAGCCTGCGCAGCGGTGAGAACCCGCTGTCCTAGGGCGTTGCGTTGACCGGGTTGAAGCAGGTCTGGTAATCGGCACCGACAATGAGCACGTAGGGCACATCGCTCTGCATGGGGGCCAGGACCAGGGCGGAGGCCGGAAGGCCGAGGGCCGTCAGCAGGGCGGCGTCTTGGGAAGGGTTGTCCTGCGCCGACAGGTTGTAAAGCAGCGAACCGGCATAGTTGGTCCGGTCAGCCGGGGCGAGGCGGGTGTTGTAACCGGCGTAGTTCAACCGTTGGGCAGCCAGGGCATCCAGGCCAGGGGTGGTGGTCCCGTTGCGGACCTCGATGGTCAGGGCAGAGGTTTGAGGGAGTTGAGGTGAGGCTGACAGGGCCTGCCGTAGCAACGCTTGAATGGCCGTGGGGTTGGGGAGCAGGACCTCCGCTCCGGCGGCGGTCGTATAGGAGGTGACCTGCTGCCGGCTGATGTAGTAACTGCGGATACTGGCATTGGTCAAGTGCAAAGCCAGGGGGGCGAACTTTAAGACGTCGCTCAGGCCCAGGTCAGTGGTCACCGTCGAGCTCAGGTCGCTGTACAGCGCCGGGATCTTGGCCAGGGCGTTGGTTTGCATGGCTTGGGCATAAAGCGCACGAAGCACTTCTTGGGAGCGGCGACCTCGGTCGAAGTCGCTGGAAAGGTCACGGGAGCGTGCATACCACAACGCCAGATCGCCGTCCATGTGGACCACGCCCGGTCCGACGGTAAAGAGCGACCAGTTATTGGGATCTTGTTGGTCGGCGGATGGATTGATCAGGTGCCAGTCGGTATAAGGGCAGACGACCGGTACATCGATCCCGCCCAGCGTGTTCACCACGCGGCGAAAACCGTCGAAATCGATCATTGCCATGTGGTCGATGCGGATGCCCAAGTTGTAAAGAATGGAATCCTTCAACAAGGCGGGACCTCCGCCTGGATAATTGGTGAGGTTGCCGTACTCGTACGCCGTATTGATGCGGTCCATCCCGTGGGTGGGGATGTAGATCCATAAATCGCGCGGGATGGAGATGAGGCTCACCTGCCCGGATTTTGGCCGGACAGCGGCAATGACGATGGTATCAGTGCGGAAGGATGGACCGCCCCGGGTATCCGACCCCAGCAGGGCGAAGGTCACGGTCTGGTTGTCCGTCAGGATCGGGGAGGCGGCGACATCCCCTGAACCGTAAATAGCCGGCGGGGTCCAGGTGCCAGGCAGCAAGGCATTGGGGTCAAAAGGTGCTGGCGTGCTACTTGGGCCGGGTGTCGGTGTGGGAGTCAGGGGGGCGGGGGTGGGACTGGGACTGGCCGATGGAACGATTCTGGTGGGGGTATCCAGGCTGGGGAGAGGCGAGGGCGTATTCTCAACCAAGAGAGGCTGGAAAGGGGTCGGCGTGAGAGTGGCATCGGGGGGGATGGTGACAAGGACAAAGGCTGTCTGGGTTGGAAGCGGAGCCGCGGTCGCGGCAGCCCCACAGGCGCTGAGCAATAGGAGCAGGATGAAAATCGGGCCGATCGATTTCATGATGTCCCGTATCAACCTGACCGAAGGCGCCGGAGAAAGCGCGGGAGAGTTGCGACCTTTTAAGATGGGGAGATGGTCCGGCAATTTTGACCTATTTCACCAGCGGGGTGCGAAGGGTGTGGATTGAAAGCATGGTGACGGGTGGCATGGGGTTCAGGAAAGATCATGGAAGGCTGGTCGGGAGGGGCGGGAAGGTCGCCGTTCCTGTAAAGGTTGGGGGGAAGTACATCGTGGGTTGCGGTGCCCAAGGCGGGACGAAGAGCGCCTGACCGGTCTTCAGGAGCGTGGAAGTTCCCAGGCAGTTCGCCCTCTGTAATTGAGCCACGGTGATGCCGTAAGCCTGGCTCAAACGGTAGAGTGTATCGCCTGGCTGGACGTAATAAGTTTGCCAGCCCGCCGGGGCTCTGCATGGAACCGATGTGGCGGAGTTCTGGAGGGTGGGTGTGGCGGAGTTCTGGAGGGCGGGAGTGAGGCTGGGGAGGCTTGGGGAGGTGGGTGACGCCGGTGGGGTGACTGTCATGCTGGGCGCGGACGGGAGGGTGTCAGTGGGGTTCAAAGGAGTGGGGCTGGGTGGGATCGAGGTTGGGCTCACTACTGGCAGGGTCGAGGTGGCGGTCATTGGCTGAGTTGCGGGTTTACTGCCGATCCTGGCCTCGACGACGGAGAGGAGGACAGCTCCCAGAACGAAGATGATCACAGCAAGGACAATGATGATCCCCCACAGGACCGCGCGCGCATTTTTCATGGTAATTTTTCCTCCTGGCCTTCGAGACTGACAGGTAATAGGACACTGAATGTGGAGCCGGTTCCCATGTTCGTTTCGACCCAGATGCGTCCGTTCTGGGCTTCAACCAGGGTTTTGGCGATGGAGAGGCCGACGCCGGTATCTCCCAAGCCCTGGATCAGGGAATTATCCGCTCGGTAACGGCGGGCAAAGACGCGCTGAATGTCATCCGCGGCGATCCCCCCACCCGAATCGGCGACTTGGAAGAGCAGGAAATGGTTATCGTCATCCGACTGTATTTGCACTCGCAGGGTGATCGTCCCTTCCGAAGGGGTGGCGGCGCTCGCGTTCTGGAGCAGGTGGATCAAGACTTGCTGCAGGGCATCACGGTCGGTCTGCACCTTCGGCGGCGCTTCGGGGATATCCAGGCGCAGGGTGATGTTTTTCTCGCGGATCTGTGTACCGGTATAGGCCATGGCGTTATCGATGATCAGATTGAGATCGATCAATTCCGGGTTGAATTCCCTCTGACCGGTTTCGAGAGTAGTGATTTGGATCAGGTCGTCGATCAAGCCGCCGATTCGTTCCGTGGAGGCCTTGATGCGTTCGACGAACTTGTGCTGCAGAGCACCCAGGATGCCAACCGACTCGCCCAGCAAAAGGTCCGTGTACCCGACGATGGAGGACATTGGCTGGCGCAATTCTTGAGAAATGGAGGCGATGACCTCGACCTGTTCGCTGGTGATGGGGGAGGTAGGCCGTTTTTCAAGTTCAAGGATCTTGATGTTGGCTTGGGCCAGGGAATTTTGCATCCGGGCCATTTCCTCCAGAGTCCGGCGCAGCTCACGCTCCAGCTGATCAGTGTTTCCAAGCATGCCGGGGCTTCCGGACTTGCGCAGCTGCTCGTTCTCGGCGTTTAATTGATCGATCGTCTTCTGTGACTCTTCCTGAGCCCCGATCAGGATGGCCAGATTATCCGCCTGCAGCTGTGCCTGTGAAGCCTGGGCGCGCAGGTTTTCGATCTGAAGGGTGATCTCTTCCACTTTCCGTTGGGCCTCGGTTGCCTGTTCCTGGGCCGATTGGACCTCCTGATGGGCCTGCTCCCGTTCGACTTCGATGGCAGCCAGACGCTGCCCGCGCTCGAGGATGGTCACGAATAGCGTTGAGACATTGGAGAGGTAGTTCTGGTCCTCTGCGTTCCACAAGCGATTCGAATAAGGGGAGAGGATCAGGATCCCCCCCAGCGGACCATGCACCTGAGAGACGATCGGTACGCTGAGCAAATGGCCGGAATTGGTCAACCCAAGCATCTCTCCGAGACCCTTCAAATCCGAGGAGGTGCTGCTGGCTGGCAGGCGCAGCGGGCGCCCGCGCTGGATGGCGTTCGCAAGCAGCGGGACGTGATCCTTGTCAACGGCGATGCCGTCCAGGTTTTCCTCGCGGATCAGGTCGTAACCGCAGGTGATGATCAGGTTCTTGTCTTCGGTCAAGGTGATCAGGAAGCACAGGTCGGCGAGCATGGCCTGCGCGATGCCGCGCGTGATGGCGTGGCCGAGTTTTTCTGGATCGGTCTCCGCCGCGAGGGACATCAGGGCATGGAATGTCTTCGGGTCAGTACTGTAGCGTCGGCGTTCAACGATCGGTTGTTCCGGCCCTTTCTCGCTGGGTCGGGGTGTTGACGTCTGGAAACGCCGGGATAGCGTCAGCAGGATGGGATACATGACGATCTGCGTCAGCCGTACCGCACCCGGGAAGTTCCCCGCCACCGGCCAGAGCACACTGACGATGTGCCCGACTGCGGCCAGGATCAGCATTGCTAGGCCGTTTACCCAGCCGTTGGGTCTGCGCAGGAGCAGCATCCCTATCCCGAGCAGGGCGATCAGTAGGCTGACAACCTGCCAGAGCTGGTCAAAGATTGACCCGTTGAAATTGGCCTGGGTGCTCCTGGGAGCCCATAGCAGCAGGGTTAATCCAAGCAGGGCGATGGCCAGCAGGCTGAGCAGGATGGTAGCGGCATCTGCCAGGCGGACCGGTTCCGGGAAAGCCCAGAGCCAGGCGATCAGGATCAGGCCGATCAGGGTGACCGCCCGGTCGAGCGGCGGCAGGATGCTCTGCGAATTAAACACCCCCAGGAGGGCCAGGCCCCCGGCCGCAAATTGGACCAGCTGCAGGAAGAGGATCACGGCCAGGCCGAATACGATCCGCCGCGCCTGGGGGAAGGCGCTCGAGCGGAGCAGACGAATGGCCGCCCACAGCGCCCCTGCTACCGAAACAGCCAGGACAAGGATGTAGACCAGGTTGCCGAGCCAGGTGGTGAGCAGTGCAAAGACGTGCTCAATGAACAGACCCATGATAAACCGCCTACGCGATTATACTGCTTCTTACAAGTTTAACCTATTTTACAGGAAGGGCCTATATCATTTATAGGAATAAGCGGACTTCTCATTTTTGACCATGGACGGATTTATAATCCGTCCTGTGATTCGATCTTCCTCCTTCAGGCACGCCTTAGTCTCCGCGCTGATTCTGATCGGTCTGATGGTGCTGATCCTGGCCCCGCGACCCCTTTATGGATGGTTGAACCTTCAGACAGCTCACGCCCGAGAATTCCAGGGTGATTTGCCAGGTGCAGCCTCCGCCTACGCGGAGGCGGCTGAAAGAATCCCGTGGCAGCCCGTCTTATGGGAACAAGCCGGGGAAGCGGCCTTCTCGGCTGGGGAGATCAAGGATTCCATCGTCTATTTTCAAATGGCAGAAGGGCATGCCGCGCTCTCGCAAGCTGGCTGGATGGTATTCGCAAAAGCATATCAGCTCAGCGGGGATACGGGGGCTGCGATCGCAGCCTGGAAAAGGGCCCTGCCGCAGGCATCCGCCTATGAGTCTTTAGCGGAAATTTATCGGCAGCAGGGCAACCTGTCTGCGGCCATGGAGAACTGGCGTGCCCTGATCGCACTTGACGCCAATAATGCCAATGCCCACTACCAGCTCGGCCTGCTGCTGACCGCTACAAGCCCCGAGCAGGCCCTTCCGGAGCTGATGAGTGCTGCCAGGCTCGATTCCAAACTCGACGTATCCGTCCAGAGTTTGCGCACCAGCTTGAATACCGCTCTGCTATCGGATGACCGGGCCTATCAACTCACGGTGTCCGGAACAGCACTGGGCGCGCTGGGCGACTGGGATCTGGCTGGTAAGGCCTTCCGCCAGGCGACTGGCCTCAACCCCGGTTATGCAGACGCCTGGGCCTGGTTGGGTGAATCCGAACAGCACGGCGGCCAGGACGGCCTGGTGGACTTGCAGAAAGCCATTCTTCTCGACCCGGGTTCCGCAATGGTCCAGGACCTCTATGGGATTTACTGGCAGAGGCAAGGTCAGACGACACAGGCCCAGGCAGCTTTCCAGAGAGCTACCGAGATTGAACCGGAAAATGCCGGCTGGCAGGCGGCTTTGGGGAGCGCCTACGAACAATCCGGTGACCTGGTCGCAGCTCTCGAGCATTACAACCTTGCGGTCACGCTCTCCCCGCAGGATGCCTCGATGTGGCGGGCTCTGGCGGAGTTTTCATTGAATAATGGCGTGGATGTCGCGGGGACGGGTCTACCCGCAGCCCAAAAACTGCTGGCCCTTGCCCCTGGGGATTGGCAGTCGAATGACCTCGCAGGCCTGGCGGCTTTTGAGACGAGTAACTTCGCAGAATCCGAGCAGCTGTTCCTGAAAGCCATCCAGATTGCACCCGACCAGGCCGCGCCCCACGAGCATCTGGGTCTGGCCTACCTGCAGACTGGCGAGCGCGCTCCCGCTTATGAACAGTTGATCCAGGCCACCAGCCTCGACCCGAATGGAGTGTATGGTGACCAGGCGCAGCGTTTGCTCGAACAGAATTACCCTTGATCCCGCTTGGTGGGATGCCGGTGAAGGGAGTCTGCCCTGCACCCGCTTCTGATAGAATAGGGACCGTGATGAAAGCGCCCTGCTGGATCTTGTCGATCTTCCCGGCCCTGCTGCTTGCAGCCTGCAGGAGTGCCCTGATCACCAACCTGGTGACGCGGCCCGGCGATACGATCTTCCAGGATGATTTTTCCAACCCGTCCAGCGGGTGGACGCGTAGCCGCAGTCAGACGGGCATCATGGATTACGATCAGGGTGCCTATCGCATCTTGGTCCTGGCGACTCAATACGACCTGTGGTCCGTCCCCGGACAGTCCTTTCAAGATGCCCGGGTGGAGGTGGATGCCACCTCCCTGGAAGGTCCGGTGCAGAACCGCTATGGCGTCATCTGTGGCTTCCAAAGCCCGCGCAATTTCACCTTCTTCATCATCAGCAGTGATGGTTATTATGCGATCGGCGGGGTGCGCAATGGGGAGCGGCGGTTGATCGGCCAGGAAATGATGGCCCACAGCGCTGTGATCGTACTGGGGAACGCGACCAACCACCTGCGCTTGGATTGTGTCGGCCGGGCTTTGACCGCTTATGTTAACGGTCAGGCAGTCGCAGCCACGCAGAATGATGAAGTGGTGGAAGGCGATGTTGGCCTGCTGGCCGGGACGTTTGCGACCCCCGGTGTGGACGTGGCTTTCCATCATTTTGTGGTGATCCGACCCTGATCGGGTGAGGCGCTACGACCTTACCCGCTTTGAGAATTGTATGAAGATCTACCTCGACACCATCGGTTGTCGCTTGAACCAGTCTGAGATCGAAAGCATGGCGCGCCAATTCCGCGCCGCCGGGCATGAGATCGTTGCCTCCGCGGCAGAAGCCGACCTGGCCGTGGTCAACACCTGCACGGTGACGGCCGAGGCAGCTTCGGATTCGCGCGCCGCGATCCGCCGTGCCACACGCAGGGGTGCGGGCGAGGTGATCGTAACCGGCTGCTGGGCCACGCTGGAACCGGACAAGGCCGCTGAGCTGGCCGGTGTACACAAGGTCATCCTCAACTCCAAGAAGGACACCTTGGTGGCCGATCTGCTCGAGCTGCCGCAGGAATACTTCGACCTTGAGCCGCTGGCCCGGACACCCCTGCCCGGCCTGCGCGGCCGCACACGGGCATTCGTCAAAGTCCAGGATGGCTGCAATAATCGCTGCACGTTTTGTATCACGACGGTTGCGCGCGGGGCGAGCCGTTCGCGCTCTGCCGTGCAGGTGATCGCAGATGTCCGATCCGCCCTGGATGGCGGGACCCAGGAGGTGGTTTTGACCGGGGTCCACCTCGGCGCGTGGGGGCAGGATCTTGATCCGCCCCTGCGCCTGGCGGATCTGGTTTCCGCTATTCTGGCCCGGACTTCCGTGCCTCGCTTGCGCCTGTCTTCCCTCGAACCCTGGGACCTGCAGCCAAGTTTCTTCGAGCTCTGGGCAGACCCGCGCCTGTGCCGGCATCTGCATCTCCCGCTCCAGTCCGGCAGCGCAGGGGTTTTGCGTCGGATGGCGCGCAAGACCAGCCCGGAAGCATTTGCTGCCCTGCTCGCCTCAGCCCGAGCCTGCATCTCGGAAGTTGCAGTGACCACGGATGTGATCGTCGGCTTTCCGGGGGAAACAGACGAGGAGTTCGCCGAAACGGAGGCATTTGTGCGCGCCATGCAGTTTGCCGGCGGTCATGTCTTCACTTATTCGGCCCGCCCGGGGACGGCGGCTGCAAGGCTGCCGGGACAGGTCGAAACCGGCATTCGCAAAACCCGCAATGCCTGTCTGCGCTCCACCTTTTTGGAGGCGGCGCGTCATTACCGCTCCCAATTTCTCGGTCGGACGATGCCGGTATTGTGGGAGGCAACCGACCAGTTGAGCCAGTCCGGTTGGAGGCTGGAAGGGCTGACCGACAACTATCTGCGGGTCAGCGCCAGCGCCGGGGAACCGCGTTGGAACCAGATCGATGCCGTCAGGCTGACGGGACTGTCCGATGAGGGCCTGCTTGGGGAAATTCAAGAATAAGTCTGGCCGTTTTCGTGCTATGTGTCACTAGAACAGCCTTCTCGTCGCAGGTATAATAATACCTGTGAAAATCTTCACAGGAGACGAATATGACCGCTCAATTGATTGACGGGAAAGTGATTGCCCAGAAAGTGCGTGATGGAGTCGCCGCCGAGGTCGCCAAACGGAAGGCGGCCGGCAAATCCCAGCCCACCCTGGCTACCGTGCTGGTCGGAGACCGACCCGATTCGGTCTCCTATGTGACCTCCAAGGGAAAAGCCTGCGAGGAACTTGGGATGGGGTCGATCAGCCATCACCTCGCTGCGGATATCACTCAGGACGACCTTGAAAAGCTGGTGAAAAAGCTGAACGCCGACAAGAAAGTGAACGGCATCCTGGTGCAGCTGCCCCTGCCCGCGCATTTGAACGAGGAACGCGTCCTGCAGCTGATCAACATCGAGAAGGATGTGGACGGTTTTTCTCCGATCAACATCGGTCGTCTGGCCCAGAAGGGCCGAGATCCACTTTTCGTGCCGTGTACGCCCTACGGCTGCATATACCTGCTGGAGCAGGCGGGGGTGAAGATCGAAGGTGCCAACGCGGTCGTCCTGGGACGCTCGAACATCGTCGGTATGCCGGCGGCCCTGCTTTTGGTCAGCAAAAATGCCACCGTGACCATTTGTCATTCGCGCACGCGTGACCTGCCCGGGGTCGTCCGTCAGGCGGATATTCTCATCGCCGCGATCGGCAAGACCCAGATGGTGCGCGGCGATTGGATCAAGCCCGGCGCGGCCGTCATTGATGTCGGCATCAACTCGGTGCCGGATGCCACCAAGAAGAGCGGACACCGCTTGGTCGGCGATGTGAATTTCGAGGAAGCCAAGGAAGTTGCCGGTTTTATCACCCCTGTCCCCGGCGGAGTCGGCCCGATGACTATCGCGATGCTGATGAGAGCCACCCTGCACGCCGCAGAAATCCAGGATCCTTAACTGAGCCTCTCGTTACGTTGGAAAATATCCTCCCCCCAGTCCCGCCTTCAAGCGGGACTTTGCGCGACGATCTTTGAATCATTTCTTTCTTAGAGGTTCTGGATCTTCACCGGCTCGATTGCCTCTGCGGTTTCAAAGCCGAAGACCTTCGAGTAAAAGTAAAGCTCTGCTTCAAAGGAGCGTTTGATATTTTCAGCTCTGCGGAAGCCGTGCTGTTCCCCCTTGAACAGCAGGTAGGCTACCGGGATTTTTTTGGCGCGTACCGCTTTGAACATCATTTCCGCCTGGTCGGGCGGCACGACCGGATCTTCATCGCCCTGGAATAGGATCAGAGGTGTGGCAAGCAGGTCGGTGTGGTGGATCGGTGAACGGGCCAAATACAGGTCCCGGCGCGCCGGGTAGGGACCGACCATCGTGTCCAGGTAGCGCGACTCAAACTTGTGGGTATCCCGCGCCAGGGCTTCCAGGTCACAGATACCGTAATGGCTGGCGCCTGCGTTGAAAACCTTTTTAAAGGTTAGCGCTGCCAGGGTGGTGTACCCCCCTGCGCTGCCGCCGCGGATGGCGAGGCGATGGACGTCCACCTGACCCTGCTGGGCGAGCCACAAGGCACCGTTACAGCAGTCGTCCACATCGACCAGGCCCCAGTTGCCGTTCAAACGCTGCCGATAGGCGCGCCCGTAGCCGGTCGAACCGCCGTAGTTAACATCCAGCACTGCAAAACCTCGGCTCGTCCAGTACTGGATGCGGTAGCGCAGTGCGGTGCCCGCGGCATCCGTTGGGCCTCCGTGGCTCATGACCAGCAACGGCGGACGCTCATCTTTAGGGGAGGTGTAATCCTTGTTTGAGGGCGGATAGAAAATGCCGTGAGCGCTCAGGCCTTTTTCGGTCGGGAATTCGACCGACTGTGGGGCGGAGAAGTACCCCGGGTCGATGGTCGGCTCGATCGACCGGCGTAGTACCTCCGTTCGAGCGGTGACAGGGTCAAGCTTGATCAACGCCGGCGGCTCATGCCCGGACCCACCCAGGAAGCAGGCAAACCCGGCGCCGAAATGGACGTCCGAGATTTCAGAATAAGGCAGATCCAGGCGATTCAGCTGGCGGTGGTTCGTCTCCAAGCGCGCGAGACTCCACATTCCATTCTGGGTGTACGCGCACAGGATCTGCTCTTCGGCGAGGAAGGCGTAGCTGCGCATGCCGAAGACCCACTGCGGCCTGCCGAACTCGGCCTCCATCGGGCAGAGGGCTTCGACACTGCTGCCCTTCCGGTAGAGGTTCCACCAGCCGCTGAGGTCAGAAACGAAGTGCAGAACGCCGGAGGGTGACCACTCCGGCTGGAAAATGGATTCGTCCGGACCACCCGCTATCCGCGCTGGTTCCCCCAGCCCTCCGTCCGGCAGCAGGTCAGCGGTCCATAGTTCGCTGCCATCCCAGGGCATATTGGGATGGTTCCAGCAGAGCCAGGCCAGGCGCTGACCGTCCGGGCTGAGGCGCGGCGTGGAGTAGAAATTGTATCCTTCGGTCAGGACCTGCCCGTCGCCACCGGATTGGGGGACGGCCACCAGGGTGTTGACCGCCTCTCCCGGGCCGGTGTGGTCCTCCCGGACGCAAATCAGTCTATGGCGCGATCGGTCGAACGTAAAGTCGGCATAGCGGTAGCCGTCGGTGCGGCTGAGTCTGGCAGGGCTGCCGCCTAGCTCGAGGCGGTAAAGATGCTGATCGCTAAAATTCACGAAGTAAAGCACGCCGTCGAAAGCTCCAAATGACCCGCCGCCGTATTCGTGGACGCGCGTACGGGCGTTGAATTCCGGGGGAAGGCAATCCACCTGCTGGCCGGATGACGAACAGCGGATGATGGTGTACCGACCGCCCTGGCGCGGCCGGCCTTCGGACCAGTAGAGGTCCGATCCATCCAGGGCGATCTCGCCCAGGGAGATTGTTTGGGCAGCGATCAGCTCGGCAGTTATGGGGGATTTCCAGCTTCCGTAAGGGGCGCGGTGAGGTTTGGCCATGATCCAATGCTTCACATTCGGGTTGTTGTGTGGCGGTTTCTTTCCACCAGGCGGATCAGCCTACCGGCGATATTCTCGACGATCCCGTCCGGGACACCATCCACTGCCCGGGACTGCAGGCGCAGGTCGACCGGGTCGTTGACGTAGTCCACGGCCAGAAATCGACCAGCTTCGGTCAGGGCGATTTCGGTCGAGAACAGCTGCAGTCCGCAGATCTGGGCGATGCGCTGCGGGACCTCACGCAGCGGGTGCAGTTTGAAGCGGAAGCGTTCCTCGGCGGTCACGGGCCGGTAAAGGTGGGTCTGGGGGTCCCACCAACAGGGGTAGACCGCCCCATCACAGTACAGGACGCGGAACCAGGCCGGGCACCCCCCGAGCATGCACGGGGTGACATAGGCCTGCAGCAAAAACTTCTCCTGCGGGTATTCCCGGCGTGCGGCCTCGACCTGAGACCGGTTGACCGCTTGCAGGACTACTCCCCAGCCGCCGCCTCCGCTGGCAGGTTTGATGGCAAAACTCCCACCGAGCGGGGTAAAGTCCAACGCCGGCAGGCCGGGTTGTTCATTGAATGGTGCGAGCAGGAGCGTATGAGGAGTGTCGAGACCATGGGCGATGAACTCCAGGTGCATGGTAGCCTTGTCACACGCCCAGTGGGAACGCTCTTGTGGGTTGATGCAAAAAAGCCCTCCCGCCCGTGCCCGCTCGACGAGTGCCTGGAAGCGCGGATCGGAATCGGAGGCGCGATCGTGCAATGCGGCGAAGGACAGCTCTCCGCTGGCGAGGGCGAGGAGGACCTGGTCCAAATTATCCGGTTTGACCTGGTAAAGAAGCATTCCCTGGCGCGCGCATGCCGCCTCCATTAATTGGACAAAGCCGAAGTCGTACTCCCAGTTCCAGGCCAGACACAGATCGTAACGCGACATTCTTTTTATTATAGAAGCTTAGGAGGTCCGAGTCAAACATGTGGGGTGGGCGATGATTGACGGTCCCTTTTCAGAACGCACGAACAGGTAGCGGGCTAAAATTCATCCAGAGACGCTGGGGTGGCCTTTGGTTCGGTGATCTGCAGTCGGATGACCAGAAAAGCCGCCAGGACACCCAGAAGACCCGTCACCAGAGCCATCCCGTCTGCCCCGCGCCAGTCGACGAAGACCCCGCCGATGCTGGCGCCCAGGAACTGCCCCAGTCCCAGGAAGACGGAATACAGCCCCATGATCGCCCCCCGGTCGGCATCGTGTGTTTCGGTGATATCTGCCAGGTACGCCAAAGCAGCCGGTGTGAAGCCGCTTTGGACCATGATGCTGATGACCAGCAGCACAGCCAGCGGAAATACCAGAGGTGAACTCAAAGAGGGCTGGTGGTTGATGGCGAAGATCAGCAGACAGGAGACAATCAATCCCCCGCTGCCGATGAGCATGGCGCTGGTCTTTTTCAGGTTAGGAAAGAAAACGCTCCAGAGTAGGATGCCTAAAATAAAGAAGCCTGCGTACATGGCGCGTAGATTGCCAGCGGTGAAGCTGTCGAACTGCCCGACCAGGATCTGGTGGGCAAATCCGCTTTTGTCGGTCAGGATGCGGGCCGAGAGGTTGATCCAGATTCCTAGCACCGCGTTGATAGCGATCCAAGCCGGGGCAAACCCGGCCACACGCGGGCTGCGGACGATTGCCCAGTAGCGCCGGATTGTTTCTCGGGGGGAAATGGAAGGCAAAGCCGTCATACGGGGGAGCTCCTTCACCCGGTGGAACCCGAACCACAGGACGGCCAAGCTAACCAGGTAGACCAAAGCGTTTACCGCGAAGGCCGGACTGGTGAACGGGATGCCGGCCACTCGGGCGGCAGTGCCAAACGTACGCCACATCCAGCCGCCCAGAGAGAAACCAATGGCCATGCCGCCGATGGTCCCTATCTCAAAAAAACCGGCGATGCGTGTGCGCAACTTTGGAGAATCAGAGGTCGCTTCGGCAATATACCCCAGTGTGGCTGGCGCGTTGCTGGCGGTCGAAAGCCCCTCCAGCAGGCGTGTGAAGACCAGCAGCCAGACCGCCGTCGTAACCGAGGTGATCAGAACCGCCAGGGCCCCGAACACGGGACCAAAGATGATGAACCATTTGCGACCGAAGCGATCACTCCAGGCACCCAGGACGAGGGCCCCGAGCAGCTCGGCCAGGAAGAAGGTCCCGATGATCATCCCCCCCAGGGTGTAAGAGATCGGGTAGACATTTCTGGCTCCGACGATCAGCCGCAAAGGATGGTTGGGGTTCAGGGAGGCGGCATGGATGGCATTAAAGTAGAATTGGATATTCTCCCCCATCGCGCCTGCCGCAGCCCGCAGGAGCAGGCTGCCAACGATCACCGCGATGAGGGTGCGCAGCAGATGCGGGTAGGGTGAAGGGCGGGCAGGGGATTCGGCCATAAGCATTCTGTTTTAATGGGATTGCGGTGATCGCGAGCTCAACCCGCTGGATGGGGATATCGTTCGACACCCACGTTAGATTTTACAGACAATCATCGACCTTTTCATTATAGAAGCTTAGGAAGTCCGAGTCAAACACGAGTCTGGGGCCGCCCCGTCCCGAACGTCCTGGATGGGTTGTCCCTCGTTTTCGAGCCGATTGGGATCATCCTCCTGGATGAGGGGAAGGGAAGGTCATCCAATTGACATTTACAGGCTTTTTTGCTACACTAGGAGCGCAGTTGTCAGACAATTTGCGCTTTTCTCCTTAGATGCATGGCCACTCTCCTCGTTAAAAATGCCGCGGTCCTTGTTACCATGGATGACCATCATCGGGAAATCCCCGAGGGTGGTCTTTTTATGCGTGACGGTTTCATCGAGCAGGTCGGGAAAGCCGGTGAATTGCCCACAAGCGCCGACGAGGTGCTTGACCTGGGCGGACATCTGGTGTTGCCCGGATTGATCAACACCCATCATCACTTCTATCAAACCTTGACACGCGTTGTCCCGCGCGCCCAGAACGCCAACCTGTTCACCTGGCTCAAGACGCTTTATCCCATCTGGGCGCGCATGACCCCGCAGGATATCTTCATCTCGACGCAGACCGCCCTAGCTGAACTGGCTTTTTCTGGCTGCACCACGGCCGCGGACCACCTGTACCTGTTTCCGAATGGCTCACGCCTGGACGATGAGATCGCCGCGGCCGGGGAGGTAGGGGTCCGTCTGCAGGCTGCGCGCGGCTCGATGTCCCTGGGAGAGTCGCAGGGGGGGCTGCCGCCCGATTCGGTGGTGGAGGCAGAAAAGGAAATCCTGAAAGACAGCCAGCGTCTGATCCAACAATACCACGATCCTCGTCCGGGAGCGTTCGTCCAGATTGTTCTGGCGCCGTGCTCGCCCTTTTCGGTCAGCGCGGATCTGATGCACGCCTCAGCCGAGCTGGCGCGCGTCTACGGGGTCCACCTCCATACCCATCTGGCGGAGACCGAGGACGAGGAAGCGTTCTGCCAGGAGAAATTCGGCTACCGACCGGTGGGTTATATGCAATCCGTCGATTGGATCGGTCAGGATGTCTGGTTCGCACATGCGGTGTATGTGAATCCCGAAGAGATCAGAACCTTTGCCAGACATGGCTGCGGGGTGGCGCATTGTCCCACCTCGAATATGCGCCTGGCCTCCGGCATTGCACCGGTGCGCGAGTATCTGTCCGAGGGGGTGAAAGTGGGCCTGGGCGTGGATGGCTCCGCTTCCAATGACGGCTCGCACCTGCTGGCAGAAGTCCGACAGGCGCTGCTCGTGGCGCGTTTGCGCGAAGGGATCACGGGTTTTTCCCGGTCCAATGATCCCGGGCGCAAACTGATGAGCGCACGCGATGCGCTCGAGCTGGCCACACGCGGCGGGGCAGCGGTCCTCGGCCGGTCGGACATCGGTTCGCTTGAAATTGGCAAGTGTGCTGATTTCACTGCCATCGACCTCGCCCGATTGGACTACGCTGGCGCGTTGCACGATCCGGTTGCGGCCGCCGTGCTCTGCCAGGCGGTCAAAGTCGATTACACGGTGGTCGCAGGAAAGTTCGTCGTGCGCGCGGGCCATCTCGTGTCGGTCGACGAAGCCAAGCTGGTCGAAAAACACAACCAAGCTGCCCGACGGCTTCTTGGTGAAAGTTGAATGGAGTTGTTTATGCCCGTTTCTCTCACGAAAACCTTGATCGACGTAGCCATGGGGCGCAAGCCCGCCGATTTGGTCATCCGGAAAGGGACTTGGGTCTGCGTCCAATCCGGCGAGTTCTTGCCGAATATCGATATTGCCATCAAGGATGGACATATTGCCTATGTGGGGCCGAGCGCCGCCCATACCATCAAGAAAGAGACCCTGGTGATGGACGCCAACGGCAAATACCTGGTTCCCGGTTTACTCGACGGGCACATGCATATCGAATCGGGCATGCTGACCGTGACCGAGTTCGTCCGGGCCGTCGTACCTCATGGGACCACCGGTCTGTTCGCGGACCCGCATGAAATCGCCAATGTCTTTGGCGTGAAGGGGGTCCAGCTGATGGTAGACGAAGCGGCCAAACAACCGGTCCATGTCTGGATGCAGATGCCGTCGTGCGTCCCATCGGCGCCCAAGCTGGAGATGCCCGGAGCGGAGCTGGGACCGGATGAGGTCGCCGAAGCCATGCAGTGGGATGGCATCATCGGTCTGGGGGAGATGATGAATTATCCCGGCGTCGCGGCGGCGGACGCGAAGATGCTGGCCGAAATGGATGCCACCCGGGCGGCAGGCAAAGTCATCGGCGGACATTATGCTTCGCCAGACCTGGGTCTGCCTTTCTCTGCCTATGTTGCCGGCGGTGCCGAGGATGACCATGAAGGCACCCGGCTCGAGGACGCGGTGGCACGCATCCGTCAGGGGATGAAGGTCATGTTGCGCTATGGATCGGCCTGGCAGGATGTGGCCGCCCAAGTCGGGGCGGTGACCAAGCTTAAGCTTGACACCCATCATTTCATCCTCTGCACGGATGACTCTCACGCCGCTACCATTGTGACGGACGGGCATATGGACCGTGTCCTGCGCCACGCCATCTCCCAGGGGCTGCCCCCTATGGCGGCCATCCAGATGGCAACGCTGAATACCGCCGAGCATTTCGGTCTCAGCCGGGAGATCGGTCAGATCGCCCCGGGTCGCTGGGCGGACATCCTCCTGGTCGAGGACCTAAACGATTTTCACGCCGAAATGGTGATTGCCAAAGGCCAGATCGTCGCTGAAAAAGGGATCCTGCTGATCGATCTGCCCAAACGCACATACCCTCGCTGGGCCACCCATTCCGTCCACCTCAAGCGTCCCCTGACCGCTGAGGATTTCAAGCTGCGCGCCGATGATGCCCTCGCCAATGCAAAGATGGTCAAAGTCAACGTGATCGGCGTCATTGAAAACCAGGCCCCGACCAAGCATTTACAGATGATTCTTCCGGTCAAAGAAGGGGAGGTCCAGCTGCAGAACGGGGTGGCGAAGGTTGCGCACGTCGAGCGCCATCACGGGATCGGGACGATCCAGATTGGGTTGGTAAGCGGCTTCAACCTCAGCGGATCCTGTGCGATCGCTTCTACGGTGGCTCACGACAGCCATCAGATGATTGTCGTTGGAACGGACGAAGCCGACATGGCCACTGCGGCCAACAAGCTTGCGGAAGTGGAAGGCGGCCAGGTGGTCGTCAAGAAAGGCCAGGTCATCGGGCTGGTCGAGTTGAATATCGCCGGCCTGATGTCCACGGAACAGGCGGAAAGAGTCGCCAAAAAGGCTGGCACGATCCTCAAAGGATTTCGGGCCTGCGGTTGCCAGCTCAATAACCCGAATATGCAATTGAGTCTGCTGGCACTGGTCGTGATCCCCGAATTAAGGATTTCGGATAGGGGCCTGGTGGATGTCATGGATTTCACGATTTTGCCGGTCATCCAGGGCGCCGCGGAGGATTAGTGGATGGGTCAGTATCCGTTCAAACGCCTTCAGTCTGAGCTCGCCAGTTTGATCGCATCGCTCCCCCCGGAGAGCCGTCTTCCCTCTGAACCGGAATTGTCCCGCCGGCTGGGCGTCTCGCGTGCGACCTTGCGGGAGGCCATGCGGTCCTTTGAAGGTCAGGGAAGGATCCGGCGCCGGCAGGGAGTGGGGACCTTCGTGATCGGTGAAGTGCCGGTCATCGATTCCGGCCTTGAAGTTCTGGAGAGCATCGAGAAACTCGCTCAGCGCATTGGATTAGCGGTTAAGATGGGCGAGCTGCAGGTCAGGTCTATTCCAGCAGATGAAGACCTGTCTGCGGCCCTGGCGGTCAAGCAGGGGACGGATCTGACGCGTGTTGCGCGTGTCCTCTACACCGATTCCCGACCGATCGCCTATCTGGTAGATACCCTGCCCATAGATCTCCTGACAACGACAGATCTCGAAACCGGCTTCACCGGCTCGGTCCTGGACCTCCTGTTGGAGCGAGGCAATCCGAAGCTCGTCCAATCTCGCACCGAGATCAAGGCGATTGGCGCCACATCCGAGGTTGCCCATGCGCTCCAGATCCAGCGGGATGACGTCCTGCTTCATTTTATTGCCTACCTTTATGCAGAGGGCGGACGTGTGGTGGATTATTCCTTTAGCTATTTCCTACCTGGTTATTTCCGCTTTCATGTGGTGAGGCGGGTAGGTTAACCATGTCACGTGTTAGTTCTCACGTGCAATATTCCCATTTTGACGGAGGTACCTATGCGTAGTTTTGCTGGTCGGGACATCCTGTCCCTCAAAGATTTTGAGCGGAATGAGTTCTTTCACGTTTTCGATGTGGCTGCGGAGCTGGAGCCGATCGCGGTCAGTCGCCAGAACAGTGACCTGCTCAAGGCCAAGACCCTGGTGACGGCATTCTACCAGCCGTCCACCCGCACGCGCCTGGCCCACGAGGCGGCCATGCACCGCTTGGGGGGCGCTGTGACCGGTTTTGCGGATGCCAAGATGACGCGCGCCGGTGATTTCTACCAGGAGTCCATCAAGGATACGGTCAAGATGCTGGAGTACTACGGTGATGTCATCGTGATGCGTCACTTCCAGCAGGGGGCGCCGATGGAGGCGGCCAAATGGGCTTCCATTCCGATCATCAATGGCGGCGACGGCTGGGGTGAGCACCCCACCCAGATCTTGACCGACCTTTACACGGTCTTGAAGGAAAAAGGTAGGATCGATGGCCTGAGGTGGTTGGCAGTCGGCGACATGCGCATGCGCACCATGCACTCGCTGTCGTACGCCCTGACCCAGTTCGATTGCCCGATCACCTTCGTCGCCCCGCCGGAGATGTCCTTGACGCCCGAGTTTAAGAAGGAGCTGAAGGAGTTTTCATTAAACTTCAAAGAGGCCGAGCATGTCGAGCAGGCGATCGGCGATGCAGATGTCATCCTGGTCGAACCCGTTGTCCAGCCGGATTACACCAAGAGCCGGGATGAGCGCAAGGGCGATATTGCGATGACCCCGGAAAACTACAAGATCACCCGCAAGCTGCTCGAGAAAAAGGCCAAGTCGGATGCGATCCTGCTGCACTCGTTGCCGCGCATGGATGAGGTCCCGACCGATGTGGATATCACCCGCTGGTCACGCTACTGGCAGGAGGCCTTTAACGGGGTGGTGATGCGCATGGCGCTGCTGGCGTTGGTCCTGGGCGCCATGGAATGACAGCGCCCTTTCGAAACGGAGGTTGAATCATGCAGACTTTCCTTCACGGCCGTGATTTGATCGGCGATCTGGACTTCACCAGGGAAGAGGTCGAAAGCGTTTTGGATGTAGCCTTCGATTTGAAGCGCAAGCGTGCCCTGAACGAGCCGCACCCTTATTTGCGCGATAAAGTGCTGGCCATGCTGTTTTTCTTCTCCAGCACTCGTACCCGCGGCTCCTTCGAGGCCGGCATGGCCCAGTTGGGTGGCCATGGTGCCTTCATTGAAAGCAAGACGACCCAGATTGCTCATGGTGACACACCCAAGGAGATCGGCGAGATCTTCGGTCGGTATTTCGACGGGATTGCCATCCGTCATGTGGACTGGGGCATCGGCAACAAGTATTTGAACGAGGTCGCCAAATACTCACGCGTCCCGGTGCTCAATATGCAGTGCGATATCTATCATCCCTTCCAGTGCCTGGCTGACCTGATGACCATCATGGAGAAAAAAGGCCGTGACCTGCGAGGCAAGAAGATGGTGGTCTCGTGGGCCTATGCCGCTTCTTACCAGAAGCCGATGTCTGTGCCGCAGTCGTTGATCCTGCAGATGCCGCGCTTCGGCATGGATGTGGTCCTGGCCCACCCGCCGGAATTTCGGTTGATGCCGGGGATCATGGAGCAGGCGCAGGCGCAGGCCAAGAAGTTCGATGCCGGCTTCGAGGTCCTCTCGGATAAGGACGGCATGGAGAAGGCCTTCAAGGATGCTGACATCATCTACGCCAAGTCCTGGGGGGCCATGGTGCATACTCCCGATCCCGACGAGGGTGCCAAGATCATCAAGAAGTATTCACACTGGATCACCGATGAGAGGAAGATGGCGCTCGCCAAGCCGGATGCGATCTACATGCACCCCCTGCCAGCGGACCGCAATATCGAGGTTACGGACGGCGTGATGGACGGGCCGCAATCGGTGGTTTATGACCAGGCCGAAAATCGCCTGCACGCTCAAAAGGCCGTGATGGCTTTAACCATGGGTTAGGAGGAAAGAATCATGACCAGGAAAGTCGCTGTCATCGCCATCGGTGGTAACTCCCTCATTAAGGATGGTAAGCACCAGACTGTTGAAGATCAGTATCAGGCTGCCAAGGAGACAACCCATCACATCGCCGACATGATCGAGGCCGGTTGGGATGTTGCCATCGGCCACGGTAACGGGCCCCAGGTGGGTTACATCCTGCGGCGCTCAGAAATCGCCGCCAAGGTCGAGGGCATGCATGAAGTCCCGTTGGACGTCTGCGGGGCGGACAGCCAGGGTGCGATCGGCTATGCCCTGCAACAGAACCTGCAAAACGAGTTATATCATCGCGGCATCAAAAAGAACGTGGCGACGGTTATCACCCAGGTGCTGGTGGACAAGGACGACCCCGCCTTCAAGAAACCGTCCAAGCCGATCGGGGGTTTCATGGATGAAGCCGAGGCCAAGCGCCGCCAGCGGGAGATGAACTGGACGGTGGTGGAGGATGCGGGCCGAGGCTGGCGGAGGGTGGTCGCCTCACCGGACCCGAAAGAGATCGTTGAGTTCGATTCGATCAAAACCTTGATCGAGGCCGGTGTAGTTGTGATCTCCACCGGTGGCGGCGGCATCCCGGTCGTCGATAAGGGCAATGGAGATTACATGGGCGTGGCAGCCGTCATTGACAAGGATTTCGGCTCGAGCCTCCTGGCCCAGAACCTGGGCGCTGACCTGTTCCTGATCTCGACGGCAGTCGAGAAAGTGGCCATTCATTTCGGCAAACCGGACCAACAATGGCTCGACCAACTCAGCCTGGCGGAGGCCAAAAAGTACTTGTCCGAGGGCACGCACTTTGCCAAGGGTTCGATGGCGCCGAAGATTGAGGCCATCATCCGCTTTCTGGAGCACGGCGGCAAACAGGCCTTGATCACCAACCCGGAAAATATCGGCCGGGCGTTGAAAGGTGAGACCGGCACTACCATCGTACCTTAGTATTTAAGATTGGCGGTCATGATAAAATCTCTGGGAATCCGACAATGCTTTTTATCCCCATCCCGGAAAGGAGGTGGCGGGGGGCACGTTGCAGGAACGAGCAATGTCCATGGTTTGTCCACCTGAATACTTACGATTTAAGGAGGAAATACCCTATGCGTAACACTATCAAGTATCTCGCCTTACCGGCCCTGGTCCTCGTCCTGGTGCTGACAGCCTGCGGTACCGCTGCCACTCCGACGCCGGCCCCGGTGCCCACCGCTACCCAGCCTCCAGCTGCAGTCGCCACCACGGCCCCCACCGTGGCTGCGACGGCCGCTCCTACGGCTACGCCGTCGCCTTTCATCTTCGGTTTGCTCCTGGTTGGTCCTCACAACGATCAGGGCTGGAGTCAGGCCACCTACGAGGGCGCCCAGTATGTAGAGCAAAATGTGCCCGGCGCCAAGATGATCTATCTTGAAAACGTCTATTCTGGCTCTCCTACCTATCCTGGCCAAACGGCCTCCCAGCTGGCTACCCAGCTGGTTGCGCAGGGTGCCAAGCTGATCATCTTCAACTCGGACGATATGAAGGACGAGGCTCTTAAGTTCGCGCAGGCCAATCCGAACATTTATGTCATCGGCGTCTCGGATGACTGGACCTGGAAGGATGGCCAGGAATATCAGAATTCACCCAACCAGGTCGATATCATGGGCCGTATGGAATACATGAAGGAGATCGCCGGTTGTGCGGCTGCACTGACCACTCAGACTGGTAAGATCGGTTACCTCGGACCCTTAATCAACGATGAAACCCGCCGCCTGTCCTCCTCGGCCTTCCTGGGCGCTCAGTATTGCTGGACCCAGGTCCTGAAGAATGATCCGGCCAAGCTGTCCTTCAAGGTCACCTGGATCGGCTACTGGTTTAACATCCCGGGCGTGACTTCCGACCCGAGCCAGGTCGCTGACGATTTCTACAACAGCGGATATGACGTGGTCCTTTCGGGGATCGACACCACCGAGGCACTGGTTGAAGCCAAGAAGATGAACACCGCCGGCAAGACAGTCCGGGCCGTTGCCTACGACTACAAGGGCAACTGCAGCGTCGCCCCAGATATTTGCCTGGGCGTACCGTATTTCAACTGGGGTCCCGCGATGGCAGCGACTGTCAAGTCCGTCATTAGTGGCACCTTTGCGGAGAACTTCCAGTGGAATCCCCCGGATTGGACCAATATCAACAATCCGGACACCAGCGCGGTCGGCTTCAACAAAGGCAATGGCCTGAGCGCCGACGCTTCCACCAAGCTGGATGCGTTCATCGCCCAGCTGGCCAGTGGTCTGAACCTGTGGACTGGTCCAATCAACCTGCAGGATAAGACCGTCTATCTAACGAGCGGTCAGGTTGCCACCGATCAGCAAATCTGGTACCTGCCACAATTACTCGAAGGTATGGAAGGCCAGAGCGTTTCCAAGTAACCCTTTGCAAAATAGGGGGGAAGGCAAAGCCTTCCCCCCTCCATCATCTTACCCTTTCGCGAGCTCCTTTGAGCAGGGATGAGGGCTTGACCAGGCTATAACCATGAATGTTGAATTGAAGGACATCCATAAGACATTCGGGGCAGTTCGCGCCAATGTGGGGATCAACCTGGCCATTCCAGCCGGGACGATCCAGGGTATCTTGGGGGAAAATGGGGCTGGAAAAAGCACCCTGATGAAGATCTTATCCGGATTTATTCGGGCTGACCGAGGTGAAATTATTCTAGACGGTCATCCGGTCGTGATCCGTTCCCCAGCCGATGCCATCCGTCATGGTGTGGGCATGCTGCATCAGGATCCGCTTGACATCCCTCCACTGCGCGTCATCGACAACTTCATTCTGGGGCGGGAAGGCGGCCTCCTTCCTGGAGAGAAGGAGGCGGGCCGCGATTTCGAGCGTCTGGCTGAGCAGTTTTCTTTTTCTCTGGACCGGGAGGCCTACGTCGATTCACTCACCGTTGGCGAGCGCCAGCAGCTTGAAATCCTGCGCTTGATCTGGCTGGGTGCCCGGGTTTTGATTTTTGACGAGCCCACCACCGGGATCAGTGCGGCACAGAAGGAAAAGCTCTTTGCTGCCCTGCGCCTGCTGGCCGAGCAGGGTAAGACCGTTTTATTCGTCTCCCATAAGCTCGAGGACGTGGAAGGCCTCTGCCATCGCGTGGCGGTCTTGCGTCAGGGGGTTCTGGTTGGTGAGGCCAAACCACCTTATACCACCAAGCAGCTGGTCGAGATGATGTTCGGTAAGACCATTTCGATCGGGGACCGGAATCCGTGCGGATCCAGTGACGTCACCCTCAGACTGCAAAAGCTGGCGGTCGAAGATTACCGCCTCAAGGTCCAGGATGTGACCTTGGACGTGCATTGCGGTGAAGTCATCGGTCTGGCCGGCATGGAAGGCAGCGGCCAGGCATTGTTCCTGCGTGCTACCGCTGGCCTGATCCGCGCGGTGGGGGGGCGCATCGAGCTCGGCGGTCATGACCTGACCGGTCGAAATTATCAAATCTTCAAGAAACACGGCGTGGCGTTCCTGCCAGCCTCTCGCCTGGAGGAAGGTCTGATTCCCGGTTTGAACCTGACCGAGCATTTCATCCTGGCTGAAGAGCCAGAGGGCTTCTTCATCAACTGGGAGAAAGGCCGCAAGCTGGCCCAGAGGCGTATCACAGACTTCAATGTACGCGGCACGCCGGCCAACACGGTCGAGTCGCTCTCGGGCGGCAACCAGCAGAGAGCCTTGCTGGCCTTGTTGCGGGAGCCATTACACCTATTACTGTTGGAGCATCCGACGCGCGGCCTGGACATCGAGTCGACCATTTACATTTGGAGCAAGCTTAAGGAGCGCTGTCAGCAGGGCACATCGATCCTGTTCATGTCGTCCGATTTGGAAGAGATCCTGCAGTACAGTGATCGCGTGCTGGTCTTTTTCAGCGGCAGGGTGACCCCATCGCTGGAAGCTGCCACCTTGACGACCGAGAAACTCGGTGAACTGATCGGCGGCAGCGGTTGGACAGAACTTGCGTCGGGGAAGAACGCATGAAAAAGAACACTTGGGTTAACCTCGGTTTTCAAGTTGGCGCGCTCATCTTGGCGCTTTTGATCACGACGCTCATCCTGGTCGCAGTCGGGGCTCCGCCGCTCAAAACATATGCCAGCATCGTCAGCGGGGCCTTCGGCTCAAAGGATGATGTTCTGGAGGTGCTAATCACCTGGTCGCCACTACTGCTGACCACCGCCGGTGTGCTGGTCACGTTTGCCGCCGGGTTGTGGAATATCGGCGTGGAAGGACAGATGGTCCTGGGGTCGATTTTCACCACCTGGGTCCTGCGCCTGCTTCAGAATTCACAGGTTCCGCCCGCATTAATCATCGTGCTCGGCATCCTGGGCGGGGTGATCGGCGGAGCACTCTGGGCGGCGCTGGCCGGGGCGCTCAAGACCTTTGGCGGTGTCAACGAGATCTTCGGCGGCCTGGGCCTGAATTTCGTCGCCACCGCCCTGACCATCTACCTGGTCTTCGGTCCCTGGAAACGCCCCGGCGTCGCCTCGATGTCGGGTACGCAGCCGTTTCCCGAGTCATTATGGCTGCCTACCCTGCCCAAGACGGAATTAAGCTTGTGGGCCTTGGGAATATCGGTTCTGGTTATCGTGATCGTCTACTTTTTGCTGCGTGGCACCCATTTAGGTTTGCGCTTGAAGGCGGTCGGGAAGAATCCCAAGGCTGCCTTCCTGATGGGCATCCCAACCTGGCAGTACAGTATGTTCGCCTTCCTGTTGTGCGGAGCGTTCGTAGGCCTCTCCGGCGCAATCCAGGTGGTGAGTGTCTACCACCGCCTGCTGCCCAACATTTCCAACGGGTACGGTTTTCTGGGACTTTTGGTGGCCATGCTGATCAATTACCAGGCGCTCTGGGCGGCGCCAATCGCATTTATCTTCGCCGCACTGAATATCGGCGGCGTCCAGCTGCAGATCATCTATAAACTGTCCTCTTCCTTTGCAGGTGCTTTTCAAGACCTGCTGGTACTGATGGTGCTGATCGGCGAAGGCGCCCGCCAGCGGTTTTTAGGGAAAGGCTAGGAGCCGGCATGGAGACGAATACCACATTGATTGGTCTGGCCGGAGTCCTGGCGGCTGCCGCGCCGGTTTTATTTGCCGTGATGGGCGAAACGCTCAACGAGCGAGCCGGGATCATCAACCTGTCGATGAATGGGACAATCTTGCTCTCGGCCATGGGCGGTTTTGCCGTCGCTTACACGACCGGGAGCCTGGCCCTCGGTTTTCTGGCCGGGATGCTGATCGGCGCCTTGGTGGCGTTGATCGTCGCCTTCAGCAGCATCACCTTGCACCAGTCACAGGTGGCTGTGGGCTTCGTGCTGGCGCTGGCTGGGCGCGATCTGTCCTACACCCTGGGTGCTCCTTATATGAACCAGCCCGGCCCGGTCCTGACGAGCTGGTCCATTCCTTTGCTGAAGGATATCCCCATTCTCGGCCCGTTATTCTTCCAGCAGAACCTGATGACCTACATCAGTTACCTGGCCATCGTCGTGGCCTGGCTGTGGATTTTCCGTACCCGCCCCGGGTTGATGTTGCGCGGCATCGGTGAACGACCGGCTGCGGCCTACGTGCGTGGCGCGAACGTCAACCTCTTGCGCTATATTTATACCTTGATTGGTGGAGCGCTGATTGGCTTGGCGGGACCTGCTTACACGCTGAGCGTCAAGGCGGGCTGGATGGGGACCCAGACCGGCTTGGACGGCATTGGTTGGATTGCGCTCTCCATCACCATTTTTGGCGGCTGGAACCCGCTGCGGGCGGCATTCGGGGCCTACCTGTTCTCCCTATTGCAGTGGCTTGGCCTGGTGTTCCAGACCAATCTGCCGGGCATCCCCTCCCAGGTCCTACAGGTGGCCCCCTTCCCCTTGATGATCCTGACCCTCCTCCTGGTCAACATCGGGGACGCCGAGTGGGTGCAGCGCTCCTTGGCTGCCATGCCGGCCGGGACGCGTCGCGTCGCGGTCCGGCTTTTGCGAGCCATGCGCGCCTCGCCACCGGCATCGCTCGGGGTGCCGTTCGAATCCGAATGAACTTGTAGGGCGACCGGTCAGGTCGCCCTACGTTATAATGGGGGCATGACCAAATTTCTTGGGTACCGTTGTTCGCTGTGCAAATCCGAATACCAGCCCGGAGAGGTGACCTACACCTGCCCGAAGGACGGCGGCAACCTTGATGTGTTGCTGGATTTCGAGGCTATCCGTCAGAAATTTCAGCCGGAGGATCTGACTTCGCGCTCGGAGGATTCACTGTGGCGCTACCTGCCGCTCCTGCCCATCCCGGACCCCGGAGGGGAAGGCACGCCGCTGCGCACCGCTGGCTGGACCCCGACTTTTGCCCTGCCGCGTCTAGCGGAGAAGCTTGGATTGCAGCACGTCTGGCTGAAAGATGAGAGCCGTAACCCGACGGCCTCCTTTAAAGACCGCGCCAGTGCGGTTGTGGTCGGACGTGCCCGCGAGATCCAGGCCGAAGTCGTGGTGACGGCTTCGACCGGTAATGCCGGTGCAGCCCTGGCCGGGATGGCCGCCGCCGTCGGACAGAAGGCGATCATCTTTGCACCGAAATCCGCTCCGGCAGCCAAGGTCGCTCAGCTGCTGGTTTTCGGCGCCAAGGTGCTCCTGGTCGACGGTACATACGACGATGCTTTCGATCTGACCATCAAGGCTGCCGATGAATTTGGCTGGTACTGCCGCAACACCGGTTACAACCCCTTTACCGCCGAGGGCAAGAAGACGGCTGCCCTTGAAATCTGGGAGTGGTGGCGCGGTGAATGGCGTACGCAGGACGAGACCCTCAAGCAAGCCCCTCTCACGGTGTTCGTCTCTGCTGGGGATGGCAACATCATCTCCGGTTTGCACAAAGGATTCAAGGATCTGCTGGCCCTGGGATGGCTGGAACAGATGCCCCGCCTGGTCGGTGTTCAGGCGAAGGGGTCTGCTGCAATCGCTAAAGCCTTTCACGCCGGGGCCGAAAAGATTGTCCCGGTATCGGCCAGGACCATCGCCGACAGCATTTCGGTTGACCTGCCGCGTGACGGTGTAAGGGCCATACGAGCGGCTCGCGAGACCGGAGGCACCTATCTGACTGTCACGGACAAGGAAATCCTGGCAGCGATCGCCGAGTTGGGCAAGGTGGGGGTGTTTGCCGAGCCCGCCGGCGCGACCGCGTATGCCGGCCTGGTTAAGGCCGCTGCCGAGGGGGTGGTCAAACTAGAGCAGGCGGTGCTGGTGGTGAACACCGGATCAGGCTTGAAGGACGTGCGTGCTGCCATGCAGGCAGTTGCTAAAGCGCCGGTGATCGAACCAACCCTGAAGGCAGTTAAACAATGCCTGTAAAGCCGGAGAACCAGTGGGGACGCCCAGTCCGTTATTTGATCTTCGGCCTGGTATGCGTGCTCCTGGCTTTGACGGTTTGGTCTATCCGCCGGGTTCTGGAGCCATTGATCATCGCCGCCTTTATCGCCTATCTCATCAACCCGATGGTCAATTATCTCACCGGGTTCCGGCACATGACCCGCAGGAGCGCGGTCAACCTGGTTTATTTCGTCACGCTGGCGGTCCTGATCGCCCTCCCGGCCACCCTCGCCCGGCTCTACTTTGACGAGTATCAAGAGGTGGTTACCGATGCGGGCAAAATCGTCAATCAGGTCATCTTCTGGCTGACGGAACCGCATATTCTTTCCGGGATCCCCCTGGATTTCAGCCAGCTGGCCGACCAGTTGACCCAGTTCCGCACCACTTTTTTGACCTCTCTGCCCGGGCGGGCGATCACATTACTCGGCAGGAGCTCGCTGGATGCGATTTATGTCCTGGTGATCCTGGTGGCCGTGTATTATTTTATGTCTGAATGGCCGCGCCTGCGGGAAGGCTTCATTGGTTCGTTTCCCGAGCCCTATCATCAAGAGCTGAATGAGCTATATCAGCGGCTGCGCCTGATCTGGATCAGCTACCTGCGTGGCCAGCTGACCTTGATGATCATGGTCGGGGTGGCATTCACGATTGCCTGGACGCTGATCGGCCTACCAGGTGCTCTGGTGTTGGGCGTGTTGTCCGGTTTATTGACCTTGATTCCGGACGTCGGACCCTTTCTTGCAGCCGCGCTGGCATTTTTTGTCGCGATACTCGAAGGTTCGAACTGGTGGCCGCAGCTGGCGCACGGTTGGGTCTCCCTGATCGTGCTGGTTGCTTACCTGATCCTGATCTCCCTCAAGAATTTCTGGATCCGGCCCGTCATCATGGGTCGCAGTGTGCACATGCACGAGGCCCTGGTTTTAATCTCCATTCTGCTGGCGACCGTGCTGTGGGGGATTTTGGGTGCCTTACTGATCATTCCGATGCTAGCCTCTGTGGTGGTGATCGGCGATTACCTGAGGCGCCGCATCCTGGGAATGACACCCTTTCCACCGGCCGAGCCGTTTGTTACCCTGGAGAATACGGTACCCGATTCCGAAGCGGAGGCTGCCTCCAGTACGAAGAAACCCCGAAAGGTGAAAGGCTGACATGTCCGTCACGTTCTCGATCGTTGCCCCTATCTTTAATGAATTGGAGAACATTCCCGAACTCTACCGCCGGGTGGAGAAGGTGATGGAACAGTTGGGCGGGACCTGGGAACTCATCCTCGTGGATGACGGTTCGCAGGACGGCTCGACCGAGTGCATCCGCGAACTGGCGCAGAAGGATAAACATGTCCGGCCGGTGATCTTTGCCCGAAACTTCGGCCACCAGATTGCGGTCACGGCGGGTTGGGATTACGCGCGCGGTGAAGCCGTGGTGATCATGGACGCCGACTTGCAGGATCCGCCCGAGGTGATCCCTGAGCTGGTTGCCAAGTGGCGGGAGGGCTATGAGGTGGTATACGCTGTGCGGGCCGAACGCGAGGGTGAGACCTGGTTCAAGAAAGTGACCGCGGCTTTATTCTATCGGATTATCTATCGCATTACGGATGTTAAAATACCGCTCGATACCGGTGATTTTCGACTCGTCGACCGCAAGGCCTTGGAAGTGCTTAAATCCATGCGCGAGCACCATCGCTTTCCACGCGGGATGGCGGCCTGGGTTGGCTTCCGCCAGATCGGGGTTCCGTATAAACGGGCGGCGCGCTTTTCTGGAGTGACGAAGTACCCCTTCCGGAAGATGATTGCACTGGCGCTGAACGCCATCACTGGCTTTTCGTACTTCCCACTCCAACTGGCGACCTACTTTGGTTTTCTGGCAGCGGTATTGGCGATCATCGCCATTCCGCTGGTGGTTATATTGCGGATGGCAGGCAACGGTGCCTTCCTGGGCCAGGCAACCACCTTGATCGCCGTGTTGTTCCTGGGCGGTGTCCAGCTGATCTCGTTGGGTCTGATAGGGGAATATATCGGTCGAATATACGACGAGGTCAAAGGGAGGCCGCTGTATATTGTACGGGAAGCTCCGGAAGAATAGAGGAAAAATCGTTCAGTCGGAGCAGCCGTTCAGGCGCTCCCCAGGATGCAGATCAGGCCATGCCCTCCATTTTTGACCACTTCATTGAACGTCGCGGCTCCAATTCCTTGAAATGGCAGCGTTATCCGGAGGATGTCCTGCCCCTGTGGGTTGCAGACATGGACTTCGCTGCGCCGCAGCCGGTGCTCGCTGCGCTGCGCGCCAAGGTGAAGCATGGCGTTTTCGGCTATGAAAACCTGTCCAAGGAATTGGCCGAGACAACCGCTGTGCGGATGCAGAAGCTCTATGGCTGGCGAGTCTCCCCGGAGAGGATCATCGCCATACCCGGCGTTGTCGCAGGTTTCAATGCGGCGGCGCGCGCCTTTTGCCGGGCTGGGCATGGCATTCTGATCCAACCACCGGTTTACCCACCCTTTCTGACTGTCCACGAGAATGTCGGTCTGGTCCGCCAGCTGGCGCCGCTGAAGCAGGTCGATCAGGGTAACCGACTGCATTACGAGATTGATTGGCAGGTCTTTGAAGCCGCCCTGCATTCCGGTGGAGCCAGAACGGACATGTTTCTGCTCTGCTCGCCGCACAACCCGACCGGAATCCTGTACGCCCCTGACAACCTGGCGCGTCTCGCGGACCTATGCTTGAAAGGGGACATCCTCATCTGCTCGGACGAAATTCACAACGAACTCCTACTGGGTGGCAAGCGGCATTGTCCGATTGCGGGCCTCCGCCCTGAGATCGCCGAACGGACCATCACCTTGATTGCCCCCAGCAAGACATTCAATATCCCCGGCCTTTTTTGTGCTTTTGCCCTTGTACCCAACCAGGACCTGTTCGAACTGTACCAAAAGACCGTTGAACGCATGTCTCTGCACGTCAACAGCCTGGGAATGGCGGGAGCGCAGGCCGCCTTTTCTGGAGGGTGCGAGGACTGGCTGGCGGAGCTGCTTCAATACCTGACCGCCAACCGGGATTACCTGGTTCAGTTTGTTGAATCTGAACTTCCAGGGATCAAGGTCACCGTCCCGGATGCCACCTACTTGGCCTGGCTGGACTGCAATTCCCTGATCCGCGACGGCTGGACCAATGATCCACCCGCCAAGTTTTTCCTGGATAAGGCGAGAGTCGCCCTGAACCCAGGGGTCGACTTCGGGCCGGGCGGGGAGGGGTTCGTCCGTCTGAATTTCGGATGCCCTCGGTCCACGCTTGCCAAAGCCCTGGAGAGGATGAAGACCGCGCTGAAGGGGTTTGGCTGAAAGGGAAGGCTGAGTGATGAAGGTCCTGTTTATTGGCGGCACCGGTTTGATCAGCTCGGCATGTTCGGAACTGGCCGTAAAGCGTGGCCTCGATCTTTGGATTCTCAACCGCGGCCGTTCGGATAAATACCCTGTTCCCAAAGGAGCGCACTTACTCATCGGTGACGTTCAGGGAAATCCGGCCGATATCAAAGAGCTGCTCGCCGAACACCGTTTCGAAGCCATCGTGGATTGGATCGCCTATACCCCGCAGGACATCGAACGCGATATCGAGCTGTTCAGCGGCAGAACGAAGCAGTTTGTCTTCATCAGCTCCGCCAGCGCATACCAGAAGCCGCCGGCTCATTACCTGGTCCGTGAGGAGACACCTCTGGAGAACCCCTTCTGGGATTATTCCCGCAACAAGATCGCCTGCGAAGAACGCCTGATGCAAGAATTTCGGGAACGGGAGTTCCCCGTGACCATAGTCCGCCCATCGTTGACCTACGGCCCCTCGCAGATCCCGCTGTGTGTTGGCAGCTGGGAACATCCCTACACGGTGGTCGATCGGATGAAACGAGGTAAAAAGATCATCGTTCCGGGGGATGGCACTCAGCTCTGGGTGCTCACCTGGAACGGGGATTTCGCCAAGGCGTTCCTCGGCCTGCTGGGGAGTGAGCAGGCAATCGGGCAAGTCTTTCATATCACCTCGGATGAGGTTTTAACCTGGAACCAGATTTACTGGGAGGTCGGGCAGGCGATCGGTGTAGAACCCGATTTCCTGCACGTCCCTTCCGACCTGATCGTGGCCTATGACCCGGACTCAATCGGAAGCCTGATCGGGGATAAAGTTAACAGCCTGGTCTTCGACAACCGCAAGATCAAGCAGCTTGTTCCGGATTTTGCCTGTACGGTGTCCTGGGCAGAGGGTGTTCGCCGATCCATTGCCTGGTTTGAAGCCGATCTCGCCCGCCGCAGCATCGATCAGGCCTCCAACCGCTTGTGGGATCGAATCATCCATGCCTATGAACGCGCCTACCCTGTGGTACGGGAGTAACAATTAAAAAGGATGCATAGTTAAATCAGGGGCATTCTTTTGGAGGAGGAGGCTGTTCCATGGATCAACTGAAGCCTGACGAAAAAATCACTCCGGTCATGGTTTATACCCGGGATCAATTGATCCGCGGCGGAGTGGTGACCAAACAAGGTATCCGGGTCAGCATCTGGTTGCGGACGGAAGGCGCACCAGAATACCTTCATCTGCTTAAGCCTCAGGTCATCACGTTGAATACCAGCCCCGTCCGGGCACTGAACCTAGCAGAGATCTATGTGCCGACCTCGCAGGCCATCTGTTTTCACCTGACGCCGCCCGAGCATGACCCGATGGATTACGACGAGACCGAAAAGAACCGTGCCATGCAGCCGGTCCTTGTCCTGGTGGGTACCTTCCTTTTGAATGGATGCTTGCGCGTCTCCACGCAAGTCGATATGGGCACCAGCATCACCTCCAACGTCCGCATCGCCTGGCTGTCCTTGTATCAAACCAAGGTGAGCAATCCGAATTTACCCCAGATGGGGGAAATGCCGGTCCCGATGCTGCTGGTGCGCCCGACCCAGGTCAGCTTCGGGCAGGTGGTTTCCTGAGAGGCCGAGGGGCGTCTGCAACTTAGCAAAAGTCTCTATGCGGGAGCTTGAAATACAGAAAATGCAGTCTTGGTTCTCCCGCTGGCCACGAGGCGCGCTTTAGGGGTTATGGGATTGGGATATAATAGAAGTTGTCAGACAACTACACCGGAGGAACAAATATGACCATGATCGACCTCAACATCCAGAAAGAGCGTCGCAAGCGGGCTGTCCAACGTGCTCGCGAGCGCAATATTATCATTCCGACCTATGCCCAGATGAAAGATCCTTCCAAGATCCCGGCCAAGATCAAGAAAGAGCTGGCGTCGATCGGGCTGTGGGACGTGCACCCGCGCAACCTGTTCCGGATCACCTGGCATAATGAACCCAAGACCTCCGGCGGTGGCTTTGGAGGGGTGAACTATCTTGAACTGCCACCGAGCTTAACCGGTGTTCCCGCCAGGATTGTGGTCATTATTGGAAAGTGGTTCCCAACCGGGGCGCACAAGGTGGGGGCGGCGTTCGGCTGCCTGGTCCCCCGCCTGGTCACCGGTCAGTTCGACCCAACCACCCAGAAAGCCGTCTGGCCATCCACCGGTAACTTCTGCCGCGGAGGGGCTTATGATTCCGCCCTGCTGGGGTGCACCTCGATCGCCATCCTGCCGGAAGGGATGAGCAAGGAACGCTTCGAGTGGCTGGAGAAGATCGCCGGCGAGACCATCAAGACCCCCGGCACCGAGTCGAATGTCAAGGAAATCTTTGACAAGTGCTGGGAGCTGCGCAAGTCCGGACAGGACTTGATGATCTTCAACCAGTTCGAGGAGTTCGGTAACTACCTGTGGCACTACGAGATCACCGGGCATGCCATGGAGGAAGTGCTCCGCCGGATCATGAAGCCCTCCGACCATTACCGCGGCATGGCCTCCGCGACCGGCTCAGCCGGAACGATCGCCAGTGGGGATTACCTGAAGCAAATCTTCCCAGACAGTAAGATCGTTGCCAGCGAGGCCCTGCAGTGCCCGACCCTTCTGGAGAACGGGTTTGGCGCCCACCGCATCGAGGGCATCGGCGACAAGCATGTGCCCTGGATCCACAATACCAAGAATACGGACATGGTCGTGGCCATCGACGACAACGCCGTTGTGAACCTCTCCCGCTTGTTCAACGAAAAAGCCGGGCGGACCTATCTGGTCGAGCAGGGGGTTCCGGAAGAGATCGTCACCCAGCTTGATCTGATGGGTTTCTCCGGGATCTCCAATGTGCTCTCAGCAATTAAATTCGCCAAGTACTACGAGCTGGGAGAGCATGACATTGTCCTGACGGTCCTGACCGACTCCATGCAGCTCTACCAATCCCGCCTGCAGGAGATGCGCGCTGAATATGGAGCCTACAGTGCGCGGAATGCCGTTGCGGACTTTGCCCGCTATCTGTACGGACAGTCCACCGACAACCTGCTTGAGCTGCGATATCCGGATCGCCGCCGCGTCCATAATCTGAAGTATTTCACCTGGGTGGAACAACAAGGGAAGACCTATGCGGAGATTCAGGCGATGTGGCAGCAGCCGAATTACTGGAGCGACGTGCAGAAGCAGGTTCCCGAGATCGATGCATTGATCGATAAGTTCAACGCTGAGGTCGGATTAATATAATCACGGGGGGCTTCCCCCTATCGAACGAGGGGCGGGATTTTCCCGCCCCTCGTTTATTTGTGATAGGGAACTGGGCTAGCGATTCGGTCGAAGACTCTTCCAGAGCCCGGCGACGATCAAAGCGATCCCGAACAGCTCCAGAACATGGCTGACACCATTATGATCGAACTGCCAAAAGTAAGGTTGATTATCCTGTCCAATGGACTCAACGACCGCCGCGATGATCGTGATCAGGATGCCCGCCACCCAGAGGCCCGCCCCGGCGAGTGTTTTTTTATAGGTTAACCAGGAGTAGCTTCCCAGGGCAAAGAAAAAGGCTGCCGCCTCATACGGGATGAATGCCCGGTAGGTGGTGTGAGACAAAAAAATGACGAGAGAGAACACGAACCCTAGGCCGATCAGGTAAGGCAAGACCTTCTTCGACACCGCCTGTCCGAATAGATCGCAGATGACCCCGCTCACAAAAAAGCCGAGGACGGATCCCAGGGTCAGGTCAAGCGGCTGCCAGAGCAGGTATCGTGACCAGTCCGAAATATCCAAACCGTGAACAACGACACCCAGGAAAGAGGAGATGGCTAGCAGGGTAAACATCCACATCCAGATGGACGTTTTCCAGCTGTCCTGTTTCTTGTTCAGATGTGCGAAGAGCATCGCCACTCCCAGGGAAAACAGACCAAAGATGAGGTCGAGAGCAGCAGTCACCCGATCGGGTTGAAAGGGGGTGAGATGCATATTTCTTTTTCCTCCATGAAAGGATCCGTGGACATTTTCTCAAGGCCACCCGCTTCTTGACTTCCGTTTTAAGGAGGTCTTCATCCCGGCGGGAGAATGAATGGAGCGGATGGATCCGGGAATCCGAGGCGGTCAGGGATATGATATCATTTGAAAAAGCGCCAGGAGGTTCGGCGCCAAAGGATCTGAGACGGCTCTGGTTTGCCTCGACCTTGCGGGTGGGAAGATCCCACCCACCTCATTTTATCCGAGGACGATCGGATTGAGTCCGGAATGGCGCATACCCATATACCTTCAAGCACTGAATTGGAAATGGAGCTGGCGGACATGAAGAAAACCAAGAGCGAGATGGCCATCAAACTCATTAAAGGCGGTACGTTGATCACGGCCTCAGAAACTTTTATCGCCGATCTTCTTGTCATCGGAGAAAAGATAGAACAGGTCGGTCGGGACCTGCAGGCTCCGAACGCCGAGGTGTTTAATGCAACCGGGAGATTGATCATGCCAGGAGGCGTCGACCCACACACCCACTTCGACCTGCCAATGGCCGGAACGGTCTCTTCGGATGACCACTACAGCGGGCACAAGGCGGCCGCTTTCGGAGGCACGACCACCGCCATCGACTTCGTTTCGCAGGATTTCCCCAGCCTGGCAGAGTGCGTGGACGCCTGGCACCAAAAAGCGGATAAAAAGGCAGCCATCGACTTTTCCTTCCATATGAATCTGACCAGGCTGGATGATGCTATCGCCGCTGAAATCCCCTCCTTGTGCGATATGGGGATCACGACCCTCAAAACTTTCACGGCTTACAACGGTCGCTTACGCCTCTCCGATGGAAACATCTTTCGTGCCCTGCAGATCGGGCGGGACAACGGCATGCTGGTCATGCTGCATGCCGAGAACGGGGATGTGATTGACATTCTTATTGCTGAGGCGTTGGCTGCGGGTCACACCACCCCCGAATGGCATGCCAAGACGCGACCGGCCTGGGGGGCGGTTGAAGCCTCCTTGAGGGCGGCGGCCCTGGCGGCGCAGGCGGATGCGCCCCTCTACATCGTACATATGAACGCGGCGGGTGAGGTCGACATGCTGGCCTACGCTCGTGAGCACGGTATCCATGTGATGGGTGAAACCTGCCCGCAGTACCTCTTCTTCACGGAAGATGACCTGCGCAGGAAGGACGGATCGAAATGGGTCTGCTCGCCGCCCATGCGAAGTGCAGCGGACAACGCCCGGATCTGGGAGGGGCTGAAGGACGGCACCTTGCAGACCATCGGAACGGACCACTGCGCGTTCTTTTTTGACGGGACGAAGCCGATCCTCTATGAGGGGAAACGCGTGGCGATCCCTGGCAAGGAACTGGGTCGGAACGATTTCACCAAGATCCCGAATGGCCTACCCGGTGTTCAGGACCGCCTGCCGGTCCTGTGGACCTACGGCGTGGGCTCCGGGAGAATCTCTGCCAATCAGTTCGTGGCACTGACCAGTACCAACCCCGCCAAGATATTCGGCATGTATCCGCGCAAGGGCGCATTGCTGCCCGGATCGGATGCGGATATCGTCATCTGGGATCCGAAACGCAAGGTCAAATACGGGGTTGCCCTCTCCCATCAGCGAACCGATTACAACCTGTACGAAGGCTGGGACCTGATCGGTTATCCGGAAAAGGTTTTTCTGCGGGGTCAACTGATCGTGGATGGGAAACAGTGGTTGGGGAAGGCAGGAGGAGGCGTCTTCCTGAAGAGAAGTGAGGGGATGATCCTGTGAACTACTCCACCGCTAAAGCGGGGAGCTTCCTGGTTCCAAGACCCGCCCTGCTTGCACGGATCTCCCCAGGCGTTGGCCGTAAGGACCGGCACTTACGGTCCGTTCGGGCTGTTCCAGCCCTACGTTTCACTTCGGATCTAGCGCGCCCTTCGTGCAGAATGTTCAGGGCCGCATTTACATCCCGGTCATGACATACGGGACAATCCCATTCCCGTTCCGCCAACCTTAGATCCACCTTGCGGTAGTCGCCATTGTGACACCACTGGCTGGATGGGTAGAAGCGCCCGATCGTTTCCAAGCGGCACCCATACCAGGCGGCTTTGTACTGCAGCTGGCGCAGGAATTCACCCCAACCGGCATCGCTGATGGATCTGGCAAGATGATGGTTCCCCAGCATCCCCTTCACGTTCAGGCTCTCGA
>JBEKFY010000027.1:0-54498 GCA_050013095.1 Anaerolineales bacterium | reverse complement strand
CCGCGCCGGTCTGATTGGTGACCACAATCCCATCACCGCTGGCATTGGTGTTCTTGGCCACCACATCGGTAATCTGCAGGGCGCCGGTATTTGCATCGAAAGTGACCAGGCCGTTGGCTACACTACCGGCGATATTTAACCCCTGCAGGGTGAAACCGCTTTTCGTGTTCGTGACGGTCACGCTGCCATTGAGGGTGGTCAAGGTGGAGCCATCCACGCCGATCAAGCCCACCAGCTGGCTGAGGGGGACGCTGCTGGAGCCATCGATGCTGACGTTTTCCGTGTAGCTGCCCTGCTCAATATAGACCTTTTTATCGGTGGGGATCAAACCATTTGTATTGATGTAGTTGATGGCTGCGGTGATGGGGGTTGCACTTACAAAACAAGTGGTGTTTAAGACTGTCCCCGAAGGGCATAACCCACTCGCAGTTTCAAAGGCATACTCGACCGCGCCCACCTTGAAATAGGGGTCGCCAGAAGAGCTGATATTGACCAGGCTGACCGGTGTCGCGGGTTGGGCCGCATCCGTTGTGTGTGCTGCTGTAACAGTTTCGGTTACGGCCGCTACAGGCGGGGTGGTGTCCTCCGGGGTCGCGTTGACCGGGTCGGTTGCATCCACGGTGGCGGTGGCGCTGAGATAAGGCTCAGGGGTCAGGGTGTCTGCGGGGGTGGTCGTATCCTCTGGGGTTGGCGTCCCTACCGCCGTTGCGATCTCATCCGGGGTCGTGGGGAGCGCGGGTGTGGCAGTTGCCTCAGGCGTCGAGACATCGGTGATCGCTTCGAGGGTTGGTGCGGCGGTCGCGAGCGAAATTGCATCCGTGGCCTGTGTGGATGGGTCCGTGGCGACCACGGTGGGTTGGGCCACGGGTGTTGCAGTGCTGCTGTCATCGGCGGACACACTGCCGACGAATAAGAATACTCCCAGCATAGCGATAGGTACTGCCAGGAGCAAATGCCAGTTGGTTTTAGCCATGAGGAATCCCTCCAACCCGAACTATTCAATTATCTGAAAGTTCCTTGGATTTACATTTCTTATTATTGTATAGCACCCCCATTGTAGAATACTTCACAGATTTGTTAGATTTTGTAACCGATCTTTCTCAAGAATCCCTTACGCCAGGCGATTTCTTCACTGTCTTCTACGCCCCTGGGGGAGACACCGTCGACAACCCCCAGGATCCCGCGACCCTGTTCCGTCTGGACTACGAGCACTTCGGTCGGATTGGACGTGGCACAGAAGATCTGGCAGACCTCCGGGGTGTTCTGGATGGCTTTCAGGACGTTGAGCGGATAAAATCCATCGGCCAGGAAGACGATGAAGGAATGCCCTGCGCCGATGGCCAAGGCGTTTTTCCTGGCCAGCTCGATCATGGTCTCGTCCGTTCCGGACCAGCGCACCAAACATTTGCCCGAGGCTTCACAGAAAGCGACACCGAATTTGATGCCAGGCACCGCGTTAACCAGCGCTTCATGGACGTCCTCGATGGTCTTGATGAAGTGCGATTGGCCGAGAATGAAGTTGACTTCCTCGGACTTCTCGATTTTGACAGTCAGGATTTCCATTTCGTCCTCCTGTTAGGTTCTGAATGTATAATTTAATTCATATCATACAACAACGGTGCAATTCCGAAAACCCCAATTTTTAGAAAGGGCCTCGATGACCTCGAAAGGGTTCGTTTTTCTCCTGTGCGCCTTCTTTCTGACCGTAGCGACCGCCTGCACCTCTGCTCCGGCAACCTCCTCTCCGGTGATTCCTGCTCCGGCGACGCAGGCGCCCACGGAGACCTCTGCAGAGACCGCCACCCGGACGCAGGTTCCTTCTCCGACTGCCACCGCCTTCCTAACCTCTACACCATCGCTCGTCCCCAATTTTTCCCATATCATTGTACTTTTCTTTGAGAACCGCGAGTTCGGTTCCGTCATCGGTAACCCGGCAATGCCCAATTACAACCGCTTTGCTTCCGAAAACAGCCTCTTGACCCAGTACTTTGCGATCACCCATCCCAGTTTGCCAAACTATATTGCGGTTTTTGGAGGCGACACCTTCAAGATCGCCAGCGACTGCCTGGATTGCTTCATCGATGCCCCGAGCCTTCCGGACCAGGTCGAGTCCAGTGGACGGACATGGCGGGCCTATCTCGAAGATCTGCCCCGTCCATGTTTTGTAGGCGACACAGCCACTTACGACCAGGCGCACAATCCATTCATTTACTTTAATTCGATCCGGCTGGACAAAGCCCGCTGCGAACGCTCCATCGTGCCGCTGTCCGACCTTCAGACGGACATGGCCGCAGGTACGCTGCCCAACCTGGTCTATATCATGCCGAACCTCTGCGACTCCGCCCACGACGCGGCCATCAATCCAGCATGCGGCCTGAGCGTTGCCGACAGCTGGCTGGGCGACATGATCGCAAAATTAAATGTGTACCTGGAGCCGCGTGCCTCCAGCGAGACCTATCTGATCGTTCTGACCTGGGACGAAGGCCAAGGCAATCATTCCTGCTGCGGATTGCCCGCTGAGGCCGGAGGGCGCGTGCCGACCGTCCTGATTTCGCCGCTGGCGAAGAGCGGCTTCCAAGACGCAACCCCCTATACCCATTATTCACTGCTCAAGACCATCGAAACGGCGTGGAATTTGCCATATCTGGGGCACGCGGCAGATGAGAGCAATGCCTTGATCGTCGCCCCCTGGAAATAGGCTCCCTATAATTTTCGCTGCCGATCCGGCTGCAGTTGCGAGCGTGGCCTGAGGGCGCCTCCGGGGATATTGGATCTAGGGCCTGGAGCACTGTTGAAGCTGGAACCAATTTTGTGAACTTGCGCTGTCCACCCCGGCTGTCACTCAGTCTGTTTGAGCCAATCCCAGCCGTAGATTTTTAATTGCTCCCAAAAACCGGTCAGCTTGCTCCAGCGGATCACCAAGGCGTGCCCTTCCGGTGAGTTCCAATCCTTTTCGATGTCGGCATGACATTTTGGACCCAGCCCGCGCCGGTTGTGGTGACAAAACCGGCATTCCAGGGGTTGATGTCCGGTCCCGAACAATTCGCAGCGGTCATCCTTGAGAAAGTTGCAGCCGGCTGAGGCGAAGCGATTCTCGGCAAAAGCCAGCTCACAGCCCTTGAAGGCCGGGGAGAGCACGCCGAAGGAAAGTTCGGGGGCCATCTCCAGCATCATGCGGGTACCGTAACCCGCCTCGATCGCCTCGGCAGCCTCTGCAACCGTCCACCATCCCGGACGAGCACAGTAGCCGACGCAGATCGTGCAGGTGCACGGTTCGGAGGGTGGATACTTTTCCTCTAGGCTTTTTTTACGCCCAGTCCTTATTCTCGTCATTCTTGCGGCTACCTGTCCTAACCTTTGGGAACCTTGTCAGGAGGAATTCTGCTCTCCATAAATATTGGTGAACGAACGAAAAAAATAAGTCCCTCAGTGTTGCCCAGTGTCGCATTCAGCTATGATTCCGGGTAAGAGCGGCCCGCCGATTTCTACTGGAAGGCCATCGTTGGCATTGACGATCGCAAATGCACAGCCTCGATACGGTGGGGAGGGCGTCTCCCGTGGGGTTGGAGCATGAGCTTGGAATTCGTCGTTATAATAGATGACTAGCCACACCTGGAGGTCGGGGGAGCCGTTCACGGGTTCTCCGATTCGCGAACTCGCTTCACCAAAATTCGCTTGATCCACCGAAACGACCGTGAGAGGTTTAGTGTAGTCGAAACTTCCTCGTAGGGCAGATTTGGCTGCGATCAGTGCGTGCGTTTTGCTATCTACCGGGACGCTGAATTGAAACGCTTGCGAAGTCTCCACCGATCCGTTAGGTGAGGACATGGAAGGGGTGGGAGGAAGGATCGGTTTCGGTTGCGGAACCCCGCTGGTGGAATAGTTCGGTATTGGGATCGGCGCTTGGTGCGGAGTATCGGTGGCGGGGAGCATCTTCTTGGGAACACAACCTGCCAGCAGGAAGGTGATTCCAAGAATGGACGGGATTAAAATATGATTGATCATTTTACCCTTTCCACGTCTTGATCCCGGTCAGGGGGCAGCTATTGCTTACCTTCGTTGATGGCGGGTGATCAGGATGCCTGAGCCCGTACCTACTGCAAAAACCGCTACCAGGAGAATGGCCAATCCGGTCAAATTGAAACTGGTCCCACCTGGGACCTGGGTGGGTGAGGGGGTTGGCTGAGGGGGAGTTGAAGAGGGGATCAGCGTTGAGGTGGGCTGCGGCGTAGTGGTTGAAATGGGCAAAGGAGGCACGGCTGTCGTTTCCAGGGTCGGTGTCGGTGAAACGTAGATCGGAAACGGTCCCGGAGTGGGCAGGACCGTTCCTGGAAAATTCTGGTTCATCGTATCCAATAAGGACAGTGCATTGGCATTCTTCGGGTCCAGCGCTAACGCGGTGGCAAGTTCATTCAAGAAGATTGATCGATAATAATCGTTCCCCTCAATATCTGTCGATAACATGTCGGTTGCAAATTCAACATGCAGGGAAGCATTATTTGGGTTAAGTATCAAGGCACGCTCGAATGCCTGGATAAACACTTGAATCACTTGATCGTTGATGAACATGCCGTGTTTTTCCTGTCCGGCGTCCGCGTAGGCGCGTGCCAGGGCCAGCCAGGCGCTGGCATCGTCTGGGGAGGCGATCACTTGAGAACGCCGCTCTACGACGGCCTGCCAGAGGTGGGGCTGGATAATACTCACCCTGATATTGTCCTGATTGGTTGGTTCTAGGTTACCATAATGAAACCACAACTCGTTTTCAATGACCGCTGTGTAGCCTGCGGATTGGGCGTAAGAGGACAAATAGGTGTTCACGGAATAATCATTAAAATCTGGAAGGTTGTACATGTTGAGAATGTACGGGAATCGGAGAACGACATCCGCTTTGCCGATAGGGCCCTTCCAGCCTGCCCCGGTAGCTAAAATATAATTCACATCCGCATAACAAGCTTCTGCAGTCGGTTGGAGGGTGTACTTCACGACCAATTTCACGTCCTTACCAACCGGAAAATCGACCTCGAATTCCGACCAGTACATCACGTTGCTATATCCCAGGAAAAACTGGGCGGCATTGGAATCGGTTTCCTGGACCACCTGAGTCGGCAGAAGCTGTCCGTCGATCAGAGCAGTCAGATCTTGAATCATCGGGTAGTAGGTCTGGCCTAAAGCATTCACGCGCTCATCGCCGTTAAGGGGAAAACGTACCTTTAAATGCTCATCTGCGTTCCCAGTATTGTGGAACAAGAACCAAGCCGTCACCTTGGCGCTATCGTCCGTCGATGAACGGAAATCGATTGTGACCTGCTCCGCGGCCATCTCGACCCGAGTGCCTCCCTCCGGACTGACGTTCCCCCCGGCCGGATTCATAGGTGGGGCGGCATCCGCCTTCGCCTGCCGGTGAGGTACAAGCATTAAGAGGATGAGACCCATCAGAAGCACAACCCTGATCGCACGCATCATCCCTCCTATGAACTATCTTGGAAAAAGGACAACCCCTTCTTCGCGCTATCGATCATCCTTTGGACTGGCATATACGACCCCCGCCAGGCATGGTTGTCCCTGAGACTAGGTCCATCACTTCTTCTCGTAGAACACGAGCAACGTGCTGCCGTACTTGCGCTCTTCAAACTCTTCTAGGTTCTTGAGTTCGAGGTGGCGATACTCGCGCGGGTGGATCTGGACGATGACCCAGGCTGCCTCGTTGAGCCAGCCGGGACTCCCATCCAGGCTGAGCAATGCCTTGGACCACAGCTCCTGGTATTGCGGGGGGGCAATATATACAAAATCGAAGAGACGGTCCGGATGGGCGGCGAGCATGGCAAATGCGTCCCCCCGGTGCACTTCGGCTTGTTCCATCAACCTGGTGACTTCTAGGTTTGACTTGATCGTTTCCACGGCCCTTCGGTCCAGGTCGGAGAAGCGGACGAAGGCGGCCCCGCGGCTCAATGCCTCGATTCCGATCGCGCCGGTCCCGCCGAACAGGTCCCACCAGGAGGTATCCTGCACGTCCCCTGCCAGGATGTTGAAGAGCGCCTGTTTGACCTTATCGGTCACCGGGCGGGTGCTCTCCCCGGGGACGGACTTCAAGCGGCGACCCTTGGCACTGCCCGAGACGACCCGCAGGCTCACGCCTGCCCCTCTACACTCCGGCGCGCCGCCAGGATGTTCCCGTTTGGGGCAGTGATCGGGACCACGCAGCCGGTTCCCAGGATGAACCTCTGCCCCCGGGTCTGGGCGATGGCATCCAGGGCTTCACGGCGGACCTCAGCGGTTTCGCCCAGGACGATGGTCCTCTGGCTGATACCCCCGCACAGCACCCCCTGGAAGGATTTCCGGGCGTCGGCGAGCGTCGGGGGTGTTTCGCGGTCGTGCCAGTTCACGATCTGGAAGGGAAGCTCATCGACAAGTTCGAAATAGATGTCCGCGCCATGGAGATGCAGGAGGTTGCACGTGTAAGCGTGCGCCGGTTCGATTACGCGCCTGTCCAGAGGCAGGGCCAGGGTTTTATATTCGGACCAGGACAGCACCCCCGCCTGGGCGTGCTGGACCGCATAGAAAATGCCATCGATGCCGGTTTCTCCGGCTGCCTCCAGGAAGCGCCGGGTGGTTTCAGTGACTGCTTCCAGTCCTTTTAACACCGCTTCCGGGTATTTGCGCAAATGGACCGGGAATCGGTCGGTCCCGACCAGGTGTTTGGCTTGCGAGAAAGGATTAAAGATCGTCTGGAGCAGGGGGACCTGCGCTCCGAGCTCGCGCCTGAGCTGCCGCAGGCAGGCCAGCTGCGCCGCCAGGTGCGGGGCCTTGCGCGGGTCGAGCGGTTTCAGGTGTTCCCAATCCTGGGGCTTCTCAATCACGCTGCGGGTGTAACGGCGCGTTCCTTCACTGTCCCCTTCCCATACATCTTCCACCCCCCAGTCCTTCAGGCAGAAGGACGAGGCCGGGGTGACCTTGACCAGGTCGAAATCGTACAGGTTTTGGAAGGATACGATTGCCGCGGCCAGGGATTCAGGAGCCTGATCATCCACGGGAAAATGCCGCCAGAGGGCGACCGGTGGACGGTCAAGCGCCGCATCCCCCGCCAGGCAGGCTTGCAGGCGTTCGCGATGGGTGAGCATATCAAACCTCGGTTTACTCTTTGGTGGCCGCGCGTTTTCGCCGGGTGGGGCCCGCGGCCGCACGGGGTTTATGCGGACCAAGCCCGGACAGCAGGCTGTCCATTTCTTCCTCTTCCCCCTGCTGGCTGCCGAAGTACTCGGTCATAAACTTGGAGCGTCTCAGTCGTAAGGCCATCGGGGCGATGACCTTCAGGTCTTCGTTGGTCACCGCGAAGCGCCCGTCTGCGGACGCATAGGCCCGCGCGGCTTCAAACCAGGTGATCTCGGCCCGCAGGCTGTCGATGCCCATCTTCTCGACCAGGTCAATGGCAGGTTTGGCGACCGGGTCCGGCAGCTGAACCTTGGGCAGGCGTTCACGGGCGGATTGGATCTCCTGGGCGGCTTCGAACATTTCCCCGGAGTACGCCGCGGTCATGGCCCGTGGGTTGGTCAGGTAGGCTTGAACCCGGCGGTAGGCCTCTAGGCGTTCCCTCACCTTTTCCAGGCCCTTGACGACCACGCGCAGGCCAAAGCGATCCAGGATCTGCGGGCGCAGCTTGCCTTCCTCGGGGTTCATCGAGCCGATCAGAACAAAGCGGGCGCGGTAGGTGGCGGAGACCGGCCCGCGGCGCACCGTGTAGGATCCCTGGGCAGCCGCATCTAGGATGGCATCCACGATGTCGTTGCCGAGCAGGTTGATCTCATCGATATAGAGCAGGTTGCGGTCAGCCTGGGCCAGGATGCCGCGCCGGATTCTCAGCCGCTCGTGGGTCACCGCGGCCCGCTCGTCGATACCGCCCACCACATCCTCCAGGCGGGCGTTCAGGGGCAGCTCGACCAGGCGGACCCGGTCGGGGGCAGTGAGCGGCTGGCCTTCGGCGTACTTCTTCGCGCAGTCCGGACAGACCGCTTCCACACCGCCGCTCTCAATGTCTTCGGGCAGGCAGCCGTAGAAGCACAGGCTGCGTTCCACTTTGGGCAGGATGTCCAGCAGCGAGCGTACGGCGGTGGTTTTGGCGGTGCCTCGGGGACCGATGAGCAATATCCCTCCCACTGCCGGGTTGATCAACCCGAGCAGGAGCGCCAGTTTCATCTCCCGTTGTCCCACGATCGCCAGGAATGGGAAGGGCAGGGCCTCCATGCGCCCGCCCTCTTCAGCACCGGCGGTTGGCAGGGATTTACCGGAGACGTAATCCACCAGCTCGCGCAGCGTGCGGAACGGATGGGCGACGCGATCTTTCGGTTCGATCTCTTCCTGAGGAGGTGGGGGGACTTGTTCGGAAGGGCTCATCTCATCCTTCACATTTGCAGGTCAATCTTCCTGGTTTTTCAGGGCCAGGCGTTGCGCCTGGCGTTTCCGGGCAGCCTCCATCCGGGCCTTTTCAGATGGATTTTCAGCCAGGAGAGGCGGGACAGGGGTCGGCCTGCCGTTTTCATCCAGGGCGACGAATACCAGGTAAGCGGTATTCGTGTGGGTCCGCGAACCGGTGATTGGATTCTCAGCCACCACCTGCACTTCAACTTCCATTGAGGTATGGCCGGCGAAGGTGACCTCCGCATCCAGGATGATCAATTCGCCAATGCTGACGGGCTCGCGGAAGACCATGTGGTCGATCGCCACCGTTACTACATGCTTCCCGGCATGGCGCATGCAGGCCAGGCTGCCGGCTTCATCCACCAGTTTCATGATCCAGCCACCGTGGACATCGCCCAGGGAGTTGGCATGCTCGGGGTGCATCATCTGAGCAATGGTCACATGGGAAGCCCGCATGGCTTTTGGATTGAGCGAACCTGCCATATCCACCTCAGAGGGAACCGGTCAGGGAATGAGAGGTCTATGGAACCGGCGCAGGTGATGGATCGGTCAATTTGCATCCTCACGCAAGTCGGCGACATCCACGGTATGCAGCCGTTCAGGTTCTTCAAGCAGCACGTCCTCAACACCCACGCGCAGGTCGCTCATCATGGGGGCAAGCGGGATGGTCGCCGGGATCGTGACATGCGGCGGAGGGGGAGGCGGGGTCTTGCGCATCTTGAGAGTCGCTGTAATACGCTTGCGGATGATGCGGGGTTCTGCAGTCAATTCGCCGACATAAATTCCAATCACGGAATAAACATCCCGACCCGGGGTCACCCATCCGATCCATTCCCCATTACGGTTATAGAGAATGGGGTAGACCAAGAAGGCCTCAGCATCGCCTCGGGAAGTATAAATAGGAATGATGGTGCGGAGATTTTGCATATCCTAGCCTCGTGCCGTAATTTTTCCCTGATCTACATCATTATACGTCCAATAGCGGTTTACAAAGAAGTTCCAAAGCAGGACGATGCACACAGCAACCATGAGGGTCAGATTCCTGGCCAATGTAGCCGGAGTGAATGGGAGCTTCCAGGACAGGTCCGTGAAGAAACCACGCAGCGGTGGTTCCAGTAACCAGAGGATGGGCACCCGGATGGCTAGACCTGCCACGTTGACCACGAAGAACATCACAAGTTGATGCGCCAGGGGACGGGAACGCGAGTCCGGGTAGGTCCAATAGCGATTCCAGATGAAATTGCTTACTACCGCACAGGTGAAAGAGATCGTGCCGGCAAGAACCAGCCACATATCCAGAAAATGGCTGAGCAGGTTCACCACGCCAAAATCGATGACAAAACCGATCGCCCCGACGGCGATGAATTTGAAGAATCGCGTTCGTTCCAGGCGGTCCGTGAAGATTGTCATGCCATGCCCAGTTTTTGTTTAAAATAGTCGATGGTGCGGGACAGGCCTGTCATCAGGTCGATCTTCGGTTCCCAGCCTAGGATCGAGCGAGCGCGGCTGATATCCGGCTGACGGCGCTGGGGATCGCTGCCGAGACGGCTCTCCGGCCGGAAGGCAAGGCCGGCCTTGTTCCCGGTCAGCTGATTGATGATCTTTGCAAATTCGAGGATGGATGTCTCGTTCGGGTTGCCGAGATTGACCGGCAGGTGTTCGTCCGACATCAGCAGGCGGCAGATGCCGTCGATCAGATCGTCCAAGTAACAGAAGGAGCGTGTTTGGGAGCCATCCCCATAAACCGTAAGCGCTTCACCATGCAGGGCCTGCTTGATAAAGTTGGGAACGACACGCCCGTCGTCCAGACGCATGCGCGGCCCGTACGTGTTAAAAATACGTGCAATGCGTGTATCGATCCCATGTGTCTGATGATAGGTCATGGTCAGTGCTTCGGCGAAGCGTTTGGCCTCGTCGTACATGGAGCGCAGGCCGACCGGGTCGACATGCCCCCAGTAAGTCTCTTTCTGTGGATGCTCGAGTGGATCCCCGTAGACTTCAGAGGTGGAGGCCATCAGGAAGCGGGATCCGTGGGCACGACACAGGCCAAGGCAGTTATAGGTGCCGATTGCGCCCGCCTTCATGGTCTGGATTGGGAGGTTGGGGTAGCCGTAACGGGAGGCGGGATTGGGGCTGGCCGGTGAGGCAAAGTGCAGCACCGCCTCAATCTTACCGGGCATAAAGATGTAATCGGCTACGTCGTGCCGGTAGAAGCTAAACCGTTCGTTCCCGGCCAGGTGGGCCAGGTTCTGGGGGTCGCCGGTTACAAAGTTGTCCATGCCGACGACCTGGTGGCCATCCGCCAGCAGGCGGTCGCAAAGGGCAGAGCCGAGGAACCCGGCCGCTCCGGTGATGAGAATGCGCATATCTCGATTATCTCCAGCTGATCTGGCTCGTCAAGCCGTCGCCGGTGACCTGCTGTGCCTGGCCGCTGACGACGTCGATCAGCCAAAGGTTTCCTTGATAGGTCACGGCGATGAAATTCCCGCCATCGGGCAAGGGGGTGGGAGCCCAAACGGGGGTCTGGGGGTCCAGGCCGGTCTCGCCTTCTGCAGGAAAAAGCACCTTCTGGTTGGCACCGTCCTGGTCCATCACCATCAGGCGGTAGCGGCTGGTCTCGGACTGAACTGGGAAGGTGGCCTGCAGATAAGCGATCAGGTAGCTCGTGGCGGCCGCGCTTCCCACCTCCGGGGAGACTGACGGATAGGCGAACATGCCGGTTTGCTGGACGAGGTCAGCATTGGCCCCGCTTGCCAGGGAAAGTCCGGTCAGGTCGAAAAAGGGCGATTCTTCCGGACTGATCAGTCCGGTCGGTGGTGCGTGCGTGACCAGGTATATCGCCTGGCTGTCAGCTCCCCAGGCCAGCCCGGGTGTCCAGGCCCAATCGCTGTGTGTATTGAGCGGGGTGATGTTCAGGATCGGATTCATGGCTCCGGTCTTGAGGTCGACCTCGCCGATGCCGTCCGGGCGGGAATAGGCCAGGCGCTTACCGTCCGGGGACCATGCAAAGGTTGTACCCCACCAGCCGTAGATGCCTCCGGAGGAGGCGTCCATGACCTTGAAGGTGGCCCCTGGCCGAAACCCATCAAAGGCCAGGAGGAAGAGATCGTTATTGGCCTGCCAGCCCGGGGCGGTGGCGCGCGGTTCGACGGTCGAATAGGCGATGGTGTACAGCTTACCCGGCTGCCAATCAGCGAAGTGGACCACGTTGGTGATATGCAGATCGATCGGTGTCGGAGCCTGTCCACTGGTGCTGACGACCCATAGGGTGTTGATCTGCTGGGCTGCAGGCAGGGTGGACTTGCGTGTGAAGAGCAACCATTTCCCATCCGGTGAAAGGGAGAAGATGTTGCCATCCAGATCGCCGCTCGTCACCAGAGGGCGGCGGCTGGAGGTGGAGTCCTCGATCAGCCAGGCGTTGCCGCCGGTTAAATAGGCCAGCTTGCCGGGGATGGAGACCGGTGCGAAGGGAGATTGGACTCCGACCATGACGATCTCCGGGACGGCCGCCTGGAGGATGGTCTCGGAGACGATGGAGCTGCTGGTCTCCACACCGTTTTCATAAACATGGCGGATGGTGGTCTCTTTCAGGCCGTTCTGACCGGCCTGGACCAGACGCGTTTCCCCTGCCGGCAGTGACTCGTTGCGCAGTTCCTGATGGTCAAACGGGATTACAACCTGCTGCGTCTCGAATTCCTCACCGACGCGGGTGACGACGATCGAAGCACCGTTGGAAAGGACGGTATAAGTGGGCGGGGTGGTGCGGTCGGTCTGGCTGAGGGTCAGGCCCTGGGCTTTAAGGGCATCCTGCACGGTGCTGCCTGCCGGCAGGCTGACGTGGTGTGTGCTGCCGTCGGCCGTTACGCTGACCGTGAGGTTCGCCTGCTGCACCTGAGGAGCCTGGCAGGCTGTCAGAAGCAGGAAGGCGAGGATGAAAGGGACCGTGCGTGTGAAGAATTCTTTGGGCATGAAGGGTTGCTGGTATAATCCGGACGCTACTTAATCCGTCCGGTGACGGTCATTTTCCCGTCTGCGACGGTAATCGATTCCAACCGGAAACCGGTGGCAGCTGGTCCCAGCCAGCCGGTGTAGGCTTCCTCAATGGCGGATGTAGCGGCTTCCGTGAGCCCTTCCGGGACCGGCAAAGGTCCGAAGTCAGCGGAGGCCACATCAATTTTTAACTGGCCCTGATCATCCACGCCAGCGTCCAGGATGATGGCAGCCGTGGCGATAAAATAGCCCTGCTGGGTAGTTCCATAGACCTGGATCTGTCCATTACGCAGGTAAACCTGCGGAGAGGTGATCACCGGTTGGGCCTGGGTCGAGAGTTGGTAGGCCAGGTATGAGGTCAACTCCGGTTCTGTGATGACCAGGGTGACCTCGCCCGAACCCTGTCCGGAGGCGAGCGCGTTCTGGATCGCCTGGTTTAAATCACCGATGGCTTCGGTCGACACCGGGATGGGGGGCGTCGGGTAAGCCGGCCCTCCGATGTTGATCGTACAGGCCAGGGAGGCCAGAATCAGTATGAACAGACCCAAAAAGACTGATTTCCTAGGCGCCCGCACAATACCTCGCTGGTGCACGGAGTTATTATAGCATGAGCGAATCAGAAAACCAGAATCCGTTGGACCTGACCTCTTCCCTGGAAGCGTTGCTATTCGTATCAGCCGAGCCGGTCCTGCCTTCCCAATTGGGGCAGGCGCTGGAGGTTTCACTGGCGGCTGTGGAGCAAGGCCTGAAGGAACTGGATGGTGAGCTGCGAACGCGTGGATTGCGCCTCCAGCGCCATGCCGGGCGTGTCCAGCTCACCACGGCACCCGAGGCGGCCGAGCTGATCGAGCGCTTCCTTGGGCTGGAGGCAACCTCCCGCCTGTCCCGGGCTGCGCTGGAGACGCTGGCGATCATTGCCTATCAACAACCGGTCACCCGTCCTCAGGTGGATGCGGTGCGAGGGGTGAACAGTGAAGGTGTGATGAAATCCTTGCTCGGCAAGGGGCTGGTCCAGGAGGTCGGACGTACCGAAGGTCCTGGTCGACCCATCCTTTACGGAACCTCCCTCGAGTTCCTTCAGCACTTCGGCTTGAATTCCCTGATGGAGCTGCCACCGCTCAACCTGCCTGAACCCGATAACGGCAACGGCCATAATGAAACGCTGAAGGGTTAAAGATTTTATGGGAGAACGCTTGCAGAAGATCCTGGCAAGGTCCGGTTACGGCTCGCGCCGGAGCTGTGAGGAGATCATCTCAGCCGGACGGGTGCGTGTCAACGGGCACCCGGCTGGACTGGGCGATAAAGCGGACGCCTCGAGCGACCGAATCACGGTCGATGGGAGAGCGCTCAGGTCGGCCGAAGAGCTCGTCTATATCGCCCTGTACAAGCCGCGCGGCGTGATTACAGCCGTCTCCACACCGGACGAGCGAACCGCGGTGCGCGAGCTCATCCCCGTCGCGGGAACGCTGTATCCGGTCGGTCGTTTGGATTTTGACTCGGAGGGCCTGCTCCTGATGACGAATGACGGCGACCTGGCAAACAAGCTCACTCACCCGCGTTACGCCCACGAGAAGGAATACCGGGTCCTGGTTGCCGTCCACCCGGACGAGGAACAGCTGGCTACCTGGCGGCGGGGGATTGTCCTGGAAGACGGCTACCGCACCCAGCCCTGTGAGGTGTATGTGGAATCGAAATACGGCAAGGGTGCATGGCTGCGGGTCACTCTCAAGGAAGGGCGCAAGCGCCAGATCCGTGAGATGGGTGCACGGACCGGTTTGCCGGTCGTGCGCATTGTCCGCATCCGGATCGGGGCTGTGCGCCTGGGCAACCTCAAGCCGAGGGCGTGGCGCTATCTAACCCCCGAGGAAATTGAGGCTTTGAAAAAACCTGCCCCTGCTGCCCGAAGAACCGGCCAATGAAAGCCGGTTCAGCTTTATTACCGGGTGTGCTTTTTAGCAATGCGGATCATGGCCTCCAGGCTCTTTTCCACATCCGCCTCGGTCGTCGCCCAGCTGGATACGCTGATGCGCATGGCCGACTTGCCCTGCCAGACTGTGCCACCGCACCAGCAGGTGCCGTCGGCCTGGATCTCTGAGATCACCCGACGGGTGATCTCCGGCCCTCCGAACGAGACCAGCACTTGGTTCAAAACAATTTCATTGAGCACCTCATATCCGGCAACCTGCAAGCCGTCCGCGAACCATCCGGCATGCCGGCAGGTGCGTTCGATCATCTCAGTGACCCCCGTCTTTCCGAGAGATTTCAACGCGGCCCACACTTCCACCCCCCGGGCCCGTCTGGATAATTCGGGCGTGAAGTCGGCGGGATTGCGTTCGGGGCTCGCGGTGGGTAGATACTCGGCCGAAACGGCCATCGCCGCACGCAAGGCATCTGCGTCTCTGACAAAAGCCAACTCGCTGTCGTATGGGACATTCAACCATTTGTGCGCATCCGTTGCCCACGAATCCGCCTGGGTGAGACCCGCGGTGAGGTGCATGCGGGAGGGGGTCGTCAAGGCCCAGAGGCCAAAAGCGCCGTCCACATGCACCCAGGCCCCCTGCATGTGGGCCTTTTCGCAGATGGCCTGAAATGGATCAAAAGCTCCCGTGTTCACGTTGCCGGCCTGGGCGCACACGATGGTCGGCCCTGAGATTTCGGGCATTGCCTCGGGCAACATCCTCCCCTGAGCGTCGACCGAGACCCGGACCAACCGGTTTCGCCCCAACCCCAGGAGGCCCAACGATTTGATCAGGGAGGGATGGGCTTCTTCCCCGACGATCACGGTCAAAGGGGGGGCGCCGAACAGGCCATCGGCCTCGACATTCCAGCCGGTCTGGGCCAGGACACTGTGCCGGGCGGCGGCCAGCGCGCTGAAGTTTGCCATGGTCGCGCCGGTCACGAATGCTCCGCCGCTCCGGGAGGGCAGCTGAAAAAGATCGATCAGCCAGCGCAAGGTGATCTGTTCGATCTGGGCGACGGCCGGTGTCACATTGTAGAAGGCCGCGTTCTGGTCCCAGGCGCCCGCCAGCCAGTTGGCGGCCAGGGTTACCGGCTGGGAGCCGCCTATTACAAAACCGAAAAAGCGGGGTCCCGCCATTGCCATGCTGGCCGGTGAGCCAAGCTCGTCCAGCACTTGCAGGATGGTTTCGTCCGGGACACCGGATTCTGCGAGGGATTCATTGAGCCTGGCGAGTTTGTCGACCGCTTCAGGGGTCGGGGCCACGCTTCGGGAATCAAGCCCTTCCAAGTAATGGATGGCACGCTCGGCGGCCTCTTCGAGAAGGGATCTCATGGTTGCTCCTTGGAGGAAAGAATAGAGAGTGCTCCGATCAAAATTCTGTCTGCCAGTCCTCGGATGGGTTCAGGACAGAAGGATCTGGCAGCTTCATCACTAATAACATTGGCCTATTTTATCCTAATTATTCGTAATTTTGGCTTTATCCCACTCAGCTTGGAGTACTGTATCGGTTTCCTGATAGAATCCAACCTGTGTGGAAGGAGACACAATGAGTCTGACGATTCGTGATGTTTATCAGGCCGCGGAACTCATCCAGTTGTATGTACACCGCACCCCGGTGATGACCTGTGAGAGCTTGAGCCAACGGGTGGGAGCGCAGGTCTTTTTCAAGTGCGAAAATCTGCAAAAGGTCGGTGCCTTCAAGTTTCGCGGCGCCTGCAATGCCGTTTTTTCTCTTTCAGCCATGGACGCTTCCCGCGGGGTGGTAGCCCACTCATCGGGAAACCATGCACAGGCCCTTGCGCTGGCTGCACGGCTGCGGGGCATCCCCGCCTATATTGTCATGCCGATGAATGCCCCCTTAGTGAAGAAGGCGGCGGTAGAGGGTTACGGCGGCAAAATCACATTTTGCGATCCGACGCTGGAGGCACGCGAGCAGGCCCAGTCGCGGGTGGTGTCCGAAACTGGGGCGCGGGTAGTCCATCCATATAATGATGATCAGGTGATCGCCGGTCAGGGGACTGCCGCCCTGGAGCTTTTGCAGGAAGTGCCGGACCTGGATGTGATTCTGGCCCCCATCGGGGGCGGGGGACTGGTCAGTGGGACCGCCATCGCCGCCCGGGGGATTTCTCCTCGGATTCGGGTGATTGCGGCCGAGCCCGAGCAGGCGGACGATGCCTTCCGCTCTCTGGCTGCCGGGAAGATCGTACCCTCCAGCAACCCGCAGACGATCGCCGACGGGCTCTTGACCTCCCTCTGTGATCGTACCTTCGCCATTCTCCAAAAAGATGTCGAGCAGGTGGTGACGGTGAGTGAGGCGGGTATGGTCGCGGCCATGCGGTTCTTGTGGGAGCGCGCCAAACTCATCATCGAACCCTCAGCGGCAGTCGCCGTGGGTGTGCTTTGGGAGCGCAAGATCGACCTGACCGGTTTACGGGTGGGTGTCATCCTTTCAGGAGGAAATGTGGACCTGGAGAGCCTGCCGTGGCAGGCCGCGAAAAATTCCGGATGAATTTGAAAGGAAATCGCTCTTTCTAGACCAAGGCGGCTGATTGAGACGTGACTCCCTGATGCGAATCGCGATACCCAATCAATAAAACCAAACCGGCTTATGAGGCCGGTTTTGCTTGTGGGACATCATTCTTCAATCAGAGCGAGGCGCAGGAGGCTGGTCGGTTTTTCAAGTGAGGCTCACGTTCTCCAGGATGTACCGCTCCAGTTTGTCGATCACCTGTTTTTGTTCGCTCATGACCGCGTTGACCAGATCGCCGATCGAGATAACCCCGATCAGTGCCTTTTCTTCGAAGACCGGCAGGTGCCGGACATGGGCCGCGGTCATCAGCGCCAGGCCCTTCTCACAGCTCTGATCTGGCGTGATGAAGATCACATTACTGGACATGATTTCGCTGACCGGGATCTTTTTCGACGATTTTCCCCTCAGGATGACCTTGCGGGCGTAATCCCTCTCCGAGAAGATCCCCAGGACTTTCCGTTCCTGCATGACAAGCAGTGCGCCGACATCCTTGTCAGCCATCAATTCCAACGCGTCGAATACCAGCGTCTCCGGCGCCACTTGCCATATCTGGCTTCCCTTTTCTTTAAGGATTTGACCAATGGTTTTCATGGCGAGTCTCCTCTTCGAATTGATCTGGGATGGATTTGCTCCGTCTCCTTTTGAACAAGGCACATACCCTGCAACTCCAGAGGCTATTCCATGATCAGGCAAATTGCGAGATCAGCCTGACCATATGGCGGGCATGTTTGAGGTACAGGTCCAGGCGGATGTTCTCGTTGGGGGCATGACCGCGGCTGTCCGGGTGACCCAATCCAGCGCTTGCCACCGGCAGGCCCAGGTCGTGTACGAATGGAAAATTGGGACCGGAACCGCCGGATAGAGGGATGCGCAGCATGGGTTTTCCGTACACTTCCAAGGCGGTGTCGCACACCAGGTTCACGAACGGGTCGTCCGGGTCGGTACGAGCCGGTGCTTCCCCGCCCAGGAAAGCGACCTGCACATCTTCAAATCCGCCCTGATCCAGGTGTTGGCGCAGCTGTTGCAGCACCTGTTCCGGACGCTGGTCCGGGACCAGGCGGAAGTCGACTTTCGCCGAAGCCCGTGCCGGAAGTACGGTCTTTGAGCCCAGCCCCTGGTAACCGGAGGTCAGCCCGCAGATCGTGCAGGTCGGGCTGAAGACCTCCTCCACCCGCAATTCTTCGCCGCCCTTCAAACCTTTGATGAATGTCCTGACCCCGTACTGCTGGCGGTAGACATCGGAGGTCTCCGGTAAGGCGGCCATGAGTTCAAGATCGCGCCCGGAGGGCTTGCGGACAGGATCGTAAAAGCCCGGCAGGCGGATGTGCTCGTCCGGTCCTTTGAGGCTATCCAGTGCCCAGACCAGGCGCCATGCTGCGTTCGGGAAGATTGAGCCGCCCAGCCCGGAGTGGACATCGGTGGTGGCGGTCTCGACCGAGAGTTCCACATAGCAGATCCCGCGCAGCCCGAGATACTGGAGAGGGGTTTCCTCATGGTCAACGCTGCCGAACTCCCAGATGCAGCCGTCCGCCTTGAGCCGCTCCATGTTGTTCTTGACAAACTCATGCAGGTGAACGCTGGAGGTCTCTTCCTCCCCCTCAATGACGAACTTGATCGTGCAGGGCAATTCGCCGTTTACGGCGAGCAGGGCATCCAGCGCGAACAGGCGCGCGACCAGGTGGCCTTTGTCATCGCTGACCCCGCGCCCAAAAAGTTTGCCCTCCCGTAAGGAGGGTTCGAAGGGTGGACTCTCCCACAGCTCCAGCGGTTCGGGCGGTTGGACATCGTAATGGTTGTAGAACAGGAGTGCCCGGTTGGTCCTGCCTGTGCGTTCTCCAAATACGACCGGGGCGCCCTCTGTCGGCATGACCTCTGCCGAAAAACCGCGTTTGGCCAGCATGGCAGCCACGAGCTGGGCGCACTCTTTCAGACCCAGGTTCTGAGCACCGACGCTGGGCTGGGCGACGAGCTTGGCCAGTTCAGCAAGGCTTTCATCCAGGTGGTTTTCGAGGTAGGCATCCAGCTGGGAGTATGCGGTCATCTTTCCCTTCCTGACCTGCCAACCAGGTCACAAAGCCGATGGGCGGGTTGGCAAATGGGTGATGGGATTTAAGCTTCTTGGATCGTGACCCGGTTCAGTTTTACAGCGGGGGAGCCCGGTTTGCCTGGATCGCGGGCTGGGATGGCGAGCAGGACATCCATCCCGGAAATGACCTGACCGAAGACCGTGTGCTTCCCGTCCAGCCAGGGGGTAGGAACGTGCGTGATGAAGAATTGGGAGCCGTTGGTGCCCGGGCCAGCATTAGCCATCGAGAGCACGCCCGGCTTATCGTGTTTGAGGCTGGGGTGGAATTCGTCCGCGAAGCGATAACCCGGTCCGCCGGTCCCGCGTCCATCCGGGTCTCCGCCTTGGGCGATAAAGTCGGCGATCACGCGGTGAAAGATAGTCCCGTCGTAAAATCCCTGGCGGGCTAGGAAGACGAAGTTGTTCACCGTCCTGGGGGCCTTGTCGGCGAAGAGCTCCAGGGTAATATCGCCTTTGTCGGTGCTGAGCGTGGCGGTGTACTTTTTCTGAGGATCGAGGGCCATTTCGGGTGCTTTGTTCCACTGCTTGTTTGCCATTGGATTTCCTTTCGGTGAATGATTTAAGGAAGCATCGTCTGGATGCGGGCTACGACCATATCTAGGGCGGCCGTATTGAAGCCTCCCTCGGGGATGATCACGTCCGCGTAGCGTTTGGACGGCTCCACGAACTCCAGGTGCATGGGTCGGACGGTGGAAAGGTACTGTTTGATGACCGCCTCGGTGGTCCGGCCGCGTTCCGTAATATCGCGCTGTAGCCGGCGGATGAAGCGCAGATCGGGGTCGGTATCGACAAAGATCTTCACATCAAAGAGCTCGCGTAAGGCGGCCTCGGCAAAGATCAGAATACCTTCGACCAGGATGACCCCGCGGGGTTGGACGGTAAAGGTGCGATCGGTTCGGCTGTGGTGGGAAAAATCATAGACCGGGACCTCGACCCGCTTTCCCTCCCGCAGCTGACGGATGTGTTCGGTGAGCAGCTCAGTCTCGAGGGAATTCGGGTGGTCAAAGTTGACTTCCGCGCGCTGGGTAGGGGGCAGACCGCTCAGGTCCTTGTAATAGGCATCGTGCTGCAGGTATGATATGCGGTCCGGTCCTACGCGCTGAAGGATGGTCTGTGCGACGGTGGTCTTGCCTGACCCCGAACCACCGGCGATCCCAATGACCAGAGCGTGATGACCTTCCATGGAACGATTATACCCGTTCTGCGAAAACCGATTAATTCGATCCCGATCCTTCCAGGACCGCCGAATTGTCTGGTCTTGAGTTCTCCAAACCCCCTGGGAACTCTCGCTGCTTAAAAAGTGCTTCATCGGTTGATGAAATTAGCGCAGGTCGATTCTTGAATCGGTTTTAACTTCCGAATCGGCCCTCTACCCACCTATCATGTCCGAAATGGTGACAAATAGTACTTGAACTTGTCTTATAAAGTCATAAAATTATCATAAATAGTCGGAAAATCCCATAAAATGTAAAAATAATGTACGAAACCGACAATATTGATCGCCAAATCATTGATTGTCTGATGCAGGACGGACGGATTCCGGCCGCGGTCATCGCGCGCCGGGTGGGCGGCATTACAGAGCGCGTCGTCCGCTACCGAATTAACCGCATGATCGCGGCCGGAATTTTCCAGATTCGGCCGATCGTCAACCCCCAAATGTTCAACCTGACGACGCGTGCGGACGTTTTTCTGGAGGTCGAAACCGATTTCATCCAAAAGGTTGCCCGAACGGTGGCAGAATTTGAAAATGTGACCTATGTCGCCTGTTCCATCGGCAACACGGATGTGTCCTTTCAGCTAGTGGCGAAAGATACGGGGGAGATTTACCGGTTTGTTACCGAAGTGATCGGGAAGATTCCCGGTGTGCGCAAGACGACGACCTCCATCGTCCCGATCGTCCTCAAGGATGTGTATCAATGGCGTGTGCCCCGCAGTTTTGACTCGGTAGATTAAAAGGGTGCCAGAAGGCAGGATTCAGGGAGAGGATCAAACATCGATGAACAACCATTGGCTTAAGAGCAAGTCCTTGCAAAAGAGGGCCAGCAAAATCATGCCCCTGGGGGTCAATTCAAACTTCCGCTACTGGGGTGAAGGGATCACACCCTACATGAAAAAGGCCAAGGGCGCCTACCTGTGGGATGTGGACGGTAATCAATACATCGATTACCGCATGGCCTTTGGACCGATCATCCTTGGACATGCTTATGATGAGGTCAATGCCAAGGTCAAGGAGGAGATCGACCTGGGCACCTTGGCGGCCATGACCTACGAGCTTGAGATCGAAGTCGCCGAGAAAATTGTAAAAATGTGCCCCGCAGTTGAGATGGTGCGTTTTGCCTGCTCCGGCACGGAAGCCACCATGCACGCCATCCGCGTGGCGCGCGCCTATACCGGGCGGGAAAAGATCATCAAGTTCGAGGGCATGTACCACGGTTTTCATGATTACACCCTGTGGTCCACGTATGCCCCTTCTGAATCCTATGGCCAGGCTCGCAGCCCCATCCCTATCGCGGCCAGCTCCGGCATCCCCCGTCCTTTGAATGAGATGATCATCACCCTGCCCTTCAACGCTCCAGATATTTTGGAGAACACCTTAAAGTCAGTCGGGGAGCAGGTGGCTGCCATCATTGCTGAACCGTGCCTGGGGAACTGCGGCGCGATCCTGCCGAATAGCGGTTTCCTGAAGTTGATTCGCGAGCGGTGTGATCAATATGGCATTGTCTTTATCCTGGACGAGGTCAAAACCGGCTTCCGGATCGCGAACGGCGGTGCCCAGGAGTATTACGGGATCAAACCTGATCTGGCAACGTATGCCAAGGCGCTCTCCAATGGTTATCCCCTGGCTGCCTTCGGCGGAAAACGGGAGATCATGAACATTATCGGACATGGTGTCGCGCAGGGAGGCACATTTACGAACAATAAACCCGCGGTCGCAGCAGCCTGGGCGACCCTGACGATCCTGCAGCGTGAACCCGTGCTCAAGACCATTGCAAGTCGCGGCAAGCGTTTGATGGACGGCATATCTGAAATCCTCAGCGAGGCGGATCTCCCGCATTGCATGAATGGCTATCCTGCCATGTTCTCTTTTGCGGTAGGCGTGGAATCGGTCACCGACCAGCGCTCCTGGAACGAAAGCGAGAAGGAATACTATCTTGCCCTGATTGAGGCGATGATCGAGCGGGGTGTCATGCCCGACCATGACCCGCGCGAACCCTGGTTCCTGTGTTATTCGCATAGCGAAGCGGATATCGGCCGGACCCTTGAGGTGGTCAACGAGGCGGTCAAGAAGGTAAAAAGATGAAGGTTGGTGATCAGCGGTCGGCCGTACCTTGTAGGCCGATCGACCGCTTAAGGATCTGATCGTTTGAAGGAGGGTTGCTTTGCCTAAGCTGACGACAAAAGAAATTGTCCAGATGAACCGGGAGTACACATTTTTCTCCTGGTCGGTCCAGGGACAGGTCAATCCGATCCCGGTGGAAAAGGCTCAGGGAATTTACTTCTGGGATACGGACGGGAAAAGGTATATTGATTTCTCCTCCCAATTGATGAATACGAATATCGGCCACCAGCACCCCAGGGTGGTGAAGGCGATCCAGGATCAGGCGGCCAAGCTGTGCTTTGTTCATCCGGGAAATGCGACCGAGCCGCGCGGTTTGCTCGGCAAGAAGCTGGCTGAAATCACGCCTGGCAACCTCAAGAAGACCTTCTTTGCTCTGGGCGGGGCGGAAGCGAACGAAAACGCTATCAAGATTGCTCGGTTCTATACAGGCCGGAATAAGATCCTGGCGCGTTATCGCTCCTATCACGGGGCAACCCACGGCGCCATCGCGCTGACCGGCGACTATCGCCGCCTGGCGGTGGAGCCAGCCATGCCGGGCAGCGTGCATTTTCTCGACCCGTTCTGCTACCGCTGTCCTTTTGGCTTGGAAAAACAGACCTGCAAACGACAGTGCATATCCCATGTTGAAGAAGTCATCAAGTATGAGGGCCCAGATAAGATCGCTGCGATCATCATGGAAGGGGTGGTCGGTTCGAATGGCCTGATCATCCCACCCGATGACTACTGGCCGCGCATCCGCGAGATCTGCGATAAAAATGGCATTCTGCTGATTTCAGACGAAGTCATGTCTGGCTGGGGGCGCACCGGGAAGTGGTTTGCAGTGGACAACTGGAACGTGGTGCCGGACATGATCACCACGGCCAAGGGGATTACCAGCGGCTACATTCCGCTCGGGGCTGTGATCGTCTCGGAGCCGATCGCCAAATTCTTTGATGACAAATACTTGTACGCCGGCCTGACTTATAACGGTCATGCCCTGGCCTGCGCGGCCGCGATCGCCACGATCGAAGTATATGAGGACGACCATCTCATTGAGAATGCTGCCACCTTGGGTAAATACCTGGGCGAGGCGCTGGAAGAGATCAAAGCCAGGCACCCTTCCGTCGGGGATGTGCGCTACATCGGCCTGTTCTCTGCACTCGAGCTGGTCACCGACCGCGGCACCAAGGAAATCGTCCCCCCCGCCATTATGGCGGAAGTTGGAAAAGTGCTGCGTCAGAACGGATTGTTCACTTTTATTTTGGCGAACAATATGGGCAGCCTGGTCTTTGTCGTACCCCCGCTGTGCATTACCAAGGCGCAGCTGGACGAAGGCCTGTCCCTCGTGGAGAAAGGCCTGGAAGTCGTGGACAAGGCTATCCAATGATCTTCACCTGAGTACCTGGACCTTCCAAACCGATCCATCCTCCAGGAGAAAACCATGAGCGAGCAGATTCTAAAAAATCACATTAACGGGAAATGGGTAGCCTCGAAGAGCGGAAAATTCCGGGACGTGCACAACCCGGCCACGGCCGAGGTCCTGGCCAGGGCGCCGGTCTCTTCCCTGACGGAATTGGACCAGGCTGTCCAGGTGGCCCACAAGGCCTTTCAAGACTGGCGGCGGGTGCCGGTCACCAAACGCGTCCAGTATCTTTTCAAGCTGAAGGACCTACTGGAAGCCCATTTCGAGGAACTGGCCCGCTGCATCACAGAAGAACACGGGAAGGTCCTGGATGAATCGCGCGGGGAAATGCGCCGGTCGATCGAGAATGTGGAAGTGGCGTGCGGGACCCCGAGCTTGATCATGGGTGACGTGGTGGAGGACATTGCGCCGGGTATCGACGAGATGATGATCCGTCAGCCACTGGGCGTGTGCGGCATGATCTCACCCTTTAACTTCCCGGCCATGATCGCCTTCTGGTTCATCCCGTATGCGGTGGCCACGGGTAACACCGTGGTCATCAAGCCGTCCAGCCGCGTTCCTATCACGATGAATAGACTCTTTCACCTGATGGAAGAGGCCGGGTTCCCGGCCGGTGTGGTCAATATGGTGCACGGCGGCTCGGAGATCGTCGACGGCCTCCTGGATCACCCGCTGATCAAGTCGATCAGCTTTGTCGGCTCGACCGAAACTGCTATGCATGTCTACAGCCGCGGAACGGCGCATGGCAAACGCGTCTCGGCGGCCGGCGGAGCCAAGAACCCGGTGCTGATCCTGCCGGACGCGGACGTGGACACCACCACGAACATTATGATGGATAGCGCCTACGGGTGTTCCGGTCAACGCTGTCTGGCGGCGGCCACCGCCATCATGATCGGCGAGGCTGACAAGATCTTCATCCCGGCCTTTGCCGAGGCCGCTTCGAAACGGACAACCGGTTACGGCCTGAATCCGGATGTGCAGATGGGGCCGGTGATCACCCCGGAGGACAAAACCCGCATCGAGAACCTGATCCAGAAGGGCTTGGAGGAAGGCGCCGAGATGTTGGTGGACGGCCGCAAAGCGGTCATCCCGGGCTATGAGAAGGGCAACTTTATCAAGCCGACCATTCTGACGGATGTCCCGGTCAAGGGCATTATTGCCAGTACGGAGATCTTTGGTCCGGTACTTGGGATCATGCACTGTAAGACCGTGGAAGAAGCGATCCGGATTCTGAATGACGGCGCCTACGGCAACATGGGTTCCATTTTCACTCATGACGGCTCGGCGGCTCGCAAGTTCCGCAACGAGGCAGATGCCGGGAACATCGGCATCAACATTGGCGTAGCTGCCCCGATCGCCTTCTTCCCCTTCAGCGGTTGGAAGAACAGCTTTTTCGGGGACCTGCATGGCCAGGGTAAACACGCTATTGAGTTCTTTACGCAGACCAAAATTGTGATTGAACGCTGGCCAAAGGAATGGTCACGTAAGTTTTAGGAGAGGAGGCATGCACCAAGGGAGAGGAACATCCAACGATCTGGTTAACCATGGTTCCCTTTGAATATCATGGCTCGATCCAAGTCCATCCTTTATGAGAGGAGACATGCACGATGACTGAACAAATGTCGTTTGCACGCAAGGCCAGCGGTCTGGTGAGGGGCCTGTCGTTCATCGATGCCTTCGGCGTCGGCTTCATGAACCAGGGTTTGACCGTGAGCATGTGGGTGATGATCAGCCTGGGCCTCTCCCAGTATACCGGGGGCAACCTAATCTGGGCGACGATCATCTCTGCGGTCCTATGCGGTATCGGTTTCTCCCTGGTTTGGGGCATCCTGGGGGGCAGCATGCCGCGCTCTGGCGGGGAGTACATCTACAACTCCCGCATCCTTGGTCCACTGATCGGCATCGCCGAATCCTTTGGCAATGCCTTCGTATGGATCATGTGGATCTTCGTCCTGGCGCCCTGGACGGTCAATCCAGGCCTGACCATGGTCTTCCAGTTCCTGGACAGACCGGATATCGCCACAGCGATATCGACCCCCGTCTATTATTTCCTGATCGCCAGCTTTGTGAACCTGATCGCGTTACTCTTCCTGGTGTTTGGCATCAAGATCTTCGCCATCGCCCAGAAGATCGTGATGACTTTGGCGATGATTGGGGGGGTGGCCATATTGATTGTTCTGAGCATCACCTCGCATCAGGCGTTCGTGAATGCCTGGAACGCCTTAGCGGTTCACTACAGCTCGCTCGATTTTAATGCCTTCCTGGATGGCGCCCGGAGTATGATGAATGATGCCGGTGTGACCCTGGCCTCGGGTTTCACGCTTAGGGACACCCTGGGGGTGATGGTGGCCGGCTCCTGGCTCTTTGCGTATTCCTACTGCATCACCTTCATCGCCGGGGAGGTCAAGCGGCCAGACAAAACCATCATCCTGGCCAACCTGACGGCTGTGCTCGTCCCAGCCTTCTTCATGATCTGGCTGGCGGCCGCCCTTTACCACCTGGTCGGGGCTCAATGGCTGGCTGCATCTGCCTATGTGGATAATGCCGGTTTCTCGTCCTTGACAGGGTACGCGTTTCCCTGGCCGCCCAACTTCGTCGGGTTTGCGGCGGTCATTACCCGCAACCCGGCCCTCCTGATCCTGATGGGCAGCTCCTTCATCCTGTTCAATATCTGGTATGTGGCGCTTTCCTATATGGCCTTCCCGCGCATTCTCTTCGCCTGGGGCATGGATCGCATGGGCCCCAAGTGGTTTGCGGATATTGATTACCGCTGGGCCACGCCGGTCAAGAACCACATCCTGTGTTTCGTCCTGGGTGAGATCGGCATTGCCCTGTACGCCTTTTGGCGGAACCCCATGACCGGTCTTTCGGTGACGGGAATGGAGGTCGTTTCAGTCTTTGGTGTGACCGCCATCGCCGCGACCATCTTCCCGTTCGTTAAGAAGGTCGGCCATATCTGGGAGTCCAGCCCCTACAAGACCTGGAAGATCCTGAACGTCCCGGTCGTCACCATTGGCGGGATCGTCAACCTGATTTACCTGGCGATTCTGTTCTACTTCTACTGGATTATGCCGAGCGCTGAACAGCCCCTGGTGAAAGGCTCGATTATCCTCTACATCTGCATCTGGGGTCTGGGCGTCGGGTGGTACTACTTCTGGAAAGCCCGCAACAAGAAGTCCGGAGTGGATGTCAGCATGACCTACGGCGAACTGCCGCCTGACTGAGCCCTTCCCAATCCTGCTGAAGAGGGGCGGCGGCGTTTCAGCGACGCCCCTCCTTTTTTTCGTGATCTTTTTCTATCGGAAGGAGGTGTTGATGGGCAACCAGATCAAGATCTTTTTCGTCACGGATATTCACGGATCGAACACGTGTTACCGCAAGTACTTGAATGCTTTGAAGGCGTACTCTGTGGATGTGGGCATCCTGCTGGGCGACCTGACCGGAAAGGTGCTCGTCCCGCTCGTCGAAAAACCGGGCGGAGGCTGGCATACCACCTTGATGGGCCAGTATACCGAAGCCAGCACAAAGGAGGAGCTCGACAAGCTCAAGAAAACCATCGAGTTGCTGGGCTATTACTGGGTTCATCAGACCACGGACGAATTCCATTCCTATCAGGCGGACCCGGTCAAGCTCGATCACCTGTTCAAAGAGCTGATGCTTGTCCGCTTGAAGGAATGGATCGCCTTGGCCGACGAGCGTCTGGCGGGTACCACCTACAAAGTCTACATGGCGCCGGGCAATGATGATTACTTTGAAGTGGACAAGATCATCGAGGATTCGTCGGCAATCGTCAACTGCAATAACAAGAAAGTGATGGTTGGCGACCACGAGATGATCACCTTCTGCTGGACCAACCCCACACCCTGGAATACACCCCGGGAGAAGCCGGATGAGGAATTGGAGCCGATGATGGAGGCGTTGATCGCCCAGGTGGAGGATAAATCCAACGCCATCTTCAACTTCCACGTTCCCCCCTACGGCTTCGCCCTTGACCTGGCGCCCGAACTGACCAAGGACCTGATACAAGCCGCGGACCGCAAGATCCATGTCGGCAGCCGGGCGTGTGCGAAGATGATCGAGAAGTATCAACCCCTGGTCGGTCTGTTCGGCCACATCCACGAATCGCGCGGAGCTCAGAAGGTCCGTAAGTCGCTCCTGATCAACCCCGGAAGCGAGTATTCCGAAGGCATCCTGAAGGGGGTGGTGGTGGTGCTGGAAAAGGGGAAGGTGAAAGACTATGTCTTCACCTCCGGGTAGGAGTGCTGCGATGAGCCTTGAGAAAAAATTCCGATTGCCAAAAGATATCCCGCTGGAGGAGTACCCCAAACCGGAGGTCTACCTCGAAGAAGGCCGACACCTGGTCGAAGAAGCTCAGAAGCAGGGCATGATCCTGCGGGTGATGGGCCCCATTGCATTGCATTATTACTTCCCGGATTATGTCGACCTCTATCGACGCATGGAGCGGCTGGGGGAGCGGGTCTTCACCGATATCGATTTCGCCGCCTACGGGAAACACCGTAACAAGCTGGTGCCCTTTTTTGAGGCCCAGGGCTACACCCTCGAGAAGCGCGCGGCGATGCTGAGCGGAGGTGCCCGCCTGATATTTTTCGCCGGCCGCATCCCGATGATCGATGTGTTTTTTGATAAGCTCAACTATAACCACCCGATCCAGTACGGGGGTCGCTTGGAGACCCATCCCTACTGTGTCTCGTTGACCGACCTGCTTTTGCAAAAGCTGCAGATCGTACAGATCAACGACAAGGACCTCAAGGATGCCATGCTCCTGCTCCTGGCTGCACAGATAGGCGACTCGGACGAGGGAAAGATCAACGCCAAGTACCTGGGGAAGATCTTCTCCGAGGACTGGGGTTTCTATTACACCGCTACGACCAACCTCCGCAAGATCCAGGAGGCGATGGGCGGGGTGAAGGCGCTCCTGGACTCTGAGCGCGACACGATCGCCGAGAAAGCGAATGCCCTGTTGAAGCACATCGAGGACATACCGAAGAGCGGGAAGTGGAAAAGCCGGGAAAAAGTCGGCACCAGCCGACCCTGGTATCAGGAAATCACGGATTGGGATTAGCGACAAGGAGGATAGGATGTCACAGGAACTTAAGGAAGCTCTGGATTATTCCGATCGTTGGTTGGGCATCATCCACAAGAAAGACGTAACGGTGGAAGAGGGCAAGCAGATCAGCGAAGAATCGAAGCACAATTTCGCCGATTATTTCAACAAGGGCTGGCTGGACTATCGCAAGTCTGTGACGGAAGCCGGCGATTGGGCGGCGACCGAATGGACCGGCTCGGGGGCGATCTTCCATGACGTTCTTGGGCGGGAGTACATCGACTGTCTGGGCGGCTACGGGATGATGGACCACGGCTGGGGGCATCCGGATGTCGTGTCCGCTGTCCGGGACCAGCTGAATTACCGGACGCCGATGCCCAGCCAGGAGTTGATCGACCCACTGCGGGGCGTGCTGGCGCGTCTCATGGCGCTCATTACCCCCGGGGATATCAAATACAGCTTCTTCTGCGCCAGCGGAACCGAGTCGATCGAGGGCGCCATCAAAGTGGCCAAGATGTATACCCGGAAACCGGGCTTCATCGTGGCCGTCAAGGCCTTCCATGGCAAGACGATGGGCTCGCTCAGTATGATCGGCAAGGCCGATTACCGGGAACCGGTGGGGATCATGTACGGTGGACCGGTGTTCCATGTCCCGTTCGGGGATGCGGAGGCGGTCGAGCGACAGCTGGATATCTGCAAGAAGGTCGGCATCGGAATTGCCGGCGTCTTGATGGAACCCATCCAGGGTGAAGCGGGGGGGATCGTGCCCCCGGACGATTTCTGGCCGCGCATCCGCGAAGCGACCAAGCAGTACGGGGTCCTGCTCCTGGCGGATGAGGTCCAGACCGGTCTCGGTCGCACCGGCAAGCTCTGGGGGGTCGAGCACTGGAATGTGGTTCCGGACATCCTCTCGGTGGCCAAATCCCTGGGTGGCGGGGTGATGCCGATCAGCGCCTTTTGTTCGACCGAAGAGATCTGGCAGTGCATGATGTACCCGAACCCGTTCATCCACACCACCACCACCGGAGGAGGTGCGCTGGCCTGTTCGGCCGCGATCGCGGCCATCCACGTCATCCTGCGGGACAAGCTGTGGGAAGTGGCGGCTGAGAAGGGAGATTACCTGATCCCGAAGCTGAAGGCCCTGGCGGTGAAGTATCCACAGATCTACCGGGAAATTACCGGGAAGGGGCTGCTGATTGGGAACCACTTCCAGACACCCGAGATCGGCTATAAGGTGGCTGCCGAGCTGTTTAAACGCGGTGTGCTCGTGGCGGGGACGCTGATCAGCTCCCAGACCTTGCGGATCGAACCGCCGCTCGTGATCACCTACGAACAGATCGACACCGTCCTGGACCGCCTGGAGGATGCTTTGAAATACGTCAGCAAGAACATGCCGACCAGCACCGGGACCAGCACACACTGAAATAACCGACCTACGATTCAAAAGGAGATCCAGCTGGCCCCGCCAGGGTCATCCATGCCGAGGCCGCTCGGAAACTTATGAAAAGCGATTTTGCAGTTGAATTTCACGATGTCGTAAAGATCTTTCCAACGCCGGAGGGCGGCACGGTGACCGCCGTCGACCACGTCTCGCTGGAGATCAAGCATGGTGAATTTTTCTCTTTCCTGGGGCCCTCCGGCTGCGGCAAGACCACCTCGCTGCGCATGATGGCCGGTTTCGAATGGCCGACCAGCGGGGAGGTCATCATCGATGGCAAAGTGATGGGCCGTATACCGCCTTATCTGCGGCCGGTCAACACCGTGTTCCAGAGCTATGCCTTGTTCCAGCATATGAACGTTTTCCAGAACATCGCCTTTGGGCTCGAGATGGAAAAAGTGCCCAAAGCCGAGATCAACCGCCGTGTGGGTGAGGCCTTGGAGATGGTCAAGCTGGGCAGCATGGGACGCCGCACGCCCAAACAGCTTTCCGGCGGCCAGCAGCAGCGGATTGCACTGGCCCGCGCCCTGGTCAAACGGCCCGAGGTGCTCCTGCTCGACGAACCGCTCGGCGCGCTTGACCTGAAGCTGCGCAAGGAAATGCAGCTGGAGCTCAAAGCGCTGCAAGAGCAGGTGGGCATCACCTTTATCTACGTGACCCACGACCAGGAAGAAGCCCTGACCATGTCCAACCGGATCGCGGTGATGAGTAAGGGCAGGACCTTGCAGATCGGTGGAGCGGTCGAGATCTACGAGCGCCCGAACTGCCGTTTTGTGGCGGACTTTATCGGCGAGACGAACTTCTTGACCGGAACCATCAAGGCACTGACGAAGGATCGGGTCACCGTTCTGCTGAACTCCTTGAATCAAGAGATATCCGGGATCGGGCAGGGTGATCTCTCGGTCGGACAGGCGGTTGCGGTCTCGATCCGGCCGGAAAAGGTGCGCCTGGTGGATGAGGATAAAAAGAAGGTCAAGGAGCTACAGGGCACGGAGAACCAGCTGCATGGGAAGGTCGTGACCACGGCCTATATCGGATCGGATACGCGCGTGGTCCTGGACCTGGGAGGCGGCCTGCGCATGCGGGCCTGGGAGCAGAACGCGATCTCCACCCTTGACCCGGATGCCTACTATACTGCCGGGGACGCGGTGCGGATCTACATCCCGATCGAGAACACCCTGGTACTCCCGGAGGATGTGTCATGACGACCGCCCTGACACCCGAAAGCCCGGTGAAGAAATTCTCGCTGGGACGAGCCTTGCGTGAGAACCGGGTCGCCCAGGGCTTGTTCCTGATTGCTCCGGCGAACATCTATTTATTCTTGCTGATCGTCCTCCCCCTGTTGCTGGTGGCGGGGTTGAGTTTCCTGTCACGCGGTGAATACGGCCAGGTCGTTTTTAAATTCAACCCCGGGAACTATGCCCGGCTGTTCGACGCCATTTACGGGAAGATCATGATCTTCTCGTTAGGTGTCGGCGTGGGGACCACCGTATTATGTTTGTTGCTCGGTTATCCGGTGGCCTACTACCTGGCGCGCGCCTCGGCCCGCACACGATCCCTCCTGCTCTTTCTGATCCTGCTGCCTTTCTGGACGAACTTCATCATCCGGATCTATGCCTGGATGATGATCTTGCGCGACGGGGGGTTCCTGGATTCGATCCTGATGGGGTTGCATATCACCAGCGCTCCTTTAGGCCTACTTTATACGCCGACCGCAGTGATGATCGGCATGGTCTACGAATTCCTGCCGTTCATGGTGCTGCCGCTGTACACTTCGCTGGAAAAGGTCGAAAATTCCCTGCTGGAAGCCGCAGCCGACCTGGGCGCGCCACCCTGGAGAGCCTTCCTGCGGGTCACCCTGCCGCTCAGCGTCCCGGGGATGATCGCAGGAACGATCCTGACCTTCATCCCAGCCATGGGCATGTTCGTGGTCTCGAATCTGCTGGGTGGCGCCAAGACGATCTTGATCGGTAACGTTATCCAGAACCAGTTCCTGACCGCCCGTGATTGGCCCTTTGGTGCGGCGGCCTCCATGATCCTGATGCTCCTGACGATGGTGTTCACCCTGTACTACACACGCAAGGCCGGTTTCGGAGAGGAGCTGCTCATATGAGCGAGAAAAAACCGGCTCTGTGGCTGCGCATCTATACCTTCCTGGCGTACCTGTTTATTTATGTTCCGATTCTGGTGCTGATCATCTTCTCGTTCAATTCGCAGAAGTTGAACATCCACTGGGAAGGCTTCACCCTGGCCTGGTACAAGGTCCTGTTCCAGGATCAGGAGATTTTACTGGCCACCCGGAATACCTTGATGATCGCGGCGATCGCGACCCTGGTCTCCACCGTGATCGGGACGATGGCAGCCCTGGCCATGCAGCGTTACCACTTCCCCCTGTACAGCACCTCCGAGACCTTGATGTATATCCCGATCGTCATTCCGGAAGTAGTCATGGGGATTTCCCTGCTGGTGTTTTTCGTGCTGATCAAGTTTACCTTGGGGTTGGTCACGATCACCCTGTCCCACATCGCTTTCGACATCCCTTTTGTGGCCTTGGTCGTCCGGGCGCGCCTGCATGGTTACGACAACGCCATCGACGAAGCAGCCATGGACCTGGGTGCCAATGAATTGACGACCTTCTGGCGGGTGACCCTCCCGACGATCATGCCGGGTGTGCTATCCGGGGCGATGCTGGCCTTGACGCTATCGCTCGACGATTATGTCATCACCTATTTCACGGCTGGACCCGGCTCGACCACCCTCCCCCTGAGGGTGTATTCGATGGTGCGGTTTGTGGTCACACCCGAGATCAATGCGTTATCGGCGTTGTGGGTGGCGATCGTGTTCGTGATCTTAGCCATTGGCCAGATTGCCCAGAGCCGCAGGGCATAACGCCAAATCAGGAAAGGAGAAAAATATATGAAGCTCTATCGTTTGATCACCGTCGTCGCCTTACTGGTGATGGTTTTATCGGCCTGTGGAACATCGCAGTCTGGTTCCAAGGTGATGAACCTTTATGGCTGGTCGGACTACATTCCCCAGAAGCTGCTGGATAATTTCACTGCGAAATACGGGATCAAGGTGAATTACGATACTTATTCCTCCAACGAAGAGATGCTGGCGAAACTGCAGGCGGGAGCCTCGGGGTATGATGTGGTCATCCCGAGCGACTATACGGTCGCGATCATGGTCAAGCAAGGGATGCTCGATCCCCTGGACATGACCAAGATCCCCAATTTCAGCAACTTGGATAAACGCTTCATCAACCGGGACTATGACCCCGGGAATAAATACACGATCCCCTACCAGTGGGGGACGACCGCCCTGGTTTATGATAAAACCAAGGTTCCTTTTGAGCCGAAGAGCTATTCCGACCTGTGGGATCCCAGGTTTAAAAATCGGCTGGTCATGCTTGACGATGAACGCGAGGTCATCGGAATGGCTCTGCAGGTGCTGGGGTACGACCGAAACACGACCGATACTGCCCAGCTCCAGCAGGCTGAACAGAAACTGATCGCCTTGAAACCGAACATCCTCAAGTTCGACAGCGATACCCCGGAGACTTCGATCATCAGTGGGGAGGCCTGGGCCGGGCTGGTCTACAACGGGAACGCCTCCCTGGCTTTTCAATCAGACCCGAACGTGGTGTATATCTGCCCAACCGAGGGTTGTGGAATCTGGTTCGACAATTTAGCGATCCCGAAGGGCGCGCCCCACAAGGATGCGGCCTTGGAGTTCCTCAATTTTATCCTGGACCCTGCGCAGAGCATGCTGATCTCCGAGGAATTCCCGTATTCCAACCCGAATGCCGCGGCGATAACTTATATGGAGACCGCTGACCCGACGTTCTATGCGTCGTACATGGCCTTCCCTGGCACGAACCCCTCTGACGCTTTCCTGGCAAATGCGAAACCGATCGTCGATGTCGGGAATGCGACCAGCCTGTATGACAGCTTGTGGACAGATTTTAAGGCGCACTAAGCCGATCTAATCGATCGTCGGAACCGGTCTGACCGCGCCTCACCTGGGCGGTCGGGCCGGTCAGATCCGGTTGAAAACTGAAATTCTTCTTGGATCCCGTCCAGGCGGGCTCCCTGGGAGCGATATCGGCCTTGGGGATGAGTGGATCAAGTGTGGTTGTAACAAGACTGGGTAAAAAGGAGAGGCATCATGAAAGTACTACTGGTCGGAGTGGGGGGTGTCGGGGAAGCCATCGCGCACATTGCCGAGCCGCGCGAGTGGGTCAAGCAGGTCGTCCTGGCGGACTACAACCTGGAGCGCGCCAAGGAGGTCCAGGGGAAGCTGGGGGATGCCAAACGTTTCCCGGTGGAGTTCATCGATGCCCGCAAACAGGAGCAGATTGAAAAGCTGGCAAAGAAATACAAAGTAGACTTGATCATGAACGCCTGCGACCCGAGCTTCAATGTCCCGATCTTCGAGGCCGCCTACCAGGTCGGCTGCAATTACATGGACATGGCCATGACCCTTTCGACGCCTCATCCGGAGAAACCCTTCGAAAAGTGCGGCGTCAAGCTGGGGGATTACCAGTTCGAACGCGCCAAACAGTGGGAGGCGAAGGGCCTCCTGTGCCTGGTGGGCCTCGGGGTGGAACCTGGCATGGCGGACATCTTCGCCCGCTACGCCCAGGACCACCTCTTTGACGCAATCGAAGAGATTGGCATCCGGGACGGCGCCAACATCGAGGTCAAGGGCTACGAGTTCGCACCCAACTTCTCGATCTGGACCACGATCGAGGAGTGCCTGAACCCGCCCGTGATCTGGGAAAAGGACAAGGGCTGGTTCACCACCCCGCCCTTCTCCGAGCCGGAAGTGTTCGAGTTCCCCGGAGGCATCGGTAAGGTGGAGGTCGTCAACGTCGAGCACGAGGAGGTCCTGCTGATCCCGCGCTGGGTCAAGACCAAGCGCGTCACCTTCAAATACGGACTGGGGGACCAGTTCATCAGTGTCCTGAAGACCTTGCACATGCTCGGGCTGGACAACAAGGAACCGATCCAGGTGAAAGGGGTCAAAATCGCGCCCCGCGATGTGGTGGCGGCCTGCCTGCCCGATCCGGCCCACCTGGGGGACCGCATGTTCGGCAAGACCAGCGCCGGGACCTGGGTCAAGGGCATGAAAGACGGCAAGCCCCGTCAGGTCTACGTGTACCAGGTGGCCGATAACGCGGAGTGCATGCAGAAGTGGGGTTGTCAGGCGGTCGTGGCACAGACGGCTTTCAATGCGGTCATCGGCTGGGACCTGTTGGAACACGGCGAGTGGAAAGGGACAGGCGTCCTCGGGCCGGAGGCGTTCGACCCGCTGCCCTTCATGAACAAGATGGCCGATTACGGCTTCCCGTTCGGCCTTCAGGAAATGTAGTTCGATTGAGAAGGGGGATCCTGCAGGTTTAGATCGGCCTGCAGGATTGATGCAATCGATCACACGTCACGCGAGCTGCGGTCGGTTCATTTTCTCTGGCCAAGGAGGTTGCCATGTCATACGGTTACCAAGGAAAGATCCTGCATATTGACCTGACCACCGGCAGGATGGAGGTCGAGAAACCCCCGGACGCCTTCTACCGCAAATACATGGGTGGATCCGCGATGGGCCTTTACTATATCCTGCGTGAAACCCCCAAAGGCGTGGATCCGCTCGCACCTGAAAATGTGCTGACCATCTTCGACAGCGTGGTCACAGGGGCGGCGATCTCCGGTCAGAGCCGGATCAATGTGAATGCTAAGTCGCCGATGAGCGGCGCCATCGGCGATTCGCAGGCCGGCGGCTTCTTTCCAGCGGAGTTCAAGTTTGCCGGTTACGACGGCCTTGTGCTGAAAGGCAGGTCCCCCAAGTGGGTTTATCTGACCATCCTGAATGGCGAGGCCAGGCTGCACAACGCCGCGCATCTCCTCGGCAAGACCACCGGGGAGGTGGATGCCCAGTTGAAGGCAGAGGTCGGCGATCCAAAGGCCGAGGTGATGCAGATCGGTCCCGCCGCCGAAAAAGGTGTGCGCTTTTCGACCATTGTCAATATGACCAACCGCCAGAATGGGCGCACCGGCATGGGCCTGGTCATGGCCAGTAAGCAGTTGAAAGCGATCGTGGTGCGCGGCAAGGCCAAGCCAGCCGTTGCCGACCAGAAAGCGCTCGCAGCGCTGAACCGGGCGGGTCCACCGTCCATCAAAACCAACCCCGACATGGATACCTTGGCCAGGTTCGGTACGGCCAGCGTGGTCATGTTTCAGAACACGATCGGCACCCTGCCGGTCCGCAACTACACGGAAGGCCAATTTGACCAAGCCGAATCCGTCAGCGGTGAAAAGATGGCTGAGACCATCCTGAAGGAAAGGGCCACCTGTTTTGCCTGCGTGGTACGCTGCAAGCGAGTGGTGGAGATCAAAGAGGGCCAATACACTGCTAATCCGCTTTACGGCGGACCGGAATATGAAACCATCGCACTTTTTGGCCCATCCTGCGGGATCAGTAACCTGGCGGCGATCGCCCATGCCCACCAGATCTGTGATATCCATGGGGTGGACACGATCACCTGCGGGGCGACTATTGCCTTTGCCATGGAGTGTTATGAGAAGGGCATCATCACCAAGAAGGACACCGGAGGCATTGACCTGCGTTTCGGGAATGCAGACGCCATGCTGGAGGTCCTGCAGCAGATCGTCACCAAGACCGGCAAACTCGGCCCGATCCTGGCGGAAGGCTCGGCACGGGCGGCCCAGGTGTGGGGCAAGGGCGCCGAAGAATGCCTGACCACGGTAAAAAACGAGGAAGCCCCGGCACATATGCCCCAGGCCAAACGCTCGCTCGCTTTGATCTATGCGGTCAACCCCTTTGGAGCGGATCACCAGTCCAGCGAGCATGACCCTTACTATGAAGAAGGAGTGGCGGAGTTCAATCTGAATCGCCTGAGGGAAATGGGGTTGGGCGCTCCGCAGCCGTCGCGTAGTCTCGGTCCCGAGAAAGTGCGTTTTGCATACCTGACCGAGGTCTTTTACAGCATGATGGATACGCTGACGGTTTGCCAGTTTGTGTACGGCCCGACCTGGTGCCTGTACGGTCCGAAGGATACGGCCGCGATGGTCAAGGCGGTGACCGGCTGGGATGTCAGCGTGGACGAGCTGATGGAAGTGGGCATGCGCCGCCTGAACCTGATGCGGACGTTTAACGCCCGCGAGGGCATGAGCCGCAAAGACGACCGTCTGCCTTCAAAATTCTTCAAACCTCTGGCAGGGGTCGGTCCAACCTCGGGGGTGGCACTCACGCACGAGGAGATGGAGGCAGCCCTGGACGAGTACTACCGCCAGGCCGGATTCACGGCCGATGGCATTCCGATGCCGGCAACCCTTGAGAAGCTGGATATCGGGTGGGCTGCAGAATATCTTCCCGGATAATCTCTTTCCGGGAGGCCTGCACTGCCTCCCGGCTCAATTCTCACAAAAGGTGAATCTTATGACCAAACTCTACGACGAGAACTTCTCCCACATATCCCCCGTCTGGTCGCGCATCTTCTCGATCGAGGCCGAACGTGCTGAGGGCTGCTACATTTATGCCATGGATGGCAGGAAATATCTTGATTTTACCTGTGGGATCGGGGTGACGAATACCGGTCACTGCCACCCGAAGGTGGTTGAAGCCATTCGCGAGCAGGCCGGCCTTTTCCTGCACGCTCAGACCAATATCGTGATCCACCAGCCACTGCTGAAGCTGATTGCCGAGTTGCGCATGATCGTCCATCCGTCCATCGACAGCTTTTTCTTCAGCAATTCCGGGGCGGAGGCGATCGAGGGTGCGGTCAAGCTGGCGCGCGCTGCGACCGGCAAACCGAACGTGATCGTCTTTCAGGGCAGCTTCCACGGACGCACCTCCGAGACCATGGCCCTGACCACCTCCAAAACGATCTACCGGTCCGGCTACCAGCCTCTGCCGGCCGGCATCTTCGTCGCCCCGTATCCGTATGCCTACAAGCTGGGTATGTCTGAGGAGAAGACCACCGAATACTGTCTGGGAGCGCTCGAGGAAATGATGCTTTCTCTGACCGCGCCCTCCGAAACAGCGGCCGTCCTGATCGAACCGGTCCTAGGCGAGGGTGGTTACGTCGTTCCTCCGGCTGCCTTCCTGAAGGGTCTACGGACCTTCTGTGACCGCAATGGCATCCTGCTCATCATGGATGAGGTCCAGTCCGGTTTTGGCAGGACGGGCAAATGGTTTGCCCAGGAACACTCCGGCGTCGTCCCGGATATCATGACGGTCGCCAAGGGTATTGCCTCTGGTTTGCCCCTGTCGGGAGTTTTCAGCCGGACGGAGCTGATGAAAAAATGGATGACCGGTTCACACGGTGGGACCTTCGGCGCGAATGTCGTCGCCTGCGCAGCTGGCGTCGCCACCATTCGGGCGATGCGCGAGGAGGATATGCCCGGCAACGCGGCCAGACGGGGAATCCAGCTCATGACCGGCCTGGCCAAGCTCCAGGAGCAGTATGCGGTGCTCGGGGATGTGCGCGGCCTGGGGTTGATGATCGGCACCGAGTTCACGGTCAACCACAAACCCGCCGATAAGGCGTTGGTCAAAAAGGTGGTCCATGAATGTGAAGAGCGCGGCCTGCTTCTTCTAACTTGCGGAACTTATGACAATGTCATCCGCTGGATCCCGCCTCTGGTGGTCAGCGAGCAGCAGATCAACGATGCTTTGGGCATATTCGGCAAGGCCCTCGAAAAATCCACCTGATCCATTCAGGTCGCACGTTCTGGTGACCACTCCTCTGTCTGATGGATACCAGCGCGATGACCGGCCATGCTTCTCCCGGGACCTGGAGGCCATCCCGCCTCAAGGGCGAGCTGAACCGCTCCATGCACTTGTTCGCCCTGAATCGTGGTATCCTCTCGACACCCTTTCCTAAAATGGCCCTCATCGAGGCGGATGTCATCCCCGATGATGTCGATGTGCACACCCGTATCATCCGGGGAGCGGCCGTGCGTTTACTCGGTTAAACCGGACTGGAGAATACAAAGATGCCCAGCTCGAATCCCAAACCTTACCATTCCCAAGTCTGGCGCGTAGATATTCATGAGCGCACTTTGAAGTTGGAACCCGTCCCTCCCACCTGGGAACGCCTGGGTGGGCGCGGTCTGATCGCCCGCATCCTGGTGGATGAGGTCGTACCGACCTGCGAGCCGCTCGGCCCGAAGAACAAGCTGATTTTTGCGCCAGGTTTGCTGGTCGGTCACATGCTCTCCTCCCTGGACCGCATCTCCCTGGGGGGTAAAAGCCCGCTGACGGGTGGCGTCAAGGAGTCGAACGCCGGTGGCTCGACTGGCTTGCATCTCACCTCGATGGGCATCAAAGCGCTCATCCTGGAAGGCTGGCCAAAGGATCCCGGGTGGTCCGTTCTCCACTTGAGCTCTCAGGGGGCGCGTTTCGATCCGGCCGATGACCTGGCCGGCCTTGGGGCGTATGATTCGGCCAAACGGCTTGTGGCGCGCTATGGCGATAAAGTTGCCATCTCGTTGATCGGCCCGGGCGGGGAGATGAAAATGGTGTCCGCCGGCATCTGCAACCTTGATAAGGATGGGACGCCTTCACGCCTAGCGGCGCGTGGAGGTCTCGGAGCCCTGATGGGCTCCAAGGGGTTGAAAGCGATCGTCTTTGATGCCAGCGATGGGCAGAAGCCACCCATCGCCAACCTGGAGGCCTTCCGGGCGACCCAGAAGATCTACAATAAATTCCTGATGGAACACCCGCAAACCAAGATCTACAGCGAATATGGGACCCCCGCGATGGTCCCGCTGGCCAACGGTTTCGGCGGCCTGCCGACGCGTAATTTTTCGTCCGGCGTCTTCGAGCAGGCCGAACAGATCGGCGGTGAAAACATGCGGGCGCTGATCCTGAGCCGGGGTGGGGAGGGGAATCCCACCCATGCCTGCATGTCTGGCTGTGTGATCCGCTGTTCAAACGTGTTCGCCGATCAAGACGGTAAGACGATCGTCGGCCCACTCGAATTCGAGACGGTCGGTTTGCTGGGACCCAACCTGGGCATCGGCAGCCTGGACAGCATTGCACGCCTGAACTGGCAGGCCAACGATATCGGATTGGACTCGATCGAAATGGGAGCCGCCCTGGGAGTCGCGGCTGAGGCCGGGATGATGAACTGGGGGGATGAAGTGCGCGCCCTGGAGCTGGTGGATGAGATCCGCCGCAACACTCCCCTGGGCCGCATCCTCGGCAGCGGGGCAGCCTGGACCGGGAAGATCCTGGGGATCGAGCATGTGCCGGTGGTGAAAGGCCAGGCCATGTCCGCTTATGAGCCGCGAGCGCTCAAGGGGACGGGTGTGACCTTCGCAACCACCCCGCAGGGAGCAGATCACACCTGTGGCCAGACCATCCGAGACAAGATCAACCATCTCGACCCGAAAGGTCAGGTAGCCCTTTCCCGCGCCAAACAGATCAGTATGGCTGGATACGATACGCTTGGGGCCTGCATCTTCGCGGCTTTCGGTTTTGCGGTAGCACCGCCGGAGACGATCCGGGACCTGATCAATGCCCGCTATGGGTGGGGAGTGGGGACGGACATCCTGCAGGTTCTCGGCAAACAGACGATCAAGCTCGAGTTGGAGTTCAACCGCGGGGCTGGGTTCACCAAGGCGCATGACCGCATCCCGGAGTGGATGACTCGTGAACCCCTGCCACCGCACAATGTCGTCTTTGATGTTCCCGATGAAGAGATGGACACCATTTTTGACTGGTAGGGATTGAGCGGATTAGCCTGCAAAGGTAACCTTCCGTTCATCAGGTCAACACACCCACGATTTCGGCTGGTTCTGTCGCATCCAGGTCAACCGGAACGGGTTAGAGAGCGACGAAAAGCAGGACTGTCCGCAGCATCCTTGGACAGTCCTGCTTTCTTCTGGAGCCACCGAAGGGATTCGAACCCTTGACCTGGCGTTTACGAAACGTCTGCTCTACCGACTGAGCTACGGTGGCTTAGCGGCGGGGATTATACCCCGACAGCCGCGGATTGCGCAAGCATGACCTTCCGGTGTCGTGCGAACACAACGATCCGGCGGGTCTTCAATACCGCCCATGCATGGATCCGGCCGAGGCTGAAGATTGGAAATAAGGGGACCTTTCGGGAAAGCCGGCGTGTTATACTCCTGCACGAGGCCGCCTGCCATGCTTCGCATCGCAATGCTCTCCTACCATACCTGTCCGCTGGCGACCCTCGGGGGCAAGGACACCGGCGGGATGAACGTCTACGTGCGCGACCTGACCAAGCAGCTCGGCCGGATGGGGGTCCACGTGGATGTCTTCACGCGCTCCCAGGATGAGCATGTGCCCCATGTGCTCCATGACCTGGGGTTTGGAAACCGGGTCGTGCATGTGCCTGCCGGTCCCGAGACCCCCCTGCCCAAGCAGGAACTCCCTAAATACATCCCCTCGTTTGTGGAGGGCATCAAGCAGTTTGCCTCCGAAAAAGGGATTCAATATGACCTGATTCACAGTCATTATTGGATGTCGGGGCTGGCAGCTGAGACGCTTTCGGAAGCATGGGGTGGGGCACCCATCGTCCACATGTTCCACACCCTGGGGGAGATGAAGAACCGCGTGGCGCGCAGTCCGGAAGAACGGGAGGGGCCTGATCGCCTGAAGGGGGAGCGTCGGGTCATCGCCCGCGCTGACCGGATCATCGTCCCCACGCTGGCCGAGCAAGCCCAGCTGGAATGGCTGTATAAAGTGGATGTGAGCAAGACACGGGTGATCCCACCGGGTGTCGATCTCAGCCAGTTCTATCCAATCCCGGTGGACGAAGCCCGCCTGTTCATCGGTCGCGCACCTGATGACCGCATCATCCTGTTCGTCGGGCGCATCGAACCGCTCAAAGGCCTGGATACGCTGCTGCGGGCGGTGGCCTGCCTGCGCCTGCGGGATTTGAAAGAGCCGATGCAGCTGGTGGTGATCGGCGGAGATCCGGATGCAGCTCCTGAAGATATGGATGCCGAGATGGCCCGCCTCCAAAAGATGTGTACGGATCTGACGGTCGGCAAAATGGTCGCCTTTCTCGGCAAGCGCAGCCAGGACACCCTGCCGTATTACTACTCGGCCGTGGATGTCCTGGTGATGCCATCGCATTATGAATCATTTGGCATGGTGGCGCTTGAGGCGATGGCCTGTGGGACACCCGTGGTCGCCTCGCAGGTCGGAGGCCTGGCCTTCTTGGTGCAGGATGGTGTCACCGGCTACACGGTCCCGGAGAGTGATGATCAGGCCTTGTGCGAGCGCCTGACCGCGATCCTGGGCGATCCCGGCCTGCGTCGGAAGCTGGGATTGAATGCAGCCAGCGAGGCCCGCGCTTACAGCTGGGACAAGATCGCCGGCCAGATCCTTGCCGTGTATGAAGAACTCGGGAAGAATCAAAACCGGGTTTCTACGAGAAACCCGGTCAGCCATATCTCGGAGTTTTAAGCCCGGTTATTCCTTCATTTTAACGTAAAATAGTGTCGAGCCGTCGATCTCCTGCGTGCGCATCTCGAAAAAGGTCTTGTAATTTGCGATCAGGCGGGAGAGCTGCCGGTGGCCGTAAGTACGGGGGTCGAAACCGGGGTCGAGCTGGTAAAGGGCGTTGCCCATGTGGTCCAAACGCGCCCAGCCGTCCTCCTGGACTGCCATCTCGTATGCCTGGCGCAGCATCGGCATCGCTTCCGGTTCTTTCTTCTTCCGGCTTTCGGCGGTCTGGGGCGTCGAAACCCGCGTGGGTTTGGGTTTGGGGGTCAGGTTCTCGGTGTAGACGAATACATCGCAGGCGTTCACGAAAGGACGGGGGGTCTTCTTTTCACCGATCCCCATGACATGCACACCGGCCTCCCGCAACCGGGTCGCCAGACGGGTGTAGTCGCTGTCGCTGGAAACCAGGCAGAACCCGTCCACTACCCCTGAATGCAACAGGTCCATGGCATCGATGATCATGGCACTGTCGGTGGCGTTCTTGCCGATCGTATAGCGGAACTGCTGAACAGGCTGGATGGCATAGTAATTCAAGATGTCCTTCCAGGAGTTCATCGAATTGGTGGTCCAGTCCCCGTAGATCCGTCGGACGGTTACCAGTCCATATCTGCCGGCCTCGACCATCATCTGCTGAAGCAGGGAAGCCTGGGCATTATCTCCGTCGATCAGGACGGCGATCTTGTGTCTGGCAAGGATGTCGATCTGTTCTTCAGGCATGTAAACTCTCTTTCCTACCCACCGGCAGAAGTATTTTCGGCCGGTTCTTCATGATTAATTCGATTATAACTGGTTTCTAGCGAAGATGCCGGTGGCCACCCGCAAGCCCGGGTCCCTTTCCATCCACGGCTTGAGCCAACCTCGAAATCACGGGATGGGCTGGACGACCCCTGCATCGTCCGGCGACCAGCCTGGAAGGTCAAGGTCACGACAACTGGTCTGGGTAGCTACGGTGGTAACCTTTTCCTGCGAAGTCACATTCACCGCGATCGATGTCCCCTTTCCGAAGCTGCTGTCCACCGTCAGCTTGAAGACGACCTGGAAGCCTGCGGGCAGGGAAGGGACACATTTCGTCTTGTCCGGGTGAGGCCGGCCTTCATCGCTGGCAGAGAGCGTTGCACACACCTGGGTGAGATCAGTCTTGCCGTAGTTGCGGATCAAGGCGAAGGCATTAGTGACCTCTCCCATTCCATGGGATATGTCGAAGCCGGCCTGGCAGTCTGCAATTTGTACACTCAGGTTCGCGGGAACGGTGGTGGTGCTAAGCCATGTCAGGGTGGGGGTCAGCGTGACTGGAAGGAAGGAGGCGGTCGGGGAGGGCGGGGTAGGTGTCCAGGTTTCGGTCAGCGGAGTGGAGGTCTGAGTGGGCGTCATGGCCTCGACGGTGGTTGCCAGCGGGAGGATGTTGGGGGTCGGTGAAAGGATGGCGGGGGTCGCGGAAGGGGGGACGGCGAGTGTGGAGAAATTTAGGGGAAGGGGAGATTCCCCGCAGGCGGTCAGGCCGATCAAGATGACCAGGGCAGCAATACTTCGAACCATGGTGCCTCCCTTGATTGATTCCGGCGACTGCGCGTAGTCAATGACATGATCACACCAGTCGGTCCTTATACATCCATTGTATCGGATATCCTCGGAATCTGTGGGTCGGCAGCACCTGGGATCAGCGCTTTGTCGACATCCGGAAGTTCCTGGATCAGGCTGACTAGTCACGTCCACGCCTATCCCGCAAAATTCGCAGAAGATGTTCCCAGATGGATTTGACCCTGTCTGCCTTTTCCTGGGTTACCTCATGGCGGCTGTAGCGTGCTTCCTGGAAGGAAGTCGTGATTTCTCCAATGCTTTCTTTTCCCTCCGACAGGCGTGCCGAAAGGGTGCGGCCGTATTCTGAGGGGGTTTGCCATTTCTGGCGGGGAGTCCCGGCCTCTTCAGCCCGCCGAAGGAGAGTCAGGTAGTAGAAAATAATGCGCTGGCGAGGATTCAAGCGCAAGACCTTCCCAATGTCCCAGCCGGCCTGGAGTGGGGAGGAGGCACGAGAGGAGCGCAGACGCTGAATCCCGCTGCGGACGGAGGTGGCGACCTCCAGACTTGTTTTTTGGAACAGCTCCTTGACCTTGATCCACGCCGTTGCCAGCCAGTGCCAGGATATCCATCGTTTCACCTCCTGGGCGAGCTTCTGGTTGGCACGCAGATATTGCCGGACTGCAATGCCCATCAGGACGAGGAAGAATGCCCACAGGAAGAAGGATAAGCCCAGAGCGAGTCCGCTCGCCCCACCTGAGGTTGGCGGGTTAAATTGAAGGGGGGCGGATGGAGCTACGCTCGCCGGGGATGCCAGTTTGTTCCATCCGAGCAGTCTGGCTAGACCACTGATCAAAGAACCCATCAGCCAAAAAATTGCGGCTGCCAGGAAAGCAATAATCGAAACCGCAAACTCGACCACATAGCGGACGACCGCCAGTAGACCGATCGAGTCGTAGGTCGGCAGCACAAGGGCGATGACGATCAAGCCCCCCAGGATGAGGCTGCTGTAGAAAAGCCAACGGCCTGTCAGGTTCTTCTGAACCAGGGCCTCTTCGAAGTTCCACTCCGTTCGCAGGAAGAAGAAATAGGTCAGGCTGAGGAAGACCAACCCGAGCAGGAAATAGAGGGCAATAACCGGAAATAACCACGGCAGGTCCGGGACACGGTGAAGCCCAAACAGGTCCTGGACCATAGTCGCTGTAGCGACGACCATGAGTGTGCCGACCACCAGATACCTCCGCAGGAGAAAACGCAGGACTGCCCTGCCTCCTTCCCCTTCTCGCTCCCGCCGGCTCTGATAGATCTCCAGTTTCCAGAGGTCCACGGCAAAACCGGTACATGTTTGCCAAAGGAGGAAGATTAGGAAGATATTGAGCAGATAATCGGGAGTGAAGAAATATGTAATAAAATCCTGCTTCCACAGGCTGACATTCTGCAGGAAGTGATCCACCCCTGGGCGTAGTTCTGTAAAGACCTTGAGGAAAACCAGGATCGTCAGCCATTCTGTGATCCTGAAATAAATGGCCTGGGCTCGAAAAATAGAGACCTGCAGGACCAGTCTGGACGCAAGGAATGCTTCAAGGGATACCAACAGGCAGACAAGGGCCATTCTGGTCGAGTCCCACCAAGGCAGCAGCCAGGCGATTAGCCAGATGGTGGTGATGGCAAAGCATAGGATCATGAAGTAGGCGATGACGTAGCTGGCCTGCAGCGGGCGACGCTCTTTTTGCAAAAGGGCTTCCCGTTCGCTCAGCATCTAGAGCCTCCAGGCGTCAAGGTCTTTTTCCGTCTGAAAGAGATGGACCTGGATCCCTAGACTGCTCGCCTGTTCCCGAACACGCGAAGCATTTCCAATGTATCCGGCAAGGATCAGCACCACGTTCTGACCCCTGCGTTCAATCTGGAAGAGTTCATCGAAGAAAGCATCATTCACCTGACCGGTGATGATAATCAGGGTCGTCCCCCACGGCAGACGCGGGCTCTCGTTGCGCAGAATTTCGATCAGAGGAGTCCGCTCCCCGATCTGGACACGGGCCAGGACATCCAGGATCTGCATCAGATGCTCTTGTCCCTTGCGGGAAGGTAGTGGCCTGTAGGAGCGGTCTTCGCTGGCCGGGTCGCTGCCGTTGGCGATCAACCCAACGGCCTGCTTCTTGGATGTGATCCAATTCGCAAGGGAAGCCGCGATAACGATCGCCAGTTCGGACGAATCGTAGACATACCGGGCGAGGTACTCGGCAGTGTTCAGGTTTAAAAATATCATCGTCTCCAGGGCGATGGATGGCTCATATTGCTTGACCTGCAGGCGACCCACAACAGCGGTCGCCTTCCAATCCACGTGGCGCAGAGAATCGCCAGAGGTGTAATCGCGCTTTCTCAGGAGGCGCGTCGGGTCCTCAAAAATGGGTTGATGATGACGGAGAGACCCCTGAGGAGATTGAGAGGGGAGTGCGGTATGTGTCAGGGGGATGATTTTTGGGTAGACCGTCAAATGGTCAGCCGGTACCATAAACTCCTGGATTTCGACCAGACCGAGGGTGTCTCCGAATGCCGTAAAAAGCGGTCCAACGGGATAAAAGCCTCGTTTCGTGGCGTGCAAGCTGTAGCTGATGGCTGCATGGCTGTGCGGCAGCAGGCTGACCACACGTCTGACTTTCAGACCTGCAGCCAGCTCGACCGGAAGGCTCTCGTACAGGTGCAGCCAGGGAACCGGCAGCCAGCTGTTGTTTTCGACATCCAATTGGACCGGGATATCTTCTCCTGTAAAAGCCCGTGTATCGAGAGTGCGGCGGTAGTTGATTTTCTTCCTGGCCTGTTGACTGAGGAACCAGCCGAGAAGATAGGCTCCCAGGAGAAGATAAAGGACTGTGAGAGCAAAACCGCTGCGCACGAACGCGGCGAGCAGCAGCATCAGGAGCAGCGGCAGCAGCAATTCGGCCGGCATGGTTAGGGTTAGACGCTCCCCAGATCAAGCAGGGTTGCCTGAAGGATGTCTTCCAATATGGTACGGGCCGTGCGATGGCGCAATTCTGATTCCGGCCTGATGATCAGGCGATGGAGCAGGGTGGGGATGACCAGGGCTTTAATGTCATCCGGCAGCACGTGATCGCGTCCGCGCAGGAATGCCAGGGCTTGAGAGGCTTTGAACAAAGCCAAGCTGGCACGCGGGCTGGCACCCAGGGCAAGGTCCGGTGAATTGCGTGTAGCTGTAACCAACCGCAGAATGTAATCTCTGAGGGAATCGTCCATATGGACCTCCCAGGCCTGGCGTTGAAATTCCAGGAGCTGGCTTCCATCGACCACTGCTTCCAGTTTGGTGATCGGGTGTTCCCGTTCCAAACGGGTCAGCATCTTTTTTTCATCTTCCACGGACGGATAGCCGATGGATAGGCGCATCAGGAACCGGTCTACCTGGGCCTCGGCCAGGGGAAATGTTCCTTCATATTCGATCGGATTCTGGGTCGCCAATACGAGGAAAGGGCGCGGCAGCATGCGGGTCACCCCGTCCGTGGTCACCTGCTGTTCCTGCATCGCTTCCAGCAGCGCGGACTGCGTGCGCGGGGTGGCGCGATTGATCTCATCGGCGAGCAGAATATTAACAAAAATAGGCCCTGGCTTGAAGTCGAATTGGGCGGTTTTTTGATTGTAGACCGACACGCCGGTAACATCATTCGGTAGGAGGTCCGGTGTGCACTGCAAGCGCTTGAAATTGCCCCCCAGACTGACGGCCAGCGAGCGGGCCAGCATGGTCTTACCAATACCTGGGACATCCTCGATCAAGACATGCCCTTCGCACAACAGGGCGACCATCAGCAGCTCGATCGTGTCGTGTTTGCCGACGATGACTTTTTCGACGTTTTCGATCACCTTGGCAGCGAACTCGCGAACCTCAGTCATTCGTCCTCCTGATGCATGGCCTGATCTTCATCGATTATATAGCCGATTCGTTCTGTGGAGAAATTGGAGCGTCTAAATGCGCTATTCCGAGGTTGATGGTCGACCATCCGGGGGCCCAGCGGGGTTGCTAAAACAAGGGCGGGATATTCTTATGACATTGTCAGGGTCGTGCTATTTTTCTCATGCTATACTACTTCTATATTATTTTCAGGTTGAGAACTATGGTGCCTAAAACCAAAAAAGCCAGTCCCCCCAAAAGGGGGGAACAGGCAATTGCTGATACAGATGCAAAATTCCACATCATGGCCGAGGGGGCAGCCTCAGGTATTTTCATCCTGCAAGGCACTCACTTCCGTTATGTGAACCTGGCGGCAGAGCATTTAACCGGATATTCCCGCAAGGAACTGCTGGCGATGAATTATACAAACCTGGTTCCAGCGGGCCTCGCCAGCACGTTACGCCGGCTGAACACCCGGCTCCAACGCGGCGATATCCAATCCTCCCGGGAAGAGTTCAAGCTGGTTACGAAGCAGGGCGAAGAACGTTGGATCGATCTGACTTCCGGCCCGATCGAATACAACGGTAGACCGGCTGTCATGGGCACAGCCTCCGATGTCACCGAGCGCAAGCGGGCAGAATTACTGCAGGACGCGGTCTATCGTATCGCGCAGGCGACCGATCGATCCAAGGGTCTGGACGACCTACTCCCCGCCTTGCACGCGATCATCTCGGAGGTTGTTACAGCCAGGAATTTCTATATCGCCCTCTATGATAAAGAAAAAGACCTGATTAGCTTTCCCTACTATGTGGATGAATACGACCATCCCGTCGGCTCCATAAAACCGGAAAAAGGCCTGACCGACTACATCTTGAGGACCGGGAAATCTCTGCTGTGCGATCTTGAGACTCACCGCATGTTGGAGGAAAAAGGTGAGATTAAGCTGCTCGGAACCCCCTCGCAGATCTGGCTGGGGGTGCCTCTGATCGACGATGGCGAGGTCATCGGGGCGGTGGTGGTCCAATCCTATGATGACCCGGCTGCGTATGGGGAGCGCGAACAACGCATCCTGGAATTCGTTTCCTCCCAAGTGGCCATGGCCATCGACCGCAAGCGTGTGGAAGATGCCCTGCGGGAGAACGAGGTTCGCATCCAGAGACGTGCGGACGAGATGTCTGCCTTATTCGAGACCACGCGTGAGCTGGCCACCCAGCATGATATTCCTGTCCTACTCCAGACCATCGTTGATCGGGCAGCTTCCTTGCTGCGGTCGCCTGCCGGTAACATCCTCCTCTTTAATCCGGAACGCAAGGACCTGGAACTGGTCGTCGCGCACGGCGAGAAGTCCCTCGTGGGCAGCCGGGTGATGATCGGCGAGGGGGTTTCTGGCCAGGTCGCACAATCGCTAAAACCGCTGGTCGTGAACGACTACCGGAAGTGGAAGCAGCATTCCAAGAAGTTTAGTACGGAAACGATTTCCGCGATGGTTGCCGTGCCCATGCAGTACAGCGGTGAACTGCTTGGGGTGGTCACCCTTTTTGAACCGATTGAATCCAATGGGAATTCTACCCGGACCTATTCGCAGGAAGATGTCAATCTGTTGGCTTTTTTTGCGAGTGCGGCTGCCAGTGCGGTGCATAATGCGCGCATCTTCGATGAAACCCAGGATCGCCTGGTCGAACTGGAGCTTTTATACCAGGCCAGCCTGGCCGGCGCCCATATTCGGAACCGCCAAGCCGCCGCCCAGCGGATCATCGACGCTCTGGCGACCCAGTTCGATTGGATCGCCTCGATCTGGGTCGTTGATCTGGAGGAACGGGGACCGGTATTACTGGCACTGCACGACAAAAGCCTGACCGGTGACGCCCTGGCGGGTGAATTTGACCGCCTGAACAATCTGGAGCCAACGCAGGGCATTGTGGTACGGGTATGCAAGACCGGCCGCCCTATCCGAGCTGGGGACGTCTCCCAAAACCCGTATTATGTGCAGGCCTACCCTGGAACGCGCTCAGAGCTGTGCGTGCCTCTGAAGGTCGGAGGAAAAACGATCGGCTGTATCAACGTGGAAAGTGTGGAACTGGACGCCTTCAACGCCCATGATGAACGCATCTTGACCACACTGGCGAACCAGGCGGCCCTGGCAATCGAGAATGCCCACTTGTTCGACGAGACGCGCCGCCGCTCGTTGCGCCAGGCAGCCTTGAACACCATCATCACCGCGGCCACCCGTGTCGGAACGGATATTGATACTGTCTTGGACACGGTTCTGGAAGAAACCCTTAAGGCCTTAGACCTGCAAATGGGGGTGATCTGGTTGAACTCCTCTCCCAGGGCCGTGCAGCGGGTGGCTGCGCGTGGAATTTCCACCCCGGTGAGCTTCATTTTTGCCAATGCAGCCTTCTCGGGTGAGCTCTCCCTCGACCAGGATGTGGTTGTCGACGATTGGTCCCAGCAGGTCACCCATCCCTTATCGTCCACGTTGCATTCGACCGAAATTCACTCCTCCATCATCGTCCCCCTGGCCACGGAAAGTAGGCGGATCGGTGGTTTAACGGTTGCCTCTTCACAGATCCACCATTGGACGGCTGAGGAGATATCGCTGGTTGAGACCATCGGACGCGAAGTGGGCGCGGCTGCTGAGCGGGCCAGACTTTTCGATGAGACCCGTGCACGCTTGACGGAGTTGGAGGCTGTGAATAGGGTTTCGATTACGCTCCGGCTCTCGCAGTCGATCGAGGAGATGCTGCCCAACCTAATCGACGAGACGCTGCGTGCTCTCGAGGCGGAGACGGGGGGTATCTGGTTGTACGATTATGATCGTGATAAGCTCCGGCAGGTGATCGGACGAGGCTGGTGCACGAATCTTGCCAGCATCGACCTCGGCCCGGGGGAGGGAGTGCCAGGTGCGGTCTTCACGATCGGCGACATCTATTTCTCTTCTGACCTCAATAAGGATGTCCGCACATCCCCCGAAATGCGCGCCTCCATCCCGGTTGGGTGGAGCGCGGTGTGCGTTCCGATCCGTTCGGAACAGGAAACAATCGGCGTGCTCCTGGTGTCCCTCAAGCTGCCGCGCGAATTCGATGGCGAGGATGCGCGGCTGCTGGTAACCCTGACCGAAATGGCGGGGAACGCCATCCACCGGATGCGCCTCAACCAGCAGACCGAACGGCATGCCGCTGAACTTGAAGGGCGCGTGGCCGAGCGGACGGCAGAACTTCAGCAGGCGCTGCAGAAGGCCCAGGCGGCCGACCGCTTGAAATCCGAGTTCATCGCGAACGTCAATCATGAACTGCGCACCCCCCTTACGAATCTGGTCCTGTACTACCAAATGCTGCGCGCTCAACCGACGGTGAAGACGGAAGAGCGCTTGAACGTGATCGGGCGCGAGCTCCAACGCCTGCGCAATCTGATCGAAGACCTGCTCAACCTTTCCCGCCTCGACCTCGGCCAGGTGACGCTTCACTTGATGCCGCATGATCTGAATTCCCTGGTCCAGACCCTGGTGGAGGATCGCCGCTCCCTGGCCGAAGAGCGCGGCCTGACCCTCATCCCTGAGCTTTCTCCGGACCTTCCTCCTGTCTGGCTTGACGAACCCATGATCGTTCAGGCGGTATCCAATTTGCTGACGAATGCTTTGAACTACACCCCATCCGGAGGGCGGGTGTGGGTGCGAACAATGACCGAACAGACCGGTGAACAGCCCTGGGTGGGCTTCAGCGTGCAGGACACCGGGTTGGGGATCAACGATGAAGAGATCCCGAGATTGTTTGAGCGCTTTTACCGGGGCAAGGCCGGGCACGAATCGGCGGCTCCCGGGACCGGCCTGGGTCTGGCGATTGTCAAACAGGTGGTGGAGCAGCACCACGGTCGGATCGAGGTGGCCCATGGAGAAGGCGGACAGGGGGCGGTTTTTGCGATCTGGCTGCCGATACAAAAAGAACCCGCGACCAGTTAAAAAGTCCCGTGTTCGGTGCGCCCGCGGCGAGGCTCGAACTCGCGGCATCCAAATCTGCCGTCTATTGATCCAGCGCTTGAATGAATGGGTAGCTGTCCAGCGGTCAATCTGTAAAAAGTGGAATGGGCTTAAAGGATGGGGGAATTCCAATAAAAAACGAGGTCGAGGGCTTCGACTCGGCTTGCGAAAGGTAGATGGGACCTTATTACCGCTACCGCCTCCTGTGGACAACCCTTCGCCCTGAGGCCAGTTTGATCTTCAGCAGGATTACTGGGGCGGTGTCCAACTATCCACGGTATAAATCACCAGGTTGTCGAAGGAGACTTCGACTGCACTCGTTGTACTGGAGAATGCCCCCAGGCAAATATCTCCAGCTGTAAACGCCGAATCCTGGATGTTCTTCAAAAGCAACCCGTTGAAATAAATGGCGGAGGTCCCACCCTCAAAGGAAATCGCGATTTTATTTATTTGTTGCCCGCTGTTGATCGCGGGATTATAAACCTCATCATCTAACGTCTGCAATTTGCCCTTGACGAGCTTTGCGATCACCAAGTGGTTTTCTCCATTCAGCTGTAACACATAGAAGTTGTTGTTATCCAGATAGCGCCAAATGACTGCGAGGCCGGTCTGTGCAGCGTCGCCCAAGACATGGATTGTGTCTACTGTCAAAACCGCATCCGTAAAATAACGTTTGGCACAGGCCCAGCTCATCAAATTGCCCATGGATCGATCAATTACATACTGACCACCCGAATATTGAAACTTCACCCCGTTGCTGTTTGCCTGCAGCCAGCCGCTTTGGTTATTGGAAAAATCCTCCGAATAGAGCACAACGGGAATCGAGGTGGGGAGCTTTGTGGGACTTGGTGTGGAGGTAGGCATCGGGGTTTCGGTAACCGTCGAAGTCGGGGTCGGCGTCCAGGCAGCCTGCGTTTTTGCAATCGCGGTTGCTATGGCCGAAGCCGATGGAGCACAGCCAGTAAATATAAGTATCGATAGGCAGGTGAGGATATGAATTTTATTCATAATGTCTCTCGTTTAGGAAACCGTCCGTTCCATGGTCAGGTTACCAGCTCGAGGTGTTGCCCAGAAATCTCCCTTATAGCGCTAAGATCACCATCTGTTCGTGAAGCACGGCTTGGGCATCCTAAGCATTTGGACAGGGAACATATGCGGTATTCCTTTCCACAGGTATACTTGTGTAGGAAGGAATACCGCTTAGTCCGCTGCGCCCGCGGCGAGGCTCGAACTCGCGACCTCTGGATTCGAAGTCCATTACTCTATCCAACTGAGCTACGCGGGCATCCTTACCGCTTTAACCCCCAAGATATTTAGGACTTTTCAGATAGTCCATTGGTCTTATTTTAACATAGATGACTTCAAACACAAGTTGTATTTCTATTGCTATCTGAAAATTATCACTGCTTCTAGCCCCTATTAATAGGTTGTTTATTAAACACAGGCTTTATTTTAAGATTCGGGTGCTTGAGATGATGTTTTCCCACTAAGTACTTGATATGTTCGAAACAATATTTCTTCCTTGATATCTTTACCCAGCCCATCAATATCTGGAAATAGTTTAGAGTGATTAATCCCCATTCGAATCAACATGTTGTGAATTTCCCCAAATAATCTAATAGGTATGACTATCTTTTTCAAGCTTTTTCTGGTTAAGAATTCTGGGATTAATTCCGCAATTTGTTTTCCTATATTTCCACAAACCAAAAAACTACCTAGTTGCCTTTCTAGCCTTAGATTCAACATTCCTGGTTCTGTAGTCCAAAGAACATCATAGGAATGTTTATCAATAACAACCTCGAAATATTTATCTTGTTGTTTTTGGACATCTTCATATGATAGTGTTAATGTCTCACCTTTACCTTTAATATAGTCCAGAGCTGATTTCATAAGACTACGATAATCAAGCGCCCAAATTGCACAATTATCTGATTGCGTCGGCTTCGCATCATCGAATGCAAAGAATAATGCGATAAAAGGGGACTCAGTAAAGTCGAGTAACCGAGTAGGAATACCATGATGTTGCATCATCGCTAACCAACCTAAAGTCGATTTTGGTAACATTTCTTGTGACAAGTAAAGATGAGCTTTTGATTGAAATTTGAATAATGCTACTTCCTCGCATACCTTTGCCATTTCAGGTAACCAACCAATTGGCTTTAGCGCTCTTTCCAAGGTTGATTCTAGAATCCAAGTTTCCGATGCATGTCCACGAAATATCCAATGAGATTCATAAGACAGGAGATGTTTATATAAGTCATCAATCAATACCTTCGCCAAAAATGAACTGACGAAATAGGGCTTTTCGGATAAAGTTGAGGTCTCACCCAACAACTTATGCCGAGAAGCCCATGACAGACATTCTAGCACTTTTACAATGCATAG
>JBEKFY010000026.1:0-55330 GCA_050013095.1 Anaerolineales bacterium | reverse complement strand
ACAATCGGCAGTTTCAGGACAAGAATCGACACGACGAGCTCCTTGTAGAGTGATCCAGTCAATCACTATCTTACAAGAAGCTCGTCTTTTTTTCAAAACCCACCGTCTATGGGACGGTCACTCTTTCTCAAGGCTTCGACCAAGGATACCGATAAGAAAGGAGAAACCTTGTTTCTTTTGCACGATGTTTTATCAAGGTTGCGCCATAAAACCCCGACCTTCAGGTCTGGGGATATAAGGCGTAAAAACTGAACAAATGTGCTATAATAAGCATAGTACCTTAACAAGCATCCGGTTCGGTGGAAAAACCTGTCCACCGGTAAAATTTGGACAGTCGCACTACCGTAGGGTGGGAACCACCCGAACGTACACGCCTATGGAGAGCCTGCAAGACCTGATTTCGGGCGACGCTCATTGAAGTAGGAAGCCCCCCGCTTGAGCGGTGGGGTAGTTCACGGTAGGATTTTGTCATCCGTTGTAAACCGTGTAAATTCGAAAACAAATATGGTCGTTCTGTACAGAGGGTGTATTCCCCACCAGGGTTTATGAACTCTTCAAAATGGGTCGTTCAAATTTTGATATTATGCTATTTGGCCTCTGCCTGCACGGGGGCCCCCTCCCGACCAGCCAACCCCTTGAAGACGGAAGAGCTCGTCTCTGCTACCCCTACAGCCAGGGTAACTCCCTCCGCCCACCCTCTTGTTTCTACACCCACTTTCACGAATACTCCGCCCGGAACCTGGATCACCCTGAGCCCCAATTCGGGCAAACCGGGAACAGTCATCCAAATCGACGGTTACTTCGCGGGAGACCTCACCGAGCAGGAATTGATCAATAATAGTTACTTAACCCATGGGGATGTCTGCTGGGGTGGTTGTCAGGATGGGCTGCTCGAGGGAGCAGTGGATGTAAACTGGTCTGCGACTGAGCCGGGCCATTTCAGTCTCCAGATCGTTGTCCCCTCGGCACCCTGGTTGACCTCCGACGGGCTGCATCCTTTGCAGCCGGGTGATTACCCGATCACGATCCAATCCCTTGACCTGAGCACTGAAGAATGTCCTTCAGGAAAAGGCTGTCCGGTTGTTCCCCTAGCCAGTGCGCTATTCCATCTGAGTAGTGGGTATAAGGGATCTGGATGTCAGGACCAATCCTGTGGCATACTCCACACCCAACCCTCAGAAGGAGCACCGGCTGACTTGATCCAAGTAACAGGTTGGGCACCCCTCATAGAGATCATCGGCCGGCCCATTGGCTATTACCTGATGCTCGAAACAAAAACCGGGGCACCTGTTTATCAAAACATGATCGACCTCGCCACGGTACAGCAAGAGATGGACGGCAGCCTGACGGCCACCTTCAGGGTGCCCCAGTACGAAGAGGATGGGTTGCCGATCGATCCAGGAACCTACATCCTGGCACTGGATGCAAGTCTCCTGACACTTGCCAAGGGCGGACCGCCTACAATGATCGCTCCAACGTCCTTCGAAATTACCAGCGCTCCCTCCTGGGTGGCGCGCCCGCGCGCCGCGCCTCTCTGGATCCAACCAGCCGGTTCGATTGTTGAGACACTCAGTGTGGATCTTTCTAATCCAAAACGGTTGGCTTACTGCGAGACAGGGTCGATCCGCTACACCCAGGACGGAGGTCAGAACTGGGCTTCGATCCCCACCACCGCTGTCAAAAACCTGCCCCCCTCCAGCGGCACCATCGTGGGCAACCAGGGCGCAGAGCTGCCCGCTTGCATATCCGTGACCCTGGATTCTATCCACCCGGACAGTTTCTATGCCATTTTCAGTGCCGTGGACGAGCAATATGGGCCGCCTCCCATCTACTACGTCGGTTATTTTACGACCGACCTCGGCAAAACCTGGCAGCTTGTCCCGGTGCCGTCAGTCCAGATGACTCTTTCGGGGTCTGAGGGTAAATTCGGCGGTTTCTGGACCGACGGAAGGGTCATACAGGCACTCTATGCTGGCGAGGCGCTCAGTCCGGACCAAGCACCGCCGGCACAGGCCAAAGAGACCACGAATGGTGGAATAACATGGAACCCTACCTCGCTCACCTGCCCCTCCAGCGGGCCCTGTCTGAGGTGGGGGCCTGCACCGGGCGCTATCTATGGGATGGGTTCTGATTTGCTGCAGGGGGTCATGGCTTCGTACGATAACGGCCAGACCTGGCAGCCAACGGACCAATCCGCCGAGCTGCGTCAGGGTTGGCCATTCCAGCTTGTGGCCCTTTCTCAGAATGAAGCGCTCATGATCAATGGCAGTCCTCCATATCAAATGCTTTTCACCCCGGATAGGGGGAGGACCTGGCAGGCGCTGGCCCTGCCACCTTTTCCTGAAGCCAATTCGGGTTGGCCTTCCGAATACCCCAGCCTGCAGATGCTTCCTGACGGAAGCCTTCTTTCGATGAACTCGGACACCGGCAAGTGGTGGGTTCTGCCAGCCGATGCCCAGGGTTGGTGCGCGTCCAAAATCACATCCTTGGATAAATACCTTCCCCTCTTACAGGTTATAGGGGATCGGGTCTGGTGGTTATCTGAGATGGGTATGCCTGAAAGCGCTCCTCTCAGCAGCTTTGTATGCCAGCCGTGATCGAACTTTTTGTAACCGACGGAATTCCTGCCAAGACATCCAAGCCTCACTCCAGCGAGTACCTTACTTAGGAAGAGCTTCTGGCTTCGTTTTGGACTTGCCCGCTGACCCTGGACATTGGGCGCGCGGTTCTTTACTAATGGCTGGCAGCACCCGGACCGCCTGCCGAGCTGGGTAGATCGCAGCCGGTTCTCCTCCCAAATGCTGCGCATCCTTTTCTTGTTCCTTTTTTTATTTCCGAACGAATTTCTGGACCTCCATGAAGGCTGCGACCCTCCCAGGAGGGGTCCGGCCATCTGTCCGAGCGGTTTCCCCTCGACCGAGTCCATGCTCAGATGCGGTGGTGGCCGTCACGGCCGGCGGCCTCGGCTCAGGAGAGATTGCTCGAAAATTCACTGATTTCTCCACAAAAACCACCCCCGGAAGCCGGCATGGATTTTGGTAAAATAAAGCGGGCCGCGCGAATCTCTCGGCCCGCCTAGAAAAATAACACCCGCCTCTTTTCAGGTTTCCTATGAACGATAAATCCCTGCATGCCCGTCTCGAAACATTGTACCAACAGGTCAACTTCCATAATTACCGCTATCATGTCCTGGATGATCCGGTCGTCAGCGATGCCGAATACGACAGGTTGATGGCAGAAATCCGCCAGATCGAGAGCGAACATCCGGACTGGGTGACCCCCGATTCCCCCACCCAGCGCATCGGTGTGGCGCTATCCGAGAAATTCGAGAAAGTCCGCCATCCACGCCCAATCCTGTCGCTCGCGAACGCCTTCGGGGCGGAAGATGCGCGGGCCTGGTACGAACGCATCCGGAAGCTGGACGACCGGGTAGAGAGGGCGAAATTCGTCGTAGAACCGAAAATAGACGGCCTGAGCGTCGTCCTGCACTACCGCAACGGCCTCTTCGTCCAGGGCGCAACGCGCGGCGATGGGGAGATCGGGGAGGATGTCACCAATAACCTGCGAACGGTGAAAGTCATTCCCTTGAGGATCCCGGTCCGTCAGGGTCGCGAACCTCAAGGGTCCAAGCAGGCCCCCTTGGATAAAACTTCCGACCTGGTAGGCAAGCTGCCCTCCTACCTGGTCGTGCGCGGAGAAGTCTTCATCCCCGAAAAAGAGTTCGAACGGTTAAATCAAAAACTGGAAGAAGCCGGGGAGAGGACTTATCTCAACCCGCGCAACACAGCCGCCGGGTCGCTGCGGCAGCTCGACCCCAGCATCACGGCCGCCCGCCTGCTGACCATGCTGTGTTATCAAATCGTCTATGCGGAAGGCGGTGAAGTGCCCTCCACCCAGTGGGAGCTGCTCGCTTACCTGCAGGCCCTGGGTTTCCCGGTCACAAACGATGCAAAGCGTTTCGAGGATATTGACTCCGCCATCGCCTTTACCGAGACCTGGGCCACCCGCCGCGACGAACTGCCCTACGAGGCGGATGGGATGGTCATCAAGATCGACGACCTGCGCCTGGCGGATGAACTGGGCTTTGTCGGAAAGGATCCACGCGGCGCGGTCGCCTTCAAGTTCCCAGCCCGGGAAGTGACCACTCGCCTGCTCGCGATCGAGGTAGAGGTCGGCCGGACGGGTGTTCTGACCCCCAAGGCAGTCCTCGAGCCGGTCGAGATCAACGGCGTGGTCGTCAAGAACGCCACGCTGCACAACTTCGACTATATCGCCGAAAAGGATATCCGGCCCGGTGACCGGGTACTGGTCAAACGGGCGGGGGAAGTCATCCCGTACGTCATCGGCCCGGTCGTGGATGTGCGCACCGGTGAGGAAAAACCCTATACGCCCCCCAGCACCTGCCCAAACTGCGGGCAAAAGGTGGAGCACTTTGAGGGCGAGGTCGCCTGGTACTGCGTCAATGCAGCCTGCCCCGCGCAGCTGGTGCGCAACGTGGAACATTTCGTCTCGAAGGGCGCCATGGACATCAATGGGCTGGGGATCAAGATCGTTGAGCAGTTGATCGCCTCAGACCTGATCAAGGATGTGGCGGACCTCTACCGGCTGAGGCGTGAAGACCTCCTGAGCCTGGAAGGTTTTGCCGATAAAAAGGCGGACAACCTGATATCCGCCATCTCGGCTTCGCGCTCCCAACCCCTGGCCCGGCTGATCGCGGCCCTGGGGATGCGCGGCGTCGGGGAAGTTTCCGCCTCTGATCTCAGCCGCGCCTTCCCTTCGCTGGACCTGCTGGAGCGCGCCTCTGCGGACGAGCTGCAGACAGTGGAGGGGATCGGCCCCAATATCGCTGAAGCCATCGTGGACTGGTTCAGCCGCGAACGCAATCAAAAGGTGCTCGAGAAACTGAAGGCGGCCGGTGTCTGGCCAAGCGGTCCAGCCGCGGCCAAACCCGCCCAAGGCCCGCTGACAGGGAGCACTTTTGTGGTGACCGGAACACTGGCGGGGTTCTCGCGCGAGGCGGTGAAGGCCTATATCGAATCGCACGGCGGCAAGGTGATGGATAGTGTCAGCAAGAACACCAGCTATCTGGTGGTGGGAGAAGCACCCAGCTCGAAGGTCGAGAAGGCCAGCAGCCTCGGGGTGAAGATCATCGATGAAAAGGATTTGCGCAGCTTGTGCGCTGAATAAACCATGCCCGATTTCCTGTTGAAGATCTTTATGACGGTGAATGTCCTCCTGATCCGCATCAGCCGGGGCCGTCTCGGCACGAAACTGGGCACCCAGAGGGTCCTGCTGCTGCACACGGTCGGCCGCAAATCCGGCAAGCACCGCCTGACACCGATCGCCTACTTCCAGGGGGAGCGCAGCTTCTTCATCGTCGCCTCGAACTGGGGCAAGGACCACCAGGCGGCCTGGTTCTACAACTTGATGAGCCAGCCGAAAACCTTGGTAGAAATCGATGGCAAGACGCTCCCGGTCGAGGCCCACCAGGCTGAAGGGGAAGAATACAGCCGTCTCTGGAATTACGCCATTCAGCGCCATCCACCATATAAACATCATCAGGAGATGACGGCGCGACCCATACCGATCGTCGTGTTGGTACCGGCAGGTTAAGCAGGTCGGTCGCGGATCTTGGCTGGAAGGAGGAGCCGGGGCACGGGGAGGACAGAATCATCCCGAGACGGCACTTTCTTGCTAGTGCAATCTTTTATATTGTCGTGGGCGGACCTAATGCCTGGCATCCTGCCCCTCGTCAAGAGGTCAGGTGGTCCAGTTCCTGCTATAGGAGATGATACGATGGGTGCGGATGTATATGGACAACTCGCAGCCGCCTTGGACAGACTCCCCAATAGTTTTCCGAGGACCGCTGCGCGGCTGGAAATTCAGATTCTGAAAAAAATCTTCTCCACCGAGGAGGCTGCTCTGGCGGGCCAATTGGACGCCACCCTGGAACCTGTTAATGGGATTTCCAATCGGGTCGGATTGCCAATCGAAGAGGTCAGCCATCAGTTATTCAAAATGGCGCGGCGCGGCCTGGTCTGGTTCGAGCAGCTGGATGGGAAGGCCTGTTTCCGTCTAGCCCCCTTTATCGTGGGAATCTACGAATCACAATTGGAACTTATGGACCATGAGCTCGCCCACCTCGTCGAAGCCTACCTGGCCGAAGGCGGCGCGGCAGGCATCATGGGGGCCTCGCCGGCCCTGCACCGGGTCGTCCCGGCCCAGCAGGCGGTCAAATCCGAGTGGGTGCTGCCGTACGACGATGTAGGCGCGATCCTCCAGGCGGCAAAAACATTCAACGTCCGTGACTGCATCTGCCGAGCCGGGCAAAGCCAGCTTGGACATCCCTGTGCTTTCCCCCTGGACATGTGTCTGAATTTTTCTTTGCAGGAACGCGCCCCCCGGCCGGGAGATATCTCGCGGGAAGCAGCACTGGCCCTGCTTAAGCGTAGCGAGGAGATCGGCCTGGTACACACCGTCAGCAATGTGATGGCCGGGGTGGGCTACATCTGTAACTGTTGCGGCTGCTGCTGCGGCATCTTGAGAGGCATCACGCAGTGGGGCGTCGAGAATTCTGTGGCATATGCCAACTACTATGCAGTCATTGATCCGGAAACCTGTGCTGGTTGCGGGAATTGTATCGAACGCTGTCAGGTGCATGCAGTTTCTGAGAAGGACGGCGTATCGGTGGTGGACCGGAAGCGCTGTATCGGCTGCGGGCTATGTGTGACCGGCTGTCCAAATGATGTTGCCAAGCTCGAACGAAAACCGGAAGCCGAGCTCGTCCAGCCACCCGCGGATTTTTCCGCTTGGGAGCACGAACGTCTTCGCAATCGAGGCATGGGCGGCTAGTGCTTCTATTGCCCACCTCGTTAACGAAGGTGCAGGCCTGCTGGAATTCTATCCAGCAGGCTTTTTCGTATGGGGGCGTCTATATTAGACTTTATTCGGAATAAGATTTTGGTCAGATTTTCAATGGTTCAATACGCTGTTGAACGCGGAGATTATGCAGGCCGCAAGCGATCACCATGACAAGGTCCGAGAAATCGTCTTTGGTATTGCGGAACACATCTTTGACGATACGAGAACGCTTTACTCCTGAAATGGCGTGTTCAACTCGGACACGCACCTGTGACAGTTTGCGATTGGTGAGCTTCTCTGCTTCCGTCAGTTCCTTTTTGCGAGGCTTTTTTTCGGCTGACGTGTCTCTCGGACCTGCGGTTCATATCCTTGAAAACCGGTGTCTTTGTAGAGAATAGTATTTTCCGGATAAGAGATGGCTTCGGTATCGATGACTTTCTTGTCATGCGTTTTCCCCGGATAGGTCTGGCTAAGATAGGCGATCCGTTTGGTCTGCGCCGATGCCACCAAAACATTCTTGTCACTATGAGTTTTCTTCTTGCCGCTGTAGTGCAGCTCCTGTTTATCAGCCTTTTTGGGCCGTTGGCGGCGTCTTTCGGTGCCATCAATGATCAAATCGGCAGCATCTTCTCGATCTTGTTCGTGCTCGGCCAGCTTATGCGGGTCTCGCTCTGGCAATACGCCCAAGTCATCTAAAGCTTGCTTCAAGATCGGCAGGAGACGATGGATCCATTCATTCGCTCGGCCCTGGCTCAACCCGAAGACTTCGCTCAGCAGCTCTTGCAATGGGTAATCCTTTTGATATACCAGAGCAAACAACAATTTCTGTTCGATGGTATCCAGTGCTCCTTTACGACCGCCACCTGCTTTGCGCTGACGCCCCTCACCTGCCTTCGTCTTGTCCTCAGGGTAAGCCCTCTGATAGGCATCGCGGAAAGCTGGCAGGATGATCTCAAATTCCTCAGGCGTCAGCCCGGTGATCGCCAGAAATTTGCGCCGCTTACCTTTCAAAACATCATATCTAAGCATGCCCCTATCTTACTCTTTTTCAAATAAAGTCTAATAAAGGAAAACAGTTTTGGAGCAGTATACTTATTGGAAAAAAGAAGAATAGATTCGGTTGAGCAGCTTATTATTAGCCAAATGGAGCCAAACATGAAAAAGGAAAAACCAAGTTTATCAGCCGCCGGAGTAGCTGGGTTTCGTGCAATTGAAGCAGAGAAACCAGAAGCCGAGCGTATGTTCTACGATCCCTATGCGCGTTTATTTGTACCAGGGGGAATAGGTTGGTCAATCAGCAAATGGATAATCGAGTCTGGGTTATATGAGCGCATGGCTCCGGGAGCAGCTGCATATATCCTTCTCCGGGAGCGATATATTGATGACTTCCTCAAAGGACAGCTTGTTGACAGACTCGAACAAGTCGTCATGCTTGGAGCAGGATACGACACGCGCACATTCCGTATTCCGGGGATTGAAAAGACACGAGTATTCGAGCTCGATGAATCCGCCACTCAGGATCGAAAGAAAGAAAAATTACGAAAAGTTGTTGATCCAGTTCCCAGCTTCGTTACGTTCATCCCGGTCAATTTCAATACTCAGTCACTCGCTGAACGCCTTCAAAGTGGAGGGTACGATGAACATGCCAAGACCTTGTTCATCTGGCAGGGAGTTACATATTTTCTAACCAAAGAAGGCGTTGACCGCACACTGGCTTTTATTTCAGAACACTCAGGAACGGGCAGTACTGTGATATTCGACTACATGTACAACGAGATATTCCAAGATGAGACCAGGAGCGATGTCAAAGCCCTCCGGCGTGCATCCCGGATCAGTGGCGAATCCTATTTGTTCGGGATCGATCGAGGACAGATTGGCCCATTCCTCAATCAACGAGGCTTCGAAGAAGTGCAGAATATGACACTTGAAGACTTGAAACAGAAATACTTTACCGGGAAGAATGCTGGAAGAGTGGTCCCGACAGGGATTGCGATTGCATCTGCCAAGGTAACGAAAGGTCTGAAATGATCCATTCCGAACAGCCGCTGCAACCTGGCAAATTGGACAAGGCAATTTGCAGGTTCAGCATATTGTTTCTGGAGTGAAACGTTTTCGGTTCGTCAAAGATGTGTTCCGCAATACCAAAGACGATTTCTCGGACCTTGTCATGGTGATCGCTTGCGGCCTGCATATCCTCCGCGTTCAACAGCGAATTGAACCATTGAAAATCTGACCAAAATCTTATTCCGAATAAAGTCTATTTTACAGAACCTGTTTGACAGAACCCATTCGAAGGGCTACACTTGCACGGATGAGCAGGAGGAGTTAGGCCATGGGTATCCGCACCAACGATGACGCCGTCACCCAGCGCATTCGCTTTTTTGCAGACCGTGAGCGGATGACCAAGGAGAACGACCTCTACTTCTACAACCAGCCCATCGAGGAGATCCAGGGGGGAGCCCGGGTCACGGTCCATGGGCGCGTGATGGGCATGTACGCCTCCTACAGCTACCTCGGCCTGATCGGCCACCCGCGCATCAACGCCGCGGCCAAGGCCGCAGTGGACAAATTCGGCACCGGAACCAACGGGGTCCGTTTGCTGGCGGGCTCCCTGGTCATCCATACCGAACTCGAAGAGACCATCGCTGCCTTCAAACACGCCGAGGCGGCGATCACCTACTCTTCAGGCTATGTCACCAACCTGACCGTAATCTCGACCCTCATGGGCCGGGGTGACTATGTCATCTCGGACAAACTCAACCACGCCTCCATCGTGGACGGCTGTCTGATGTCGGGGGCAGAGTTCCGCCGGTTCAAACACAACGACATGCAGGAACTGGAGCGCCGCCTGCAGCAGGTCCCAAGCGGAGCAGCCCGGCTGGTCATCGCCGATGCCGTTTTTAGCATGGACGGCGATGTGCTCAACCTGCCGCAGACCGTGGAACTGTGCCAGAAGTACAACGCCTGGCTGATGGTCGATGAGGCACATTCGGTCGGCGTGCTTGGCAGGACCGGGACCGGCATCGAGGAGCATTTCGGCCTGGGTGATGTCATTGACATTAAAATGGGGACGCTCAGCAAGACGATCCCGTCCGTCGGCGGCTATGTGGCCGGCAAGCAGGATCTGGTCCAGTACCTGCGCCACGCCAGCCGGGCTTACATCTTCTCCGCCGCCCTGCCCCCTGCCCAGGTCGCCGCCGCCAATGAAGCCTTTAAGGTCATCCTGGAGGAACCCTGGCGGGTCGAAAAGGTCAACGCCAATGCAGCCCAGTTCACCCGCGGACTGAAGTCCGCTGGTTTTGACACCCTGTTAACCACGACCGCCATCGTGCCGGTTCTATGCGGCTCCGACGAGCGCGCCTACCTGCTGACGCGCGAGTGCCAGCACAAAAATCTGTTCGTCCTGCCGGTGGTTTCCCCCGCCGTTCCGGAAGGGCTGGCCCGACTGCGGGCCACGGTGACCGCCGCCCATGAGCCGGTTGAGATCGAGCATGCCATCGCCATTATCCAGGCGGCGGGCAGGAAACTGGGGATCGTCGCCTAAGACCTGGAGGTGGTATGCAGACAGACTCTGGCGCTCCCCTTCCTTCCCAGGATGAACGCATTGCAGGAGCCCTGGCCCACATCGGGGCCCTGATCCCGGCCATCTGCCTTTGGATCCCCATTCTCATCTGGATCACGCAGAAGGACAGATCGCGCTTCTCCGGTTTCCAGGCCCTGCAAGCAGCTGCCTTTCAATTGATCCTGATCCTGGCCACTTGCCTGGCATGGAGCTGCTTCATTGGGTCCATTTTCGTATCCTTCGTACCCCTGACCCTAAACAATAACAGCCCCGCTTGGGTCGTTGACCTGCCGCTCTTAATCTCGAGCTCCGTCCTGTTCCTGTGGGGCCTGGCATGGCTGATCCTTGACCTCTACGCCATCCTGGCAGCGGTCCTGACCTTCCAGGGCAGGGATTTCTGCTATCTCATCGTGGGTCCACTGGTCGATGGCTTCCTGCACAGGTGAGGAGGAGTTATGCCGCACATCCTAGAAGTACACCGAGATGGCCTGACCATCAGCACTGACCCGCACCGGCTGGACCTGGACACCATCTGTGATTTCCTGGCACAGTCGTACTGGGCCCAGACCCGCAGCCGGAGGACCATTCAACGCTCGCTCCGGCACTCACTGGTCTTCGGGGTTTACGATCAGGAACGCCAGGTCGCCCTGGCGCGTCTTGTCACCGATTTCGCCACTTTTGCCTGGTTGTGCGACGTATTTGTGCATCCGGACTACCGCGGCCGGGGCATCGGCAAGTGGCTGATGGAAACGATCCAGGCCCATCCCAATCTGCAGGGGCTGAAGCGCTGGGTGCTGGTATCACGCGATGCCCGGGGTCTGTACTCCCGGTACGGCTTCACCTCGCTTCAAACCCCTGAGCGTTGGATGGAAAAGTTCAATCCGGATGCTACCTAAAAAGCCGGCCATTCCCAGCCTGTCCCTCAAGCCCGGACGCGAGAAATCCGTGCTGCGCCGCCATCCGTGGATCTTCTCCGGAGCAGTGGCGCGCATCGATGGAAATCCGGAACCGGGCGGAACCGTTGAAGTGCGCTCTGCGGCAGGCGGCCTGCTGGGGCACGCCGCCTACAGCCCAAGCTCACAGATCCGGGCCCGCCTGTGGAGCTTCGACCCATCAGAGCAGGTGGACACGGTTTTCTTTCGCCGCAGGATCGAGCGCGCCATTCGGCTCAGGGCAGGGCTTCACACCGGACCGGACGAGGCGGTGCGCTTGATCTACGCCGAATCGGACGGCTTGCCCGGCCTGATCGTCGACCGGTATGCCGATACCCTGGTCGCACAGCTGCTGACCAGCGGCACGGAGTTCTGGAAGGAAACCCTGGCCGACCTTCTGCTCGAGCTGACCGGCTTGAAACACCTCTACGAACGCTCCGACGCCGACGTACGCGAGCTGGAAGGCCTGCCGCCGCGACAGGGCGCACTACGGGGGACACCACCAGGGACATGCACCATCAAGGAAAACGGTTTGCGCTTTACGGTCGACATCGCGCACGGCCACAAGACCGGTTTCTACCTCGACCAGCGCCCGAACCGCCTCCGGGTGCGATCGCTGGCCGAAGGGCGGGAGCTGCTGGATTGCTTCTGCTACACCGGCGGGTTCAGCGTCAATGCCCTGGCAGGCGGAGCCAAGTCGGTGCTCTCGGTGGACACCTCGACGGAGGCACTGGCCTTGTGTCGGGAGCACGTGCAGCTGAACCGCCTTTCCGCCCAGCAGCACGAGACCCTGGCAGGGGATGTCTTTCAGGTCCTGCGAAAATTCCGTGATGAAGGACGCACGTTTGACCTTATCGTCCTTGACCCCCCCAAGTTCGCCCCCACCGCGGCTCTGGCAGAAAAAGCGGCCCGCGGCTACAAAGATATCAACCTGCTGGGCTTCAAGCTGCTGCGCCCGGGCGGGATCCTGGTCACTTTCTCCTGCTCCGCGGGTGTGGATGCGGCTTTGTTCCAGAAGATCGTCGCCTCCGCCGCCCTGGATGCGGGTGCCGAGGCCCAGATCCTGGAACATTTAAGCCAAGGTCCCGACCACCCGGTCGCCTTGCATTTCCCGGAAGGGGCTTATTTAAAAGGGCTGGTGTGTTTAAAAGCATAGGAGCGCAACCTTCCGCGCTCCTTGTCCAGGATGGAACTTGCCTCGGACCTCCGACATCGAGGTCCGTTTTTATTCTTCGCCTAGGCTCAAAATTGAGCGCAGCACACCGGCCAGCAGGACACCGAGCTTCAGCCCTTGGCCGGGTGTGATCGAGACGGCTTCCCCCTTTTGTTCGGCCCGCCGTGTGAGCAGGAAGGCCGCCCCAAGGCCGGTCAGGGCACCGAGGACCGCACCAATGACCAAGGTCCTCATCTTCCAGGAATCATCGACCAAGAGGGGAGATTCCGGCTGTTCGATCAGAGCATTTTCTTCCATGAGGGCGATCCTTTCTAAACGTCTATCGGCGCGAACCCAGGGATAAGAACGACTTGAGCGCGGCGCCGACCTGACGGATCCAGATGAACGGTCGAGCAATCCCATCGGCCGCCCGCCGCGTTCCGGAATCCACGCGGAACACAAAGCTCTGGAGGCGGGCGGTATAGCCGGGCAATACGAGGAATAGGCGGTAGAAGCCGTAGATCAGGAAGGCCAATAACCCGGCGAGCAGAAGGGCGAAGGTCAGCAGCGGGGCAAGCATCCAGATGATCGAAATGTCAGCCCACGCCCCGGTTTGAGAGGCTCCGCCCCTGACGGCCAGTATCGCCCCGGCGATGATAAGGGCAGACACCCCAAACAACGGAACCAGGATCTGCCAGGTGCGCTGGCGCTTGTGGGCCCGCAGGCTCGGAGATTCGATGCGATGCGGCTCTGCCATGGGCTGATTCTAGCACAAAACAGGAGTCGGGGACGGTTCAGCCCGTCCCCGACAGGAGGTGCATCTGCCGGGCGGGTAGGCTACTTCCGGCTCATGGCATCCATGGCGGCGACGGCTGCGATCTGAACGATGGCATCGACCTCGTCTCCGATTTGAATCACGTGGATCGGGGCACCCATGCCGAGCAGGATCGGGCCGATCGCTTTTGCCTTTCCCAAGCGCGCCAGCAGTTTATAGCCAATATTGGCCGATTCAAGCGAGGGGAAGACCAGCACATTGGCATCCTTGACGGCGCTGAACGGATAGCGCTCGTCAACGATCTCGGGCACCACCGCGGTATCGGCCTGCATCTCCCCATCCACTTTGTACTCCGGGAAGTTCTTCCGGACCAGTTCGACGGCCTTGCGCACTTTGTCGCTCAAGGGGTGCGGTGTGGAGCCAAAATTGGAGAAGGACAGGAAGGCGATGCGCGGCTCAATTTCCAGTTTCACGGCGAAGTCCGCAGCCCGACGAGCGATCTCCGCCAGATCCTCAGCGCTCGGTTCGATGTTGACCGTGGCATCGGTAAAGAGGAAGGTGCGGTCCTCGACGATCATGATATACAGACCGGTGACCAGCCTGCCGTCGCTGGCGGAATGATGGACCTGGAGGGCCGGGCGGATGACCTCCGGGTATTCATAGGTCAGGCCGGAAACGAAGGCGTCGGCATCGTGCATCTTGACCATCATCGGACCGAGCACGTTCGGCTCGCGCACGCGCTTGGCAGCCTGGGCCAGGGTGACTCCCTTACGGGAACGCAGTTCATGGTAGGCAAGTGCATACGCTTCGTGCTTGGAATAGTCGTTCGGATCCAGGATATCCTGAAGATCAAAATCGAGAGCAAGCTCCTTGATCCTTTTCCGAATGACCTCTGACCGGCCGATCAGGATCGGCTTGCAAATGCCCTCTTCCAGGAGTTGGGCAGCCGCCCGGATGATCTTGGTCTCCTCGCCCTCGGCAAAAACCACGCGCTGCTTCGGCTTCGCAGATTTGGCCTTGTTGATGAAGAAGTAGCGTACCCGAGCGCCGGTTCCCTGCCGGTAGGCCAGCTGCTCGCGGTACTCATCGATATCGATCTTCTTGCGGGCCACGCCGGTCTCCATGGCCGAGCGGGCCACGGCCGTTGATTCCCACAGCATGACACGCGGGTCCAGCGGTTTGGGGATGATGTACTCCGGGCCGAACTTCATGCTCTCGACCCCATAAGCGCGCAGGACCGAATCCGGGACATCCTGGCGGGTGAGCTCGTACAGGGCCCTGGAGGCGGCGAACTTCATATCGTCATTGATGGCCCTGGCCCGCACATCCAGAGCGCCGCGAAAGATGAACGGGAACCCGAGCACATTGTTGACCTGGTTCGGGTAATCGGACCGGCCGGTCGCCACGATCGCGTCCGAGCGGGCTTCCTTGGCCAGCTCATACTTGATCTCCGGGTCCGGGTTCGCCATGGCACAGATGAAGGGGCGCTCTGCCATGGACCTGACCATTTTGGGGGTCAGGACGTTCGCCACCGAGAGGCCGTAGAACACATCGCAGCCGCGCACGGCCTCCGCCAGGGTGCGGCGGTCGGTATCAACGGCGAACTGCTCCTTGTACTTGTTCATGCCCTCCTTGCGGCCTTTATAAATGACGCCCTTGCTGTCCAGCATCAGGATGTTCTCGCGCCTCACGCCCCAGCGCATGGCCAGCCCGGCGCAGGAGATAGCCGAGGCGCCTGCCCCAGAGATGACCATCCTGATCTCCTCGTGTTTCTTGCCGACGACATCCAGGGCATTGGCAAGCGCCGCGGAAGATATGATGGCCGTGCCGTGCTGATCGTCGTGAAAGACCGGGATATCCAGCATTTCCTTTAGGGTCTCTTCTATATAGAAGCATTCGGGAGCTTTGATATCTTCCAGGTTGATTCCGCCAAAGGTCGGGGCGATCGCTTTCGCCACCAGGATCACTTCCTCGGGATTGTGAGTATCCACTTCGATATCGAACACATCCACATCCGCGAACCTCTTGAACAGGACGCCCTTCCCCTCCATGACCGGCTTGCTGGCGAGTGCACCCCGGTCGCCCAGGCCAAGGATGGCTGTGCCATTGGTGAGGACCGCGACCAGATTCCCCTTCGAAGTATACTCGTAGGCCGCCTCCGGATCCTTTTCGATGTCCAGCACCGGGACCGCCACACCGGGTGTATAAGCCAGGCTCAGATCGCGCTGTGTGTCCATGGGTTTGGTCGGGACGACAGATATTTTGCCCGGTTTGCCTTTAAGGTGGTGGTATTCACGAACTTCATCATCTGTGACTTTAGGCATATGTCCTCCAAAGTGATAAAAAGGGATGAATATTCCATTTAGGAAGGGGGTATTATAAACTCGACCATTATATTAAAAAAGGTTTGGGCGCCTCCAGGTGAGGCGCCCAAACCTCGTTAGCTTGGCCGTTTAAGGCCTCGAATTCAGGCCTTAGTAAGCGGACTTGATGGTATCGATGTCCACCTCGGGACCCACCTCGCATTCGGGAGCCTGAGGGATGAAGCCATCCTGCATCATCTCCTGGGTCAACTTGCGGGAGCGGGAGATGATCTTGGTGGCGTTCTGGAATTCAGCATCATAGGTCGTCAGGAGGCGCGTCAGCCCTTGTTCGATGGCCTTCATGGCCACGGCGGCCGCTTCGCGGGGGAAGACCTCCCAATCATCCATATTGGGCAGGATGTGTTCGGCATCCAGCTTGTCACCGACGTGATCCGCGAGGGCCTTGGCAGCCGCGAAGCACATCTCATCCGTGATGGTGCGAGCCCGCACGTCAAGCGTGCCGCGGAAGATGCCGGGGAAACCCAGCGAATTGTTGACCTGGTTGGGGAAATCGCAGCGCCCGGTGGCCACCACCGCCGCGCCGGCTTCTTTCGCCTCCCACGGCCAGATCTCAGGGACCGGATTGGCGCAGACGAACACGATCGGGTTCTTGGCCATGGCCTTGATCCACTCCCCCTGGATCACGCCGGGGCCCGACTTGGCCAGGGCGATGACCACATCCGCCCCCTTCATGGCTGCAGCAATATCGCCCTGTCGACCTTCCGCATTGGTGACGTTGCAGAGGCGCCATTTGTCCACATATTCGTCTTTCTTGGCTTCCAGATCCTTGCGGTGCTTGCCCAGGATGCCCTTGGTATCCACCATCATGCACTTGGCCGGGTCAGCACCCCCTCCGAAGATCAAGCGCGAAACGGCGACATTGGAAGCCCCGGTGCCGATGAAGGCGATCTTGACCTCACCGATCTTCTTGTTGACGATCTTCAGAGCATTGATCAGGCCCGCCAGGGTCACCGTGGCAGTCCCCTGCTGGTCATCGTGCCAGATCGGGATCTCGGCCTTCTCGCGCAGCGTGTCCAGGATATAGAAGCACTTCGGGTTGGAAATGTCCTCCAGGTTGACACCGCCAAACCCGGGTTGCAGCATGAGAACGGTCTCGATGATCTTATCGGGATCCTTGGAGCCCAGCATGACCGGAATCCCATCCACCCCGCCCAGATATTTGTAGAGCAGGGCTTTGCCTTCCATGACCGGCAGACCGGCCTTCGGCCCGATGTCCCCGAGCCCCAGGACGCGCGTGCCGTCGCTGACCACGATGACCGTATTCCATTTGTTGGTGTAGTCGTAGACGAGGTCGGGATTGGAGGCAATCGCCTTGCAGGGAGCTGCCACACCCGGGGTATACCAGATCCCAAAGTCATTGAAATCACGGATGCAGCACTTCAGCGTGGTCTCAATTTTGCCGCGATAGAAGGGGTGCATCCTCATCGCATCACTGGATGGCTTGGCAGCCAAGGCCAGCAGTTCTTCGACGTTCATTTTTTTATCGGTCATAGCGTACTCCTCTGAATGAAATGGACAGGCGTGGAATGTACCGCACCCGGTTCAACGATCGTTCTTTTTGTCACTTTTAATGGCATTATGGCACAACCCATGGGCAAACAATAGTTCCTTTTGTCACTTTTAAATTGAACGCCTTACCCTATTCGCAGGATTTTTCTATAAAAACCACTCCGGGCCGCACCACACCCGCTAATTTTCATGTATAATAAGGAAAGAAATACAAAGGACAAGCGCTGCTCAGTAGTTTCTTCATTAAACTGTAAGTGTTTCGTTATTCTGAGCAAGCGGTCACGGCGATAAAAAAGAACTCTTGGAAAATCCTGGGGATGCCCCCCACACCGAAACCTGGGCAGTTTTTAGGGATGTCTCATTCTCTGACCCGGAAGAGCTTTAACGAACGATAGGACCGTCTGATCTGAACGAAAGAATGATGACTCCCCCCATCCAACCCCGCCACCGGTAAGCGTCTCGCTGCCGGATCTGCTTATCCCATATCTGTGTTCTGCCCCGGGCGGGGTGCAGGCACAGTTCATCCTCCAAGAGCGATTTCCACAGCCGTGACCGCGGCAGGCGGTCTGCGGCTGTGTGTGTTTAATGACTAGAAGGATCTCGGCGATCGAACCCCAAAAGAAGAGCCCGGGACGGGTAAACGTGTACCTGGACGGGGAGTTCGCCTTCGGTCTGGCCCGCATCCTGGCAGTATGGCTGAATGTCGGACTGGAGTTGGACGAAAAGAAAATCGCCGAGCTGCAGGCCGAGGACCAACACGAAGAGGCCTATCAGAAGGCGCTGCACTTCCTGAGCTATCGGCCGCGCTCTTCGGATGAAGTCCGTCGAAACCTGACGCAACGCGGCCTTTCGGAGGAGCTGGTTGGAGATACCCTCCAGCGCCTGCAGCAGGCCGGCCTGGTGAACGACGCAGAGTTCGCCCGGTCCTGGATTGAGAATCGCGATACCTTCCGCCCGCGCAGCCAGCTGGCGCTGAGGACGGAATTGAGACGCAAAGGTCTCGCGGACGAGGTCATCGAGTCCGCTCTTCGAGACCACGTGAATGAAGAAGTCCTGGCACTCGATGCGGCCCGGAAGTACGCCGCCCGGCTGGCAGGCCTGGCATGGCCTGACTTTCGCCGGAAACTGGGTGCCTTCCTGGCGCGGCGCGGCTTCTCCTACGACACGATTGCTCCTGTCGTCTCTAAAGTCTGGAAGGAATCCTCCCGGACGGCGGACGGCGGTGAGACATTGGATGACAAGGATAGATTATGAACCTCATCGCATTCGGGATTGCTGGACTGACCCTGATCCTAGGCATCGGCATCGGCTATTTCATCAGCCGGACCCAGACCGAGGGTGCGCACCGGAAACTCCAGGAAAAGGCTGACCAGATCCTGCAGGACGCCAAGGAGCAGGCCCGCACGGTGGAAATCCAGGCCCGCGACAGTGCGCTCAAGATCTCTCAGGCTGCAGAAGCCGAGATCAACCGCCTGCGAGCCGAACTGGACCGGGAAGAGGAACGCCTGCAGAAGCGTCGCAACGAGCTGGATGGCCGGGTCGAGCGCCTTGAACAGCGTGAACAGGCGGTCAATAAGCGCCAGAGTGCCGTCGACCGCCGGGCCAATGAAGTCGAAAAAATGCACGAAGAGCACCTGCAAGAACTCCAGCGCGTGGCCCAGATGAACGTCGAGGAAGCGCGCGGCATCCTGCTGGCAGAGGTCGAAAAAGACGCCCGCGGCGACATGGCCCGCATCATCCGCCAGATCGAAACGGAGGCGCGCGAAGAAGGAGAAAAACGCGCCCGCAACCTCATCGCCGACGCCATCCAGCGGGTCGCCTCGGACCGGGTGGCCGAATTCACCACCTCGCTGGTGCCCCTGCCCAACGAGGAGATGAAGGGCCGCATCGTGGGTCGCAACGGCCGGAACATCCGCGCCTTCGAACAGGCCGCTGGCGTGGATGTCATCGTGGACGACACGCCCGAAGCCGTGACCATTTCGTGCTTCGACCCGGTCAGGCGTGAGATCGCCCGCCGCGCCCTCTCGCGCCTGATCCTGGACGGTCGAATTCACCCGGCCCACATCGAGAAGGTCCTGGACGACGAGCAGAAGGCCGTGGAAAAGACCATCGTCGAGGCCGGAGAGCAGGCCGCTTTCGACGCCGGGGTGGCCGGATTGCACCCGGAGGTCCTGCGCATGATGGGCCGGTTGAAGTACCGCACCTCGTACGGACAGAACCAGCTGGCGCATGCGGTCGAGGTGGCCAAGCTGGCCGGCATCCTCGCTGCTGAGCTGGGCGCCAATGTCGACCTCGCCAAGGCCGGCGGCTTCCTGCATGATCTGGGCAAGGCCATGGACCACAACCAGGAAGGCACTCACGCCCTGCTGGGGGCAGAGTTCGCTAAGCGCTACGGTGTGAACCCTGCGGTCGTCAACGCCATAGCTTCCCATCACCATGAGGTCGAGCAGGAAAGCGTGGAAGCGGTGATCACCGAATCGGCCGACGCCATCTCCGGCGCCCGCCCCGGTGCACGCCGTGAGGACCTGGAAGCCTATATCAAACGCATCCGCGCCCTGGAGGATATGGCCACCTCTTTCAAAGGGGTCAACCAGGCCTACGCCATCCAAGCCGGGCGCGAGGTGCGCATCATCGTCAAGCCGGAAGAGATTGACGACCTGGAGGCGACCCGCCTGGCCCGCGATATCGCCAAGAAAATCGAAGAGACCATGCAGTATCCCGGCCAGATTCGGGTGACGGTGATCCGCGAAACGCGGGCGGTCGATTACGCCAAGTAGCCTCTCCGCCATCACTTAATTACGCCGGAGCGAGCCAAGGCTCGCTCCGATGTAATTAAACGACGATCCAGGACAGAGGTCCAGCTCACAGGAGGACGCAGGATGACGGAACCCGCCGGCGAACTGAGCAAGGCACTCGCAGAGAAATCCGGGAAGCAGGAATTCTGGCAAGGAATCCGGGACGAGAGCCCGATCTTATTGGGCGTCATCCCTTTCGGCTTGATCTACGGCGCCCTGGCGGTGCACGCCCACCTCTCCAGCGCGGCCGCCCAGGCCATGTCGGCGGTCATCTTCGCCGGATCGGCTCAAATCATCTTCACCCAGTTGCTCACGGCCGGCACCTCGGGGCTGGTCATGCTGGTGGTCGTTTTTGTGGTCAACTTACGGCACGCGCTCTACAGCGCCTCCGTGGCTCCCTATGTCCGATCCTTGAGCACCGCCTGGAAGTTGCTGCTGGCTTATCTCCTGACGGACGAGGCGTACGCCGTGGTCATCTCCCATTATCGGCGGGAAGGGGTGAGCGCCAGCCGGCACTGGTATTTTCTCGGGGCAGGGCTGACCTTATGGACCGCCTGGCAGATCAGTTCAGGATTGGGGATCTTTATCGGCGCAAGCCTCCCCAATAGCGCGATGCTCAGCTTCGTCCTACCACTGACCTTCATCGCCCTGGTCGTCCCCTCCATCAGGGATCGAGCCGGCCTGGCCGCCGCAGTCATCGCCGGTCTTGTTGGGGTGCTGGCCATCAACTTCCCGTTCAAAACAGGCTTACTGGACGCCGCTCTGATCGGCATCCTGGCCGGCATGGCGATCGAAGGGAGGCATTCGTGAACCTGTGGCTGACGATGATCGCGGCCGGGCTGGCGACCTTCGCCACCCGGCTCTCGTTCATCCTCCTGATTGAGCGGATGAAGCTGCCAGCCTGGTTCCAGCGCAGCCTGCGCTTCGTACCGCTGGCGGTATTATCCGCCATCGTGCTCCCGGAACTGGTCAACCCCAACGGCGCTCTGGATCTCTCCCTGCGAAATCCCCAGCTGATCTCCGGGCTCCTGGCCATCGTGGTTGCCTGGCGGACCAGGAATGTGATCCTGACCATCCTGCTCGGCATGGCGGCCCTTTTTTTCTTCCAGGCCCTGATCGGGCACTTCGCCCCATGAGCGGCGAGCGCCAGCCCATCCATTCGGGAATAGGGGCTTGGCCTCGACCGGGTCCGGCGCATCGGTTCGCCGCCTTGAGGGTTATCGTATAAAACCTGCAGGCTGATAAAGGAGTAAGAGTTGAAAAACATCTTATCGGTTAAGAATGGACATCGCCCCACCGGGATGGCCTGGCAGGGGGATCAAACCGGGATATCATTTTCGAACGAGACGATTCTACGCGCCCTCCTGGATCTTGAAAAACCGGCGTGGGCGGTGGAGGAGCAGGGCAGGATCGGCATCGCCACGGGTGGGACCGCGCAGCAGGGGAACATGGAACCTAAGATCCTAGGGCTGGCTCCTGCCTTGAGAATGGAAAGCCTCGGGGATCCGGGTTTTCGGGAAACGTACGGAACCCGCTATGCTTACTATACTGGCGCCATGGCCAACGGGATCGCTACGGAAGACCTGGTGATCGCACTGGGCAGGGAAGGCTTCATGGGCTGCTTTGGAGCGGGGGGGTTAGGCCCCCAGCGGATCGAGAGCGCGATCGCTAAGATCCAGGCGGCCTTACCGAACGGCCCCTACGCCTTCAACCTGCTTAATAATCCCAATGAGCCACCCCTTGAAGCACAGGTGGTCGAGCTTTACCTCAAACATGCCGTCCGGGTGGTGGAGGCCTCTGCCTATCTGGCCCTGACGGTTCCGCTGGTGCATTATCGCGTGGCAGGGCTCTCCCTGACGGCAGCCGGCGAGGTGGTCATCGGCAACCGACTGATCGCCAAACTTTCAAGGTTGGAGATGGCCGAGAAATTCCTGGAACCGGCCCCGGCGGAGATTCTCCAGCTCCTCGTGGAACGAAAGAAAATCACCGCGGAGCAGGCTGAATGGTCGCAGCGGGTTCCGATGGCGGACGATATCACCGTCGAGGCCGATTCAGGAGGTCACACCGACAACCGGCCCCTGGTATGCATGATCCCGGCGTTCTTGGCGCTGCGGGATCAGATTCAGGAGAAATACGGCTATGCGCAACCAGCCCGCATCGGGGCTGCCGGTGGCATAGGAACTCCCAGCGCGGCCGCCGCTGCCCTCATGCTGGGGGCGGCCTACCTCGTCACCGGCTCAGTGAACCAGGCCTGCGTCGAGTCCGGCGCATCCGGGACCACGCGTGAGCTGTTAGGGAAGATGGACATGACCGACATCGCCATGGCCCCGGCCGCGGACATGTTCGAGATGGGTGTCAAGGTCCAGGTCCTCAAGCGCGGCACCATGTTTTCCATGCGGGCGCAGAAACTGTACGAACTCTACTCTCGCTATGCCGCCTGGGAAGAGGTCCCTCAGGCAGACCGCGAGCGCCTGGAGAAAACGGTCTTCAAGCGCGATTTCGAATCCATCTGGAAGGACACCGAAAAGTTTTTCATGGAACGCGACCCTCGCCAGATCGAACGGGCCAACACCAATCCCAAGGATAAAATGGCCTTGGTCTTCCGCTGGTACCTGGGCCTGTCCTCACGCTGGTCGATTCACGGGGAAAAAGGACGTGAGATCGACTTTCAGGTCTGGACCGGTCCGGCGATGGGCGCCTTTAACGACTGGGTGAAAGGGACTTATCTGGAGGCTCCCCAGAACCGCCGCGTGACGGATGTGGCGAAGCACCTCCTGCGCGGCTGCGCGTACCTCATCCGGCTGCGCTCGCTCGAAATGCAAGGCGTGGTCTTTCCAGCCTGCCTGCAGCGCTACATCCCGTCCCAAGCCATGTCCTAAGCGACGGACAAGTGCCGGTGCGCCCCCGCTGCAGAGGCATGAGCGGGCCGAATCTTCCCGGCGGATGGCAAAAGAAGGGCGCCGGAACTATTTTTTAATCAGCTCGACTGCCTCGAGCTCGGCTGCGTCGGAGGCCATGCCCACAATCGTCATCAGGAAATCGTCCCGGCGCTGCCACCAGCCAGCCCAGTGCCGTCCGGCCGGTTTTGGATCCCCCACCTGCAGCCCCTGCCATGACCCGCTTTCATCCAGCATGGGCGCCAGGCCCTGAACTTTGAAGACTTCCACCTGGCGGGTATCCCAGCGCAGCCCAACCTGGAGGGCCTTTAGCATCGATTCCTTGGCGCTCCAGATTAGCGTGCTGACGGTGTCCCTGGCCTCGGCCGGGAGGGAGTCCACCCGGCTGCGCTCTGCAGAGGTGAAGTAATCTTCCACGAACTCATGCGAACGCGGTTCGATTTTTTCCAGGTCAGCCCCGATGCGGAGCGCGGGGCCGGGTGTCATCGCAACCAGCGCAAGCTGATGGCTGTGACTGATCGACAGACAGTCCGGGGCAGGCTCCCCCTCCGGCAGCCAGAGATGTGGCGATCCATCCGGGGAGTTCCGGACCTCTAGGTCACTCAGCGCAAATTGTCGATAGCCCGGCAGGGAATGTGCCAGGGATTTCGCCGCCCAGCGTCCGAGCAGCCATTCCTCCCGGCGCTTTGGAAAGCGCAGCGATGACAGTTTCTGAAGTTCAGTGGAGCCAAGCCATAAACCGGCTTGCTCCTGGGGCAGCTGGGAATGATCGACCAGGGTCCAATAAATACTCTTCGCCATAGCATGATTGTAGTCGGGGTGCACATCTTTGTGCACCCCGATGATCTTTCCCTCCGGATGCAGTTCACCGGTCAGGAGGTTTCGAACAACCCTCTGAGCGGCATCAACAGTTCTTTCTGCGCGGCATACGGGAGAGGCGTCGTGCGGTAATCCTTCATTTCCAGATAGAGCCTGCCATGCGCATCCACGACCCGGGCATCAAAGGAGAAAGCTCCATCCCTCGTCCGCACCGGTTTCACTTCCGCATAGATAGCGGCGCCGTTAATGCTCTGGCGGTAGAGAGTGAGGCTCTGGATCGAGCGCGGCAGGGCGAGTGTCCCGGTTTTCCCAACCTCCCAGATTCCCGCGGTCTGGAAACACAATTCAACCAGGGTCGGGGTGCTCAAAAGCACTTGATCACCGCCGGTAAAAGCCGGCAGGCTCTTGTTTAATTTACCCAGGACAGTTTCCCCGGAGCGCTGGACACCTTCCAGAACCTGGAACGCCGGCCCATGGAAATACAGCCGGTAGATGTCATCCGCTTTGACGGTATACGACCCGTTCCAGCCCGGTGCCTGTGTCATCACCTCCCGGGGCGCAGAAGCCTGCCTCTCCAGGATGACCTTGCCGGAAAAATGACGCAAATGCTCCACCGTCTTCGTCAACAGGACCCGGGTGGATTCCAGGCTCACATAGGCGACCAGACCGGTCTCTTCGCGCAGGGCGAGGGCGATCCAGTTGATCCGCCGGGGCTGGTTGCGGTAAAACTTGAAGGGCGTCAGGAACTGGATGTCCTCCAGTTTCCTGACCGCCAGCTGGCCCTCCTCGGATGCCAGGATGGAGCCGATATGCCGGGCTGCGATAGAAAAGCCTTCGATGCCCATCACGCCCGGCAGGACCGGCACGCCGTCCATGGCATGGTCGCGCAGGAAGGGCTGCGTGCGTGGATCGAGCTCGGCTTCCAGGACGAGGCCCCGCTGCAGATCATAAGCAGCCAGGTGGCTCAGCATAGTGTGGATGGGTTTGCCTTCCCGCAGGGCGCGATCGGCGCGTTCCAGGTCAACCCCTTCATTCGGACAGGTGGGTTCAAGCAGCTGACCCAAAGAGCCCGCCAGAACTGTTTCGCCGCCCCCCGCCAAAAGTTCAGCCCGCAGCAAAGGCGCGGCCTGCCCTGGGTCAATCCGGTCGATCCCGGCCAGCCTCATCAAGGCCGGGGTGTTGCCGCGGCTGGCCATGCCGATCCCCGCCCACGCGCTCCAATCGATCGACACGGCCTTGATCGCCGGGTATTGACTGCGCATGGCTGAAATGATCTTGCAGAGCAGGTCATTGGCCGCGCTGTAATCGGTCTGGCCCGCATTGCCAAAACGGGCAGCGACAGAGGAAAAGACGACCACCGCGCGTGGCAGTTTCCCCTGAGCTTGCATGGCTTTGAACAGATTGAAAAAGCCCTCGACCTTGACCGCCACCACCTGGCGGAACTCCTCGATCGGTTTGCTCGGCAGTTTGCGGCTGTGTTCGACCCCGGCCGCGTGCAGAAAGACGTCCACACGTCCCTCTGCCTCCAGAACCGTCCGAACAGCTTTCTCGGCCTCTGCAGGGTTCGTGATATCGCAGACCAGATACCGGGCTTTCCCGCCTCTCCGCTCGATCTGCTGGATCGTGGACAGGAGCGTCGCGGATCGTTCGAGACGGAGCAGGGTCTGTTCCACCTGCACGGGGGTCACTTTTCTGCCCGCGGCGGAAGCCCGTGCGATCAGATCGGATTTCAGCCCTTCCCGGTCCGTCTTGACGCGAACAAGGTCCGGATGGGCCGGGTCAGGTAGTGCGGAACGCCCAAGCAGGTAGAAGCTGCCGCCCGTGGAGGCTGCCAGGTCGTCCACGATCGGAGGCAGGATGCCGCTGGAGCCCCCGCTAATCAGGAAGATACTGCCCGCTTCGAGCGCAAAATCCGCCGGGGATGGCAGCGGCCTTTCGATCAGCGCAATCCCGTAGCGCAGGCCATTTTCCCAGCCGATCTCCACCGAACCTGGATCGCGGAGCGTCTCCTCGATCAAATGCGAGGCGATCATATCGGGTGAGGCGTCCAGGCCAAAATCCACGACCTTGATCAAGGATTCGGAACGTTCTCGCGCCAGAGCTTTCGCAAAACCGCTGACCCCGCCACCCAGCGGCGCGCTCGCCCCCTCCGCAGAATATCCATGTAATCCGCCCAGCCGTGTGGCGCAGATCAGGAAGGCCTCTTCCGGCAGGGTGCGCAGAATGGCGTAGAGACCATAGAGGCGTTGGTCCAGACCCGCCTGCAGGTCCTGGAAAGTCATTTCTCTCAATCCGGGTTCAACCTCCAGCGCCGACAGGAAGTACACTCCCGTGGGCCGGCCTCCCCTCACCCAGGTCGCCAGCTGATCGGCGACCCGACCGGACTCAAGGCCGCTATCCATGTGCAGCACCTCGACCTGGCGCGCCTTCAGGGAACGCATGAGCGCTTCGCTGGCCGCGCCGCCCACCACCAGCACCCGGCTGGTCGCATCCAAAGTCACTGCGGTGGGGAGACACAGGTCAAGCCGCGCCCTCAATACCGGAAGCGGTACGCGGCGGATCACTGTCGCGTGGTCCGGCAGGGTTTCGGGCTCGGAGGGGACCTCCGACGCGGAGGTCTCGGGAATGGCAGCGCTGAAGATTTGCTCAGCGGAACGGAGCGATTGGCTGGCGAAGGCGATGACCTTGGCAAGGGTGTTGTAATCGGAGAGGCGCAGGTCGTCGCGGCGCGGGATGTCATACTGAGCCCGGATCGCGGCCAGGAGCTCCGCCTGCTTGACGGTGTCGACGCCCAGGTCGGCCTCCAGGTCGAGGTCCAGATCCAGGACTTCGACGGGATAGCCGGTCTTCTGGCTGACGGCCGAGAGGACATAGGCCTTGATCGCTTCTGCCTTCACCGCAGGGGCGGAAGATGAGAGAGCCTGGGCCTCCACCCCGACAATCGGTTGATTGGGAGCCTGTGCGGAGAGAGGCAGGCTTTCCCGCTGAATGGCCGCCTCCACAAAAGCCAGGATCTTGGCGAGGGTGTTGTACTCGGAGAGGCGCAGGTCCTCGTGGCGCGGGATGTCGTACTGGGCGCACACCGAGGCGAACAGTTCTGCCTGCTTGACCGTATCGATGCCAAGGTCGGCCTCCAGATCGAGGTCCAGGTCCAAAACCTCCACAGGATAACCCGTCTTCTCACTGACCAGGGACAGCAGGAAGGTCCGGATGGTTTCCGGATGGGGAGGGCTGGATGAGGCGGCGGCCTCTGGCCGAGGGGCCTCGTCGCTGGCCGATGTTCCGCTGTCCGCGGGAACCTTACTCAAGGAGCCAGCCAGCTTTGACCCTGCGGGGGATTTGAGCGAATCCTGAACGAACTGGACGACCCTGGCGAGGGTGTTGTAATCCGAGAGGCGCAGATCTTCACGGCGTTGGATCCCGTAGCGCTCACGGATCGAGGCGAACAGCTCGGCCTGCTTAACAGTGTCGATGCCGAGGTCAGCTTCCAGGTCGAGGTCCAGATCAAGGACTTCCGGTGGATAGCCCGTCTTTTCACTCACCAGCTTCAACAGGTGGGTCCGGATCTCATCCGCGCTGACCTCCGGGACCTCTGCTGTGACAACCGGCTGGACCGGCTGATCCTCGGAGAGCACTGCCCTTTCGGCAGGGCCGGCCTTTTGGGGTGCAGACCCCGCCAAACCCAGCCCCTCTTCGATGAAAGTAATCACCTTGGCCAGGGTGTTGTAATCCGTGAGGCGCAGGTCTTCGCGGCGCGGGATTCCGAAGTGCTCACGGATCGAGGCAAAGAGCTCGGCCTGTTTGACGGTGTCGATCCCCAGGTCCGCTTCCAGATCGAGGTCCAGGTCCAGCACCTCTTCCGGGTAGCCGGTCTTGGCGCTTACCGCTGAAAGCAGGAAGGCCCTGATCGCCTGCGGATCCGCCCCAGGTCGTCCCAGGGCCGTTGGTCCATGGCTTCCTGCAGCCTCCAGGGTCAGTCCGGAACCAGCCTCCGGCGGTATGGGGCTGGCCGCCCAGACGGTGGGGCCTTGTCCGTACTGCCAGCGAGAGGCGGCCGGCGCAAGGGTCGGAGCACCCTGGCTGCGGATGCGGAGGGTCCGCTGGACCACTTCGAGGTCTGCTTCTGGATAACCAGATATGCTCGAGAGCCAGCGCTGATAAACGGGTTTTTCGATCCGTTCACCCTGACCCGGAATTTTGCGCAGGAGGGTCATGGCGACCTGGGAGCCGAATCCGGCGCCCAGGCGCAGGGCATATCGGACCGGGTAGTTTCCCCCGTGCGAAAGGTTCAAATCGCCCAGCTCGGGATCCGGTTCAAAACCTGATTCGATGTTGGCAATGGGCGGCACGATCCCATATTCCAGGGCCTTGACCGCCACCACATCTTCGACACCCACTCCCATGGTATGCCCGGTGAAGCCTTTGGTGTTGGCGATGACCACCTGATTGGCGTCTTTTCCAAAGGCGTCCCGCAGGGCATGGATTTCTGCCGAAGCGCTGCCGCCGCGGGCGGGAGTATAGGTTTCGTGTGAGACAAAAACGGTTTCGGGTGCGATCTGGTCGCGGCGAATCCCAAAGCGCTGCTCGGCGGTCTTCAGCAGCTGTTCCATGACCTGGCTGACATGGGTGACATTTAAACGAGTGCCGTGATAGGCGCTGTTGGCTGTGTGGGTGGCCAGCACCTCACACAGGGCGCGCATGCCGCGTTCGCGCACGGCATCTTCCGACTCGACGACCAGCGCAGCTGCAGCCATGCCGAGGATCATGCCGTTGCGGCGGCGATCAAAGGGCAGAGCCGCCAGGCGCAGATCCCCCTCGGTGGTGGCTGCACCGCTCGCCAGGAGCGAGGTGGCAATCCATTGAGACAGGTTGCCGCTGGTCACGTCATCGCCGGCGACCACAATCACCCGGCGGGCGCGCCCGGAACGGATCCAGTCCTCGGCCAGCGCCACCGCATGGGTGGTGGTGGCACAGGCAGCGTTGACATGCGTGTTCGGTCCGCGCGCCCCGATGTACTCGGCGAACTGGGAGTGACCCATCGCAAGCACGCGGAAGATGAAACGCCGATCGAAATGATAATTCAGACGCTCGATGGCGCGTTCTAGCTCCGCGATCCTTTTTTCGAGGCCAGAGCGCAGCTCCGCCTGCCCGGAGGGGACCAGGGAAAGCAGATTCCGAACTTCGTCCCGCTGTTTCTCCAGGATCCGGCTCTCATAAAAACGGGAGGTCTCGTCCGCCATGCGGTCGAGGCCCGGAAAAGCCGAGCCGAAGATCACCCCCGTCTCATCGGCCAGCGCCTCGGGCAGCTTGAAGCGTTCGGGCAATTTTGTCCCCGTGCTGGTCTGTTTATAGGCCATGACGAGCGGGATGCCGGCATCCCGCAGGGCTTCGATGCCGGCTGCGATGGCGAGCTGGGTGGAAATGTCCACCGCTTCGAGCCGGTCCGCAGGCATGCCGAATTCCACGGCAGGGTCAAACTCGCCGCGTTGGCCCGCCAGTTTGATGGTTTGCTCGATCTCCTCGATGGTTTGCATTTCGGCGCCCGCACCACTCTTCACCAGCCGGATGGGGCTTTTTTCCAACATGGCCTGGCGGGTTTCCATGGGCAGCGGATCGATGCGCATCTCTCCATTCAGAATGGAGAGGACATTGCTGTCATCAAAGACATGTTTTCCAAGCCCGGGCAGGCCCAGTCCAGCGCCGCTGATCACCACGGAGCCGGTCAGGGGCAGGCGGCCGTCCATCACTATTTCCGGCACTGGGGCCGATTCTGGAACCGTGCCTTGCAGGGCTGGCCGGACCTGCGTAGTCTCGTCCGATTGGGGCGCGGCACCCTCGGTGGCCCCGGCCGCGTAGAGCCTGCACAGCGCTTCGTGAAAGCTCAATAACCCGCCTTTGCGGGGATGGTTGGTGGAGAAGATCAGGACATCCTGCTTCTCTTTGAGAATATCCACGGCCAGGGAGCTGAGAACACGCTTGGGCCCGACCTCGACAAATATCCGCGCTCCGGCCTCGTACAGGGTGTTGATCCCCTGGACGAATTGGACGGGTGAGGCCACCTGAGCCGCGAGCAGGTCCAGGATTTCCTCCCGGTTGGTTGGATAGGCCTTCCCTGTTACATTGGCCACAATTTGCAGCTTGGGGGGATTGACGCTCATGCGGGCGATCACCTGCCGCAGCGGCTGGCTGGCCGGAGCCACGATCTGGGTGTGGAAGGCATGCGACACTGGGATCTTGGTGGCTTGAAAGCCGGAGGTCAGGAAGGCGGAAATGGCGGCTTCCACGGCCGGGGTCGTTCCGCCGATCACGGATTGCAGTGGGCTGTTGATGTTGGCGATCACCACGTAGCCGTCGACCTTTTTCAGGATCTTTTCAACCTCCGCCAGCGGGGCGGATACGGCCGCCATGCAGCCGTTATCCTCCCGGGCGACCCTGGTCATCTCCTTGCCGCGGGCGCTGACCACTTCCAGGGCTTCCGCCACGGTCAGCACCCCGGCGGCCACCAGAGCGGCGTATTCGCCCAGGCTGTGCCCGATCACAAATTCAGGTCGATATCCGAAGCGGGCCATCAGCCGCATGAGCGCCACATTGGCGGTCAGGATGGCAGGTTGGGTGATGGCGGTGTTGCGCAGTTCCTGTTCGGCAAAGGCGACCGCGGCTTCGTCCCCATCGATAAAAATATAACTTGAGAGGGGCTTGCCCAGAAGCGGCGTCATGACCGCATCCGCTTCCCGGAAGGTGTCCGCCACGACCGGTTCGATCTCTTTCAAATCGCGGAGCATATTGATGTACTGGGAACCCTGGCCGGGGAAAAGGAAGGCCAGCTTCCCGGGCCTGCCGCTGCCGCGATACACACCCCGGACGCTCAAGGCCTGCCAGGCGGTGGCAGAGCCGGACTCCATAGCCTTGAGAGCCGCCTCGGCATGTTTCACCAGCATCTCGGAATTCTCGTAATCAATCACCAGGCGTTCCTCCCGGCTGATCTCTTCAGGGCTGGGGCAATCCGGAGCGCTCAGGCTGCCCTGTTTGGCCTGCTCGATCTTTTCGATCAGGACCTGGCGAAGCCCCGCGACCGAATCGGCACTCACGAAGAGCAGCCCGCGGTAAGGCCTGGGATGTGCAGGGGCCTCAGCCGGGTGCGCGGCAACTGCGGCAGAGGGAACCGGCCGGGCATTGGCGAGGGACCCGGGGACGGGGTAGACCTTGCTCTCCCGGTTGAGCACACCGGGCAGGTACTCCTCGACCACTACATGGAAGTTGGTGCCGCCAAAACCGAACGCGCTGACCCCCGCCCGCCGGATCTCCCCCGGACGCACCTCCCAGGGGCGAACCTGGGTGTTGACATACAAGGGCAGGTGGCTGAAGTCGATCTGTGCATTCGGCCGGGTATAGTTGACGGAAGGCGGCAGGAGGTGGTCGTATAGGGACAGAACGGTCTTGAGCAGCCCGGCTGCTCCCGCCGAGCTCTTCAGATGGCCAAAATTGGATTTTACCGATCCCAGGGCAATGGTGCCGGCTTTCAGCTCCAGCGGGCCAAAAATGGAATCAAGGCTGTTCACTTCGGCCACATCGCCGACCGGGGTGGAGGTCCCGTGTCCTTCGATCAACCGGACGCTGGCGGGGGACAGGCCAGTGCTTTTCCAGGCTCGCTCAATCGCCCGCTGTTGGCCAAGCGGGTTCGGCGCGGTGATGGCCTTGCCTTTGCCGTCACTCGAGGCGCCGATGCCCCGCACCACCGCATAAATCTTATCGCCATCCCGTTCGGCATCCACCAGACGCTTGAGCAGGAAGACAGCCGCCCCCTCCCCCATGACGAATCCGTTGGCACCTTCGGCGTAAGGACGGGAGCCGTCCGGACTGAGCGCACCGATCTTACAGAACTTGACGAAAGCCTCCGGACCCATGTTGCGGTCCACGCCCCCGGTCAGAACCATGTCGAAACGATTGTACATCAGACCTTCAACCGCACTCTGCAACGCGGCCAGGGAGGAGGCACAGGCGGCATCCGTGACGAAGTTCGGTCCGGAGAAGTTGAAGACGTTGGCGACCCTGCCGGCGATGATGTTGGTCAGTTCGCCCGGCATGGTATCTTCCGTCACCTCCGGCGTGGTCGCGCGCAGCCCGGAGGTCAGTCCCTGGGCTAAAGCCCTCTGGACATCCACGGAAAGGCCCTGGAAAGCCGGCAGGGATGAGAGGATATCCAGGTATTCCGGCAGATGGATGCGGATGGTCGAGCGGTAATGGTTCTCGCCCCCCAAGGCGCTGCCAAGGATAACCGCCATCCGTTCCGGGTTGACCGGCCGCTGAGGATACCCATAGTCCCGGAGCGCCTGGAAGCAGGCCGCGATCGCCCACTGCTGCGATTCATCGATCAGGGCCAGGGTGCGAGGCGGGATGGCGATGCCCATGCTTCTGGCATCCAACTTGAAGTCCCTGACCCAGCCTCCGATTTTGCTGTAGGTCTTGTCCGGGGCAGACGGGTTCGGGTCAAAATAAAGGTCCGGCCGCCAGCGCTCGGGCGGCACCTCCGTGATCGAATAGCGCCGGGCCTGGATGTTCTTCCAGAAAGACGGAACATCCGGTGCATCCGGCAGGATGGCCCCCAGGCCGACGATCGCAACTGCAATAGGGTCGTTCATAAATCTTTCTCCAGCTACCTTATTCCTCAAATTGAACGAGCAAGGCGCCCTTCTGCACCTCTTGGCCGGCTTGGACGTTGATCTTGTCCACTTTCCCGTTGCGCGGGGCGCGCAGCTGCATCTGCATCTTCATCGACTCGAGCACCACCAGGGTCTGGCCGTGCTCGACCTGTTGCCCCGCCTGGATGGGGACATCCACCACCAGCCCATGCATCGGCGCGAGCAGTGTGCTGCTGCTTTGCTCGGCCGCGCCGGCTTGTGTCCGCGCTTTGGCATGATCGCTGATGCGCGTCACGATCCGCCGTCCCCCAAACATCAGGACCTGGTAGGTGTCGTGATCCTGGCTGCTCAGGAAGACCTCGACCACACGTTTCCCGTGGCGGAGGAGCTGCAGGCCGTTACGGTTCAACGAGACAACCTTGGCGTTCACCCGCTCGCCGTTAACGGTGACCTGACCCCCGGAAATATCGACCTGATATTCACGGTCCTCAATCGTAACGCTATAGAGCGCCATTGTGCCTCTTATCCATTGTTCGTCATTTGTTCTTTCCAGGCGATCATCTGCCAGTGACTTCCCTGGCGGGCTTCCGGGGCCACCTTCGGATTGCGCTGCTGGTGAGCGAACATCGCCGCGGCCAGAGCCAGGTCCCGCTCCAGCCCGGGCTCGGTACTGGTTGGGATGGGCTGGAAGGTCTCCAGGTAGGTCGTGGTGATGTCGCCGCTCACGAACTGCGGGCTTTCGATGATCTGCAGGATGAAATCGATGTCCGTGCTCAACCCGCCGATCTGGAATTCGTTCAGGGCCCGCCGCAAGCGCTGGATGGCAGCCGGACGGTCCTCGCCCCAGGCGATGACCTTGGCGAGCAGGGAATCGTAATCTGCGCCGACGCTCATCCCCTGATAGAGAGCACTGTCCACCCGTATGCCGGGGCCTCCAGGTTCCTTCAAATAGAGGACCTGCCCGGTCGAGGGGAGAAAACCTTCCTGGGTATCCTCGGCCAGGATGCGGGCTTCGATGGCTGCCCCGCGCGGCAGGATCGTGGGCGGGTAAGCACGCATCGGCTCCCCAAGGGCGATCGAGAGCTGGGTCTTCACCAGGTCCAGCCCGGTCACGAGCTCAGTGACCGGATGCTCCACCTGGATGCGCGGGTTCACCTCGATGAAATAGAACTGATCCTTGCGGTCGAGAAGGAACTCGACCGTGCCCAGGCTGCGGAAACGCAGGGCCCGCCCTAGCTTGAGCGCCGCCTCGTGGATCTGGCGGCGCAGCTCCGGGGACAAACCGCTGGCGGGCGCTTCTTCAATCAGTTTCTGGCGGCGGCGCTGGATCGAACATTCCCGCTCTCCCAGGCACGCGACATTGCCCTCGCCGTCCCCAAGGATCTGGACCTCGATGTGGCGGGCCTGCTGAACCAGCGACTCCAGAAAGACCGTGTCATCGCTGAAAGCGGCCTTGGCCTCGCGCCGCGCCGCTTCGACCATGCCGGGCAACTCTTCGGGAGATCGGGCCAGGCGAATTCCACGCCCTCCGCCTCCGGCAGCTGCCTTCACCAGGACGGGATAGCTGACTTTGCGGGCCATCTCCAGGGGGAACTGCTGCGGCAGCGGCTCGTCCGTACCGGCGATCACCGGAAGCCCCGCCTCCCGGGAAAAGCGCCGGGCGGCCAGCTTGTCGCCCATCATGGCGACCGTTTCCGGACGCGGACCAATAAAGGTCAGGCCCTGCGCCTCCACGGCCTGGGCAAAGTCCGGGTTCTCAGCCAGGAAGCCGTAGCCCGGATGGATGGCGGTTGCCCCGCTCAGGCGCGCCGCTTCAAGGATCTTCTCGATGTTGAGATATTGTCCCTTTTCCCCGATCAGAATGGCCTCATCGGCATAGCGCAGGTGGAGGGCGGATTCATCGACGTCGGTGAATACTGCCACGGAAGGCAGCCCCATCTCCCGGCAGGCCCTCAGGATGCGGACCGCAATTTCACCACGGTTGGCTACCAGAACTCTCATTTTCGTCAACCTAGCACGCTCAGAGTGGGATGTTCCCATGCTTTCGGGAAGGGGTCGGCTGGCGCTTTTCGCGCAGGGGTTCCAGGGCAGAAATCAAATACCGACGGGTTTCTGCCGGATCGATGATGTCATCCAGGTAGCCGCGCGCCGCGGCGACCAGGGGATTGGCCAGTTCGGCGCGATACTGCTGGATGAGCTTCTCGCGCTGCGCGGCGGGGTTTTTAGCGGCATCGATCTCCCTGGAAAAGACGACATTGACCGCTCCCTCTGGACCCATGACGGCGATCTCGGCGTTGGCCCAGGCGAAATTGACGTCCCCACCCAGGTGCTTGGAACCCATGACGATATAGGCACCGCCGTACGCCTTGCGTAGGATCAGGGTCACCTTCGGCGTGGTCGCCTCAGAATAGGCATAAGCCAGCTTGGCTCCGTGGCGGATCACGCCGCCATGTTCCTGATCGGTGCCGGGCAGGAAGCCGGGTGTGTCCACCAGGGTCACCAGCGGGATGTGGAATGCATCGCAGAAGCGGATGAAGCGCGCTCCCTTGTCGGAGGCATTGATATCCAGCACACCGGCCAGGTGGAGCGGCTGGTTGGCGACGACCCCGATTGGATATCCGTCCAGATGCGCAAAGCCGATCACCAGGTTGCAGGCATACTCGTTCTGCACTTCCAAGAATTCGTGGTCGTCCACCAGCGCCTCAATCACCTGGCGCACATCGTAGGGCTGCTGCGGATCGGAGGGGACAATCTGGGCCAATTGGGGGGTGGCGCGCTGGGGCTGGTCATCGGTCGCCAGGCGCACGGGCAGGGATAAATTGTTGGAGGGCAGGTAGGAAAGCAGCCAGCGCACGTTCGCCAGAAGGGTCACCTCGTCCGGTGCGGTAAAATGCGCCACACCGCTCTGGGCCCGATGCACTGCGGCTCCACCCAGCTCATCAAAGCTGACCTCCTGATGAGTGACCGCCTTCACCACTTCAGGCCCGGTGATGAACATGTGCGCGGTGTTCTCAACCATAAAAATGAAATCGGTGATGGCCGGGGAATAGACGGCCCCCCCGGCGCACGGCCCCAGGATCACCGAGATCTGCGGGATGACCCCGGAAGCCTGGACATTGCGGTGAAAGATCTGCCCATACCCGGCTAGGGCATCCACACCTTCCTGAATGCGGGCTCCCCCGGAATCGTTCAGTCCGATCACGGGGGAGCCGTTCTGGGTCGCCATTTCCAGCAGATTGGCGATCTTCTTTCCATGGGCCTCACCCACCGAACCGCCCATGATGGTGAAATCCTGGGCAAAGATGTAGACCACCCGGCCGTCGATTTTTCCCCAGCCAGTCACAACGCCATCCGTGTAAGGATGAGATTTTTCCATGGCCTGGCCCGTGGCCCGGTGGGTGACGAACATGCCCAATTCGTGGAAGGTTTCCGGGTCAAGCAGCTGCTCGATCCGCTCGCGCGCAGCCTGTTTCCCCTTAGAATGCTGGGTGTCAAGGCGTTCCTCGCCACCGCCCAGGGCGGCCTTTTTGCGAATCTGATCTAAGCGATTTGGTTCCTTCTGCATCATGTTCGATTGGCCTTGGCAGGCTCCTTGTTCAAATCATGTGAGGGGAGAGCGACCGCTCACCGGCAGGCAAAAAAGTGGAACATCAAGCTCTCTGCTGGAACTGAGCCCGCCGTCCACTTTCGAGGACCGTTTCACCGATTAATCCGGTCTCCGGTCCTCGGTCAGAGTATCATGACAAAAAGGACAGTATACCTATAAATAGAGGTGGTACATAGGAAGTCGAACACTCTTTGAGGCAGGCGGTTACGGGCGCCCAAGAGGGTCCAGGGGAATGGTTGACGAAATTTTCTATCGTTCAGATGCGCCCACGGCGCGGATGAAGCCTGTCGTCCTCATTGGACCAGTTTCCATGCGGCCGGCAGGGCGAGCGCGGCCGCAGCCAGTTTAAGCAGGTCGCCCGGCAGGAAGGGGAACAGCCCGGTCACGAGGACCTTTTGCACCCCAACAAACAAGCTCAACCAGGGCAGACCAAACATATAAATGATGACCTCTCCGACCAGGAAAACCAGCAGCGCGCTGCGAAAACGCCGGTCCCGTCCGGTCTCGGCCAACCAGCCGACGAAATAGGCCGCGAAGACGAACCCAAACAAGTATCCGCCGGTCGGACCCAGAAAGGCCAAATATCCGCCTGCACCACCGGCATAGACCGGCAGGCCGAGGACACCCAGGATGACATAGAGGGAAAGACTGGCCACCCCTTTCCTGGTCCCCAGGCTTGCCCCGACCAGCAATACCGCGAAGGTCTGCCCGGTGATTGGGACCGGGGAGAATGGCAAGGGGATCTTGACCTGGGCCATCGCAGCCACGAGCAGGGTGCCAACGACGACCAGCACAAGATCGCGGGCGCGCCGGTCCAGCCGCGGCCAGTAGCGAGTAATCAGGGTAGGTGCTAAAGTCAGATCCATGCGGGATCAAGCCTCCAATAACAATAAATCAGCTCTCCCCCTTAAAACCCTGTTGCCCTCCGTCGCGTTACGGCCTAATTATTAGAAAGTGAGGGGTATTTTGTACTTGGTGTCACAAATAGATGCCCGGGATTTTCAGAATTCCGCCAGGAAGGGATTGGATCTTTTTTCTTCCCCCACGGTAGTCTCCGGACCATGGCCGGGCAGGATGCGGGTGGCATCCGGAAGGGAAAGCACCTGGTCGCGGATGCTCGCCAGCAGCGCGGCGGGATCCCCGCCGAGCAGATCGGTGCGGCCGACGGACCCGCGGAAGATTAGATCCCCGCTGAAGAGGAGCCCCGCTTCAGCGCATGAATAGATGACACTGCCAGGCGTATGCCCCGGAGCCGGCCGGACTTCGAAGCTCCAGACCCCCAAACGCAGGCTGCGTACGACGGCCAGGTCCAAGCTGGGCTGAGGTCCGGGATCGATTGGAAAACCGAAGAGAACACCGCCGCCTCCGCTCTCCCACAGATCCCGGTCTGCGGGGTGCAGGGCGACCGCCGGCGGCTGCTCCAGGGCAGCGGCGAGTTCAGCCGCACCGCCCAGGTGGTCAAAGTGGGCGTGCGTGTACCAGAACTGGCCGATGCGCCAGCCGCGCCTCTGCGCCTCCGCCAGGATGATCCTGCCATCCCAGCCCGGATCGATCACCGCCGCCTCTTTCAGCTCGGCGTCGGCGATCAGGTAGACATTGGTGGCGACCGGCCCGAGGACGAAGGGTACGATTTCCAACATGGCTAATCGAGGGGACGCACGGTCAGGACAGGTGGGCCCGCGGCTTCCCGGGGCGCGAAGAGGCCGCTTACCAACAGGGCCACCACGCCCAAGGCCAGGCTGACCGGGTAGACCAGCGCCGGGCCGCGGGTATAGACGACCCCTGCCAGCAGCGGGGCAAGGACGGCCCCCAGAGAGTTGAAGGTCTCAGCGATCCCGTAGGCCAGCCCCATCTGGGCTGGATGGACCAGGGCCCGGACCTGTGCCGAGATCAGGGGGCGGGAGGCGCGGTAACCGCCGAGCAGGAAATACCCCAGGGCATACCAGGGCACCCCGCTACCCCTCCACAAGAGCAGGGAGAACAACGCCACCGACACCTGGGCCAGCAGGAAGCCGGTCCGGGCAACAAACTGTCCCAGCACAATGTTCAACATGGCATTGCCCAGGCTACCTGCCGCGCCGAGCAAGCCGATCGTGCTGAGCGATAGATGGCGCTGGTCCTGCAAGAAATTCGGCGTCAGAGGCTGAGGCACGTACATGACGAACATGGCCAGGAAAGCAATCCCAACAAAGCGAGTGAAGCGCGCGTCCATGATCAATTTCGCGGGTGAATGGTCCGGATCATGAGCCTCGGTCGGCTGGGAATGGATCAGGAGCAGGATCACCGTGGAGACCAATAACACAGACGCCGCAATGGGATAGACTTCGCGCAATCCGAGACGGTCGCCAATCCACCCACCGGCGACAGGGCCGATCACCCCTCCCAAGTTATAGGCCGCAGAGGCGAAGGTCATCGCCCGTGCCGGGGTGAGCCGGCCGCGGGCCGCGGTCACATAGCTGTTCAGCGGCGAGGCGACAAAATTGGTCATCCCATAGAGCAGCATCCCGGTCACGAAGACCGGTAGGGTGCGGGCCAGGGCCATCACGAAGGCAGCCAGCATGCCGGCAACCCAGGAGGCAATAAGGAGCGGTTTTCGCCCAAATCGATCCGCCAAAAGACCGGCCGGGACGTGAGCGATCATCATGGCAGCCCCGTAAATACTGAACACCGAAGCGATAATGAGCGTGCTGGCGCCCAGCTGCTGCAAATAGATCGGCTGGAAGTAAATGAACATCCCTTCACCCACCCCCCAGGTAAAGAGCGAAATAAAGAGCAGGATCAGGCTGACACTCATGCAGGCAGGGACACCCGGCGGATGAATTCAGCAGCCGCGGCAAAGACCGTCATGCGCTGCGGCTCCTCGGTGATGACGTGACCGCTGCCCTCCACCCACATCGTCTGTTTATCCAGGCTGCCAAGCTGCGCGTGGATCTTCGGCATGCTGTCCCGGATGAAAGGGTCATCGTCGCGCGAATTGATGAGCAGCACGGGAGCCCTGACCTGCGGCAGGCCTGCCCGCATCACACCCAGCAGCTGGTTCAACTCGCCGATCGAGCGCAGAGGATTTTGGGGGTAGGAGACATGCTGCTTCCAGGCATCGCCGAACCAACCCTCTCCGGGTTTGTCATCTCCCTTCGGCATATAGGGGGTGAGCCAGGAAAGCAGCCCGAGCATCCGCAGGCGCGGGTCCGCCGGCAGGTCGTACGGTGTGGACATGGCGATCACCCCCTGGACCGGGGCGGTCGCTGCAAAGGTCAGGGAGAGGACGCCGCCCATGGACAGCCCGGCCAGGAAGATCCGCTCGGTGCAGGAGCCGAGCAGATGGTAGCCGTCCTCGACCGAGAGCAGCCAATCCTGCCACCTCGTACGGATCATATCCTCCGGCCGGGTGGCGTGTCCGGCCAAGCGGATCCCCAGCACGGTATAGCCCTGCTGGTTCAAATACTCCCCCATCCAGCGCATTTCTTTCGGCGTGCCGGTGAAGCCATGGATCAGCAGGACCCCGGTCCGATTGCCCGGGAACCAGTACGGTTCCGCGGTGGGAATGATCTGGGACATGGAATAATTATAGGCTATTTCCGGAGCCAGGCTGGGTTCAGCCTGGCAATCCGCGTGTAAATGGGACAGGTGGCATCATGGGCACCAGGCAGATAGCCGGTGCTGATCAGAAATTCGCCCACGATCTCCCGCCCGGTGAAGACAAAGGTCTGTTTGAACAGCCGGGCCCATTCCTCCAGAGGGCGCGGGTGGTGGGCATCCAGCCAGGCTTCAAAAGATCCAGCCTCTGCGCACAAAGACTGGATCCGCCGGGCATTCTCGATGACGGCCTCGATCTTGCGCCGGTTGCGGATGACGCCAGGGTCGGCAAGGAGCCTGGCCATGTCCTGAGCGCCGCAGGCCGCAACCACTTCCAGATCGAAGCCATCAAAGGCGCTTCGCAAAAGCTCTCTGCGCTTCAGGATCAGGGTCCAGGACAGCCCAGCCTGGTTGATCTCCAGGGCCAGGCGTTCGAACAGGTCGTTGTCGGCGTGGAGCGGGAAGCCGTATTGCTCGTCGTGATATCGGCGGTTGAGTTCATCCTCGGGATGGTTTTTAATGTAATCGCAGTAACTCATGGCGTGCTGGTCCCTCGAATTTCATCCTACCCGCCCGATGCGCGGGAGGGTTCAGGCGCTGGACACCTGGCGAGGCTGGGATTCATCCGATGACGACCAGGCCCCGTTCCATATCGCTCAGACAGTCCGCCCCGTGTTCGGTAACAATCAAGTTGTCCTCGATCCTTACGCCGTTGCGCCCGGGCAGGTAGATGCCCGGCTCGACCGTGAAGGCCATCCCCGGCTGCATCAGTTCCAGGTTGTCGCCGCGCATGTAAGGATCTTCATGGGCTTCCAAGCCGATGCCATGGCCGGTGCGGTGGGTGAAATAGGGGCCATAGCCGGCGCTTTCGATCACCGACCTGGCCGCCTGGTCCACGGCTGCACAGGGCTGGCCTGGCCTCGCCGCAGCCCGTCCGGCGGCGTTGGCCTCCCGCACAACCTGATGGATCTTTTTGAAATCCGCGTCCACTCCTCCAATCGCGAAGGTGCGCGTCAGGTCGGAGATGTAATCGTCCACCGTCGCGCCCCAGTCCACCACCAGCAGGTCACCCTTCTGAAGAGGGCGCTGACTGGGAGAGGCGTGCGGGTTGGCGCTGTTGGGCCCACCGGACACAATCGGCGCGAAGGGCAGTTCCGGCTGCGATCCGTTGCGCAGCAGCTGGACGGTCAGCTCGGCAGCGATCTCCAGCTCGGTCATGCCGATCTTGATCAGCGGGAGGGTCGCCCGGAGCGCCTTCTGGGCGGTCTTGACGGCCTTGCGCATGGTGGCGATCTCGCCTGACGCCTTTCGTACCCGCAGCTGACTGACCACCCCGGAGGCGTCCGGGTAGTCCGCGTCGGGAGCGGCGGATTTGACCAGGCGGTATTCCAGGAGGCGCAGGGTGCGCGGTTCCACACCGATCCGCTTACCGTCCAGTCCCAACGAGCCCACCGCCTGGCGGAATACGGCCTCCCATCCGGCCGGGTCCTCCCCGTATGAAAACGCCTTCATCTCGTACGGCAGATTTGCCAGCTTGGGCAGCTCCAGTTCAGGCAGGACCATGACCGGTACTGACTGGACTGCCAGGAGCAGGACCACCGGGCGCTCCATCAGGTGAAAATGCAGGCCGGTCAGATAAGTCAACGAAGGACCGGGATTCAGGGCCAGAGCGTCCAGGCCGGCTTTGCGGAGCGCATCCTGCAGTCTTTCGAGGCGGGCAGCCATCATCTATTCCTCCAATTTATGAAATCGCTTGACAAAGGCTTGGTCCAGGAACCAGTCCACCAAGCCGGGAAAGAAATAATCGAATGTCAGGATCGGCAGATACCAGCCAGGGATGACGAGCGAGCGGTGGGGATGCTTTGCCAGGCCGACGATCCGGCGGGCGACGTACCCGGATTTCAGGTCAAGGCGGTGAAACGGCCCCAGGCTTTGACTGGCCGAATTCGAGCCAGTGTGCTGGGCAAATTCAGTGGCCGCTGAAGCCGGGTAGATCCCGCAGACCTGAACGCCGAACGGACCGACCTCCCTGCGCAGTGCATCGGTAAAGCCGCGCACGCCGTACTTCGTTGAGGCGTAAATGGTGTAGAGCGGTGCGGATATTCGTCCTGCCACCGAAGCCATATTGATGATAATACCGGAGCGGCGGGCCAGCATGGATGGCAGCACCGCGCGCGTCATCTGGATCAAACCTCTGAGATTGACATCGATCTGGGCGTCGATGTCGCGCTGCGGATCAAGGCATTCCAGCCAGTTCAGCCGGCCGAAACCGGAGTTGTTGACCAGGATATCGATCCGGCCGAAGCGATCCAGGACGGTCAGCACCCCCTCCTCGATCTGGGTTTGCTCGGTGATATCCAGGGCGAGGGCAAACGCTCCCCCACCCACCGCCTGAATTTGCTCCGCCAGGGCTTCCAGCCGGTCCATCCGGCGGGCGGCCAGCACTACCTGGCAGCCTTCCTGGGCAAAGAGCACGGCGGCGTCCGCGCCGAAGCCCGAGGAGGCCCCGGTGATCAGCACGACTTTCCCATTCAGAGATCTCGGCATTCCACTACCTCAAGAACCGCACACCGGCAATGGGCGCAATGCGCGGCCATCCGGCTGCGAGTTTCGCGTTCCGGTGTTGATCAAACCGGCCTGGTAAAACCCTTACCTTCAGGTTTGAGGATATAAAACCCAAAAAACTGAACAACTATCCGGTTCGCTGGAAATGCCTGTCTACTGGTAAAACTTATACGGCTGATTTAACGTAGGGTGGGAACTACCCCAACGTACACGCCTGTGGAGAGCGAGCAAGACCTGTTTTCAGGCAATGCCCGTTGAAGGAGGAAATCCCCACTTGTAAGATGAGGGATTTCACTCTTCCGGTGGTTCGCCAGACTCATCCGTGTGGGCTGAGTGTCGTGGCCGAGGCGGATCGACGGTCGCCTCCGCCGCGAGGGCGATTTCCAGCACCTGATCCATATGCAGGACAGGGACGATCTTCAGGTCGGTGCGAACGCGCTTGGGCACATCCACCAGGTCCTTCTCATTCTTCTCCGGGATGATGACGACCTTCAATCCGGCGCGGTGGGCGGCCAGCACCTTTTCGCGCAGTCCGCCGATGGGCAGGACGCGCCCACGCAAGGTGATCTCCCCCGTCATGCCGACCTCCTTATGGACTGGATGGCCGGTCAGGGCCGAGAGCAGGGCGGTCGCCAGGGTGATACCTGCTGAGGGGCCATCCTTGGGGATTGCGCCCTCTGGCAAGTGGACATGGATGTCCATGCGCTCGAAGACCTCGGGGTTGATGCCAAAGCGATCGGCGCGCGATTTAACATAGGTCAAGGCAGCCTGGCCGGACTCCTGCATGACATCCCCGATCTGGCCGGTCATTTGCAGGTTGCCTTTGCCGTCCAGCACTGCCACTTCGACCGCCATGATTTCGCCGCCGGTTTCGGTCCAGGCCAGGCTGGTCGCCACGCCGACCTCATCCTGGAGTTCGGCCTCGGTCTGGAAGAACTGCTGCGGTCCGAGGAACTTCTCGATCAGATTCGGTGTGATCGCCGTCGGATAATGCTTGCCCTCGGCTTTCCAGCGTGCCACCTTGCGGCAGATGCGCCCGATCTCCCGCTCCAGGTTGCGCACGCCCGCCTCGTAGGTATATTCGCGAACGATCCGCTGCAGCGCCTGCGGCGCAAAGTGTAATCCGAGGTTTTCGATGCCGTTCTCCTCAACCTGGCGCGGGATCAAGAAGCGGTTGGCGATAATCAACTTCTCTTCCTCGATGTAACCGGGAAACTCGATCACCTCCAGACGGTCCAGCAACGCCGGCGGGATGGTCGCCAGCGTGTTGGCGGTGGTGATGAACATCACCTTGGAAAGGTCAAAATCCAGTTCCAGGTAATGGTCTGAAAAGGCATGGTTCTGTTCCGGGTCGAGCACCTCGAGCAACGCCGAGGACGGGTCACCGCGGAAATCGGTGCCCAGTTTGTCGATCTCGTCCAGCATGAACAGGGGATTGGCCGTCCCGGCCCGTTTCATGGTCTGAATGATGCGGCCTGGCAGGGCGCCGATGTACGTCCGCCGGTGGCCGCGGATTTCCGCCTCATCCCGGATCCCGCCCAGGGAGACGCGCACGAACTTGCGCCCCAGCGCCTCCGCGATGGACTTCCCCAGCGAGGTCTTGCCAGTGCCTGGCGGCCCGACAAAGCAAAGGATGGGCTGGCGTTCCTTACGGGGCTTGAGCGAACGCACCGCAATGTACTCCAGGATGCGTTCTTTGGCCTTCTTCAGTCCATAATGCTCGCGCTCGAGGATCCTGCCGGCGTGCTTGACGTCCAGGTTGTCTTCCGTACCCGCCGTCCAGGGCAGGTCCAGGATCCAGTCGATGTAAGTCCGGATGATGCCCACCTCGGGAGCCATGGGTGGCATCTGGGTCAGGCGCTCGATCTCCTTCATCACGGTTGCTTTGGCCTGCTCGGGCAGCTTGGCAGCTTCGATCTTCTTATGCAGATCGCTGACATCGCGGGTCCAGATATCGCCTTCCCCCAGTTCGGTCTGGATCTGCTTCATCTGCTCGCGCAGGTAGAACTCGCGCTGGCTCTTGTCGACCTCGTTCTGGACGCGGCTGTGAATCTCGTCCTCGAGTTCGAGGACGTCCACCTCCTGGGCCAGGATCTTATTGATGCGCTTCAGCCGTTCACGCGGGCTGGCGATCAGCAGCAGCTGCTGGCGCTCGGTCAGGTTGATGGAGACCGCGGTCGCGATCATATCCGCCAGCCAGCCCGGCTCCGAGATGTTCAGGGCAAAGAGATGCGCTTCCTCAGGGATGGAGCGATCAAGCTGGATGCAGCGGTCAAAAAGATCCAATGCAGAGCGCATTAACGCCTGGGTCTGGCGGTCCGCGGTCTGGGGTTCGAAGATCACCCGGGCGCGCACCCGCATGACCGGTGTCAGGCGGGTGAACTCGATGATCTCCACCCGCCGGCGTCCCTGCACCAGCGCCGAGCTCGAGCCGTCCGGCATGCTGAGCAGGCGGCCCACGGCCAGCTCCACGCCCAGCGGGAGGAAATCCTGCGGCCCCGGCTCTTCGACCTCCGGATCCCGCTGGGTGAGGCCGATGACGGTCTGGTTGTGATCGTGAGCCTGCTGGATCGCCAGCAGCGAGGCCTCGCGGACCACGAACACCGGCGACACCATGTGCGGGAAGATGACGATGTCCCGCAAAGGCAGCACCAACGCTTCGATGGTGCCATCCTCCTCCGGGGTCGCATTCGGCACGCGATAAAGCTCCTCGGTGCGCTGGGTCAACGCCACGTTGAAAGCATCTTCTTCCTGAAAAGACCAGTCATGTTGGGTCATACTTCGCATCCTGCTGGAAACAGGTGGTATCTCACTTCGGGTTCAGCTTCTGCCAGGCGGTGCGCACTTCCGCCGTAACGAACATGCTGCCGGCCGACAGAACGATCTCGCCGTGCGCCGCCAGCTCAAGCGCCCGAACCAGGGCTGCCTCCACGGGAACCACCACTTCGCAGGTCAGTCCGACTTGACCAGCGATCGTGGCCAGCTGGTCCGGTGTGAGCGCACGTGGGTGGACCGCTTGGGTGACGATCAGGTGATCCAGCCGCGGTTTGAGGGCATTGAGCATACCCGCGATGTCCTTATCCTCTGAGGAACCAAAGACCAAGATCACCGGATGTCCGGGAAAGTAATCGTCGAGCGTCTGGCGCAGATGGTCGGCCGAGTCGACATTGTGGGCTGAGTCTAACACAACCGGCGGTTCGCGACGCACGATTTCAAAACGACAGGGCCAAAAAACCTTCGCGAAGCCTGTGCGGATGGCTTCATCCGATATGTCCAATCCGCTGTTCCGGAGGGCCGTGCAAGCGGTCGCTGCATTCACCATCTGGTGGGCACCCAAGAGTGGGATGGTTAATTCCAATGGGGGCAATCCCTTGGAGTCGATGGTGAGCACCTGTCCGTCCAGCGAATGCTCTCCACCGATGAACAGCACGTCGCGGCCGACCAGGGTCATGGCCGCCCCGCGCTCCCGTGCGACCCTTTCCAGGACAGCCAAGGCCTCGTCCTTCTGCGGAGAGGAGACGACCGGCCGGCCTTCTTTGATGATCCCCGCCTTCTCGACGGCAATGGCGCTCAAGGTGTTGCCCAACACCGCCATGTGGTCATAGGATAGCGAGGTGATCACCGCCACCTGCGGGCTGACCACGTTGGTCGCGTCCAGGCGCCCCCCCAGGCCCACCTCGATCACGGCGGCATCCACTTTCTGGCGGGCAAAATACAGAAAACCCAGGGCAGTCGTGATCTCGAAAGTGGTCAGATACGGGATGCGCGCCACGGCCGGTTTGAGCTCTTCGACCAGCTCGGCTAGGGCCGCATGCGGGATGGGCATGCCATTCACCTGGATGCGTTCCACATAATCCTGCAGGTGAGGAGAGGTGTACAGGCCGGTGCGGTATCCGGCCGCCTGCAGCGCCGAGGCGGCCAGGGCCGAGGTGGACCCCTTGCCTTTTGTCCCGGCGATGTGAATGACCGCATATTTTCGCTCCGGGGTGCCCAGGGCAGCGGTCAGGGCGCGCATCCGCTCAAGGTTGAAATTGGCCTTGGCAAGTTCGGAGGATTTTTTCAGGCTATAATCAACAAAGGAATAGAGGTAGTCGAGCGCTTGATTGTAGGCCGCTTCGGTGCTCATAATGGAAGCATTGTAATCGGCCCAAGACCCAAAAGCAAGGGGAGGTGCTGCGGGCTGACCTGGATCTGATCTGCGCGGCGTGGATTAATCCTGAAGGAAGAGCATGGCTCTCGGTATTCTGACCCTTCACCTTCGTTTGCCCGGCTGCGCATCCCTGAAGGAGAAGCGCAGCAGGCTCAAGCCGCTGCTAGCCCGATTGCACCGCGAGTTCAACATCTCGGTGGCTGAGATGGACCGGCAGGACCAGTGGCGAGAGGCCGTGGTCGAGTGTGCCGCGGTCGGGAATGACGCAGCCCACCTGCAACGCTCCCTGCAGACGATTTCGGGATGGGTTGAGAAGAACTGGCCGGATATCACCGTCGTGGATGATCAATTTGAACTCATTTAGGAGATCCTATGGATTTGAAACTTAAAGACAAGCGTGCCCTGGTCACCGGCGCCAGCCGCGGTCTGGGCTATGCCGTTGCCCGCGGCCTGGCCCGGGAAGGCTGCCGCGTGGCCATGAACAGCCGCGAGGAGGTCAAGATCCAGGCCGCTGCCAGGAAGATTGCCAAGGAGTGCGGCGTACCGGTCTATGGTCTGCCCGGGGATGTGTCCGACCCGGATTTGCCGGAACAATTGGTCGGAGAGGCGGCCCATTCCCTGGGCGGGCTGGATATTCTGGTCACCAACGCCGGTGGCCCACCTCCAGGGGCATTTGAATCCTTCGACGAGGCTGCCTGGCAGAAGGCCATCGATCAATCCCTGATGAGCCACGTCCGCTTGATCCGGGCAGCACTACCTCATTTGAAGCGCTCCAAAGCCGCCAGTGTTCTGACGGTCACCTCCTATTCGGTCAAGCAGCCCATTCCCAGCCTGGTGCTTTCCAACAGCGTACGGGCTGCCACCGTCGGCCTCACCAAGACGTTGGCCCTCGAGCTCGGTAGGGAGGGTATCCGGTTCAATTCGATCCTGCCCGCCTGGACCGAGACCGAGCGCGTCCACGAGCTGATGAAGTTCCGAGCCCATCAAAACAAAACGACGATTGAGGCGGAGGTTGCCCGGCAGGCCAAGGACAGCGCACTCGGGCGCATGGGCACACCGGAGGAATTCGCCAACGCAGCCGTATTCCTGGTCTCCCCGGCCGCCTCCTACATCACCGGGGTCATGCTGACCGTCGACGGCGGGATGTACAAGGGCACGCTCTGACGATCATTGGATCACTTTCCAGGGCATGACGGTCCGCCGGCCTCCGCGCAAGGCACGCCAGCCAACCGGGCATCTCATCCAAGGAAGGGGCTATGTCATCTCAGTTCTTTACGGCCATCAAAAAAGGCGATCAGGTGAAGGTCGAGGAAATGCTGGCTTCCGATCCCACGCTGACCCGCAGCCGCGACAAGGATGGCCTTTCGCCGATCATGGTGGCTGTCAATCACGGACAGGTTGCCATCGCGGATCTGCTCGTCAACCACACCGTGACCATCACCATCTTCGAAGCCGCTGCGACCGGCAAGCTCCAGCAAATCATGTTGATGCTGGCCAAGGATCCAGGTCTTGCCAACGTCTTTGACGATAACGGCTATCAGCCTCTCCACCTGGCCGCGAAATTCGGCCACCTGGATGTTGTGAACTTCCTGCTGAACGCCGGGGCCTGGGTCAATTCTGCATCCGTGAACAAATTACGGGCCACCCCGCTGCTTTCCGCAGTGGCAGGCGGATATGTCGACGTTGCCTACCGGCTGCTGGATGCAGGCGCCGATCCCAACGCGCGCCAGTCCGGCGACAACAGCCCGCTGCACATCAGCGCCCAAAACGGACAGGTTGAGATGGTCCGGCTGCTGCTCGATTATGGCGCAAACCTGGAGGTCAAGAACATGGATCGAAAGACCCCGCTTGACCTGGCTAGCGAGAAAGGCTTCACCGAGATGGCAATGCTGCTGAAATCGGGGGTTACCAAACGTTTTCGGAAGCCAAGGGACTTGGTTTAGGGTTCGTCCCCTTTTTTGCAGGGACAGGCCGGCTGCACGCCGGAGAGCCTACCCCGGCCGGTTTCATAAATTGGACAACATTTATCAGGTATAATCGCCTCTATGCTAACCCCCGAACAAATCGACGCCCGTCTCGAACGCCTCCTCCTCAAGGTCCAAAAACCAGGTCGCTATGTCGGCGGCGAACTGAACATCGTAGTCAAGGACTGGAGCCAGTACACCACGAAGGTTGCCCTTCTGTTTCCGGATATCTACGATATCGGGGTATCGAACGTCGGGCTGAAGATCCTTTACGACCAGATCAACCAGCGGGAGGACGCCCTGGCCGAAAGGGCCTATGCTCCCTGGCTGGACATGGAAGCGATCATGCGCTCCAGCGGTATCCCCCTGTATTCTCTGGAGAGCCACCATCCCCTGGCGGAATTTGACATCCTCGCCTTCACCCTGCCCTACGAGACACTCTACACCAACATGCTGAACATGCTCGACCTGACCGGCATCCCGGTGCGCGCTCGCGAGCGCGGTGCCACCGATCCCCTTATCATCGCGGGGGGGCACGCCTGCTTCAACCCCGAGCCGATGCACGCATTCGTGGACGCCTTCGCCATCGGCGAGGGTGAAGAAATTATCCACGACATCCTCAACTGCTATCAAAGCTGGAAAAAGGGCGGTGGCTCCCGCCCGGAGCTGCTGCGCTCGCTCGCGGGCATCTCCGGCCTTTACGTCCCCAGCCTTTATGAAGCCCGCTACCTGGAGGACGGCACGGTTGCCTCGGTCAATGCGCTGGTCCCGGAAGCGCCCCGGATCATTCTCAAGCGCATGGTGGCGAAGCTCCCACCGCCCCCGACCCGCTTCATCGTTCCGAACATCGAAACGGTACATAACCGTGTTAGTGTGGAGGTGATGCGCGGCTGTACGCGCGGCTGCCGGTTCTGCCAGGCAGGCATGATCACCCGCCCGGTTCGTGAGAGGAGCGTGGCGGAAGTGGTGGCCGCAGCCGAGGAGGCAGTAAGGAACACCGGGTTCGAGGAGCTGGCTCTCCTTTCGCTCTCCTCATCTGACTACTCGGATATCCTGGAGCTGGTCACGACCATCGGGGAAAATTTTGGCGGCCGGCACCTTTCCATCTCGCTGCCCTCGCTGAGGATCGAGTCGGTGTCGGTCGAGCTGATGGACAAATTGCGCGACCGGCGCTCCTTCGGTTTCACACTTGCCCCGGAGGCCGCCACCGAGCGCATGCGCCGTATCATCAACAAGTTCATCCCGGACGACCAGCTCCTGGAAACGACGCGCGAGATTTATCGCCGCGGCTGGCCGACCATCAAGCTGTATTTTATGATCGGACACCCCAGTGAAACGCTGGAGGATGTGCAGGCCATCGCGGACCTCTGCAAGCGCGTCCTGGCCGAGGGGCGCAAAGTCCTAGGCGGGAAAGCCAAACTGCACGCCGGGGTCAGCACCTTCATCCCAAAACCGCACACGCCCTTCCAGTGGGTCGCAGTGGATACGCCGGAGCAGATCCGGGCCAAGCAGTCCCTGCTGATGCACGAGCTGCGGGATGGATCGATCAAACTGTCCTGGACGCAACCGGAAGATACCCTGCTCGAAGCCTGGCTGTCGCGCGGCGACCGAAGATTGGCGGAAGTGGTTTACACTGCCTGGAAGAATGGCTCCAAATTCGACGCCTGGCAGGACCAACGGCGCTACGAGATCTGGCTGAACGCCTTTGCCGAAAACGGGCTCGACCCTGCGTTCTACACCCACCGCCCCCGCCGCATGGACGAGATCTTCCCCTGGGACCACATCTCAGACGCCGTGCACAAAAAATTCCTCTTCAATGATTTCCGCCAATCGCTCGAAGGCCAGATCCGGATCGATTGCCGCGAGCAGTGCTTTGCCTGCGGGATCCTGCCAATCTTCGCCAATGACCGCCGTGCCAACCCGGGGACGTACTGGAAGTGCCCGGAGGTCAAATCCCCGGTTACCAGGAAGCGGGAGGCAGTTCCGGCTGCATAACATCAGACCCGGTTCGGTTCGCCATGCGCTTGCGCATCACCTTCTCCAAATCCGGCGCCCTGCGTTATACCGGCCACCTGGATCTTCACAAGATCTGGGAGCGGACAGTCCGGCGCGCCGACCTGCCGCTTGTGTACAGCCAGGGCTTCCACCCACAGCCGAAGATGCAGCTGGCCTCCGCCCTGCCGCTGGGTTTTCTCGGACGTGCGGAAGTCATGGACATCTGGTTGGATGTGCAACCGGGAAACCCGCCTCTTCAATATAAGAATCTCCTCCAGCAGGCAGCGCCTCCGGGATTGACGATCCTGGAGGTCGAAGAGGTGGACACGCGCCTCCCTGCCCTGCAAACCCAGGTCGACTCGGCAGACTACGAGGTGGTCCTTCTCGATCCAGTTGACAGGCAGGCCTTGAGTCAGAGTCTCTCCGCCCTGCTGAATACTGCCTGTCTGGAGCGCCAACGGCGCGGAAAAACCTACGACCTGCGCCCGTTGATCGAATCGCTCAGCCTGCTGCCCGAGGATGCATCCGGCGCCCAGCGGATCGCCATGCGCCTCTCCGCCCGCGAGGGCGCCACCGGCCGCCCCGAGGAGGTCCTGGGAGCCCTTGGCATCCCCTTCGAGAGCACGCGGATCGAACGAACTCGCCTGATCCTCAAATCCGAATTAAAATAAGCACATCCATTTCTCGAGGGCAGCATGGGTCTGCTGGTTTCGTTCCTGATCTCCTTCGGCACAGCGGTCGTTTTTGCCTCCTTTCTTTACTGGCTCGACCGGTATGAAAAGGAGCCCCTGCTCCTGCTAGGAGGCGTTTTTTTATGGGGTGCGGTCGTCGCGGCGGGCAGCGCCTTCCTGATCAATTCCATCCTAGGCGAGGGGATCTTTCTCGTTTCCAAATCGGCGCTCGCCACCAATCTGGCAACCGGCTCGATCATCGCCCCCCTGGTAGAAGAGACCCTCAAAGGCCTGGCCGTTCTGGGAGTTTTTCTGATCTTCCGCAATGAGTTCGATTCGGTCCTGGATGGGATCATCTATGCCGGAGTGGTTGCATTGGGTTTCGCCGCGACCGAAAACACCTATTACATTTACACCTACGGTTACCTAGAAACCGGCTGGAGCGGCCTAGTTACCCTGACCTTCATCCGTGTCTTCCTGGTCGGCTGGCAGCATCCGTTCTACACCGCCTTCACCGGCATCGGGCTGGCAGTCGCCCGGTTGAACCGCAACTGGTTCGTCAAGATCACCGCGATCTTTGGGGGGCTGGGTCTGGCCATGTTCACCCACGCTTTTCACAATACCGTGGAATCCTTGCTGCGCGGAACGACCGGCATGGTGGTAGGCGTTGCCATTGATTGGAGCGGTTGGCTGGTCATGTTCGGCGTCATCCTGTGGGCCACGTGGAGGGAAGAGCGCGCCCTCAAGAAATTCCTGGCCGAGGAGGTCCAGAGCGGGGTGATCACCCCGGCCCACTACCGGACCGCTTCCTCGGCCTGGAAGCAGTCCTTCGCCCGGACCGCGGCTTTTTTCACCGGCCGCTATCAAAAAACCGCTCGTTTCTACCAGGTGTGCGGGGAATACGCCCACAAACGTCAGCAGTATGCTTTGCTCGGCGAGGAGGGCGGAACTGCAGCGACCATCCAGAGCCTGCGCACGGAACTGGCCCGCCTATCTCCGGATGTCCAGGTATAGATCACCCGTCCGCCATGTCCCTCAAAATCCCGCCAGATCAATTGTGGTAAAATTTCTGCGCCCGCCCCTGTAGCTCAGTGGATAGAGCGTCGGCCTCCGGAGCCGAAAGCGGCAGTTCGAATCTGCCCAGGGGCGCACGAATTTTAAGAAGCATCGGCAGATGATTTTCAAAGAACGACGAACGCTCCACGATCGTGGGGCGTTCGTTTGCTAAGTGTCTCAATTTTAGGGAAGCCTTTGAGGGATTCGCAGGTCACTTGCTTGGAGTGTCCGGACAAGACTTGCAGCCTCTGCTTCGACAACGTAGAGACCGTCCTCGCCCGCTGCTATGTATGCATAGCGCCCAAATAAGGCCATCATATCAACTTGACCCAGCAAGTGGGTACTCCTTAGGATTTGGGGCCGCGTTGGGTCTTTGATGTCTACAACATTGAACCATAACTTTTGAGGAAACCCCAGATCTTGGTGAGGCTGATTTCCAACGATAAATGCCCTTCCGGCTGACGTTACGAGATCGGTTGCCAATTCGGGAGTCCAGATATAACCCAGAGAGCTTGGATCATCCCTGTTCGAGATGTCCACGATGGCCACGGAAGCCACCTCTGTGTAATAATCCTTATCCTCGCCTCTGACCATTCGGCCCGTTGCAATGTAAGCAGTGGAACCCGATACCCAGGCGCAGAAAGCAGGCAACCCGTATACCCTTGCCGACTTTGATATGTGGCTGGGATCTTGAATGGCGTAGAACTTTAAGTCATCAGCCGAATTAACATCCCTGACAGTTACATAGGCAATATCTCCATTCATTCGGACCCTGCCAGCAGATATCTCTGGAAGTTGAGTCTCACCTAGTCGTTGGATATTACTGGGATCAGAAACATCCAGCTCCATAAGCAGGCTTTTATTGTTCTCGACATCTGCGATTACAATCCAGAGTTCCGATCCCCTGATTTGCATGTCGTTCAGTCGGTCTGGGAGGATCACCTTGGTTAGCTCGACGGGCCGGGTGGGATCTGAAATATCAAAAATAAACAATTGTGAGATCGTAAGAACGTATGCCTTTGTACCCTGAACCTTCACGCTTCTGATTTCCACCGGCGCATAAGCAGGATATGAGTCAATCTGCTCGGTGCCAAGTGAGATGTTCGAGAGCGGTCGAGGCTGGCTTGGATCGGTCAGATCAAGAAGCGTTAGGTTACCACCGGCATCGCCCACGGCCAAAAGCCCGCCAGTGACCGTAACGTAGGTAATATCCTCGCCAAAGATCTCATTCGGTGAGGGTGGGAGTAGCTCCTCCATCGTAGGGGTTAAAGCGATTGCCTCGATCGTCATCTGGCGATCACGGTCAATGGCAGTCGCCGTAAGCAATTCCGGATCAAGAGATTCCTGGGCACCAGGCCTAAAAGTACTGGAAATAGGAGACCTCGTCAGAATCGGAGTGGGCGTCTTCGTGCTTGTAACAATTTCTGAGGTGCAGTCGATGCACGGGGTGACCGTCGCGAGTGCGGGAAGCCGCGTATTCAAAACGCATGCGGATAGGACCAGACTGGCCGCAAAACATAGAAATAACCTGTTCTTCATAGGCCTCTCCGATCCACTAGAAAAACATTCTCGCTGGACTGCCTATACAATATAAAGGTCACTAAAACTTGCCGTATTAAATATATACCGAATTATCGGTGATATCAATATCAGTTCTCTTGACCCCATCCCCAGTTACATTTTTGCCTCGGCTGATACATATGCCTGTTGAAGGGTTATTTATGTTAGACGACAAGTGCATTTCGTCGTATTTCTACTGATATCGGTGGAGATTTCTACCGACGAATACGTGCCCCTCCAAGGGTGCTCGGATATTATGAGATCGAAGATGCATAATTCCCAGATAACAAGCACGCCCCTCTATGGGGGCGTTTGCATCTGACGAGCCTAAATTTTAGACAAGCCTCTGTGGGGAAAAGAAAAGTCGCTACCAGGTGCTTTGTATAAAACAAATGGACGATATTCGTTGTCCCACAAAGTATTCGCACACGGTTTAGGATTGAAAGGCTTGTACTAACGATCCATAGTATCAGTACATGATGTAGAAAGATCAATCCCAAACGATGCCCTTGAATTTGTGCCCCCTGTGGAAGTATCCCTCCAGGGGCCCACGAATTTTAATAAGCACAGGCAGATGATTTCCACAGAATGACGAACGCACCTCGATCGGGGCGTTCGTTTTTTTTATGCGGATCAATTCTAGATATGTCTCGGGAGGATTTTTACCCTGATATTTAGGTTAATTCCTCTCACCCGTGATGAATTTACCACTTTCGCACAGATGCCCCTAAGGTAGAAGAACCAGCCGCGTTCGTCTTTTAATACTTGACGACTAGTGAGTATATTCTGGAATAGCACCCAAGCGCGGACCCCAATTCATCTCAGATGGATTGTCCTATACACTCTCTTGAGTAAATTTACTCGGTGTCCGATACGATATACAATATCCGATCAGTCTAATTCTCTTAACGAATTTTGCGTGTCAGGCCGTGCGTGTATAATAGCCGTTAAGTTGCGGAAATCTTATTGATTCAATCATTGGACACCATCCAATCTATTCCAAGGAGCGAATCCGTGAAGAATCAGGGGGTCGAGATCGACTCACATGTAGCGGAACGACTCACAGAAGAAACCGTTATCTGGCTGACGACCGTAAGCTCCGATGGCACTCCTCAACCTAACCCCGTCTGGTTCTACTGGACCGGGAACACGTTCATCATCTATTCTTCTCCCTCAAGCGCAAAACTGAAGAATATTTACCAGAATCCAAAAGTTTCCCTGAACTTTGAAGGCGCTGAAACCCTCGGGGGGGATGTTATTGTGTTTACAGGGGAAGCTCATCCAAAGCAATCCTGCCTGGCAGCCGATCCCCGATATATCAGAAAGTACTCAGCCGCCGCGGCAAAACGGGGGCGAACGCCTGAGGATCTCATCGCAGAATACAGCGTCGAAATCCAAGTCGTCCCCACAAAGGTTCGGATTTATTGAACCACATTTCTCACTATTAATAAGCTCACTCCCAAACGGCGTCTACGAATTTGTGCCCCATGGGGAAGTACCCCTCCAGGGGCGCACAAATATAAAGGGGTCAAAGATGGATGATTTACACATAACGACAAACGCCCCAGAGAGGGCGTTCGCTTACTGTTGACATAAACTTTATGTTTGCCATGTTGGGGATTCGACTCCCTTTTTACTTAATCCCATTCAACCGTGACAGACTTGCAAACCACTGTACAGTAGTGCCCCCGTTGAAGAACACTGCAAAGGATTAGATCCTAATTAAAGCTTGTTAATTACGTCTGATGTGAATTGACGGTTTTATACACCGATTTCGAAAGACAGGACCTTAATACCAAACTGGATACGGAGCAGGTGCCTGAGAGCATGACTGGTTAGCTTGGCAATTACTCGAGTGGC
>JBEKFY010000025.1:0-57103 GCA_050013095.1 Anaerolineales bacterium | reverse complement strand
CCCGCTTGCTTCGTCGACTCATCATGTTCTCCTCCGGCAGCTCTTTTCTCTCTGCCGTAGGGTAACATTCTTCTTGAGGCAACGACCCTACCTAGAGTAACATTTAACTTGAGGCAATGCGTCTTGCGACGGGGGCTTGTTCTTTATGCTATAATCCTTTCGCCCATCTGGGCCCCTCGAGAAACCATGAATTTCCTCATCACCGGCGCAGCCGGATTCCTCGGCTCTGCCCTCGCCAACCAGCTCGCCCGCGAAGGACATCAGGTGCGCGGCCTGGATGACCTGTCCACCGGCGACCCGCAAGCACTCTCTCCGGACGTCCATTTTACGCGTGGGGACGTGAACGACCGGCCGAAGCTCTGGACGCTGCTTCAGGAAGTGGACTGCGTCTACCACCTGGCCGCACGGGTCTCCGTCCCCGAGTCAATCCTCTACCCGCGCGAGTACAATGCGGTCAATGTCGGCGGCACCGTCAGCCTGATGGAAGCCATGCGGGATGTAGGCATCCGCCGGGTCGTCCTGGCCTCCTCCGGCGCAATCTACGGCGAGCAGGAGATCCAGCCGCTCTCCGAAGGCCAGACTCCCCGGCCGCGCTCGCCTTACGCCGTCTCGAAGCTGGCGGCGGAATACTACGTGCGCACCATCGGAGAGCTGTGGGGCATCGAGACGGTCTGCCTGCGCATTTTCAATGCCTATGGCCCCGGTCAGCACCTGCCAGCTTCGCATCCGCCGGTCGTGCCCTATTTCCTGCGCCAGGCAGTGCGCAACGGGACTCTGGTCGTCCACGGCGATGGCAATCAGACGCGCGATTACATTTATGTGGATGACGTCGTGGCCGCCATGGTGGCAGCCTCGACCGCGCCCCGCCTCAATGGCCTGGTCATCAATGTCGGTTCCGGGACAGAGACCAGCCTGCGTGCTCTGACCAAGCTGGTGGTGGAAGTGACCAGCAGCCAGGCAAATGTGGTCTACAACGCCCAGACTACGGGGGGCGTCTCCCGCCTGTGCGCCAACCTGACCCTGGCTGAACAGAAGCTGAGCTACAAGCCGGCCTTTTCCCTCGAAGAAGGTTTACGCCTGATGTTGGCCCGGGATCCGAGATTCAAAGCACCCTCGAACGTGGCTGTTTAAGACGGCTCGAATAAGCCGTCCGCCTCCCACCTGGAAAGACAGCGCTGGAGACGGACCGCGCTCCTGGCTCCGGATGGCCCCCCTATGCAGAAACCCTTGGCGCGCCCTTTCTATAACCGGCCGACCCTGATCGTTGCCCGTGAACTGCTGGGAAAACGGCTGGTGCGGGTCCAGGATGGCCGGCGCCTTTCCGGTACCATCACCGAGGCGGAAGCGTACATCGGTGAGGGAGACCAGGGCTGTCATGCCAGAGCCGGGAAAACGCCCCGCACCGCGGTCATGTACGGGCCCCCGGGTCACGCCTACATTTACTTCACTTACGGGATGCACTGGTGCCTGAACGTGGTCACCGAGCGGGAGGGTTTTCCAGCCGCGGTCCTGATCCGGGCCATCCAACCGCTGGAAGGGGTGGAATGGATCTCGGCCCGCCGAGGGGGCCGCGACACCAATGGACCTGCCAAGCTCACCCAGGCCCTCGCGATCGACGGCGCGCTGAACAGCATTGATCTCTGCGACCCGGCGGCAGGCCTGTGGATCGAAGCGGGGTTTACCTTCCCCGACCAGGACGTCCTGATCGGCCCACGCATCGGGTTGAATACCGTCCCCGAGCCGTGGAAATCCATGCCCTGGCGCTTCCAGGCGCGCCGAAGATGATAAAATAAAGGCCAGTCCTCTCCTGGATGAGTGAATAACCATGTTCAAGCGGAACAACCAGCCTGCACCACCCCCGACCGTGCAATCCGTGGAACGCATCACCTCGGTCCTTGCCGCGGGTGTCATCTGGCAGGGCAGCATCAGCGGCTCCGGCGGCGTGCGCGTGGAAGGAACCTTCGAGGGACAAATTGCCCTGAAGGGTTTGCTGGTCGTCGGCGAGACTGGCAAGGTCACCTGCGAGAACATCCGCGCCAGCAATGTGATCGTGGCCGGGGCGGTCAAGGGGAACATCACCTCCCAAAAGGTGGAAATCCGCTCTTCCGGCCGGGTGTGGGGTGATATCGTCACCACTGCCTTTGCAACGGAAGAAGGCGCCTTCTTGCGCGGCCAGATCCGCATGGAAGACGCGATCGACCTGGGCTTGGAGGCTGTTACCCCCTCACCTGCCGCGCAGGAACAAACCCAAACCTCTTAAGCATGACTTCCTTGAACCACCCGCCTCATCTTGATATCCCCATGTCCTCTCCCGACCTGACCGATGCCGAGCGCCAGGCCGTGCTGGAGGTGCTCAACACCCCTGCCCTGAGCATGGGGCCCCGGATCCGGGCATTTGAAAAGGCGTTTACAGATTTCATCGGCAGCCGGTATGCGATCGGGGTCAACTCGGGTACCGCCGGTTTGCACTTGTGCGTCCGCGCGGCCGGGATCGGGTCTGGGGATCTGGTGCTCACGACCCCGTTCTCCTTCGTGGCCTCGACCAACGTCCTGCTCTTCGAGAACGCGGTGCCAGTCTATGTGGACGTCGAGGCGCGCACCGGGAACCTGGACACCCGCCAGATGGCCGAGGCCATGCGCGACCTAGCCGAGGGAGGCGGGAAAGCCCGAAGGTGGCTGCCTCGAAAAGGATCCGCAAATCCAGGCGCGCTCAAGGCCCTCCTGCCGGTGGATGTGTTCGGGCAGCCGGCGGATTGGGATCCGATTCGAAAGCTCGCGAACGAGTACGGACTTACGGTCATTGAGGATTCGTGTGAAGCCCTGGGCGCGGAATATAAAGGGCGCAAAGCCGGCACATTTGGCGATTACGGAGTATTTGCCTTTTACCCCAACAAACAAATGACCACCGGAGAAGGCGGTGTCGTCGTAACAGACCAGGAGGCGGGGGCCGAAATGATGCGGGCTTTGCGCAATCAAGGCCGGGCTCCCGGCGATACCTGGCTTCAGCACACCTATCTGGGATACAACTACCGCCTGGACGAGATGTCTGCGGCGCTGGGCGCGGCCCAGATGGTCAGGCTGGAGGAACTGCTTAGAAAGCGCGAGCGGGTTGCAAGCTGGTACGCGGATCGCCTGGCAGAGATCCCTGCAGTGGAAGTTCCTTCGAATGAATCCTACACCACCCGTGTTTCCTGGTTCGTCTACGTGGTGCGCTTTGACGATCAGATCGATCGAGGTCGCCTGGCACAGCGGCTGGAGGCGCGCGGCGTGCATGTCCGTCCCTACTTCCTACCTATCCACCTGCAGCCTTATATGGTAGAACGCTTCGGCTACCGGGAAGGAGACTTCCCGGTCACGGAAGACCTGGGTCGGCGCGGGCTGGCATTGCCGTTCTCCGGGGTCATGACGGAGGCGCAGGTCGAGGCGGTCTGTCAGGCGATCCAAGAGGAAATACTGCACGCATGAGCCTTCTTTCATTTCCTCCCGAACGCCAGCGCGGGCTCGCCCTACAAACCAGCCTGCTTCTCGCGCTTTCAGCGATTACCGCCATCGCAATCTGGCGCGCCTCCATCAGCGCGATCGGCCTGACCCTGGCCATTTACATTATTTTAGCAGCCCTGGCCTTCTTCCCGATCCCTTTCCTGGCCTACTGGCTGTACGCCTTGACGCGCGCCAACTACCGCCTCGACCGCGACCAGCTGGTCCTGTCCTGGGGGCTGCGTCTCGAGCAGATCCCGATCTCGGACATCGAGTGGGTGCGCCCTGCCAGCGCGATGGGCAGATCACTCCCCCTCCCGCTTCTGGCTTTGCCGGGATCGGTTCTGGGCATCCGGCGCCATGCAGAACTGGGCACGATCGAATTCCTCGCCTCGGAGGCAAAGTCTCTGCTCCTGGTTGCCACGGCCAAACAGGTCTTTGCCATCTCGCCGGAGGATGCAGCCGGTTTCATGGACAGCATCCAGCACGCCATCGAGATGGGCAGCCTGACGCCGGCCTCACCGCAATCGATCTATCCCTCCTTTGTTTTGGTGCAGGCCTGGGAAAGTCCATTGGCGCGCTACCTCTGGCTGGCCGGAATCTTCCTCAACCTCGGCCTGCTGGTTTGGGTCAGCCTGATGATCCCCGGCTTGAGACAGGTTCCGCTTGGCTTCCTACCTTCCGGGGAGCCAAGTCCGGCAGTTCCGGGCGTGGGGTTGATCCTCCTGCCCGCGCTCAGCATCGGGCTCTTCATCTTCGGATGGGTGACCGGGCTATTTTTTTATCGCAGCCGTGAACGACATACCCTGGCTGAGATCGTTTGGGGCGGGGGAGTGCTGAGCACCCTCCTTTTTCTGCTCGCCGTCATGTTTGTGATCACCACCCCGATTTAACCCGGCCCTATGGAACCTTGATCCTGGTCCGTCAGGCCAAAATGTTACTTCAAGTCCTGCTTGGTTTCCTGGCTGCCCTGCTCATCGCTTTCGCCGCCTATCGCGCCCACAGCCTGAGCCGATCCGGAGCATGGGGGGCCGCCCTGGTCGGGACGATCATCTTCGGCCTGGGTGGATGGAAATGGGCCGTCCTGCTGCTGGCCTTCTTCATTTCTTCCAGTGCCTTGACACGCTTGTTCGGCGACCGCAAGGCGAGCCTCGACGAGAAATTTGAAAAAGGCGGCCGGCGTGACCTTGGACAGGTGCTTGCCAACGGTGGGGTCGCCTGCCTTTTCACCAGTTTCCATTTCTTCCTCCCGGCGGCTCACTGGACCTGGATCGGCTTCGCCGCTGCTCTGGCCGCGGTCAATGCGGATACCTGGTCCACCGAGCTGGGGGTGCTGAATCCCTCTCCACCGCGCTTGATCACCAATGGAAAGGCTGTAGAAAAAGGCACCTCCGGCGCGATTTCGCTCTACGGGACGCTGGCGGCAGTGGGGGGATCTGCCCTGATTGCCATCCTGGCCGGGGCTCTCGGAGCCGCTGGCGGGTTCTGGACGATGGCGGCGATGATCTCGGTTGCAGGCGTGACCGGAGCGTTGTTCGACTCGTTCCTGGGGGCGACCGTCCAGGCCATCTACCGCTGTCCCCAATGCAAGAAGGAAACCGAGCGTTATCTGCTTCATACCTGCGGCACAAAAACGATCCAAACCCGCGGCTGGAAGTGGCTGAACAACGACCTTGTCAACCTGGCTTGCTCGATCATGGGGGCGATCATCGGGTTGATCCTTCTTTAGGAAGACAGAGGCCAGATCGGTCCGGCCTGCCCGCCGGGGCAGGCGATCTGCGCGGGTCATCCAATCAGGATCTTCAATCCTATTAAGATGAGCACCACACCCCCGATGATCTCCATCCGCTGGCCGAACTTGACCCCCAGCCGGTTGCCCAGGATCACGCCTGCCCAGGAGATCAGTCCGGTCACCACACCGATGACCGCCGCAGGATACCAGATGGTGATCCCCAGCAGGCCCAAACTGAGGCCGACGGCCAGCGCATCGATGCTGGTTGCGAAGGAGAGCAGCACCAATGACCAACCGCGCGATGGATCGCGCCTCATCTCCCGCTCCCCGGAGCCGCGGCCGGATTGGATCATGCGCCCACCCACGAATGCCAGCAAACCAAAAGCCAGCCAGCGATCAAACGGGGATATGAAGTGCAGGAGGGACTTACCAACATACCAGCCCAGGACGGGCATGATGAACTGGAATAATCCGAAATGCCATGCCAGCCGGAAAGTCCGACGCGGACCGGAAGCCTCCTGGATGGTCCCAACCCCCAGACAGACGGCAAAGGCATCCATGGCCATACCGATGGCGATCAAGAGTACCTCGAAGGCATTCATGTTTGGTATGATGAATACGCTGCGGGAATGTGGCTCGGCCAGCTTGCCTGGCTCATCCTGATCCGAGTTTTATCATCAACCTTTTTCGGTTGCGAGACGTGCTTGCGGACTGCCGTAGGGAATAAAAGCGCTGACAGCCAGAAGTACCAGCGCGGGCAGTAACGCCTGACCGAAGGACTGGACCCAAAAGGCCATGGATCGGGCTTCGGCGAAGGCAGCTAAAAAAAACATGCCCAGAGGGAACATCCAGACCAGCGAAGTCACGATCAGGAGGAGCATGAAACAGCGCAAGTTTTTTCCATGATTAAAAAGCGACATCCACGAAAAGGCGCGAAAGAACGACAACCCTGTTATTGGCATGGTCAATCCATCTAATTTTTCCAGATCCTGAAATCCTTTAAAATCGACCCCCCGATGAACTCTCGCAGGATCGAATTATCCGGAATCAGATCCATCTCGACCGGCAGGAACCACTCCAGAAATGCCAGCAGGCGCTTGGCCTCGATGAACTCCGGCACTCCGTGTGGCACCTGGCGCAGGATCGGTTCGACCAGGGGCTGGAGGGCTGACAGTTCATAGACCAGGGCCGAATTAAACATGACATCGGAATTTTCCTGGTAAGGAAAGATATACTTCTCTTCGCCGCGCCGGACGGATTCCCACTGGTTGATTGTCTGGACGGCGCTGTAGCCGCGCTCGCGGGAGTCGCGAACGATGCGCCGCACCAGGCGGGTATCGGTGGTGGAAACGCGGTTGTGGCGATCCAGGTTGAGCTGTGTCAGAGCAGAGACATAAATGCGGAAGGCACGGGCTGCGACCGATTCAGGCACAAGGCGGGGATCGAGTCCGTGAATCCCTTCGAGGATGATTAACTGATCGGAGTGGAGCTGGATCTCTTCGCCCTTCTCCTGCCTTCCGGCTTTAAAGTTATAGCGCGGCAGGGCTACGGTCTCACCGCTGATCAAGCGCTGCAGATGATCTGCCAGCATGTCCAGCTTGAGCGCTCCCAGGGCCTCAAAATCATACTGGCCGTCCTCCCCGAGGGGGGTTTTCTCCCGGTCGACAAAATAATTGTCCAGTTCAAGAGCGAATGGAGAAATCCCCAGGGCCAGCAGTTGGATTGCCAGGCGGCGTGAGAAGGTGGTCTTCCCGGACGACGATGGTCCGGCAATCAGGATCAAGCGCGTCTGTTCGTGGCGGTGAGAGATCTGGCGGGCAATGTCGGCAATGTTCTGCTCATGGAGTGCCTCGGTCACGAGTATGACCTCCTGGGTGCGCCCGGTCTGAATGGCGTCGTTCAACGCCCCGACCGTATTGATCCCCAGCCGTTCCAGCCACTGGCCGTATTGACGGAAAGCCGTCAACAGTTTGGGGTAATCCACCATCGGGCTGAGGACGGTCGGCGAGCGACGGTGAGGAAAACGCAGGGTGAACCCTTCCTCGGCCGGCAGAAGTGAAAACCATTTCAAATAGCCGGTAGAAGGGACCATATAACCGTGGTGATAATCCGTATGACCCCCCAGACTGTAGAGGGTGACATACGGCTTGCGGCGGTAATGGAGCAGCTGCACCTTATCCGGGTAATTGGCTTTCTCAAAATAGGCAATAGCTTCTGCCAGGGGCACCTCGCGGCGCTCGAACGGCAGGTCGGCCGCCACCAGGCGCTTCATCTCCTTCTCGAGGGCTGCGAGCTCAGAGCGGTTGAGCGGTTTGCGTCCGCTCACATGGCAGTAATAGCCGCCCGTGGCGACCGAGTGATCAATGAGCAGCACGGCATTTTTGAACAGGTCGGCAAATGCCATTTCAAGCAGGAAGGTGAGCGATCTGCGATAGATGCGCGCGCCGTCGGTGTCGGACATGGTGACGGGGGTGAGCTTCGAGTCCATTTTGAGGGAGTAAGTCAACTCGTGCAGCTCGCCGTTGACGATCGCCCCGACGATGGGTGCGGGGATCGAATCCGCGATGGTCTTCAAGAAATCACCTGTACTGGTCCCACGCGGCCCAGAGAGGACACGTCCATCGGGAAGATGGGCTTCCACGGTATTGCGGGGCGAAACTGTCTGAATCGATGCACTCATGGATCACTCATTTCACAAAAACCCACGAAAATTCGGGGTTGAAATACCAGGGCTGGAGGTCATGCCCTCCCTTGTGACTCTGCAACCCGCCGAATCAATTTTTCCGGCCGGCGTGAGAACTCCTCAATCGGGATCTCCCCCCGCACCAGCGCCAGGAGGGTCTCGACCATAACCCGGCTGACCGGGGTCGGCACACCGAACTTCTCCCCGTATCGGACGACCGCCCCGTGCAGGTACTCCACCTCGCTCTTCTTGCGCCCCGCATGCAGGTCGATATGGAAGGAGGGCATCTTCCCGCCCCGGCCCCCTCCTACAACCCTTTTTAGAAGCGGGCGAGCCACAAAGGCTGGCAGCCGCGCAGCCAGGGCCAGAGCCCGCACCGGGATCCCAGGCAGGTCCACCGGGTGGACTCCTTGAACCTTCATGACCGCCAGGGCCTCCTGGGATATGCGCCTCTCCAGGGCGTAGAGACCGGGATGAGAAAATACTTCTCCGGGAGTCATGTCCACAATGGCTGAGGTGGCACTCCCGGGCAGGTTCATCAGGACCTTGGACCATTTCATGTCCGCGGCTTGCGGGTAGAGGTGGGCATTCAGCTCGGCGGCATCCAGCAGGGTGGTGAGCTGCACCGAGAGCGGATTCCCGGCCGCGACCCCGATGCCGCGCGCCTTTTCCAGCACAATGTCACCGGCGGCCCGCCGACCGATCGAGCCGGTCAGGGTGCCAGCGATGACACGGTCGGCCCCGAGGATCGCCGCGATAGCTGGTTCGTTGTCCACGCCGTTTTGCAAGCACAGGACCGGCGGCATCCGGACCGCCCACGGCCTGATCGCCTCCAGGGCTGCAGCCGTATCGAAGGATTTCATGGCAAAAATGGCGGCACCGAAAGGGCCGTATTCAAGCGCCTGCTCCAGAGAGGAGACGCAGGCAAAAGAGGCGGGATTGACCACTAACACTCCCCTGATCCGCCTTCGTTTGTCCACCGTCAGGTCCAGCCGCAATCCGCGCGCAACCAATTCCTCAGCAACAGAAGGTTGTTCGATAAATACCACCCGGTGTCCAGCCAGCGCCAGCGAACCGCCGACATAGGTCCCAATCGCCCCCGCCCCGAACATCAATACCGGGAAGGATATCGGGTCACTCATCCGCACACCTCCAGTGCGCCCGGTCGTTGAGGCTAATCAGGCGCCAATGATGTTCCTCAGCGGTATAGGTCAGTGTGGCAAAAGCAGCATTGAGAAAGCGGAAAGTCGGCCCGGTGTAGTCCGCCTGGACCGGAATCCCCAGAATCGCGTACAAGGCCATGTTCAGGATGCCCGCATGAGCCACCACCAAGTAGCGGCCTGGCGCCCGGTCGAGCAGGCTTTGCACCCCGCGGCCGGCGCGCAGATAGACCTCCCACCGGCTTTCACCGGTTTCGCCAATATGCAGGTAGGGATGGATGAAATCCGGCCGCGGGTGGCGCTCGGCAGCTTCCTCCGGGCTGAGTCCTGCCAGCTGGCCATTATGGAGTTCCTTCCAGACCGGGTCGAATTCAAGGGGAAGGCCGAGCCTGCCGGCAATGATTTCTGCAGTTTGCGCGGCGCGCGCCAGCGGGCTGGAAATGCACAGGTCAAATTTCAGGCCCTCCTCCAACCAGCGTCCTGCCAGGGCCTTGGCCTGGGCCCGGCCCCTTTCGGTGAGAGGAAAATCGGCCTGGCCTTGAAAACGGTCCTCGGCATTGCCCACCGACTCTCCGTGGCGCAATAAGACGATGGTATAGGGGTGAGCGTTCGCGGGAGAGGCGTTCATGAGAAAACTATCATACTATAAAACGCGAAGGATAGGCGCAAGGGCTCCTTCCGAACTCCTCGTTCCCCTACGCCCCTCTTCGGAAAACGCGCACATTTGATCCGTCGACACACGGGCTGGTCGGAGGGGATTCCCTGAGTTCTTCAAACTGGGGGTTGGCGAGGAAGAAGGCCTGCCAACCGGCATCATAGCGGTTCCCTTCCACAAGGATGAAATCGGCCTCATTTTTCCATTGATCCGCGGACGCCACATTCCACATGCCGAACCTTAAGACACGCGCGGTATCCCCATCCGGGCTGAAGCTCCAGAAATCATAGATTTGTCCTGGTAAGATCCTGACCCCCGGGACATATTCCAGGGGCAGGATCGATCCGCCTCCGTCCCAATAGACTTTGCTGCCCGGTGGGATCAGGCTGGCCAGGTATTGTCCGGTCTGCTCATAAGCCCGGATCATATCCGCCTGGCAATCGTACTGCCGAGGTCCCCCGGCCATTACCGGCAGAGGCGACAGGACGGTCCCAAGGATGAGGACGATGGACAAGGAAAACGGCATCCAGGCATACCCCCGCCTGCGGGCCAAAAAACGCCATACGATCCAGGTGAGCAGAAGGAAGGCCAGCCCCGCCATAAAACTGGCGATCAAAGGTACCACCTGCCGAGCGATCGCTGTGCTCATTTGAAATCTGGACTCCATGAGGTCCCAGATCGCGTATCCCTGGAGATGACCCCCTCCCACGAGCAGGGTTTTCAAGCGCGGCAGGCGGAGGTTCATCAGCCAAAACCCGGTCACATCGAAAGAGGCGTATCCCAGGTCGATGAACAGCAGCAGGAGAAACAAACCGGCGATCAATTGCCGGCCGAGGAAAGCCTGCTTGAAGCCCTCTGAAAAAAAAGCGACAACCAATAGCAGGGCGACCACGATGAACCAGGCAATATACGGGTTAACACAGAAGACACAGTAGTTATTGAGCACCGCAGCCCACAGATGAAGGACAAGCAGGGTGAAGAAAAGCGCTGCTAAAAACACACTGGCCCGAAAGTTGACGCGGTTCTTCCACTGGTCCGAGCGCGGCCACAAAATGATCGCTGCCAAACTTCCCGCCAGGGCAAAATACGAGAAACGGAAGGTGGTTGTGAAGGCCAGTACCCGATTCAGAAGCCCTGGCGTGCCCAACAGGACGGCACCTCCTTGCGGTGTTCGAAAAGCATCCAGGAAAGGCGTCAGTTTCGCCGGCAGCCAGGGAGTCCAGATCACCAGGATATCCGGCCAATAGAGTGCATAGCCAGCCGCGACTGTCAAAACTCCGCAGGCCAATGCCCACCAACCGGCTTTTTTTCCATGTTGCCAAAAAATGTAGACCAACAGGATGGGAAGAACCGGCGCTAGATTATGGCGGGTCAACAGGACCAGGCCAGCCAAGATTGAACTGGCGACGATCTGCCACAGCGGGCGGTTCTCGCCCAGTACGAGAGCCAGAACCCAAGTCAGCATGCAGGCGATCAGCACCTGGGATTCAGCCATGCTGTACAATTTGATCAAAGCCGGGTCTAACGCAACCGCCCATATCGCTGCGGCGGCCCACCATTTCCCTCCCAGGTGCCGGGCAGCGATCCAGATGGCCAGCAGCATCAGGATCCCCAAGCAGATGGCCCCATACCGGCCGGTCCGCAAGCCGGGGCCGAACCATTTCTGCAGGTACCCCCAGAATAAATAAGAGAAGGGAGGGTAATACATCCACAGGCCGTTCACCTGGAAAGGGTGGTACACGCCCGTCACAAAGAGGTACCCCTGATAAAGATACCCCCCTTCGTCCACCTCCGACATCTGCGTGAAAGCATACAGCACATTCTGCGCAACATACACGCCCCCTCCCAGGAACGCCAGCAGCTCAGCCATACGCCAGCGGACCAGGTAAGATCGCAGCTGGGACCCCCACCTGGACATTAAACTTCTTCCTCGAGCAGGCGCGCCAAGTAATGTCCATAACTGCTGCTGCGAAATTCTAATGCCAGGGTACGCAGCTGGTCTTTGCTGATGAAGCCTGCCCGATAGGCGATCTCCTCCGGACAGCCGATGATCAGCCCCTGGCGCTCTTCGACCGCCTGGACAAAATTGGCAGCCTGCAGCAGGGTTTCGTGGCTGCCGGCGTCCAGCCAGGCGATTCCCCGTCCGAGCTGCTGGACGTGCAGCTGGCCGCGCCTCAGGTATGCCCGGTTAATATCGGTGATCTCCAGCTCGCCGCGCTTCGAGGGCTTCAGGCGGGCAGCGAGCTCGAGCACCTGGTTGTCGTAGAAATACAAACCGGGGACCGCGAACTTCGAACGCGGCCGGTGAGGCTTCTCCTCCAGGCTGGAGGCCTTGCCGCTGCGGTCCAATTCGACCACCCCATAGTTTTCGGGATCGCGGACCGGATAGGCAAAAATCAATGCGCCTTCGCGTAGCTTGGCGGCCTCGCGCAATTGGTCCCAGAGCCCTGTGCCGAAGAAGATGTTATCCCCCAGGATCAAGGCGGCGGAATCCGTCCCAATGAACTCCCTGCCGATAAGGAACGCCTCCGCCAGACCGCGCGGTTTTTGCTGTTCGGCATATGAAAATGCGAGTCCCCACTGGCTGCCATCTCCCAGCAGGCGTCGAAAAGCAGGCAGATCTTCCGGTGTACTGATCACCAGGATCTCCCGCAGGCCTGCCAGCATCAACATCGAGAGCGGGTAATACACCAGCGGTTTATCGTAGACCGGAAGGAGTTGTTTGCTGATCCCCAGGGTCAGCGGATAGAGACGGGTGCCCTGTCCGCCAGCAAGGATGATCCCTTTCATAACTCCTCCCATCGATGTGCATAATTTCGCTCTAACCAGGCCTGGTAATCGCTCCCCTTGCGGAGGGCCTCCACCCAGGCTGGGTGATTCAGGTACCAATCGGTCGTCTCCCGCAGGCCGGCGAGGAGATCATGCTGTGGCTGCCAGCCCAGCTCGTTTTCGATCCTGCGCGTGTCCATCGCATAGCGCCGATCGTGACCAGGGCGGTCGCCAACCATCTGAATCAGGTCAGCGTGCTTCCGGCCCGGTCTCCGTTCGTCCAGGATGGAACAGATCTCACGCACCACCTCCAGGTTGGTCGGTTGATTGCTCCCGCCGACATGGTAGGTCTCGCCTAACCGTCCTGCCTGCAACACACGGTAGATCGCCCTACAATGGTCTTCCACGTACAACCAGTCACGCACTTGCTGACCATCGCCGTAGACGGGTACTGGCTTCCCCTCCAGGGCGTTCAAGATGGTGAGCGGGATGAGCTTCTCCGGGAATTGATAAGGGCCGTAATTGTTCGAACAATTGGTGATCGTCACCGGCAGCCCATAGGTGCGGGCGTAGGCGCGCACCAGATGATCGCTGGCTGCCTTGGAGGCCGCATACGGCGAACTGGGGGCGTAGGGCGCGGTTTCACTGACCGGGGGATCACTTGGGCTGAGCGCTCCATACACCTCGTCCGTGGAAACATGGTGGAAACGCGCTGGCCCGTCGAAGGTGCGTCCCTTCCCCAGCCAGAGGTGGTTTACCGCCTCGAGCAGGGTGAACGTCCCGATCACATTGGTCTGGATGAAGGGTGTCGGTCCCCAAATCGAACGATCGACGTGGGTTTCGGCTGCAAAATGGACCAGGGTATCGATCCGGTGAATGCGCAGCAACTCCTCGACCAGGGCCTGGTCGCAGATATCCCCCTTAACAAAGGTGTGACGGACCGGATCCGGCAGGTCGTTCAGGTTCTCCAGGCTGCCGGCGTAGGTCAAGGCATCCAGCGTGACAAGGCGGATTTCCGGATCCGCGCGCAGGAGGTGGCGCACGAAGTTTGAGCCGATAAAACCTGCTCCGCCGGTGATCAGGACGTTGCGCATCAGAAGTCGTAGTCCCGCAGGGCGCCCACCACTTTCGCCAAATCCTGCTCGGTCAGGGCGTTGTGGAACGGCAGACGGACCAACTGGTCGCTAACGCGCTCGGTCACCGGGCAAGCGCCCGGCTGGCCGCCGAACTGCCGGCCCATTTCTGAGAGGTGCAGAGGCAGGTAATGGAACACGCCCTGTATGCCGCGCTTGCGCAGATGGGTGATCAGCCCCTGCCGCACCTCCAGGGTGGGCAGGAGCAGGTAGTACATATGGTAGGGTTGCTCGCAGGATGCCGGGACGTGCGGGAGGCGCACTTCGTGCGCTGCAGCCCAGTCTTTAAGGTTCGCATCGTAATACTCCCAGACCTGCTGGCGGTGAGTCTGGATCTTTTGACGGTTTTCCAGCTGGGCGTACAGATAAGCGGCCAGGATGTCCGACGGCAGGTAGGAGGAACCGAGGTCTACCCAGGTGTACTTGTCGACCTGACCACGGAAAAAGCGGCTGCGGTTAGTGCCTTTTTCGCGTATGATCTCGGCGCGTTCAACCAGCGCCGGATCGTTGATCAGCAGGGCGCCCCCCTCCCCGCAGGAAAAGTTTTTCGTCTCATGGAAGCTCTGGGCTGCCATTCTGCCGAATGTACCAAGGTATTTCCCCTGGTATTTGCCGAACAGCCCGTGGGCATTATCCTCCACCACGGCGGCGTGATGCCGGTTGGCGATCTCCAGAATCGGGTCCATTTCGCAGCCGACGCCAGCATAATGGACCAGAGCAATGGCTTTCGTGCGGCTGGTCAAGAGGGCTTCCAGCCTGGATTCGTCCAGGTTGAGGGTGTCCGGCCGGATGTCCGCAAAGACCGGTCGGGCACCGCGCAGGACAAACGCGTTCACCGTCGAGACGAAGGTGAAGGAGGGGATGATCACCTCATCGCCGGGCTGGATGTTCAACAGGAATGCCATCATCTCCAGAGCATGCGTGCAGGAGGTCGTCAGCAGGACCTTCGGGACACCGAGCTGCTGCTCGAGGAGCTGGCTGCACTTCCGGGTAAACGGTCCATCCCCCGCCATCTTCCCGGCGGCGATGGCCTGGGCCATGTACTCTATCTCTTTGCCCACCACGACCGGACAATTGAAATCCACATCAATTGGAGGGAAGTCAGCCATAGCATCCTTATTGATCATTAGTTCAGAGCAAAGCCACGCCGGGGGCCTTCTTCGAAAGTCGGCCTTTCCCCTGAAGGGCCTCTCAGCCTCCACTCGCGAAGATGTAGTGAGCGGCCTCCGGACCCGTCATGAAAAGCAAGTCGAGGATCGAAACGTGTGGGTCAAAAGGTGGATAAAGTTGCGGGTATTCGCGATAATTGTAAACCATATATTCCAGCCCGATGCCCACCGCTTTGAAACAGTCCTCTTCCAGATAATCCCGGGCGGACGGACCGCTGATGTAGTGGTCAGCCCCCAGCTGGGTCAGGATGGCGATCAGGCGGTCGGTCTTTTGCCCCGCCACGGACAGCTCTGAAGAGCGCATGAAGCGGGTATGTTCGATGCCCAGCGCCCGGGCCAGGGCGACGGTGAAATCAATGGTGAAGTCAGCGAGGAAATCGTCGCGGCGTTGATAAAAAGATTCCACGAACTGGGCATATTGTCGAAAGAAGGGGGTGCGCCCGTAGGCATAGGTGATCGCCTTCCAGTGGCTTTTTGCCCACGGCCTGTCCCAGTCAATGCGTACTTGATTGATCGGATCGCCCTGCCGGTCGCCGTGGCTGTGGACCGGGATGGTCAGCCACTGTTTGCCCTGCGAAGTCTTGATCTGGTTCCGGTTTCGCCACCCATGTTGATCGTACTGCACATCGTCATAAAAAACGAAAACGTCGGCCTTCCCGATCTGGTCAAAATAGCCCCGCCAAGGGATGTAGGAGGGCTGGAGGATGACGACCTTCATGTCCCTCCTGAGCTGTCCCCGCCAGGTAGGGTTGTCCGGGCAACCGTATACGGCGGCCGGCCAGACGAGCGTTCAAAAAGGCGGGCGAGATATTCGCCAATGATCCCGATCGCGAAGAGCTGGACGCCGCCGAACACAAAGATCGTGGAGGCCAGGAAGGTGAAGCCCGGCACGGAGCCCAACAGGAAGTATTGGACCACGACATAGACCAGGCCCAGAAAGCCCATCACCGTAAAGCAGAAACCCAGGATGCTCGCCAGGCGCAGAGGCGCTGTGCTGAAGTTGGTCAGGATGAGCAGAGCCATGGAGGCGAGCTTCCCAAAGGAGTAGTTCGACTTCCCTACCGCGCGGGGTTCCTCTTCGACGCTAACCGAAGCGAAGCGGGTCGTGGCCCAGCCGAGCAGACCATCCAGGATGACCTCCGCTCCATGGTAGGCCTCAAAAGAACGGCGCAGGTCCGTGCGGAAAGCCCGAAAGGCACTCACATCACGTACAGACTGGCTCACCTCGCGCCCGACCACAAAACTGACCGACCACTTGGTCAACATGGAGCCCAGGTTGCGCCACCAGGACTGCTGATGTCTTTTGGGAACACCGTACACTACGTCATAACCCTGGTCCAGCTTCTCAAGCAGCCGATGAATCTCTTCCGGGAGGTTCTGCAGGTCATCATCCAGGGTGACGCAGACCTCATAGCGGGCCGCCCGGATGCCGCACAGCAGGGCGTTGTGCTGGCCGAAGTTGCGCGTCAGGTCAACCCCGCGCACCCAGGCATAGCGCTTGGAGAGGGTCTCGATCATCCCCCAACTGCCATCCCGGCTGCCATCGTTGATCAAGAGGACTTCATAGCTTCCGGCCAGTCCCGGAAGAACGTTCGCCAGGCGCTCTGCCAGGGGCGCGAGCGTCTTTTCACTGTTATACACAGGGATGACAATGGACAAGTTCATAGGTTACCCGACGATTTTACCACGCCGGCAGAAACCCCCCAGCGTGTGGCACGGGCGCTGGCTGGATGGCCTTACAACCGCACCCCGTGGCGGTCAGCCAGCTCTTCAAGGGCCCGCTGGATCTCCTGCTGACATCTCGGCTGGGACCAGCCCAGAACCTGGCCCAGCTGCCCGGCAAGCTCCTCGACCAGTGGTCGGGTCAGCTGGCCGAAGTATGCCAGCATGGAGCGGCGCAGCAGCAGGTCGTCGAGGTGAACGATCTTTTCCTTCTGGGCCAGATAAGCGATCTCCCGGCGGGTCATGTCTGGCTTGTGGACCAGCGGCGCATCGTCGCCCGCGGCCATGAACGCGCCGACCTCCAGGGCACGCGTGCCGTAACGGTCAAAGAGTATTTTGGGCCAGGTGGAGGGCAGGCCGGTCAGCTCGTAGAGCTGGTTCAAGAATTGGAGCTGGGCATAACCTGTTCCCGGGTAATCCTTCCCTCCCCCGATGGGCATTTTTTTTGTATCCTGCTCCCGTTCCAAGCCGAGGCGCGCCAGCACGCGGTCCGTCACTTGTTCGGAGAAGGCGCGGAAGGAGGTCCATTTGCCTCCCACCAGCGAATAAACCGGGATCACGCCCAGTGCATCTTCCTGGATGTGGTGATCCCGGGTAATCTGACCAGCATTCCTGGCCTGGGTGAATGCGAGCGGCCGGACACCGGAGAAACGGAAGATGATATGCTCACGCCCGACCTTGACGGCCGGGAAGACGCGTGCGATCATCTCCAGGAAATAGTCTTCTTCTTCCGCAGTGCAGCGCACCCCATCCGGATCATCCACCGGCAGATCGGAGGTGCCGACGATTACCTTATTGCCCAGCGGGAAGATCAGAACGATGCGGCCGTCCTTGTTCTCGAAGAAGAATTCGTTCCGGCCGATGGCCTGGCGCAGCTCCGGATGATCGAGCACCAAATGGGAGCCTTTGGTTCCACCGATGTAATGACTGTGCAATCCGAGTAGTTGATTGGTCTGGTCGATCCATGGCCCGGCAGCGTTGACGATCAGACGCGGGCTCACCGTAAAGGTCCTCTCGGTGATCTCGTCCTGAAGGGACACTTGACCCCCGCGGATGCCTGTCAGGCGGACGTAGTTCAGGGCCCGGGCATGCGGGCCTTCCGCCTCCCCATCCAGTAGGACTTCCACGGTCAGGCGCTCGGGGGAGAAAATGGATCCGTCATAATAAGTGGCGGCATAGCGGATTGCCGGGTTCAACTTGCGGAATTTCTGCAAGGCCTTCTCCCGGCGATCGAAAACATGCGGCGGGACGGTCCCCTGACCGCGGGTAAAGGCGTCATAAAAGATCAGGCCGATCTTGATGACCAGCGCCCCGCGCTCGGCCGGTCGTTCAAGCCAGCCGAGGAACTTGAGCGGGGCATTCAGCAGGCCTGAAAAAATCCGGAAGATCGGGATGGTGGTTGGCAACGGGCGCACGATGTGCGGGGCGTTTTCGATCAGGCGGTTGCGTTCCTGGACCGCCTCCCGCACTAGGCGAAATTCGCCGTTCTCAAGGTAGCGGATGCCGCCGTGCGCCATGTGCGAAGAAGCGGCGCTGGCGCCGGAGCAGAAGTCGGCATGGTCGACGAGCAGGACCTCGATCCCTTGGAGGGCCAAATCCCGGAAGGTACCTGCGCCGTTGATCCCGCCGCCGAGGATGAGGACCTCCGGCGACTTCGTATACAGGGAGTTAAGGGTTTCGTCTCGGTTCATGGTTTATTCGATCCAATCGAACGTTCTGGTCACGGCCTTCTTCCAGCCGGTATAGAGTCGGTCACGTACCTCCGCCTGCATGGCAGGCTGCCACTCCTTGTCCTTTCCCCAGTTGGCCCGCAGTTCGTTGAAGTCCTTCCAAAAGCCGACGGCCAGCCCGGCTGCGTAAGCCGCGCCCAGGGCGGTCGTCTCGGCTACCCTTGGGCGGATGACCGGCACATTCAGGATGTCTGCCTGGAACTGCATCAGCAGCTCATTGACTACCATGCCGCCGTCCACCTTGAGGGCCTTGAGCTGGACGCCGGAATCCTTTTCCATGGCATCCAGGACTTCACGCGTCTGGTAGGCCGTCGCCTCCAGGGCCGCACGGGCAAGATGGCCCTTATGGATGTAGCGGGTCATGCCCACGATGGCGCCGCGCGCATCCGACCTCCAGTAAGGCGCAAACAGCCCGGAAAAGGCCGGGACAAAGTAGATGCCCCCGCTGTCCTCAACGGTGCGCGCGAGGGTCTCGACCTCGGCGGAGTTCTTCAGGATGCCCAGGTTGTCACGCAACCACTGGACGAGCGCTCCGGTGATGGCGATCGATCCTTCCAGGGCATAGATGGCCTTCTGATCCCCGATCTGGTAAGCCAGGGTGGTCAGAAGTCCGCTGTTGCTCGGGACCGGCAGTTCGCCCATGTTCAGGAGCATGAAACAGCCTGTACCGTAGGTGTTCTTGGCCTCGCCGGGGTTGAAGCAGGTCTGGCCGAACAGGGCGGCCTGCTGGTCGCCCAGATCACCCGCCACCGGCACGCCGTCCAACACCCCTCTCGCTTTTCCATAAATTTCGGATGATGAGCAGACCTCAGGCAGCATGGCGCGCGGGACGCGGAGCAGCTTCAGGTTCTCCTCATCCCAGTCCAGGGTCTGCAGGTTCATCAGCAGCGTGCGGCTGGCATTGGTGACATCTGTGACGTGCGCACCGGTCAGGTTCCAGATCACCCAGGTATCCATATTGCCGAAGAGCAGTTCACCTTTCTCCGCTTTCCGGCGGGCCCCCGGCACATTCTCCAGGATCCATTGAATCTTCAGCCCGGAGAAGTAAGTCGCCAGAGGCAGGCCGGTCTTGGCGCGCAGGCGATCCTGGCCGCCGTCCCGCGCCAGCTCGTTGCAGAGGGCATCGGTGCGCGTATCCTGCCAGACCACGGCGTTGTAGACTGGTCTGCCGGTAAGTTTGTCCCACACCACGGTCGTCTCACGCTGGTTGGTAACGCCGACCGCCGCGATATCGTTTACGGAGATTTTCCCCTTCTGCAGAGCACCCTGAATGACCTCCTGTGTCCGTGTCCATATCTCCAGCGGATCGTGTTCCACCCAGCCCGGTTTTGGATAGATCTGCTGATGTTCCTTCTGGTCCACGGCAACGATCGCGCCGGTGTGGTCAAAGACGATAAAACGAGTGCTGGTGGTCCCCTGGTCGATGGCGGCAACGTATTTGGCCATAATATTCTCCTGGAGGCCTTATTGTATATCAAAAATCCCACCACGTCGGGCGGGAGATCCTGGGCCTGTTTTCATCTGGAGAGTCATCAGGACTAACCAGACTTCCGGTAACGAGCAGGTCAGTCTCCTCGGCCTTGAACTTTTTAGGAGAGATTTGAGTTGGGTGTGGAGGGCCGCGAAATTACCCGCTTGCCGGGGTTGCCCAATCACGAACGCCGGCTAGGAATGCTTTCCCCTGCATGGCTTTCCTGCCGGCCGGTTGGACCTCTTCGAAAATGAGCAGGCCATCCGCCGTGCCGACTGCCGGTAAACCTCGATAGACGGTTCTCGCCCCGGGAGGGGCCTGAGCCGCGCCCGTGCTCACCCGCAGGATTTTGAGAACACTATCCCGCCAGGGCATCCACGTTCCAGGCCAGGGTTGAAATGCTCGCACACGCCGCGCCAGTTCCACGCTTGGCCTGGTGAAGTCCAGACGGCCGTCTTCCTTTTTTACCATAGGTGCATAGGTGATGCCTTCCGCAGGCTGAGGCTGTGGCAGGATGCTTCCGCTGAGGTAGTCCGGCAGGGTTTCCAGCAAAAGATCTGCACCCAGTTGGGCCAGCTTTTCAAGCAGCGTCCCGGCGGTATCCTCCGCTGCGATCGGCAGGGACCGCTGGCTTAAGAGCGGTCCGGTATCCACCCCCGCGTCCATTTTCATGATGCTGATCCCGGTCTGGGTATCACCTGCCAGAACGGCAGCCTGGACCGGTGCCGCGCCGCGCCAGCGCGGCAGCAGCGAGGCATGCACGTTGAGGCAGCCGTAACGGGGCAGCGCCAGCAGCTCCGCGCGCAGAATCTGCCCGAAGGCGGCCACCACGATCAGGTCGGGTGCCCAGGCGCGCAGGTCTGTCATCGCCTCGGGGATGCGTATTTTTTCGGGCTGGATCAGGGGGAGACCGAGTGCCTGGGCGGCGCGTTTAACCGGCGGTGTGCTGAGCTCCCGGCCGCGCCCTGCCGGACGGTCAGGCTGGGTTACCACCCCGATCAGCCGATAGCCCCGGACCAGGGCGTTCAGCACCGGAACGGAGAAATCAGGGGATCCTATAAAAACGAGGCGCGGAGAGGAGATCACGCCGTGATTCTAGCACAGACCACCTGGGCGAATTAACACACATTTGAGGCTAAATCGGTTGCTTTTTGTCCAGATTAGATGTAAAATAACGCAAATCTCACTCATCATTTAGAACCTGTGGAGGATTAAATGGCTCAACAATCAATGAGTTCGGATATTACCAGCGATGATAAAATTTGGGCGGCCTTAGGCTATCCAATTTTCCCCATCGCCATCATCATGCTCCTCATGGATGACAAGAAGAAGCGCCCATTCATCAAGTTCCACGCGGTCCAGGCGCTGGCGATCAATGTGGTTGTCTGGGTTGTCGGCGTAATCTTAGGCATCACGGTGATCCTGGCGTGCATAGCTCCCATCCTGTGGCTGCTCCTCTTCTGGCCGGCAGTCCTCGCCTATCAGGGGAAATACTTCGATATTCCCGTCGTTGGCAAGTTCATCCGCGGTCAACACTGGGTAGCCTAACCATTAATCTCGTTATAATAAGCCTGCCGGCTGGCAGGCTTATTTGGTATTAAGCCGGGTCGCGTTGGAATAGGCGCAAGAGATTTCATGATAGACTCAATTTAAATTTAATCGAAGGAGAGGGCCATGAATCTCGGAAAAGCATTCACCTATCCATTCGAAGACAAGGCGTGGACAACCAAAGTGGGGCTGGGCATCGTGATCACCCTCGTGCCCATTTTGAACTTCGCCACCGCCGGTTATCTCATAGAAATCATGCGCCGGCTTCTGCGGGGCGACCCGGAACCACTGCCTGACTGGACCGACCTGGGCCGGAAGTTCATGGACGGGTTGATGGTCTTCCTGGCGGGCCTGGTGTATTTCCTGCCCGTCCTGATCGTGCTCAGCGTGCCCGCGGGCCTTATGCTGATCCCGGCGGTGCTGGCCGGAAACACAAACACGCAAAACATCGGCCAGATCCTGTCCACGGCGGGCGGGGTTGCCCTGGCCTGTCTGGGGTGCCTGGCCATCCTGTACGGAGTGGCCCTCTCGATCATCTTCCCCTGCGCCTATCTCCAGTATGCCCGCCAGGGGAGGTTCGGCACCTTTTTCCAGCTGCAGGAGTTTTTCGCCCTGATCGGGAAGGATGCCGGGGCATTCTTCACAGCCTGGGGAATTTACCTGGCCACCTCCATCGGTGCAACGCTGGTTGCCGGTGCGGTGGGAGGGCTTTTCGGCTTGATCCCCTGCGTCGGACAGCTGGTGGCGTTCGTGATCGGCCTAGGCGTCGGTCTTTACGTTGCGCTGGTCTTTGCGCATCTCTTCGGGCAGTTCGGACTGGCCGTCAGCAGGCAGGCACCGACCGCCTGACGCCGCGACCCAAGGCCGGGTTCCTCGTATATGAGAGTGGCACCAAAACACAGCCAGGAGGAACCCGATGCCAGCCAAAAAATCCGTGCCTCTGACCCCACCGGTCGAAGCCAACCCGCCAACCGCTCCCGTACTCCCCACCCCTCCGGCAATGGCCACGGTCGTCTCGCAGCCCGTGGCAACCGGCCCGGAAAAGCCGGGGTTGGTGACCGCGCTCGCCATCCTGACCCTCGTCAGCGGGGTGATCAATATCATGGCCGGACTGGGCGCCTCGATCGGAATGGCATTGAGCCTCGTCCTACTCTGCATCGCGCCGCTGGGTCTCCTGCCCATCGTCCTGGGGATCTTCGAAATCCTGTATGCGATCAAATTGCTGTCGTTCCCACCCCAACCGGTCCATCTGAACCAGACGATCGCCATCCTTGAGATCTGCTGTTTCCTCTTCGGTAACTTCCTTTCATGCATCGTCGGCGTCGTCGCGCTGGTCTTCTACAGCGACACGACCGTGAAGACCTACTTTGCCAGGATCGGCGCGGCAGCATTGAGTTGATCGGCCTTTGTCCTCCGGACGGACTGTGCATATCGGCGCCCATTAATTAGCGCCTCGTACCGGAAGTCGCCGCGTTTTTTGACTCAACGGTCATCGGCCCTTGACTTTTGTCGGCCTCCCCCTTAGAATGAAAACATAACTTAAAACGGAACAGGGAAGAGACCCCAAACAAGACCTGGGGAGCCGAAGGGGCAAATCCGGACGCAGCCGCGATCGGACGAAACTCTCAGGCAAAAGGACCCTGTCCTGCCTTCCTCTGGAAAGCCTCCGCAAGGAGACACCGACGGGGCAAACCTCTCCCTCGCCCATGCGACGGCTTCGAGGCGAATCTCTCAGGTGAAGATAACAGAGGGCGCACATTCTGTCCACGTGCGCCCTCTTTCTTTTGCCAGGACAATCTATAACCAAGGAGAAACCATGAACATACCAGCTCATCTCAAATATACCAAGACCGACGAATGGTTTGACCCCTCCACGGGCGCCATGGGGCTGTCCGATTATGCCCAGGGACAGCTCTCGGATATTGTCTTCGTGGAGATCCTCGTTTCGGCCGGTGACGTGCTCGAGGCTGGAAAGCCAATCGCCTCGGTCGAGTCGGTCAAGGCAGCTGCGGAGACTTACAGCGCAGCCAGCGGCAAGGTGGTGGCAATCAACGAGGAACTGGCCAACAGCCCGGAGATCCTGAATAAGGATCCCTATGGGGCAGGCTGGATGGTCAAGGTTGAATCTGGAAAAATTTCCGGCCTGATGGACGCTGCCGCCTACACCAAGTACTGCGAAGAGAGAGCCCACTAGCACGCGGCCGGCCCTCCGCGGGCTTTCCCAGAGCAGCGGACCGCCAAGGAGCACCCATGACCTATATTCCTCATTCCCCGAAAGAGCGGGATGCGATGCTCGCCACGATCGGCGTCAAGAAGCTGGAGGACCTGTTCCAGGATGTCCCCTCCAAGCATCGCTTTCCGAAGCTGGACCTGCCTCCGGCATTGACCGAGATGGAGGCTTCCTCCGAGTTAATGGAGCTGGCGACTGACAATGAAAATATCCGCGGGGACCTGGTATCCTTTTTGGGGGCTGGCGTCTACAACCATTACATCCCCTCGGTCGTTGACTACGTGCTGCGGCGGGGGGAGTTCTACACCGCCTACACCCCCTACCAGCCGGAGATCTCCCAGGGCACCTTGCAGGCCATCTTCGAATACCAGTCGTTGATCACGGCCCTGACCGGCATGGAGGTCTCGAACGCTTCCCATTACGACGGAGCCACCGCGGTGGCCGAGGCCGCCAATATGGCCCACGCCCAATTCCACGGCAAGCGGTCGAAGATCGTCATCTCGCCGACCGTCCACCCGCAATACCGTGCGACATTGCGTACCTATGTGCAGGGCATGGGACTGGAACTGGCCGGTGATGATCCGACGGCAGACCTGGAGGTCGGCCCGGAGGCCCTGGAAAGCCTGATCGACGGAAACACGGCCCTGGTCGTCATTCAGTACCCGGATTTCTTTGGACGCGTGTACGATCTGGCCAAGCTGATCGAGGCCGCTCACGGCCAAGGCGCACTGGTGTGTGTGGCTGCCAACCCCACCGCCCTGGCGCTCTTCAAGACCCCCGGCGAAATGGGGGCGGACATGGTCGTAGGCGAGGGCCAGCCGCTGGGCATCCCGCTCTCCTTTGGCGGCCCTTACCTGGGTTTCTTCACCACCCGCAAGCAGTACGTCCACAAGATGTCCGGCAGGCTGGTCGGCGAAACCCTCGACAACCGCGGCCAGCGGGCCTTTGTCCTGACCCTGACCGCCCGAGAACAGCATATCAAGCGCGAGCGCGCCACCTCGAACATCTGCAGCAACGAGGGCCTGATGGCGCTGGCCTGTGCCGTGTACCTGTCCGTGCTCGGAAAAACCGGCTTGCGGCAGGTGGCAGAGCTGTGCTATCACAAGGCCCATTACGCCGCCGATCAAATTAAACGGGTCAAGGGCTACGAGCTTTGCTTCGATACCCCCTTCTTCCACGAATTCTCGGTCTGCTGCCCGATACCGGTTGAGCAGGTCAATGCGCATCTGCTCGACCACGGCATCCTGGGCGGCTACGACCTGGGGCAGGACTATCCCGCCCTCAAGGACCGCATGCTGGTGGCCGTGACCGAAATGAACACGAAAGAAGAGATTGACGCCCTGGTGGAAGTTTTAGCGGAGGCGCGCCATGACTGAAGCGACGATTTATGAACTCTCTTCCCCCGGGCGCACCGGGGTCACATTCCCAGAACCGGACGTGCCGCGAGCCAAACTCCCGACAGGACTTTTGCGGAAGGAGCTGCCCCTCCCGGAAGTGGCTGAAGTGGATGTCGTCCGTCATTTCGTCAAGCTGTCCAAATACAACTACAGCGTGGATGATGGCTTTTATCCGCTGGGTTCCTGCACGATGAAGTACAACCCGAAGATCAATGAGGATCTCGCCCGCCTGCCCGGGTTCGCCCACACCCATCCGCTGCAGCCGGTCGAGACGGTCCAAGGCAACCTGTACCTCATGTACACTCTCCAGGAATGGTTGAAGGAAATTTCCGGCTTTCCAGCCATCACCTTGCAGCCGGCCGCCGGGGCGCACGGCGAGCTGACCGGCGTGCTGATCATGCGGGCCTACCATAAGGATCGCGGGGATGCCAGGCGCACCAAGATGCTCATCCCCGATTCGGCCCACGGCACCAACCCGGCCTCCTCGGCCATGAACAACCTGGAAATCGTGCAGATCCCCTCCGACGCGCGCGGCAATGTGGACCGGGCGGCGCTACGGACCGCATGCGATGAATCCGTGGTCGGCTTGATGCTCACCAACCCGAACACACTGGGGCTCTTCGATGAACACCTGGAAGAGGTCATCCAGATCGTTCACGACTGCGGCGGCCTTGTCTACGGAGACGGCGCCAACCTGAACGCCCTGCTCGGCATCCTGCGTCCCGGCGACGTCGGTTTTGATGTCATGCACTTCAACCTGCACAAGACCTTCTCCACCCCTCACGGCGGAGGCGGTCCAGGCTCAGGGCCGGTGGCGGTCACCGCGCAGCTGGCGGATTTCCTCCCGGGACCGCTAGTCGGGATCCTCGAAGAAGGCGATGAGGAGCAAGGCCCGCTGTTCGGTTTCGTCACCCCGAAGAAGAGCATCGGGCGGGTCAAAGCCTTCCATGGCCACTTCGGCATGTTCGTGCGTGCTTACACCTATATTGCGATGAACGGCGCGGACGGACTGCGCCAGGTATCCGAGTACGCGGTGCTGAACGCCAACTACCTCAAGGCCCGATTAAAAGGGGTCTACCCGATCCCGTATGACCGCGTGTGCATGCACGAGTTCGTCGCCGACATCCAGTGGGCGCAGGCGCCCGGTGTCCGGGCCCTGGATGTTGCCAAGCGGCTGATGGATTACAATTTTCACCCCCCGACCAACTATTTCCCGCTCATCGTTCACGAGGCATTGATGATCGAGCCGACCGAGACCGAGAACAAAGTCACGCTGGACGCCTTTGTCGAGGCGCTGCTTAAAATCGCCGAGGAGGCCAGGACCCAGCCGGAACTGCTCAAGGAGGCTCCCCACGAGACCCCCTTCGGACGCATGGACGACGTGAAGGCGGCGCGCGAGCTGGTATTGTGCTGCTACCTGCCGGAAGATTACGGGAAGCAAGGATGACCCTCCTGGGGGCGGCCGGCTCGACCGCCCCCAAAAAATTAAAGCACGGCCGCCCTGCCGCTCCCAATCCACACAGGGAGGTCTCAAAGATTGGGAACAGCCATCGTTGGACCGCAGTCGGCTGAGGTTTCCGGGGATGGTAAACTTATCCCTTGTACCAGACCAAACCTTGAAAGGACCTGTATGTGCGGGATCTTCGGGATTGTCACGGATAAAGATCAAACCCTCGGACCAACGTTGATCGAGGCCGCCCAGCGGCTGACCTATCGCGGCTACGACTCGGTCGGGGCGGCTACTCTTCATCATGGCAAGATCGACCTGCGCAAGGATGTCGGCCGCGTAGACGATGTCGCTCAGAAATACAACTTTCAGGAGATGGTCGGCCAGCGCGGCATCACCCAGCTGCGCTGGGCCACTTTTGGGGAGCCCTCCCAGGTCAACGCCCAGCCCCACCTCGATTCGAGCGGCAGCATGGTCGGAGCCCACAACGGCAATGTGGTCAACAATTTTGAGCTGCGCCAGCAGTTCATCCGCGAAGGCATGACCGTCCGCTCACAGAACGACGGCGAATCCTGCGTCCACGCGGTCGAGCGCTACGTCCGCAAAGGTTACGAATTCCTGGACGCCATTCGCCTGGCATACGGTGACCTGGCCGGCGATTATGCCTTCGTCATCGGCAGGGCAGACGACGATCAGCTGTACGCCATCAAGAAAGGCTCCGGTCTGGTGGTCGGACTGGGCGAGGGTTTCACCTGCGTTTCCTCGGACCTGCCTTCGATCCTCCCGCTGACCCGCAAGGTCGTCCGCATCCAGGATGGCGAGATCATCCGTCTTTGGGCAGACCGGGTCGAACTACGCTCGGTCAAGGACGGCAAGATCATCCAGCGCGAGCCAGAGATCGTCACCGAAAGCATGGATGCCGTTCAGAAGGGCGGCTACGCTCACTTCATGCTGAAGGAAATTCATGAGCAGGCCCAGGTGGCGCGTGAGGTCCTGCACATGCTGGAAGGCAACCCCGAGGTTGATACCGTCCTCGCCAAGATGCGGGCGGCGCGTCACTTGTACTTCATCGGCTGCGGGACGAGCTACCACGCCTGCCTAGCCGGTGCGGTCTATTTTGCCCAGCTGGCCGGGCGTACAGTGCTTCCGGTCCTGGCACCCCAGTTCATTCCTCAGTATGCGCCGGCAGTGAACCATGAAGATGTGGGCCTGTTCGTCAGCCAGTCCGGGGAAACCAAGGACGTCCTGAACGCCCTACAGATCGCCGAAGGGCGAGGCATGACCGCCTTCGGACTGGCCAATGTGATCGGCTCGGCCCTGACCAAAGCAACCTCCTGCTGGCTGCCGCTGTGCTGCGGTTACGAGATCAGCGTCCCGGCTACTAAAACCTTCACAAACCAGATGGTCACCTTCCTCTATCTGGCTAACCGCATGGCCGGCCGGGACACCGGCGAGCTGGCCCGCATCCCCGAACTGATGGAGAAGACGCTGGAGGCCGTCGAGCCGCAGGTGCAGTCCCTGGCCGCGGCCATCAACCCCTGGAACGATCTCTATTGCCTGGGATACGGCGCGACCCTGCCAATCGCTCTGGAAGGGGCATTGAAACTCAAGGAGATTACCTATGCGCATTGCGAGGGCATGCTCTCCACCGAGTTTAAGCATGGGCCGCTCTCCGCAGTCAGCCAGGGGTATCCGGTGCTGTTCATCGCCGGGCCGGAGGACGTGCCGCTGATCGTGAGCGGAATCAACGAGGTCACCTGCCGCGGCGGGCGGGCGATCGCCATCGCCGAGCAGGATGCGCGTCTCGCGGCCAATGCCAGCGACTTGATCACACTTCCCCAATCCGGGCCATCCATCGCCCCGCTCCTGGCGGTCCTGCCGCTCCAGCTGCTCGCTTACCATATGAGCATAGCCCGCGGTTACGACCCGGACTTTCCCCGCAATTTGAGCAAAACACTGACCGTCGATTGATGGGTTGGGCGGCAGGGGGCTTGCTCGACCGACCCAGTGATTCCAGCTTCCCCGCTTGATTCAGAATCGAGTCGCAAAAACCGGTTCCTGAGAAGGGCCTGCTTTTGCCGGTCGCGCCTTGAGACAAAGCCTTGATCTCCAAGCCCGATTGAGGTTCCAGACCCGCGCGACTCTTCCACGATTCTTCAGGCAGGATTCGTACTGGATCCGCCTCGAGCAGTTTTCGCACCTGCACATCCCCCAATTTGTTAGCGAACCGTAAACCCGTAGTTCTTGACTTCTCCCCTTGACTGCATTATGATAAACATACCGACTGGTCGGTATATTTTCCCGTCCAAGGAATAAACCCATGACCCAACAGCGCAGCGAGGAAACCCGCACCCGTATTTTGACTGCAGCTACCACCTGCTTTGCAACCAAAGGCTACGATGCTGCCAGTGTGGATGACATCTGCACGGCAGCCGGAGTGAGCAAGGGGGCTTTTTACCATCACTTTCCGAGCAAACAGGCGATCTTTCTGGCACTCCTCCAAGGCTGGCTGCAGTCGCTTGATCCGGCCTTGGCAGCGATGCGTCAGGGTACTGTGCCAGAGACATTCATCCGGATGACCGGAATGCTTCCTCTGGTCTTTGCCTCCGCCCAGGACCGCCTGCCGATGTTCCTGGAGTTCTGGTTGCAGGCCAGCCGCGACCAGGCCGTCTGGGAGGCGACCATCGCGCCTTACCGTCACTACCATGAACTTTTCGCCAGGCTGGTTGAAGAAGGGATTGCCGAAGGTTCGATCAAAGCCGTGGATCCGCAGGCCACCGCCCAGGTCATTGTTTCCCTGGCGGTCGGGTTGTTGCTCCAGGGTATTCTGGATCCTCAGGGGGCGGACTGGCAGAAAGTAGCAGAACAGAGCATGCAGATTCTGATGAACGGCCTGGCAAAATCCTAGCAATCATTCGTCCTGAAGAAAGGAGATCTTCATGATCCTCGTCACCGGTGCCACCGGACATATCGGAAATGTCCTAGTACGGAAATTGATCGAAAAAGGGGAAAAGGTGCGCGCCCTGATCTGGCGCGGGGAGGACACCACGCCAATTGCGGGGCTGGATGTCGAACGGGTCGTGGGCGACGTGCTTGATCCCGACAGCCTGAAAGCCGCTCTTAAGGGCGTGGAGAAAGTCTTCCACCTAGCCGGAATTATTTCGATTATGCCCGGTGATGACTCCTTTGTCCGGCGTGTCAACCTTCAAGGGACCCGCAACATCCTGGCCGCGGCGCGCCAGGCGGGGGTACGACGGCTAGTGTACACCAGCTCGATCCACGCCATCCGCCGCGCCCCGTCCGGTGTATTAATCGACGAGACCTTGCCGTTTGACCTGGACAACCCCTATGGGGCTTATGACCGTTCGAAGGCAGAAGCCAGCCTGGAGGTCCAGAAAGCCGCAGCTGATGGCCTGGACGCTGTGATCGTTTGCCCGACCGGGGTGATCGGCCCCTATGACTATCGCCGTTCCGAAATGGGCAGCGTCATCCTGGACGCGGCCCTAGGTAAGACCTCGCCCTACGTGGACGGGGCCTACGACTTCGTCGACGTGCGCGATGTGGTTGACGGGATAATCCTGGCGGAGGAAAAGGGCCAAAAGGGCGAAAGCTACATCCTTTCCGGTCAGCGCATTTCGGTGCGTTACCTGCTGGAAACAGTACGTGAGGTGACCGGTAAGGCCTTCACGCGCATCAAAATCCCCCTCAATCTGGCGGAATTTGCCGCGCGGTTCACGCCAATCTACTATCGCCTGAGCAAGGCCAAACCGCGCCTGACCCATTACTCGCTGGAAGTCCTGCAGAGCAACTCACAGATCAGCCACGCCAAGGCCACCCGCGCGCTGGGCTACCATCCGCGTATGCTTTACGAGTCAATCGCGGATACGACGCGCTGGTTCCTGGAAAATGGCCGCCTGTTCAAGAAGACTGGAGCTGCTTAATGAATCCCTGGATTGCGGTGTCATTCGTCTCAATCTCGCGGGGACCTCTTCCACGATCTGGTTCCTGACACACGTGTCTGATGTCCTCGGCCTGCTTTTCGCCCGTCAGGCGCAGCAGCCTCATTCCTGCACGCCGGCGAGATCAGCCGACCAGCCGTTGACTACGATCGATAGTCCCCTCCACCAGGAGAAATCATCGTGCAGTACTTGTTCCAGCATCCCATGCCGGTGCCCTGGCTGCTCGCCGATATCCTGACCATCCTGATCACCTTGCTGGTGGCGGTCTTCATCGTCCGCAAGAGCCGGCATCCGGCCGTCGTCATGCTGGAGTGTTTCTGCTTTGTCTTTTTCTACGCCAGCATCTACGAGAACTTTGCCGTCGTGCAGGGATGGTACGTCTACGGGCGCTCGCTGCTGATGATCGGCGACGTGCCGCTGACCGTCCCGTTGATCGAAATGGACGTCCTGGTGACCGGTCTCTGGCTGCTGGACAAGATGGAAATCCCGGCCTGGTGCAAGCCCTTCATTGTCGGATTGTTCGGAATGCTGCAGGATTTTTCACTGGACCCTTACACCGGCAGGCAGGTCTTCACTGTTAATGGTCTGACCAGCGGCCGCTGGAGCTGGCTGCTTCCCCGGGGTGCCGTGAACATTTACGGCGTGCCGGTCTACAACTTTCCAGGCTGGACCCTGATCATGGCCTACGCGGCGGCCTATTTCTTGATCGGGAGATGGTGGTTTACACGCTCCGGATACAAACCGGTCGTGGGCTATATTTATCCGTTCCTGGCAATTTTCCTGGCACTCCTAACCATGGTCAGCCCGCTCTCGCAGTACCTGCTGTGGCTGGCGCCGTTCTTTACCAAGGGAACGAAGGGTGAATGGATCATGCTGGCTTTCCACATCCTCTTCCCGACCATCCTGCTGGCCGTCTTCTGGCGGGGCAGGATGAAGTCCCCGCTGACGCTGAAAGGTGATCTGCCAATCTTCGCGGTGGTCGTTTTATTCCACTTTTCCGATATCCTGTTCACACTTGCCGGCGGATATCACGAAATCCTGTGGCTCATCCTGCTGGTCAGCACCGTCCACCTTGCGCTGCTCGGCCTGGTCTATGCTGCGGGCAAAAAGGCGCCCGCACCCAAGGGAGAAGTGCTCTTTGAACCTTAAAGGGACTATGTTGAAAATATCCTCTCCGAGGCTGAAGTGAACGGCTCGGCTAAAAGCGCCTTCCTTTTCGGCATTTATGTCGCCGGCCTGGGCCTCATGCTGGTCTTCTTCCCCAACCCGCTGCTGAGGTTGGTAAGCCTCTCGCTCATGCACGAGGTCTGGATCCACCTGGCAGGCATGCCGCTCATCTTCATGGGCTTCTTTTCCATGATGACCGGGCGGGAGACTCTGGTGCCGCTCTTTCGCTGGACGCTGCTCACACGCGGCGGGGCGGCAGCCTTCGTGACCGTTTGCGTGCTGACATGCCTGATCCCCTGTGTCATCCTGCTGTTCTGGCTTAGCGACTTGGCCGGCGCGCCGTGGAGCTTTTTTGCCCTGCGCACCGAATATCAGCTCTTACAAGGCTAAAGGTAATCTCGTGGACGATAACCCCTGGAAAGATAAAGTGGCCGTGGTGACCGGGGCTTCCTCCGGCATCGGCGCAGCCACCGCGAAACGGCTGGCGAAGGAAGGCCTGCAGGTCGTGCTGGTCGCCAGGCGGCAGGACCGTCTGGACCGTCTGGCCGAGGAAATCCGTCAGGCAGGCGGGCGGGCCTACGCCATCGGTGCCGACCTGACCCGCGAGGCGGACCGACTACGCGTGTTCGAGGAGGTCGCCAGACACTTCGGGGAAATCGACATCCTGGTCAACAATGCCGGGTTGGGCTGGTACGGCTACGGCGATGAGATGTCCTGGAAAACCGCCCTGGAAATGCTGCAGGTCAATGTCGAGGCGGTGGTCCAGCTCACCCTTGGTTTTCTGCACAGGATGCGTGAGCGCAATGCCGGCCACATCATCAATGTTGGCTCGATCTCCGGCAGCATCCCCAGCCAGGGCATAGCCCTCTACGGAGCAACCAAATCCTTCCTCGACAACTTCAGTACTGCCCTTTTCCGTGAACTCAGCTGGACCGGTGTGCATATCAGCGTGGTGCGGGCCGGAGCGGTCCGGACCGAATTCGGGGAGGCCGCCCTCCAGCATGAGAACGGTCTACACGTCCCGACCGAGAAGGTGGGGGTCAGCGCCGAAGCGGTTGCCGGCCGCATCTGGGGCCTGATCCGGCGCCCCCAGCGGGTCATTTATGTGCCCAACTGGCTAAGGCTAGTCCCCTGGGCCGAACTGGCTTTTGGCTGGATCATCGACCGGGTCGGTCCGCTGCTCCTGGAAAAGCAGAAAAACACACTATAAAGAACCTCCCGCTGGCCCAAAACCAGCGGGAGGTTCTGCTTATGATGCTCTTCGGCTTCCCCAGCCAAATTCATTCCGGGGATCAATATCTAGACGACATGGAAGGCACCGATGACGCCCAGGTACCTGGCGCGAGCCCGGATTCATTTCTCGCCGGCGAGCAGGCCGAGCGTGCCGACCATAAAGGGCAGTTTCAGGGTGTGCGGGATGAAGGTCGCCTCGCGGGTCGGGATGAACTCCACCCGGCTCATACCCCAGCCGCGGAGCGTCTCGACCAGCTCAGCCGGGCTGCCGTACGAGCGCTCGAACAGGAACAAATCCTGAAAGGCGAACTTCCCGCCCTTGCGCAGCACCCGCAGGGCCTCCCGGACAAGCTCGCGCTTGTCTGGAGTCTCCTTGACCTCGTGGAAAACCAGATTGCTCACCACGGCATCCAGGGATTCATCATCAAACGGCAGTTCCGAGGCGCTGCCTTTCCGAAAAATGACCCGCTCTCCGACCCCCTCCAGCTGGGCGTTCTGCTCGCAGACCGTTTGGGAGTATTCCCAATCTTCGCCCCACGAGTCGATCCCGCAGACCTTGGCCTGCGGGTGCTGGCGGGCCAGCTCGATGACCAAGGCGCCGCCACCGCAACCGATGTCCAGAGCCTGTCCTTCGCCCTTCCAATCCAGGTGGTCTAGCACCAGTCCCCGGATGCGGGCCTGAATATTTTTCCCTCGCGAAGAGAAGAGAAACCTGGCATAGCCAAAGTAAACCGCCACACACAGGAAGAGCGCGGCCGGGAGCATCCACCACAGGGACAGGAATGCCAATCCCCAGAAAGCCAGGGAGACAATTCCCGGCACATAGATCAGCTTTTTGGACACCCAGTTCCCGTAATCGGGCTGGTCTTTGCTCTTCGGTCGTGCGTTCATGTTCTCCCCTTCTGGTCTAAGCTCACAGCAGGGCGAGTGCTTCTTCGATGGTTATCTCGCCGCGCTCCACGCGTTCAAGGACCGCACGGCGCTCACCCGCCGAGGGGGTTCCCCTTGCAGAGACGTCCGCCAGGAGCTCCCCATCACAATCCAGCCGTAGATCGCCCGATATGCTGTTCAGGGAGATCTGAACACCACCGCCCCGAACTTCTGCTACACGAGAGCCGTGCGTCCGGAAGGCGCTTCTCTGCGGGAAATCCGTCCGGATCTCTCCGCTCAGGGTATGCAGTTCAAGCGAACAGCGGCTTTCAGGGGGGACCCTCAGGTGTACATCGCCCGATACCGATCTGAAGCGATACGATCCTTGCCCCAACGGCGTCTGCAAGTCCACCTTCCCGCTGACTGTGCTGGCCTCTACGGACGGCAGGTTCCCCGACTTGAGTTCGGCGTCTCCCGAGACGGTCTCCAGATGGAGGGCCCCCTTGAGGTCCTCAGCGGAGACCGCCCCGCTCACCGTGTGGATTCTGACCGGGCCGGTCAGGTCATGCAACGAGACCTCACCGCTGACCGAGTGGAACTCGAATTCACCTTCAAAACCTTCCACAGAGATGGTGCTGCTCACCCCTTTGACTTTAAGTGAACAGGTGCGCGGCGCTTTCACCACATAATCCACGCAACAGGGGTGCGAACCCAACAACCAGCTCCAGGGGGCGTCTCGGAAGTGCGTGGCGATGGTCACGGCCCCGTCGGCCGCCTGGGACCATTCGACCTCGGTCCCATCGACATCACCGCTATGCGCCTGCTTGACCGCGGTGACATGGATGTGCTGATCTTCACCGCGCCTGAGATCCACCGAACCGCGAATGTTGCTCAGGTTCAGGCGCGCCGGACCGGTGACCTGAAATGTCTCTTCCAAGGTTTCCGGGGTCATCATGGCCTACTCCACGAAGATCTCGACATGTTCGCCGTCCTCGTCATCGGTTACGTCGATGATTTTACCGGTCATGCCGGTGCGCAGGGCCTCCATCAGCTCGGTCATGTCCACGCCATCGATCTCCGGCGCGAAATGGGCGCCGATCTTCATCCCGGCATCGATCAGGGCGATCGGGATTTGCACCGTGGCCTTGGACCGCCCGGTATTGACATCGGTGACGCGCACGCGCAGCCACTTGGCGCCGCTGGCCGCGAGGCCCCCCGCTGAGGACACCAGCCGGCTGCCGCTGCTCAAGGCTGAGAGCAATCGCGTCCCCTCCTCGGCGCTCAACTTGCCTTCTTCGATCATCTTCAAAATCTTCATCCGTTCTTCACTGCTTGCCATTACCAACCTCCTGCTATTAATCTCAAGCCGGTCCGCCCCGGACGCTTATCCGAGATAGACCTGGACCCGGTCACCGCCAGCCCCTTCATCCACGTTGACCACCAGCGGCGAATCCGAGGAAGTCGTCTGGCCGAGGGCCACGAAGACCTCATCCACCGTGAATTGGTCCATATTGGGAATGTAATGCCCGAAGTTCCGCAGGATCCAGGCTGCCAGGCCCAGCGGCAGGGGGAAGCCCAGGGCGATGTGCCGGGGGCGCTCGCCCGGCTTCTGCTCGACACGCAGGTAGATCCAGCGTGCCGTTTGGCTGGCGGATCCACATGCCATGAGGGCTACGCCGACGAGCACTACCGGCAGTCCCAGACAGTAAAACCAGGCATTGAAAGAGGACGGATGCATATTGGCGTACATGATCCATCCGCCGAGTACGGTGACCAGCGTGCCGGTCGCCAGAGGGATGAACAACCACAATCGGCGGGTGATCTCCACCCCGCGCTGGACAGCCGGGTCCGGAAAGGGTCCGGGCCGCGCCCCGCTTTCTGCCTGCCCGGGGTCCTGCTCTGGATGAGGGGCAGCCGCCGGTTCCGACGGACGGACCTCGTCCTCGGCAGGATTCTGCTCCAGGGCCTGCAGCAGGCGCAGTCCCTCCTCCGGCGTAATCCGGCCTTCTTCGATCAACTTCAAGACCTGTGCGCGTTCCCGGTCAGTCATGGCGTGCTCCTTCATCTCTGCTCCCCGTCCCACCATCCCGTAGTCAAGGCGAGGGGCTAGGGGCTAGGGGAGAAGACGGTCGGTGTTTATTTTCCTTCCAGGGCTGCCAGTAATTTCTCGGCATCTTCGAGGGAGATCTTTTTCTCCTTCAGCATCTTCAGGATCGTCAGGCGCTCCTCGTCGCTGACCGGTTCACCCTTCTCGGGCGCCTGGCCGGATGGGTTCGCACCCGACCGGCCACCCATGACGAGCCTTCCATGCCAGTTGCGGGCGCGTGCCTCGGAAGCGCGCGCCTTGGCCTCCGCCCGGCGCATTGCGGCCGCGACCCGGGCCTCGGCCCGGCGGTTGGCAGCCTCAATCCTGGATTGGGCCCGCTCTACCGCCTCCCTCGTCCGCCGGGTGATGCGTTCGTTCAATTCCGGTGACAGAGCCGGAATGGGAGGGATCGGAGGGATCGGAGGGATGCCCGGAATTTCAGGCATTTCGAAGTTATCCAGCATGCCGAAGCCGAAATCCGCAGCCGAGTCCCACTTCTCAGCCCGGCTGGTGACGATCAAATCACCTGAGGCAGCCAGGAACATCTGCGCAGCGCCGTTGCCTAAAGTGACCTCTTGCTCCTTCTGCCCACCCTTCAATTCAACCCCGGGGAAATCCACCTGGATGTCCTCGGGAGAACTGCCGGTGAGATGCAGCTTCGCATCTGCATCCGGCGGCAGGCGCACGAGCAGGTCCCCTCCGGCCTGAATGTGGTACTCCTGTCCGGGAAGTGGCTGTAAATACAAAGTGGCGTCGGCCCCGGCATTGGCCTCCACCGCCCCGCGCACATTGCGCAGGTAAAGGTCGGCCCCCACCTGCTTGAGGGCCACCCCACCCTCCACATCCCGCACGGACACATCCCCGCCAACCGACACACCAACCTCCACCTCGCCGCGCACTTTGCTGAGGGTCAGGTCAGAATTGATAGTCTTAAAGGTCACACCGCCCGTCACGCTGTGCACCGCGGCATCCCCGTTGACCGACTCGATCGCACAACTTCCCCGTCCGCCGCGTAAGGACAGGTCGCCCGCAACCTTCTGGATGTCCAGAACACCCATGTTGCGGAGGGAGGCGTCACCGGAGACCGCCTCCAGGGTTACCTGATCGAGGTCGTTCATGGACAGGTCCCCATCCACGGATCCCATCACCAGCGGACCTTGTAGCGCCTGCAAGGCGGCATCCCCGGAGACGCGGTCCAGGGATAGCTTCGCCCGGCGCGGCAGATACAGGATCAAACTCTCGTCGCAGGAGATGAGCACCTGTTCCCCTTCCGCGCTGAGGGTCAATGTTCCGCCATCGGTCTTGGCCAGGATCTCGGAACGGTCCCAGCCAGCCACGCGGAGATCACCTGCCACAGCTCCCACAACCACGCTGGGCTCCGGACCGACCGCCATGGTTTGCTGCTTCATGCTAATTACTCCTCTCCATTCAGGAGGCGCATGGCCTCCTCGGCTGAAATCTTGCCGGCATCGAGATCCTCCAGGACGCTGCGGCGTTTCTCCTCAGGGATATCGGCGGCTTCCTCCTTGCCGGGTTCGTAACCGAGGGCGCGGATGACCTCGTGCAGCCGGTTACGGATGGTCGGATAGGAGAGATCCAGCTCGTCTTCCATACGGTTGATCTTGCCCTCGCAGCGGATGAAGGTCTCGATAAAGTCCAGTTGCTCCGGGGTCAGGCCGGCAAAGGTACCATTGGCGAAGCGGCCTTCGATGGTCGTTTCGCAGGATTCGCAATGCAGGTGTGTCACGGTCAGCTCCCCTCCACAGACCGGGCATTTGCTCAAGGCGGTTTTCATGGGTTTAACCTCCGGAGCGTCGACATACTGCCAGTGGAGGGATGAATCCAAGGGCGGGTTTTTAAATAGGAGCCGGCCCGGATGAGCCCTTCGCCGATTTCGTCCAGCAGGTGGAGCACCAGCTCCTGGGAAGACCGACCTTCCTTGGGGTATGGACCAAAGGCGCCTATTTCTCGCTGGTGCTCATAAGCCTGGTAAGCATGGAAAAAAGACATGACCGAGACTTCCTTTCGGGGATCTCATCGACAATTAAATCTAATTGATATTATATACATATTATTGATATTGTCAAGTATTAATAGTTAATAATATTGATATACACTTGCATATTATTAATATCGCCCAAACATTCCATACTTAACGGACACCAGGCACCGGGCTTGCCTCCCTGCTGCCCCAGGCTGACGGGGCAGGTTCCGGAATCATGGGACGGTTCCCGATTCCTTCTTCAAAGTCGAAGCTGATAAGATGAAAACGAGGTCGCAAAATTCAGCCTGTTTTTTCCGAACGGCCCGCTTTCCTTTGCCCTTCGATCCTCAGACCGGATTCATTCGGCGGGACGATCAATCCCATTGAAATTCCTTTTTCAGAAAGAGACCTCCATGACCGCCTCGTCCCAACGAAAGAGCGGCCGCAAGGTCACCTTCATCCTCCTGCCGGCGCTGCTGGTCATGGCGGTCGGGCGTGGATGGCACCTGCAGATGGCCGCGCGGACCCTGCCGAAAGGGGTGAATCTGCTGGGGTCATTTCGGGCGTACATGCTCCTGGACCTATTCCTGGTTTATTGAAAAAGACCTGCTACCTTAAACCGACGCGTCGGATCGTGAACCTCCGTGATCCGATCGCCACCGAAATCTTCTGATGGTTCGATTGGCTACCTTTCCATTTCCCGTTCGGTATCCTGTCCAGGGTCTTGAGCATTCTGCCGCCTTTGCAAAAATGAATTTCAACTCTTGCTATTTCCAATTCCATCGGATATAATTATGGATAATTATTATTTATAAATAATCATTTTCCGAAAGCAAAACCCATGCCTGATCCAGATATCCGATTTGATGAGTTGATCGTTGCGCTGAAAGAACGTGCTTTCCGGCTGACACCCCAGCGGGTCGAGCTGGTGCGTTTGATTGCAGCCAGCGCGGGGCATCCCAGCGCGGCTCAACTCTACACGGAAATGAGGCCCCGTTTCCCGACCATGAGTCAGGCGACGGTTTACAAAACCCTGGCTCTGCTCAAGGAAATAAACCAGGTCTTGGAGATCGACCTGCGGGACGACAGCCACTATGACGGCAATCGACCTCAGCCCCATCCCCATTTGATTTGCATGCAATGCAACAAGATCGTGGATGGAGACCTGGACCTCGATCTTTCTGCGATCAAAAGGCTGGAGAAAACTTCAGGGTTTCAGATCGTCCGCCCCCAAATCGCGTTCTACGGACTTTGCCCTGATTGCAGACGAGGCGGTTGATGGATCTTCTCTTTTTTATTCCCTGCGGACAGGTATCATCGAAACGCGATTGATTTAGTAATAAGGAGGCGGCGCACCCATCATGATGATCACCTTCCTGATCCAGTATCAAGCCAATTGACAGAACCCGTTCATCCATTTTAGAGAAGGAGATACCGATGGCTAAAAAAAAGAAATTGACCACCGCAGTGGGCAACCCGATCGGCGATAACCAGAATTCGCTGACCGCTGGTCCACGCGGCCCCCTGCTGATGCAGGATTATCAACTGCTCGAAAAAATGGCGACCTTCAACCGCGAACGCGTGCCTGAACGTATCGTGCATGCCAAAGGCTCGGGGGCTTTCGGCACATTCACGGTTACCAAAGACATCACCAAGTATACGAAAGCCGCCATTTTTTCCAAAGTGGGCAAACAAACCCCCTGCCTGCTGCGCTTTTCCACGGTCGCTGGCGAACGCGGTGCAGCGGACGCCGAACGCGACGTGCGCGGCTTTGCGATCAAATTCTACACCGAGGAAGGCAACTGGGATTTGGTGGGCAATAATACCCCGGTCTTCTTCATCCGTGATCCCTACAAATTCAGCGATTTCATCCACACCCAAAAACGCGATCCCAAGACGAATATGCGCTCCGCCACCGCCATGTGGGATTTCTGGTCGCTCTCGCCAGAAAGCCTGCACCAGGTGACCATCCTGTTCAGCGACCGCGGCCTGCCGCAGGGCTACCGCTTCGTCAACGGTTTCGGCAGCCACACCTACAGCTTCATCAACGCCAAGAACGAACGCTTCTGGGTCAAATTCCACTTCAAAGTCATGCAAGGCATTAAGAACTGGACAAACGCTGAAGCAGCCGCAGTCGTGGGCAAGGATCGCGAAAGCTCGCAGCGTGACTTGTTCGAAGCCATCGAGCGCGGCGACTTCCCCAAGTGGAAATTCCAGATTCAGATCATGCCAGAGAAAGAGGCTGAGACCTACTCGATCAACCCCTTCGATCTGACCAAAGTCTGGCTGCACGCCGACTACCCGCTGATCGAGGTCGGCATCCTGGAATTGAATCGCAACGCCGAGAACTATTTCGCCGAGATCGAGCAGGCTGCCTTCGAACCCTCGAACATTGTCCCCGGCATCAGCTTCTCACCCGACAAGATGCTTCAGGCCCGCATCATGTCCTATGCCGATGCGCACCGCTACCGCGTGGGCGTGAACTACGCCGCCCTGCCGGTCAACAAGCCGCATGCCGAAGTCAACACCTACCACCGCGACGGCAACATGCGTTTCGACGACAATTCTGGCGGCGCAATCAACTACGAACCGAACAGCTTCGGCGGCCCGGTGGAGGACCCGCGCTACCTGGAGCCCCCGCTCAAGATCTCCGGCGATGCTGACCGCTACAACCCCCGCGAGGGCGCCGATGACTACAGCCAGCCCGGCAGCTTGTTCCGCCTGATGAACGCCAGCCAGAAGGAACAGCTCTTCAGCAATCTGGCAGAAGCCATGCAGGGCGTTCCGGAACGTATTGTGGTCCGGCAGCTGGTACATTTTTACAAGGCCGACCCCGATTACGGCCGCGGCGTGGCCGCAAAACTCGGCCTGGATATGAAAAAATATGCCGCTTGGGCAAAACTGCCGCTCCAGGAGCTGTTCGAGAAAACCTCCGAAGAAAACTACGGGCGCTGAACCCACCGACAGATCCCATCAAACACCCCGCGGCGTAAACCCCGCTGATCCATAAAAGGGGTACTTCTCCAGCAACCTCTCCTGCGGAAGGCAGGAGAGGTTGCTGCACTTTCTCCAGAAATGATGCCCACGCTCCCCAAGATTTCAACAGGGGCTTCCGGACGGAGGATCGCCATCCAACCAATTATCTGGAAGCCCTTGAGATCTTTTGCCGAAAGGACCTATCCCTTTTTAATGCCCGAACCAACACCTGAAATTCAGGAAATTCCCACTTGACATAGAACGGGTGTTCGTGTTATATTATTAGCACAAATGTTTGTTTGGCCGGGAAAGGAAGAACCATATGGTGAGAACACGAAAAGGTTTGACCGAACGCCATCAGAAAATCCTGGATTTTCTCAACCTGCGGCTGAGGGAGCAGGGCTACCCCCCCTCCATCCGGGAGATCGGCGAGGCGACCGGGATTTCCTCCACCTCGGTGGTCACCTACTATCTTAAGCAGCTGACGGAGATGGGTTTGATCGAGCGGGACGCCAAATATTCGCGCGCGGTGCGGTTGACCAACGCCAGCAGCACCAACGTGGTGAAGATTCCCATCCTTGGACCCATCGCCGCCGGTAAGCCCATCCTGGTTCCCGATCCCGGGATCACCTACATCGGAGACGAATTGGATGCGGTCGATGTCGCCCGCAGCCTGCTCCCACCGCAAGAAAAGGGCCTGGAACCCTACGCCCTGCGGGTCCAGGGCAACTCCATGATCGACGCCATGATCAACGACGGGGATATTGTGGTCATGAAACCGGCCCAAAAGGCCAATAACGGGGACATGGTGGCGATCTGGCTCCAGGCGCGCGACGAAACCACCTTGAAGTACTTCTTCAAGGAAAAGGACGGCTACCGCCTGCAGCCTGCCAACCCGACCATGAAACCGATTTACTACCCCAAGGACGAACCACTGGAGATCAAGGGTAAGGTGATCATGGTCATCCGCAAGGTAGACCGGACGGGTGCCTAACCAGCCTCTCGATTAAATCAAACGACCTCCGTAGAAAAAAGCGGAGGTCGTTGTGTTTACTTGTCCAGGGTTTTGGCCTGCTCGATGGGAGGGCGCTTTTGCTCCAGGACCTGGATGCCATTGCGCACCTGGTTCAGCAGTCGCTCCAGTTCGACCTCCAGGTTCATCAACGCGTCCATACTGTACTGTTCTGCCCCGGCTTTGACATTCTCGGCTTCCATACGCGCCTGCTCCAGGATCTGACCGGCGCGGCGCTGGGCATCCTGCGCGATGGAGTCCTTCTCAATCAGCTGATCAGCCTTCTCACGCGCCAAGGCGAGGGTCCGGTTTGCTTCCTCCTGCGCCTGGGCCAGGACCCGGTCTTTCTGGGAAAAAACCTGCTGTGCCTTTTTAACCTCTTCCGGGATGGAGATGCGCATCTGATCAATAATATCCAGGAAGCGGTCCTCATCCACGATGACATTATGCGTCAACGGGATTGGATGGCTTTCATTAAATAACTCTTCCAGACGATCGACCAGGTGAAGGATATCCATGGGCTCCTCCGCTCATTGTGGCGCAAGCACCGCTTCTATATTTTAATCCCGAATGGCTTTAATTGCTGGTCACTCATGTCCTTCACTTTCTCCTTTAAAGCCGACTCGACGTGCGGGGGGACCATGCTGGAAACATCACCCCCCAGCGAAGCGATCTCCCGTACGGTGCTCGACGAGAGGAAGGTGTGCTCCTCGTCAGTGATGAAGGCGATACTTTCGATATCCGGGGCCAGGCGGTGATTGGCGAGTGCCATACGGAATTCAAGTTCGAAATCAGAGAAGACGCGCAGCCCTCTCACGATGACCTGAGCCTTGATCTGACGGCAGAAATCCACCGTCATGCCGCTGTAGCCGACCACACGGATTTTGGCATGCCCCTTGAAGGTCTCGGTGACCAGGGCGATGCGCTCTTCGGGAGAGAACAGCAGGGTTTTCAACGGTCGATCGTAGACGGCAACAAAGACCTCATCAAAGAGGCGCGCGGCGCGCGCCGCGATGTTGATATGACCGTAATGGATCGGGTCAAACGTTCCGGGGAATACTGCACGCACCATGCCAGCTCCAATCTCTATTCAGCTCGCCTGAGGGACCCTGTCCGGTCTGCCCTCCGGCTCAACCCGCTCAGCTCACATCACCTTTCCCGCCGCTCCAAAAGCGCTGCAGGGCTTCAGCCAGGAGCTGGTGCTCCGGCTCCTTTAAATCCGGGTCACGTTCGAACAGCCCCTGGGCCTGGAGACGGGCTTTTTCGATCATCGCAATATCGCTCAAGGAAGCCATGCGCAGACTGGAGGCGTACCCTGCCTGGCGGGTGCCCAGGAACTCGCCGGGGCCGCGCTGCTTTAGGTCCAGCTCTGCCAGGACAAAACCGTCGTTGGTCTCGGCCATGGCAGCCAGGCGCTCGTTCTCCATCGCGTCGTCGTGGTCCGGGATCAGCAGGCAGAAGGACTGAGTCTCGCCACGCCCGACGCGCCCGCGTAACTGATGCAGTTGGGCCAGCCCGAAGTGATTGGCGCCTTCAACCAGCATCACGGTGGCATTCGGAATGTCCACGCCCACCTCGACCACGGTGGTCGAGACCAGGAGGTCATACTGGCAGGCGCGGAAGGCCAGCATGACAGCATCCTTCTCTTCCGGTCGCATACGGCCATGCAGCAATCCCAGCCGGAGGTCCGGGAAGATCTCTTTCTGGAGCCGCTCATGTTCCTCCGTAGCTGCCAGCAGTTCGCTTTTTTCGCTCTCCTCCACCAGCGGGTAGACGATGAAAGCTTGATGTCCGCTGGCAATCTGGCCGCGAATCAGGCTGTACGCCCGCTCCCGCTCGGTCGGGAAAAGGACATGGGTCTCGGTGCTCTGGCGGCCGGCAGGCATTTCATCCATGACCGACAGGTCCAGGTCTCCATAAACGGTCAGAGCCAGCGAACGTGGGATGGGGGTAGCGGTCATCACCAGGAGATGGGGGCTGGTGCCCTTGGAGCGCAGGGAGGCGCGCTGCTCGACACCAAAGCGATGTTGTTCGTCGATGACAACAAACTGCAGGTCGGAGAAGGTGATCGGTCCTTCCAGTAGGGCGTGCGTTCCAATGAGGATTTTTATTTCACCGCTCGCCAGCCCGGCCCGGATCGCCTCCTTCTCCCGTTCAGGGGTATCCCCGATCAGCAGCCGGATCGCTTCAGGCTGGAGGGTCTCCTCTCCGGCCAGCAAAGATACAAAACTGCGGTAGTGCTGGTCGGCCAGGATCGATGTGGGCGCCATGATCGCAGACTGTGCGCCGGAGCGGGCGACAATCGCGCTCGCCAAGGCCGCCACGACGGTTTTCCCAGAACCGACATCGCCCTGCAGCAGACGATTCATCGGTGTGCCGGATTTCAGGTCGGAGCGCACCTCCGCCACGGCGCGCCGCTGGGCCTCGGTCAGGGTGAAGGGCAGCACCGCCAGGCGGGCAGCGAGCCAGTCGTCTAAGACTTCAAAGACACGCGCCGTCCCCACTTTCCAGTCGCGCTTCTGGCGCTGGACGCCCATCTGAAGGAAGAAAATTTCGTCGAAAGCCAGGCGCTGGCGGGCCGCGTGCAGCTGATCCTGGGTCTCAGGGCGGTGGACCTGCAGAAGGGCTGTGCTGAGATCGATGAGACCGGCAGACCGGCGGATGGAATCCGGCAGGTGATCGGTCAGCTTGGGAGCCCAGTAAGTAACCACCTGGTGGACAAGCCTGCGCAGCCACTTCTGTGTGACGTTGGCCGTCAGCGGATAGACCGGCACGATGCGGTTGGTGCTCAGGTTCTCGGCCTCCACCGGCTCCCAATCGGGGTTGTTCATGACCAATCGGCCCAGATACTGCTGGACCACGCCTGAGACAGAAATCGCCTCCCCCACCTTCAAGCGGTTGGCCAGCCAGGGCTGATTGAACCATGTGAGACGCAATCCCCCGGTTCCATCGTTGATGACCCCCTCGAAGATGGACATCTTCCCACCGCGCACCTGGCGGGGGTGGACGGATATCACCGTTCCGATCACGGTGACCTGCTGGCCGTAAAACAGATCATGGATGGGTTTGAGCTGGCTGTAATCGTCGTAGCGACGCGGGAAATAATACAACATGTCCCCCAGGGTATTTAAACCCAGCCTGGCCAGCATGGCGGCGTGACGCGGCCCTACCCCTGCCAGGACTGTCAGGGAAGCATTCAAAGCGATGGGCGTCTTGCTGGTAATACCGCCCGGGCGACCTTCGGCCCGGCCTGGGCCTCTTGGCTCGGGACGCGCCGCCGTTCTCTCCGGAGCAGGCGCAGGGACAGGGGCCGCTTCCATCTCATCCGGCACAGCTGGTTGGGCCGCGGGAGGAATATCCGCCACGGCCACCTGCAGCCTGTCCTCCTGCAGGGGCTCTTTCGAGGCGTGTCTGCTGACCGGAGCCGCCTCTGGCATTTTCTCGCCGATTTGCTTCCACAGACCCTGCAAGGACTCGGCCCGCGCCTCCGGATCCTGATCCCCATAGCCGCGCAGCACAGCTCCTACGGACTGGATGACGTCCTCCGGCAGGCCGTCATTGCGGGCTTCGCCCTCCCAGATATCCAGGGTTTTCGCCAGCCCGCCGATCACCGCGTTATCGGTATAGCCGTTCGAGTGCTCAAGGCGGAAGAATTTCCGCAATTTTTCCAGGGAAGGCCGCATGGGAGTATTTTATCATGGCATTTAACCCGCGCGGCGCGAAGATCGATCTTCGCGCCGCGCCCCGAGGAAAAGCCAAATCAACCTCTACACAGACGAAACCCCCACAAACCCCAGGGCGTTCGGTCCGACGTGGGTGCCGACCACGGTGGTCACGTTTACCAGGAGCGGCGGGATCGGGACGCGGGTTCGCCATTCTTCTAAAAGGTGTTTGGCGGAGGCCTCGGTATTGGTGTGCAGAACGGCCAGCCGTTCAAGCGGTTCCCAGGCATTGAGCAGCTCACTCAGGCGCAGAACACCCTGGGCGCGCGTGCGCACCTGTCCCAACCTTTCGACAATGCCGACCTGCAGGGAGATCAGCGGCTGGACCCGCAGCACGCTCCCGATCATTGCCTTTGCCCAGGATACCCGTCCACTGCGGCGAACGTATTCGATGCTGTCCAGCACGGCAGCCAGGTGGATCCGCTGGCGGATCCCCTGGATCCGGGCCAGAGTCTCCTCCAAGAGGGCCCCGCTCTGGACCTGTTCAGCGGCCATTAAAACCTGGAAGCCGAGCCCCAGGCTCACCTGACCGCTGTCCAGAACGTGGACGCGATCGCCAAACTCCACGGCAGCCAGCCGGGCGGCATTGATGATGCCACTCAAACTTTCCGGCGGATGAATCGACAGGACAGCCGTGGCCCCCGCCCTCAGCTGGCGCTCATAGCGTTCCTGAAAGCTGCCCACCGAAGGAGCCGACGTGGTCGGCAGCAGGGTCAACCTCGGCAGGAGGGTATAGAACTCTTCGCGCGAAATGCCCTTTCCGTCCTCATAGCTCTCGCCGTTGAGATTGATGATCGCCGGGACGACCTCGATGTCGTACTCTTCAGCCAGCTCCGCGGGAATGTCGGAAGTGCTATCCGTGACAAAGCTGATTCTCAAGCTGCTTTATCCGTTTTCCATGATCACCAGTCCGATGCTCTGCGGCCCGAACATCGCGGCCGTATGCGGCCCAAGGGGGTGCTCGCTGAAAGGTGTCCTGGGGAAGTTCTCCTGGACGTAGGTGCGCAGAGGACGGGTTCTCAGCGGGTTGGATCCGGCACCGCGCATCAGGGCGATGTGGCAGGGATCTTCAAACTCTTCCATGAACTCTTGAAACGATTCAAAGAGATGGCGCTGGGTGCGCACCTTCTCCATGGGTGTCAGACGGCCTTCCTCCATGGCAAAGATAGGCAGCAACCCCATCATCTCGCCAACCAAGGCCTGGGAGGTCAGGATATATCCGGAGGCTGCCAGGTAGGTCAGCTCCGGGATACAGAACAGCTGATAAATACGCGGAATGGTCGATCGGACCTGTTGTTCGATGGCTTGGAACGAATCGCCGCGCAAAGCGGCTGCAGCCGCCTCCTGAACAAGCAGCCCCAGTCCAATGGCAGTGGTTTGCGAGTCAACCACTTGGATGGAGGTATGGTCATTGTAACGGGCCGCGGCCTCCTGCGCATGGGCGGAGGCGGGGCTTAAAGCCGCGGAAAGGGTGATCACCAGGAGATTGTCAAACTCCTGACTCAATTGGGTGAAGCAGCTCAGGAATTCCTGCGGCCCAGGCGGCCTCAAGTGCGGGCGTGAGACGAACGGCGCGGAGTGTCGCGCCTCTTTCTGCGTGTCAGGTTCCAGGTTGAAGGGGATCACGCGGACAAGATCCTGGCCGGGGTAATTAGACCGGGTGAACTGCGCGGTGCTGTCGGTGAGGATGCACAATTTTGACATGGGCTTACAAATCTGGCGGAATACCCTCGGAGGCAGGTGATTACTCGACCGAAATAATGAACTGATAGTGCGGCTGGCCGCCGTCCTGAATTTCGATCTCCTGGGTCGGGAAGGCCGCACGGACCACGTCCACAATGCGGTTGGCTTCCAATGACGAGAGATCTATTCCGTAGAAGAGGGTGATCAGCTCGTGCTCGGCCGCATGCGCCTTTTCCAGCGCGCCCAGACAGGTGGCTTCGACGGAAAGCGTCGAGCAGGCGAGCTTCCCATCGATCAGGGCGATCACCTGTCCCTTCTCAACCGCGACCCCATCGATCTCGACCGAGCGCGTGGCGGTGGTGATCTCGATGGTCGTGACCTCACCCAGAGCCCTGGACATCTTTCCTACCACCAGGTCCAGATCACCGTCGGGGTTCAGCTGCATCATGGCGGCCAGCCCCTGCGGGACGCTTTTGCTGAGGACGACGTGCACTTTCTTTACCGTCACCTCTTGGGCCTGCTGGGCAGTCAGGATGACGTTCTTGTTGTTGGGCAGAATGACGACCTTATCGGTGGGTAGACTCTCGAAGGCGTTGAGAATGTCCTGCGTGCTGGGATTCATCGTCTGCCCCCCCTCAACGATCCCTGCCACGCCCAGGCTGGCAAAAACACGGGCGATCCCCGGTCCGGGCGATACGGCAATCACCGCGATCTGGCCGGGATCGATTTTGGCCAGGCCAAGGTGGTCGCTGTCAGATTTCTGTCGGAGCTCATTCATCTGAGCGACGAGGTTCTCTACGGCGATCTTGGTGATTGTGCCCAAACCCATGACATAATCCACGGGCTCATTACGCTTGTCGGTCGGGACATGGATGTGCATGCGGTAGAAGCCGTCGCCTTCCCCCACCTGGATCGAAGTGCCCATTTTCTCCAGATCGCGGTAGAACTTCTGCAGGTCGAGCGTCTGGTCGGGGACGAAATCCACAACCACCTCGTAATCCTGACCGGCCTCGATCGTATCCATCGAATTCATGATGTTCATCGAGGCGATCGGCTGGACGATACTGGCTGGGGCATCCAGCGGCTCGTCGTTGATCAGGCGCAGCATCCCCTCCAGGATAAAATAGAGACCCTTGCCACCTGAATCAACCACTCCGGCCTGTTTGAGGACCGGGAGCAGTTCCGGCGTACGCCGCACCGAAGCATCCGCAGCGGGGACGGTACGCGCCAGGATTTCCAGGGGGTCCGCGGTTTCCTGGAGCGCCAGGGAGGCGGCCTCGGCCACATCCTTGGCAACCGTCAGGATGGTTCCCTCGACCGGACGTACAACACCCTTGTAGGCGGTATCGCGGGCCTCGGCAAATGCCCTCACCAAGCTTGGCCCGTCCAGGACCTCCTGTCCGTGCAAGGCGCGGGCGAAACCCCGCCAGAGTTGGGACAGGATCACCCCTGAATTTCCGCGCGCCCCCATCAGCGCACCCTGAGAAACCCCGGCCGCCATCTGGCCGATAGAGCGGAAACCCGAGTTGTTAATTTCATTTAACGCTGATTGCATGGTCAGGACCATGTTCGTACCGGTGTCCCCGTCGGGGACCGGGAAGACGTTCAGCGCGTTCACCGTTTGTTGATTGGCCCGCAGCCAGATCAAGCCGGCCTCCACCAATCGCTTGAGCGCCTGCCCATCCAGCGGTAGGGAGCGGAAGTGGCCCTGCCGCGCCTCGATATCAGGATCCATGCTTTTCAGCTCTCCTCAACCATTAATCATTAATCCGGGGAGCTGACCCGCAGCCCCTGCACATGCACGTTGACGGTATGAATGGGCATCCCAAGCGCTTTCTCGACGTGATAGCGGACCGAGTTGGCGACGCTGTCCGCCACGCTGGTGATGCGGGTGCCGTATTCAATAATGACATACACTTCAATATCGATCTCTTCGCCGTTGTACTGCACCGAGACCCCGTGCGCCGGTTCGCGCGTGATCGTTGCAGCCAGACCTTCCACCAGGTTCTTTGGAGCCAAGCCGACCACTCCGTAAGATTCCAGGGTGGCGTAGTAGGCGATCGTCGCCACGGCTTTTGGCGAGATCTGGATCGTCCCGATTGTGGTAGTCTCTTCACCCATATGCAATTCCTCGTAACATGATTAACAACTTTGCTTGTAGAAGGATGCGATTCATGGTAAAATACGCCGCTTGTTCAAGGCAGGCCATGCACTCATCCGTTCAGAAAGGAATTTCCGATGGCAAAATGCGCTCATTGTGGTAAGTCCACAACCTTCGGGCACAGCCGCTCGTTCTCGATGCGGGCCACCAACCGCCCCTTCCACCCGAACTTGCAGAAGGTAACCCTGATCGAGAATGGCCGCAAGGTACAGAAGCTGCTGTGCACTAAATGCATCCGCACGTTGGCCAAGACCGCCTAGGTCCTTTTTCCAGGATCTCCTGGATTTCAATCACGGCGCAGGCCGTGATTTTTATTTAAGAGGGTCCCAGGATCCGCCGCCCTCGACCGGCCGTCCTCTTTGGCCCTGAACCCTCGTCAGCGCACCCGCCCGTTCACCATCTTTTTCCGCAAGGAGCGAATTCCCGCCGCGATCCCCTGCGGGTGTTCGAAGACGGCATGGGCAGCAACGAAGGCGTCCGCGCCTGCCCTGCGGACCGCAGGCAGGGTTGCAACAGAGATGCCCCCGTCGACCTCCAACCAGGTGTGGTGCTCGGACGGGGAGGCATCCAACATGCGGCGCACCTCGGCAACTTTTGGCACCATTTCAGGCATGAAAACCTGGCCGGAATATCCGGGACGGACCGTCATGACCAGGACGACATCCACCCACGGGAGCGCAGGCAGCAGTGTGCTGGCCGGCGTGTCCGGATTCAAGGTGACCCCAGCCTGGCAGCCGAATGACTTGATCCGCTGCAGGGTGTCTTCGATCTCGGGACAGGTCTCCACATGGACGGTCAGGTGGTCCGCCCCCGCTTTCGCAAATGCCTCCAGGAGGCGTTCGGGTGATTCGATCATCAGGTGCACATCCAGAGGCAGCTCCGTCACCCGGCGGCATGCTTGTACAATGAAAGGCCCCATCGTTAAATTGGGCACAAAATGTCCATCCATGACATCAATGTGGATCCAGTCCGCCCCAGCGGCCTCGCATTCGGCAATCTGCTCTCCAAGCCGCGTAAAGTCCGCTGAGAGGATAGAAGGGGCAAGGACCTGCGGCTGGACGGCCATATCATTCAAACCATGGATCAATGCACGGGTGGATTATAGACGAAGTATATCCAGATCCACAACGGGATCAGACCCAGCACGGCCACCAGCGCCACGAGTCCAAGGCCAACCGAGGGCCAATCGATCTCCGGTTCGGGGGAGAGCTCAGGCGTGCTGGTCGGCAGGGTGGTACGCAGGGAGGCCGATTCCGGGGTCAAGGTCAGGGCTGGCGCGGATCGGACATTCCCGAAGTTCATCAGCACGCGACCCAGCTGGTCGGCAGTCCGGTAGCGCTGCGAGGGTTCCTTCGAAAGGACCTTGGAGAGGATCTGTTCCAGGGCGGGTGCAATATCCGGGACCATCTCGGTCAGGCGCGGCGGTTCGGCCTCCATGTGCAAACGCGCTAGGTCAACCGCAGTGGATGCCTGAAAAGGCAGGGAGCCGGTCAGCGACTCGTACATCACCACTCCCAGTGAGTAGACGTCTGTGGCTGGCGAGGGGGCTGCCCCTGAAGCCTGTTCGGGGGCGAAATACTGCGGTGAGCCCCAAACCACATCAGCCTGTTCGCCCGGGTGGACGGTCGATAAAGCCCGGGCAATGCCGAAATCGGTCACCTTGAGGCGCTGGTCGGGAGTGACCAGCATATTCTGCGGTTTCACATCACAGTGCACCAGGCCGGCGCGGTGAGCATAGCCGATGCCCGCACAGGCCTGAATCAAGAGAGGAACGGCTTCCTCGGGAGTAAACCGGCCGCGTTGTTTGATCAGCGTCTTGAGATCCGTGCCCGGGACAAACTCCATCACCAGGAAGAGCTGTCCGTGGTCCAGTCCAAAGTCATGGACCGTAACGATGTTGGGATGGGACAGGTTGGCAGCTGCTTTGGCTTCCTGCCGGAAGCGTTGTTGGAAGGCCGGGTCACGTGAATAGTCTTCCCGCAGCAGTTTGACCGCCACAAAACGCTCGAGCATCAAATCGCGCGCCCGATAGACGACCGCCATGCCGCCCTTGCCGAGCTGGTCTAGCAGTTGATAACGGTTATTGAGCAGGCGTGGTTCGTCCATAAAACCCAGTCGGGATTATAACACAGGGGATTTTTGCGCCGGGAACGCCCTCCCGACTTTCAAGCCTTTCCGGACCACCGGAGACGCGGGCACAGAAAGCGGCGCCTCCGATTTTCGCCGTATAATACACCCATGGTGGATGCATTGATCATCTACAATCCAGCCGCAGGACGTATCTCGGTGCGGCCCTTCGTTATGGGTATCGTCCGCACCCTCCACGAGCGCGGCTGGCGGGTCGAGTTGGCCGAATCCGTGGACGGGCGCCACACCACCCAGCTGGCCCGTATGGCCGCCCAGGAGAAATTCTTTGCGGTCTTCGCGGTTGGCGGCGACGGGACCGCCGGGCAGGCCGCCAGCGGTTTGATCGGCTCGCAAACTGCGCTTGCGGTCCTGCCGGCCGGGACCTCCAACGTGTGGGCGCTCGAAATGAACCTGCACGCCTTCACCTGGCAGCATTGGGGCGCACTGCGGGAAAACGCCCGCCTGCTGGCCGATTCTCCGGTGTACCCGGTAGACGTGGGCACCTGCAACGGCCAGCCTTTCTTGATGTGGGCAGGCATCGGGCTGGATGCCTTGACCGTCAAGAAACTGGAAGTGCGCAAACGCTTTGAGAAATACCTCAACGTCCCCGAATTTTTCGCCACCACCCTCTGGAATATCACCCTATGGCACGGAATGGACCTGCAGGTCACCACAGACAAAAGGCAGATCGAGGGCCACTACCTGCTGGCCGTCGCCAGCAACATCCGCCACTATCTGGGCGGACTGGCGGAGATCTCCCCTGCCGCTTACCTGGACGATGGCGTGATGGACCTTTGGTTATTCTCCGGAAGCACCCTGGCAGATGCCTTCCGCCATTTCATTGCAATGCGGGCTGGTCGCCATTTGACCTCGGAACAAGCCCGCTGTCTCCCTTTCCACAACACGCAGATCGAATCGGAGACCCCGTTCTCCATCCAGATGGACGCAGAACCGATGATCGGCGCACGCCAGGTCGTCATCGAAGTCCTCCCGCGAAAATTAAACCTCCTGATGCCCGTACAGGCTCGCCAGCGCCTGTGCTGCCCTGTGAGCGAAAAGTAGGACACCGGTTCAATGAAGAGAGTCCTGACCCGCAAGGTTGTGATTGCCACCCTGGTCCTGGCCAGCCTCCTGCTATGCGCCAGCGTGGTCTCTGTTTTGGTCGGTCTCTATACGGTTCAGCCTGGCTTGACACCCACCCGTCTGGCCATCACCCTCATCGCAGCCCCCAGCTCGACGCCGCGCTACGTTCCCCCAACTCCGACGCCGCCTCCACCCACACCGCTGCCTTCCCCTACACCCGGTCCCGGGCAGTTCGCCCTGGGAGTCTACGTCCAAATCACCGGGACCGGTGGTGTTGGTCTGAACATACGCTCCGATGCGGGTGAGCAAGCGCCCATCCTCTTCCTGGGCTATGATAACGAGGTCTACCAGATCACCAAAGGCCCCAAACAGGCAGACGGGTATACCTGGTGGTACCTGACCGCGCCCTATGACCAGACCCGTTCCGGTTGGGCAGACCAGACGTATCTAAGCGTCCTGCTCTCCCCCTAACCGCCTGGGGGTGCCGGCTCCCAACCGGGACGGTGACCCCCAGCCTGCGAGGTCTCCATGAAGCCCATCTCCCTGACTGCGGACCGCGAAAAAAAAGAACTGACTGTCCTGTGGAACGACGGTCACACCAGCCGCTACCCATTTTCACTCCTGCGGGCCGGATGCCCTTGCGCGGCATGCCGCGGTGGCCATGCCCGGATGAGCGATACACCTGACCCGAGTGTCTTCGAACATCCCTTGGGCGATTCTCCCGCCACACGGTTGAAAACCATCGCACCGGTCGGTTCGTATGCCATCTCGCCCGTCTGGGAGGATGGGCACGACAGCGGGATCTATCATTGGCGTTATTTAAGGGCGCTTTGTCCGTGTGAGGTCTGCCGCCAAAAATGACCCTCCCCCTGCGCCTGACGCGAACCAGGCGAATTTCGAATGGTGTGCAAAGTCAAACGGTCTCCGGGCGATCGGACCGGGATTGAGCGGTCTGCCTTGCAGGGGGTCCGAAGCCCAGCCAGCCGCAGGAGTGATGTCCAGGAGGTCGAAAAAACCTTAAAGAATCCCCCGGTAATGACGATCGAGGGCCCTCACGGGGTGGGGGTTGAGGTCCCGGTCGGGGTCAGGGTGTATTGCAGCGAGGGGGTTATGGATGGCTTGATCCCCAGTTTCAGGAAAGCCTCATTGCGCCAATCAGCCGGCATCGCATCCTCCGGCAAGCTCAACAAGCGGCGCCAGCTTGCCTGGGCGGGCCCGCTCTGGCCCATTTTTTCCAGAAAGACCGCCTCCCAGTAATAAACCTCGGCTTTCTGGCCGTCATCACTCATCATCGGCTCACAATTCTGAACCACTACAATATAAGCGTTATTGGCACTCCCCAAGGCGTAGTAAGCCCGTGCCAGACCGATATAGCCCTCAAAGTAATTTGGGTCGTAAGCGACCGAGCTTTTAAAGTCAATTTCTGCCAGGGAGGCGTTGTTCAAGCCCAGATAGGAGAAGCCGCGCTGGCCGTAAGCTTCAGCACTTTTTGGATTATCCTTGAGGTAACGGTTGACCGCGTCCATGGCGGGCTGATACTGTCCGATGGAGTTGTAAACCGTCCCGAGTGTCAGGAGGGCGTCAATGTCATTCGGTGTGTACCTTGTATAGGTCTGCAGGGCGCTGGTTGCCTGGGAGATCTGGCCGTTGGCGATATAGGCCTGGGCAAGCACCAGGTAGGCAGGGATCATGGTCAGGTCAATCTGATTGGCATTTTTGGCCGCCGCCAGCGCGTCCGGGTTATCACCGGCATCCAACTGAAGCTGGGCCAGGATCATATAGGCCCGGGCAGAATGCGGGCTGAGTTCAAGGGCGGTCTGCACATCCTGCATGGCTCCGGTCGGATCGTTGTGCATCCGCCGGTAGGAACTGCGCTCGAGGTACGCGTCCGTATAGTGCGGGTCCAGGTTGACCGCACTGTCCAGATCGTCCGAGATATTCGCGGCCGGATTCAAGCCGAAGTTGGCGAGGGCACGCCCCAGGTAGGCCGGAGCGAAGTCTGCATCGTCATTAATCGCGGTCTGGTAGGCTGAATGGGCATCCGAATAATCGTCCTGCATCCGGTATGCCTCGCCAATGTAGAAATAAACGTCCGCGGCCTGCGGCTCGGCATTCAAAGCCTGATGGAACATGGCGATGGCATTTTTGTAATCCTGTGCCTTTAAGAATTGCAAGCCGGCCTCGAACGCGCTCCGGCTGGTCACAGGATGTTGGGTCAGGACATACAGGGGAGTCGGTGTATAGGTGGTGCTGAGCAGAAATGCCAGCGGGGTTGGCTCAGGCAGGGTGGAAAGGTTCGTGGCGTAAATGGTCCCGGTGGGTGTGGAGGTCAATGTAATCAGGAGCCGGCGCGGCCGGTTGAGATAGGCGGGCACGAAAGCGTTCGGCGCCAGGAAACCAAAATAGGCGCCTGCAAGCACCACGGCGCTGACCACCAAGATGACGAACAGGGTCAGCAGCGGGTGGGCCAGGCCGCTACGCGGCACTTTCGCCTCCTCGGGGACACTCAGTTCTTCCTCCCACAGGCGCGGGTGGTTGAGCGGGAAGGGTGGGATCGAATCGTCGGGGGGAAGCCCTCCCAGCAGGATCAAGCCGCGTTTTGCGGCCGCGTTCTGTGGATCCAGCTGGAGCGCCGTTTGCAGGCAGTAGATACGTTCCTTCTGGGTGTCCACAGCTGCGCTCAACCAGACCCAGCACATGGGGTTGTCATGATCGGTCTTGAGCTGACGTGTCAGGAGATCCCTGGCCCGCGTCCGTTCGCCTCTGCGCAGGGCCTCGATCGCTTCCTGGAGAACCATCGTTTGCCCGGATCCAGCGGGCAGGGTCTCTTCGTCAGCCATAATGAAAGTTTAGCACAGCCTGATGGCCGGGGCAAGTGAAAAGTGTATAATTTCCCCATGCGCCGTATCCCAGTCTGCCTGGCCTTCCTGCTGGTTTTGAGTGCCTGTGGGCCTGTCGCTCAGACCCAGCCGCTGGGTCCCCCCGAGCCACAGCCGTACTGGACCGCTTCCCCCACCCTGCTGGACACGCCCCTGCCTGCCCTGACTGTGGCTTATCTGCCCTCCCCGACCCCTCTCCAATACACGGTTGTCCAGGGGGATACGCTGAGCGGAATTGCCTTGCGCTACCATGTCAGCCTAGAAGGTCTGATCGCCGCCAACCCCGGGATCCAACCCTCCTTGCTCGTAATCGGCACCAAACTCACCATCCCCTCCGGACCGGCCTCAGCCGTTGAACCGACCCCTACCGCCGTGCCGCTGGCGTTCGAACAGGCCCGCTGCTGGGCGGGTCCCCAGGGCGGCCAGTGGTGTTTTGCGTTGGTACACAATCTTTACGCCGAGACATTGGAGGATCTCTCCGCCCAATTCAGTCTGTTGAGTCCGGGCGGGCAGGCGATCGCCAGCCAGGTCGCCTTTGCGCCATTGGATATCCTGCCGGCAGGGCAATCCATGCCGCTTTCGGCTTACTTCCCGCCGCCGCTCTCAGAGCAAGTCGTCCCCCGCCTGCAGATCCTGACTTCCATCCGCCTGCTGCCTGGCGACGCGCGCTACCTGCCCGCAGTCGTTGAGAACACCCTGGTCAGTGTGGACTGGTCCGGGCGGAGCGCAGAGGTCAGCGGCAAGGTCCATCTGAGCGCAGCGACCGGTACAGCCCAGACGGTATGGGTTCTGGCGAGTGCCTATGACGACGCCGGAGAATTGGTCGGTGTCCGTCGCTGGGAGGCCGCCTCGCCCCTTTCAGCCGGGAAGGACCTGGAGTTCAACTTTCAAGTCTCGAGCGTCGGACCGGGGATCACCCGAGTCGATTTCCTGGTCGAGGCCAGACCTTAATAATTCCCGCCTCAACGCAAACGAGGTCTCTCGTGCTGGATGCGCAGATAGCCTTCCAGCGGGATATCAAAGGGAGTCAAGAGATAGCCTTTAACATTCTGTCCCTTTCACAGGGGACACTCTAATTCGTACGCAAAGGGGACATTACTATTAAACGCTTACAAGTACAGCCTTTTTCTTGACTCGGATGAAAAATCCTGTTAGACTCCAGCGCCACCTCGTTCAGAGTTCCGACCTGACCGGGACCGTGTGCAAAAAGGCGGAAGTTCAGCGCGTTCATACCTTGTATAGGCGGTATGCCTTTGGTATAATTCCCCCGCTTAATTGGGCAGCAAGCCGCCGACGTAGCTCAACCGGCAGAGCAACCGCCTTGTAAGTGGTAGGTTACGGGTTCAATTCCCGTCGTCGGCTTGTGTTGGTGGTTGGCGTTCGGGGCCGCGTGCGACCTCGAACTCGAGCCAGCAACAGCCCCAAAGCAAGGAGCGCGGGCGGTTACCCAAGTGGCCAAAGGGGACTGACTGTAAATCAGTTGGCAATAGCCTTCGGAGGTTCGAATCCTTCACCGCCCACCTGGATGTGCTCATGAGTTTCGGCGCTACAAAGGGTCCGAGAGGCAAGATGAATCCGGAGACGAGCGAACTTGTGAACCGACCGCCCTCATAGCTCAGCTGGTAGAGCACGCCCTTGGTAAGGGCGGGGTCATGGGTTCAAATCCCATTGAGGGCTTTCGCGGAATAGTATATGTTAAGGAAGGAGTACTGAAATCATGGCGAAGCAGAAGTTTGAGCGGACGAAGCCGCATCTGAACGTAGGGACGATGGGGCACATCGACCACGGGAAGACGACGCTGACGGCGGCGATCACGAAGTACTGTCAATTTTTAGGGA